>DATIXU010000097.1:0-1198 GCA_035518275.1 Steroidobacteraceae bacterium
CAACAGGATGCTCGCGCTTCCGCGGGCGTGGGTCAGGGATGTGGCGTTCGGCAGCGAGGGAGTGATCGTGACCGTCGCGTTGCGGCCGGGAGCGCCGGTCTGCTCGGGCTGCGGCACGCGCGGACTGGCGATCAAGGAGCACCGCGTCAAGAGCTGGCGGCATCTCGATCTCGGTGCGTCTCGTTGTGTGATCGAGTGCCGGCTCAGACGGCTGTACTGCCCGGGCTGCGGCGACGTGTATGAGCGGGTGCCGTGGGCGCGGGCCGGCTCGCCGTATACGCGTGACTTCGAGGATGTCGTCGCGTTCCTGGCGCAGCAGATGGCCAAGATGCCGATCACCCGCCTGATGCGGATCGGGTGGCGATCGGTCGGGAAGATCCTCGCTCGCGTGGTCGCCGACAAGCTCGATCGTGGCCGTCTGGACGGTCTGGTGATGATCGGCTGCGACGAGGTGTCCTACGCCTCCGAGCACAGGTTCTTGACCTGTGTGGCCAACCACCAGACGGGTGGCGTGGTGTGGGCCGCGCCCGGCCGTAACGCCGCCACCTTGCAGGCGTTCTTCGACGAGCTGACCGACGAGCAGAAGGCCTCGATCCAGGCGGTCTCGATCGACATGTCCGCCGGCTACGAGAAAGCGATCCGCAACGCTCTGCCTGAAGCGAAGGTCGCGTTCGATCCGTTTCATGTGGTGCAACTCGGCGGCAAGGCCGCCGATCAGGTCCGCCGCGATGAGTACAACCGGCACGGCCGCTCCTCGACCGGCGAGGGCCGCTGGATCAAGGGCGCCCGCTACTCGCTACTCAAGGACACCGCCAACCAGACCACCAAGCAGCTGCTCAAGCTCGCCGAGGTCGTGCTCACCAACAGGCCGATGTACCGGGCGTTCCTGCTCTTGGGCGAGCTGCGCTACCTCTACCGGCTCCCGAAGGACGAGGCCGCCGAGCGGCTCGACGCGTGGCTCGCGTGGGCATCCCGCTCGCGGCTGAAGCCGTTCGTCAAGCTCGCCCGCACGCTCCGCGCCCACCGTCACGGCGTGCTGGCCGCGATCGAGCTGGGGATCAACAACGGCAGGCTCGAGGCGCTCAA
Organism: Steroidobacteraceae bacterium; assembly: GCA_035518275.1. Lineage (GTDB taxonomy): Bacteria > Pseudomonadota > Gammaproteobacteria > Steroidobacterales > Steroidobacteraceae > 13-2-20CM-66-19. The sequence goes on from DATIXU010000097.1 coordinate 1,087, forward strand.
CAGCCGCGTCAGGCTCATCAGCCACCGCGCCCACGGATTCCACTCAGCCGACGCGCTGATCGCAATGGTCTACCTCTGCTGCGCCGGCATCCAAATTGACCTCCCTCACCGA
>DATIXU010000098.1:0-6664 GCA_035518275.1 Steroidobacteraceae bacterium
CGAGGCCATCCAGCGCCAGAGCATCACCTTCATGATGGAGGACCCGCGCACCATCCGCCGGGCGCTCGATGTCATGTGGGTGGTGCGCGCACTCGAGCGCATCGGCGATCACGCCAAGAACATCAGCGAGTACGTCATCTATATGGTGCACGGCAAGGACATCCGCCACACCTCGCTCGATGACGTCGAGCGCGAGCTGCGGGCCGGATCGGGCAACGCGGGGGTAGCGCCCTAGCGGATGTCGCGCCGCCGTCTCGCCAACTTCGCGGGCTTTCTCGTTTGCGCGGGCCTCATGGCCTACGCGCTCTATGCGCAGTACGGCCTGGGGCTGGAGCCCTGCCCGCTGTGCATCTTCCAGCGCATCGGGATCATGCTGATCGGAGTGACGTTCCTCGCCGCGGCGCTCCATCACCCGCGCGCTGGGGGCCGCTATGTCTACGGCGTGCTGCTCGTGCTGTTCATGCTCTTTACGGTGGGAATTGCCGCCCGCCAGCTCTACATCCAGAGCCTGCCGCCCGGCACGCTGCCCTCCTGCGGAGCGCCGCTCGCCATGATGCTGCGCTTCATGCCCGTGACCGAGGTGATCCGCAGGGTGCTGAGCGGAAGCGGGGAGTGCGGTGAGGTCAACTGGACCTTCCTCGGGCTCGCCATGCCCGCCTGGGTCCTGATATCGGCGGTACTGCTCGGCGCGGGTGGGACGCTCGTCAACCTGAGGTCAGAAGCTCCCGCAGCACGTTGAGGTACATGCGCTCGAGGGCGTCGATGTCGGCGATCCGCACGCACTCGTTGACCTTGTGGATCGAGGTGTTCACCACGCCGAGCTCCACGACCTGCGCTCCGAGCGGTGCGATGAACCGCCCGTCGGACGTGCCGCCGCCCGTCGAGAGGCGCGGCCTCGCTCCCGTCACCTGCGCCACCGCCTCGCCGACCGCATCCGACAGGAGGCCGGGCGGGGTATAGAAGGGCTCGCCCGCTACGTACCACTCGATCGTGAAGCGCACGCCGTGCCTGCGCAGGATCTCCTCGACCTGGCTCTTCAGCTTCTCGAGCGTCTGCACCGGGCAGTAGCGCAGGTTGAAGCGCGCCTTGAGCTCCCCCGGGATGACGTTCGGGGCGCCCGTGCCGGCGTTGAGGTTCGAGACCTGGAAGGTCGTCGGCTGGAAGTACTCGGTTCCCGCATCCCACACGTGCTGCGTGAGCTCGGCGAGGGCAGGGGCGAGGGTATGCACCGGATTCTCGGCCAGCTGGGGATAGGCCACGTGCCCCTGCACGCCGTGGACCGTGAGCCGCCCGCTGAGCGAGCCGCGCCGCCCGACCTTGATGGTGTCCCCGAGAGTGGCCTCACTCGAAGGCTCACCCACCACGCACCAGTCGATGCGCTCGCCGCGGGCGGCGAGCGTCTCGGCCACGCGCCTGGTGCCGTCGACCGACGGGCCTTCCTCGTCGCTCGTGATCAGGAAGGCGATCGAGCCCCGGTGGCGCGGGTGGCTGCGGACGAACTCCTCGGTGGCGGTGACCATGGCCGCGAGCCCCGTCTTCATGTCCGCGGCGCCACGGCCGTAAAGCAGGCCGTCGCGCTGCGTCGGCACGAAGGGGTCGCTGCGCCACTCCTCGAGCGGGCCGGTGGGAACGACGTCGGTATGGCCGGCGAAGCAGAACAGCGGCTGGGCCGCACCACGGCGCGCCCAGAGATTGTCCACGTTTCCGAAGCGCAGCGGCTCGACCGTGAATCCAAGGGCCGCGAGCCGCTCGCCGATCAGCTGTTGGCAGCCTTCGTCCGCGGGCGTCACGGAGCGGCGTGCGATCAGGTTTTCAGCGAGCGCGAGGGCTTGGGACATCAGCGGCGGCGGCCAGTGAGCGGTTCGCGTTTATACGGTGAGGCGGTCCGACGAGCAAGCCGCCCGTTGTCACGACCCTGAAAACTCCCCCGGCAAGACTACTGTCCCGGCCACCCGGCACGCGGCTGGCGAGCCCTGTCATCGAAGCGTCACATTATTGTCATCTAATGCGCGCGTCCGGTGCGTCATCTGGCGAAAAAGGGCGCAGCCCACGAGGCCGGGGCAGGTGAGCTTCCCCCCCACCGATTGCAGGAGTTGAAACATGAATTTACAGAAATTCCAGCGGGTACTTTGGGCGCTGCTTGGCGCGATCGCCGGCACGGGCGCCGTGCAGGCGGCCGATATCTCCGGTGCCGGAGCGACCTTCCCGTATCCCATCTATTCAAAGTGGGCCGATGCCTATAAGCAGCAGACCGGAATCGGCCTCAACTACCAGTCGATCGGGTCCGGCGGCGGCATCAAGCAGATCAAGGCGAAGACCGTCACCTTCGGCGCGAGCGATATGCCGCTCAAGCCCGAGGACCTGAAAGAGGCGGGTCTGGTGCAGTTCCCCATGATCATCGGCGGGGTGGTGCCGGTGGTGAACATCAAGGGGGTGCAGCCCGGGCAGATGGTGCTGAACGGCCCGACCGTCGCCTCCATTTACCTGGGTGAGATCACCAAGTGGAACGACGCGCGGATCAAGAAGCTGAACCCGAAGCTCTCGCTCCCCGCGACCACCATCGCACCGATCTACCGCTCGGACGGCTCGGGAACCAATTTCCTCTTCACGCACTATCTCTCGCAGGAGAGTCCGAAGTTCAAGGAGACGATCGGCGAGGCCACCTCGGTTCAGTGGCCGAGCGGCATCGGCGCCAAGGGCAACGAGGGGGTCGCCAACATGACGGCCCAGACCGAGGGCGCCATCGGCTACGTCGAGTACGCCTACGCCAAGCAGACCAGGATGACCTACTGCGATCTCATCAACTCCGCCGGCAAGACCGTCGCCCCGAACGGCGAGTCGTTCCAGGCGGCAGCGGCGAGCGCCGACTGGGCGCATGCGCCAGGGTACTACCTGATCCTCACCGATCAGCCGGGCGCGGGCAGCTGGCCGATCACCGGTGCGAGCTTCATCCTGGTCTACGGCACGCCGCCCGACGCGACGGCGACCGGCGAGGCGCTCAAGTTCTTCGACTGGGCGTACCGCAACGGCGCCAGGATGGCGGCCGATCTCGACTACGTGCCGCTGCCCGAGAGCCTGATCAAGCAGATCCGTGCGACCTGGAAGGCCGAGATCAAGGGCGCGCCGGCCATGGCGAGCGCCTCCGACGCCAAACGGATGTAGTCTGAACCAGTTCCGATGAACACTGCGGCTGCCATCGATCCGCGACACGCGGCGGGGCAGCGGCTGCGTGAGCGGATGTTCCGCGCCGCCACGTTCGTGGCGGCGCTGCTCGTGTTGATACTCCTCGGAGGCGTCGCCCTGTCGCTCCTGCACGGGGCATGGCCGGCGCTCGCGCACTTCAGGCTGCACTTCCTCACCAGCGAGATCTGGAATCCGGTCACCGAGAAGTTCGGGGCGCTGGCGGCCGTGTACGGCACGGTGATCACCTCGCTCATCGCGCTCGTGATCGCGATTCCCGTGAGCTTCGGAATCGCCATCTTCCTCACCGAGCTCGCGCCCGCGTGGCTCAAGCGCCCGGTGGGTATCGCGATCGAGCTGCTCGCGGCGGTGCCGAGCATCATCTTCGGCATCTGGGGGTTGTTCGTGCTGGCGCCGATCCTGCAGCGGCACGTGCAGCCGTGGCTCATCGACGTGATCGGGCCGCTGCCGATCATCGGCAGGCTCTTCCAGGGCCCGCCCTTCGGCATCGGCATTCTCACCGCCGGCATCGTGCTCGCCATCATGGTCGTGCCCTTCATCTCGGCAGTGACGCGCGACGTGTTCGAGACCGTGCCGGACGTGCTCAAGGAATCCGGCTACGGGCTCGGCGCCACCACCTGGGAAGTGATCTGGCAGGTAGTCGTGCCCTATTCGCGCACCGGCATGATCGGCGGCATCATGCTCGGGCTGGGGCGTGCGCTCGGCGAGACCATGGCGGTGACCTTCGTCATCGGCAACGCCCACCGTATCGGCTCCTCGCTGCTGGCTCCCGGCACCACCATCTCGGCGGCCATCGCCAACGAGTTCACCGAGGCGGTCGGCGATCTGTATACCTCCTCGCTGGTCGCGCTCGGTGCGCTGCTGTTTCTCATCACCTTCTCGGTGATCGCGGCCGCGCGCTTCATGCTGCTGCGCCTCGAGCGCCGTGCGCTCTCCTCGGTATGAGCCGCCGCTTCCTGCGCAAGGTCATCAATGTCGTGGCGCTCGCCCTGTCGGGCCTCGCCACCGCGATCGGACTGTTCTTCCTCGGAGCGATTCTCTGGACGCTCTTCAGCCGGGGGCTCGCCGGCATGTCGGTGATGCTGTTCACGGCCATGACGCCGCCGCCCGGCGGCAGCGGCGGACTGCTCAACGCGATCTACGGCAGCGTCGTCATGACCGTCATCGGGATACTGCTCGGCGGCCCGGTTGGGATGCTCGCCGGCACCTACCTCGCCGAGTACGGCCGCACCGCGCGTATCTCCTCGGTGATCCGCTTCGTGAACGACGTGCTGCTCTCGGCCCCCTCGATCATCGTCGGCCTGTTCGTGTACGAGCTGCTGGTGATCCGCATGGGTCACTTTTCCGCGATCGCCGGCGCCGTGGCGCTCGCGATCATCGCCCTTCCGGTGACGGTGCGCACGACCGAGGACATGCTGAATCTCGTGCCGCAGGGGATGAAGGACGCCTCCACTGCGATGGGCGCCTATCCGTGGCGCACCATCACCAGTGTCGTCTACCCGGCGGCGCGCAGCGGCATCGTGACGGGTCTGCTGCTCGCGGTCGCCCGCATCAGCGGCGAGACGGCGCCGCTGCTGTTCACCGCGCTCAACAATCAGTTCTGGAGCACCGACCTCAACGCCCCGATGGCGAACCTGCCGGTGGTGATCTTCCAGTTCGCGTTGAGCCCCTATCCGAACTGGCAGCAGCTCGCCTGGTCGGGAGCGCTGCTCATCACGCTCTCGATCCTGATCCTGTCCATCACGGCGCGCTTCGTGGTCGCGCGGCTCAACCCCGGGGGGCAGCGCTGATGGGCGCCTCCGGAGCCGAGCTGGCCGTGCCGCCCGACGCCGAGCGCGGCGCGCGCCCGATCAAGTACCAGGTGCGGCACCTCGATTTCTACTATGGCGAGTCGCAGGCCCTGAAGGACATCAATCTCACGCTCGAGGACCGGCGCATCACGGCGTTCATCGGACCCTCGGGCTGCGGCAAGTCGACCCTGCTGCGGGTCTTCAACCGCATGTACGCGCTCTACCCGGGACACCGCGCGACCGGCGACGTGCGGCTCGACGGCGAGGATATCCTCGCGCCGTCGGTGGATGTCGCGGCGCTGCGCTACCGGGTCGGCATGGTGTTCCAGAAGGCGACGCCGTTCCCCATGTCGATTTTCGACAACATCGCCTTCGGCCTGCGCCTCGCGCGGCGCATCTCCCACAGTGAGCTCACCGACCGCGTGGAGGAGGCGCTGCGCGATGCAGCGATGTGGGAAGAGGTAAAGGACAAGCTGCACGAGGACGGGCGCGGCCTCTCGGGCGGCCAGCAGCAGCGCCTCTGCATCGCACGTACCCTGGCGGTGCGGCCCGAGGTTATCCTGTTCGACGAGCCGACCGCGGCGCTCGATCCGATCTCGACGCTGCGCATCGAGGAGACCCTGCAGTCGCTGCGGGAGAAGTACTGCATCGCCATCGTGACCCACAACCTGCAGCAGGCGGCGCGCGTGTCGAACTTCACCGCCTTCATGTACCTGGGTGAGCTGGTGGAGATGGGGCCCACGGACCAGCTCTTTACGGCGCCGAAGAACCGCCGTACCGACGACTACGTCACCGGCAGATTTGGCTGAAGCCTGAACGAATGACCGAGCCGCCCAAGGAAAATCCGCAACCGCCCGACCCACCGGGCGCGCCCGACGTGGCCCGCGGCAATGGCGCGGGGGCATCCGGCGTGAGCGCCAAGGGTGCGGGCGGCGGCAACGGGTCCGCCGGCAAGCCCGCTGTGCCGCGCGCCGGGGCCGCTCCCGAGCCTTCCCAGCGCCACCTCGGCGAGAGCGGCCTGAACCTCAAGCCGAGCGGACGGGTGCACCTCGCGGTCTCCACCGAGGCGGGCGCCCGCCCCGCCCCGGAGAAGACCGTCGTGGAGGATCCGGTCTTTTCCTGCCGTGACGTCAACGTCTACTACAGCGGCAAGCAGGCGCTCAAGAACGTCACGATCGACGTCGGCAGACGCCAGGTGCTGGCGATGATCGGGCCCTCGGGCTGCGGCAAGTCGACCTTCCTCAGGTGCCTGAACCGCATGAACGACACCATCCCGGGCGCGCGCGTCACCGGGACAATCACGCTCGACGGCGGCGATATCCACGACGAGCGCCGCGACGTGGTGCAGCTGCGTGCGCGTGTCGGGATGGTGTTCCAGAAGCCCAATCCCTTTCCGAAGTCGATCTACGACAATGTCGCTTACGGCGCTCGGCTGCACGGTCTTGCACGCGGGCGCGCGCAGCTCGATGAGATCGTCTGCACCAGCCTGCAGCGCGCTGGACTGTGGGATGAGGTCAAAGACAGGCTCAATCAGGTCGGCACCGGACTGTCCGGCGGCCAGCAGCAGCGCCTGTGTATCGCGCGCACGATCGCGATCCAGCCCGAGACGATCCTCATGGACGAGCCGTGCTCGGCGCTCGATCCGATCGCCACTGCCCGGATCGAGGACCTGA
>DATIXU010000099.1:0-26428 GCA_035518275.1 Steroidobacteraceae bacterium
AAGGAGAAGCACGTCCCATCTCCGATGATGAAATGATCGAGCACCCGGACGTCGACCAGCGCGAGCGCTTCCTTCAGCCGCCGCGTGATGAGCTCGTCCGCCTGGCTCGGCTCGAGCACGCCGGAGGGGTGGTTATGGGCAAAGATCACGGCGGCGGCGTTGTGCGCCAGCGTCTGGCGCAGCACCTCACGCGGATGCACGCTGGCACGATCGATCGTGCCGCGGAACAGCTCCTCGAACACGATCAGCCGGTGGCGGTTATCGAGGTACAGGCAGCAGAACACCTCGTAGGGGCGGTCGCGCAGCTGCGCCAGCAGGAAGGTACGGGTTGCCTCGGGCGCGGCGAGGGCGGGACCTGAGCGCAGCGCTTCGCGAAAGTGGCGCCGCGCGAGCTCGAGAGCGGCCTTCAGCACCGCATAGCGCGCCGTGCCGATGCCGCGCCGGCGCGTGAGGGCCGGGCGCTCGGCGTTCAGCAGCTCGCGCAGCGAGCCGAACTCACCGATCAGCGAGCGCGCGAGCTCCACCGCGGATTGGCCGCGCACGCCCGCGCCGAGCAGCACCGCGAGCAGCTCGGCGTCGGAGAGCGCGTGCGCGCCGCGCTCGATCAGTCGCTCGCGCGGCCGCTCGCGGTCAGGCCAGTGGCGGATCGCCATGACGTCTGGTTCTAAGAGAAGGTGCCGCGAGTCTAAGCAGCGCCCGGCGTGCTGGCAGGAGGGCATAAGCGCTCCGAACCGCCGGTTTTTCAACGAGGTTGCGCACACAGTTTGCCCGCCGCGCGCGGCGCGGTGAGATAATCCTTCCTGGGGTTCACTGCATGCACGGCAAGCACATTCTTCTCGGCGTCACCGGCGGCATCGCCGCCTACAAGAGCCCCGACCTCGTGCGTCGCCTGCGCGAGCGCGGCGCCGAGGTGCAGGTGGTGATGACGGCCGCCGCGCGCGAGTTTGTGACGCCGACGACCTTCCAGGCCGTCTCGGGCCGCACGGTGCGCACGGACCTGTGGGATGCGGCCGCGGAGGCTGCCATGGGGCATATCGAGCTGGCGCGCTGGGCCGATGCGGTGCTGATCGCGCCGGCGAGCGCCGACTTCCTCGCGCGCCTCGCGACCGGCCGCGCCGACGACCTGCTCGCGACGCTGTGCCTCGCGACCGAGGCGCCGATCGCCGTGGCGCCGGCGATGAATCATGTGATGTGGGCGAATCCGGCCACGCGCGCCAACGTCGCCCAGCTCGCCGCGCGCGGCGTGCTGATCTTAGGTCCCGCCGCCGGCGATCAGGCCTGCGGCGAGGTCGGCGAGGGGCGCATGCTCGAGCCGCTCGAGCTCGCCGAACAGCTGGGCGCCCTGCTCGCGGCGGGCGGCGAGCTCGCGGGGCGGCGGGTACTGGTCACGGCCGGACCGACGCGCGAGCGCCTCGATCCGGTGCGTTTCATCAGCAACCGCAGCTCCGGCAAGATGGGTTTTGCGGTGGCGCAGGCGGCGCGGGCGGCGGGCGCGGAGGTCGTGCTGGTGAGCGGCCCGGTGAGCCTGCCGACCCCGCCGGGAGTCAGGCGCATCGACGTCGAGAGCGCCGCCGACATGCTGGCCGCGGTGCTCCAGGAGCTCGCCGGCACCCACGTCTTCATCTCGACGGCCGCGGTCGCCGATTACCGCCCGGTGCGTGCGGCGCAGCAGAAGATCAAGAAGACCACCGACACGCTCGAGGTCGCCATGGAGCGCACGGCCGACGTGCTCGCCACGGTGGCGGCGCGCCCCGACCGGCCCTTGGTGGTGGGTTTCGCCGCCGAGACCGAGTCGGTCGAGCAGAACGCGCGCACCAAGCTCATGAAGAAGAATCTCGACATGATCGCCGCCAACGAGGTCGGCGACGACAAAGCCTTCGACAGCGAGGAGAACCAGCTCATCGTGCTCGCCCGCGGTGCACGCTACGAGCTCGGCCGGGCCGGCAAGCTCACACTCGCACGCGGCCTGGTCACGCTCATCGCGCGCGAGCTCACCGCGCGTGCCGACCGCTCGCAACGCGGCACGGCGCGCGCCTGACTCGCGCATGAGCACCGCACCCCGCCGGGCGCTCAAGGTGCGCATTCTCGATGCGCGCATCGGCGACGAGTTTCCGCTACCCGCCTATGCGACCGATGGCTCGGCGGGCCTCGATCTGCGCGCCTGCACCGCCGCGCCGCTCACTCTCGCTCCGGGGCGGGCCGAGCTCATCCCCACCGGACTCGCGATCCATCTGGACGACCCGTCGCTCGCGGCCGTCATCCTGCCACGCTCGGGCCTCGGGCACCGCCACGGCATCGTGCTCGGCAACCTCGTCGGGCTCATCGACTCCGACTATCAGGGCCCGCTCATGGTGTCGTGCTGGAATCGCGGCGCGGAGCCCTACACGGTGACGCCCGGCGAGCGCATCGCACAGCTGGTGGTCGTGCCTGTGGTGCAGGTGGAGCTCGAGGTGGTGCCGGACTTCGTGAGCTCTGCGCGCGGGGCCGGCGGCTTCGGCCATTCGGGCCGCTGATCTCAGTCGGTCGAGTGCAGCGTGTGTAGCTCTTTGTAGCGCTCGATATCGGCCTGGAACTGAGCGCGCAGCTGCGTCTCGTCCTCGCTCTCCCTGGCGAGGGCGTTGGTCTGCGTGTTCATCTCGTTCACCGTGCGCACCAGGTTTTCCGCCAGGTCATCGGGCATGGAACGCGCCCCGGCGTTTCCGCTGTAGGGACGGTAAGCCAGGGCGCGCGTCTGCAGCGCGCCGAGGCGGGCCTTCAGGCTCTCGATGTACTGCTGCCCGGCCGCACGCTGGGTCTTAAGCTGGTCGAGCCGCGCATCGCGCAGCGATTCGATGTCCTTGACCGAGGTGTAGGTGGTCACCAGGAAGGTGTCGTGCTGCTTCTGCCTGATGAGCTCCGCGCGCGCGCGCGCCTCTTTCGCGACCTGGTCCGGGCTCTTCTGCCCTTCGACGTGGGACACCGGCACTCCCTGCGGGTTCATGATCTCGCGATCCTTGCCGGCGTACTGCGGCGGGATCTGATCGCCGTAATGAACCACGCCCTGATCGTCGACCCAGCGAAAGGTCGTCGTCTTGGAGGAGCTCGAGTGCTGGGTGGGGGCCGCCGACACCGCAGCCGCGGCCAACCCTGCAGCCAGAGCCAGGGAAAACACACGCAGATGCGCTGACCGGATCGCCACGCAGCTATCTTCGGCCGCCCGTGGGGCGCTGGCAAGCCTTAGCGGGCGCCGTAACGCCCCCGATAGGCGCTGAGGGCCGCGAGTTGCTCGGCTGAGATGCGCGGCTTGCCGCCCGCGGGGCGCGACAGTGCCTCGATCAGGTCGGATAGTGTGACGACGCTCACACATTCGAGCTTCTCGGTGCGCTCGAGCTCCTGCACCGCGCTCAACTCGCCCTGGCCGCGCTCCTCGCGATCGAGCGCCAGCGCGACTCCGACCGGCTCGGCGCCCGCGTGGCGGATCAGCTCGAGCGACTCACGCACCGCGGTGCCGGCGGTGATCACGTCGTCGACGATCAGCACACGGCCATGGAGCGGCGCGCCGACCACGACCCCGCCTTCGCCGTGCTCCTTGGCTTCCTTGCGGTTGTAGGCGTAGGGGACGCTGCGGCGGTGATGCGTGGCGAGGGCGATCACGGTAGCGGTGACGAGCGGGATGCCCTTGTAGGCCGGGCCGAACAGCATGTCGAACTCGAGGCCGGAGCGGATGACGGCGGCCGCATAACACCGACCGAGCACCGCCGCCGCCTCGCCATCGCTGAAGAGCCCTGCGTTGAAGAAGTAGGGGCTATCGCGGCCGGACTTGAGGCGAAACTGCCCGAAGCGCAGCGCCTCGCGTGCGAGCGCGAGCTCGATGAACGTGAGCTGATATTCCTGCATGTCTTATCATTGTTCGGCTTGCGAGTGATCAACGTCAATGTGTGCGGCATCCGCTCGGCGGCGGCCAAGGGCCTGTTCCGCTGGCTGCGGCGCCAGCGCGCGGATTTCATCTGCCTGCAGGAGACGCGCTGCCAGGAGGATCAGCTCGACGGGCACGACGTGAGGCTGCCGGGCTACCAGGGGTTTTTCTGCGAGGCCGAGCGCAAGGGCTACGCCGGGGTCGCGCTTTACACCCGCCATGCCCCCGATCGGGTCATCCGCGGCTTCGGCGTACCGGAGTTCGACCGGGAAGGGCGCTACCTGGAGGCGCGCCTCGGCGACCTGTCGGTCGTGTCGCTCTATCTGCCGTCGGGCTCTGCCGGGCCCGAGCGCCAGGCGTCCAAGTTCCGCTTCCTGGAGGCTTTCACGCCTCACCTGGCGCGCCTCAGGCGCGGACGGCGGCGCTGCATCCTCTCCGGTGACTGGAACATCGCACACCGTGCCATCGACCTGAAAAACTGGCGCTCGAACCAGAAGAACTCCGGCTTCCTCCCCGAGGAGCGCGCCTGGATGGATCAGCTGTTCGGGCCGGCCGGCTACGTGGACGCATTCCGCGAGGTGCGCACGGGGCCGGGGCTCTACACCTGGTGGTCGAATCGCGGGCAGGCCCGCGCGAACAACGTCGGCTGGCGCATCGACTACCAGGTCGTGAGCAGCTCGCTCGCGGGCCGGGCGCGCGCCGCTGCCATATACAAGGAGCGGCGCTTCTCGGATCACGCTCCGCTCACCATGGACTACGATCTTTGAGCGCGCCGCCGGCGGCTGAGGGAGCGCGGCTGAGGGACCTGCTCGCGAGCCCCAGGATGCTCGCGATTCTCGCGCTCGGCGCGGCCTCGGGATTTCCCAATCAGCTCACCGAGAGCGCGCTGCAGGCCTGGCTCAAGGACGCCGGCCTCACCAACACCGCGATCGGTGCGATGACCTACGTAGCGCTCCCCTATCTCCTCAAGCCCCTGTGGGCGCCGCTGATCGACCGTTATCCTCTGCCGTTCCTCGGCCGGCGCCGCGGTTGGATGCTGGTCACGCAGATCGGCCTGGCAGCCGCACTCGCGCTGCTCGCGCTGCAGAATCCGTCGGCGGCACTCGGAGCCGTCACGGCGTGCGCCTTCGCTATCGTGGTCTGCTCGGCGACTCAGGACATCGCCATCGACGCGTGGCGTACCGACGTCTCGCTGCCGAGCGAGCGTGGGCCCGCCGCCGCGGCCAACAATCTCGGCTACCGCACCGCGGCCTGGATCGCCGCTGCGTGCGCGCTGGTGGTGGCCGATCACTTCGGCTGGCGCGCCGCCTACCTGCTGCTGGCGGCCGCGATGCTCGGCTTCTGCGTGGCGAGCTGGCGCGCGCCCGAGCCCGCCTATCGCCATGCGCCTCCACGGACGCTGCGCGAGTCGCTGATGGCGCCGCTCAAGGAGCTGCTCGAAAGCCCGAGCGCCGCGATCCTGATCGCCGTGGTGATGCTGTTCAAGATCGGCGATGCGTTCGCCAACAAGCTCTTCACGCCCTTCATGATGGACGTGGGTTTCTCCAAGACCGAGATCGGACTCATCGCCAAGGCGCTGTTCACCGCGAGCGCGCTCGGTGGCTCGGTCCTCGGCGGCGTGCTCATGGTGCGCCTCGGTCTGGTGCGCTCGATGCTCGGCTTCGGCGTGCTGCAAGCGGCGAGTAACCTGCTCTACTGCCTCATGGCGGCGGCCGGCAAGAGCTACCCGATCATGGTGATGGCGGTCGTCATCGAGCACGTGGCGGGCGCGATGGGCAACATCGCGCTGGTGGCACTCATCATGGCGCTGTGCGATGTACGTTACAGCGCTTTCCAGTACGCGCTGCTCTCGGCGATCGCGCTCCTGCCGCGCTACAGCCTCGGTTATCCGGCCGGCTGGATCGCCGACCACGGCGGCTGGTACGTGTATTACGTGACCAGCTTTGCGCTCGCGCTGCCGGGGCTCGCCATGGTGTGGCTGACGCGGGCGCGGATCCACGCGCTCGAGCAGCTGCGGGCGCGGGAGCAGCCGTGAGCGGCGTGCTCGACGTCGAGCGCGTGGTCTGCCGCGAGAGCGAGCTCGAGGCGCACGGGGTGCGCGCCTTCACCATCGGCGCCGGCGACTGGCCGCTGCGGGGTTTCGTGGTGCGTGCCGGCGCCCACCTGCGCGGCTTCGTGAATCGCTGCCCGCACGCCGGACATCCGCTCAATCTCCTGCCCGACCGGTTTCTGACACCCGACGGGGCGCTGCTGCTGTGCTCCTCGCACGGCGCGCTGTTCGAGAAGCTCACGGGTTACTGCGTGGCCGGACCCTGCGCCGGCCGCTCGCTCACGCCCGTGCCGCTCGCCGTGCGCAGCGGCTTCGTAATGGTGGCGGACGGGGTGGATATTGCCGCCCTGGGTGAATCGGAAAAAATCGCCTAGCGGCGATTGGTCCGCGCAGCCGCGTTACTCGAACAGATCGATGCCGTCGAGCGGAGACATGCGCAGGTCGCGATCCTCGCCGAGGCTGTCCGAGCCGCGGGAGCCCTCATCGCCCGCTTCGACGTCGACCGAGCCGCTCCAGTCCTCGGGCGCCTCGGCCGCCTCCAGGCCGCCGTCATCCCACTGGCTCTCCCAGTCCTCGACATCCATCTCCTCGACCGTGCCGTCGAAGTACTGGATCTCGATGGTGCCGTCGTCATCATCGACGGCGACGACTTCGAACAGCTGGCCGCTGTTGAGGCGATACCAGTCGCCGATGCCAGGGTGAGGAGCCGTCATCGTCGCAACCTCCCGGGACCCACGCGGCGCAGCTGTTATGCTGCCGCCCGACGAAATTCATGTTGCGCCTCGTCCTCGACGCTTGCAAGACGCGGAGCATCAATGTTCGAGCAGTCGCTGAAATTCTTCGTGGTCTTCTTCGTGGTGGTCGACCCGGTTTCGCTGATCCCGCTGTTCACCGGGCTGACGGCCGGGGCCAGCACGTCCTACAAGCGCCGCATGGCAGCGAAGGCCGTGACGATCTCGGCGGCGATCCTGCTGGTCTTCGCGCTCGGGGGTGCGGCGTTTCTGCAACTCATGGGCATCAGCCTCGAGGCGTTTCGCATTTTCGGCGGCTTGCTCCTGTTTCTGCTGGCGCTGGAGATGGTGTTCGCGCGCGAATCGGGCACCCGCACCTCGAGCGATGAGGCGGCCGAGAGCCGCCGCCGCGCGGATATCTCCGTGTTCCCGCTGGCGTTTCCCTTCATCGCAGGTCCCGGGGCGCTCGCCACCATCCTCCTATGGTTCGGACGCATCCAGCTTCCGGCGGAGGCGGGGCTGTTCGCGGCCTTCGTCGCCGCCGCCGCGCTCGTGCTGGCGATCGTGGTCGCGCTGCTGTGGGTCGCGGAGCCCCTGATGCGGGTGATCGGCGTCACGGGCGCCAACGTCGCGAGCCGCATCCTCGGGGTGATCCTCGGCGCACTCGCGGTGCAGTTCGTGCTCGACGGCCTGCGGCAGGCGTTCACCGCCGGCTGAAGGCGAGATCCCACACTTCGTGTCCGAGCCGCCTGCCGCGCAGCTCGAAGCGGGTCGGTGCCCGCTCCGCGGTCCGGCCGGCGAAGCCGCCGTCCGGGGCGAGGTTGCGCAACCCCGGCACCGCGTTCAGGCACGCCAGCATCTCGAGCGCGTACGGCTGCCAGTCGGTCGCGAGCTTCAGGACGCCGCCTGGCTCGAGCGCACGCTCGATGAGCGCCACGAAAGAGCTCTGCACGAGCCGCCGCTTGTGATGGCGCTTCTTGGGCCAGGGGTCCGGAAAGAGGATCAGGATCTCCGCGAGGCTCGCGGGGGCGATCTGCCGCTCGAGCACTTCGACCGCGTCGTGGCAGATGACGCGGACGTTGGCGAGCTGCTCCCGCTCGAGCGCCAGCAACAGGTGGCCGACGCCGGGACGATGCACCTCGACGCCGAGATAGTCGCGCTCAGGATGGGCGCGTGCCAGCGCAGCGAGGTTCTCGCCATTGCCGAAACCGATCTCGAGGGTGCAGGGAGCTGGGCGGCCGAAAAGCGCGGCGGGCGCGAGCGGCTCGTCCCGGTACTCCACCCCGTACTTGCTCCACAGCTCCTCGAGCGCGCGTTGCTGCGCCGGAGTGATGCGGCCGGCCCGTGTGACGAACGAGCGGATCGAGCGCGGGTGCACGGGGTCGGGCATGGCGGTGATCTTACCCGCGGTCTCCGGCGAAGCGAGGCCGGGGCGCGGCGAGCGGAGTCGGCGACGCGGCGGTGCCCATGGTATAAGCCCGCGCGGCGCTCTACGGAGCAAGGTCCGCGAAAATCGTCTCGACGATTTTCGCCAATGATAATTAGAGGAGGACGAGATGTTGAGGACTGCGGTGTTGGGCCTCCTGGCCCTGATTGGAACGACGTGGGGCGCCGCGCAGGCGCAGGACACCAAAACCGGCGCCGAGAAAGCGGGAGCCAAGGCTGCAGACTCGTCGGCGGAGCCGGCGGGTGATGCCGCTTCGCTCATGCGCCTCTGTCACATCGACGTCAAGGGAGATCTCAAGGACGAGTGGAAGCGACTCCCGGTGGCGGCGAGCTCGGTCACCGAGCATCACTTCAGCGCTGCGGGCAAGGCCTTCGACTACAGCGCGACCGCGGGGACTCTCATCGTGCGCGACGACGAGGACAAGCCGATCGCGAGCATCGGCTACGTGGCCTACACGCGTAAGGGCGGCAAGGAGGGGGAGCTGCGTCCGGTCACCTTCGCGTTCAATGGCGGGCCGGGCTCCTCCTCGCTCTGGCTGCACATGGGGGTGCTGGGTCCGAAGCGCGTCGTGGTATCCGATCCCACGCCAACTCCGAGCGCTCCCTATCGGACGGTCGAGAACCAGTACGGTGTCCTCGACAAGAGCGATCTCGTCATGATCGACCCGGTCGGCACGGGACTCTCGCACGCCGTCTGCAACCACAAGGACGACGAGTTCTTCGGGGTCGATCCCGACATCGATTCCATCAGCCGCTTCATCGCGCAGTACGTGAGCGACAACAACCGCTGGACCTCGCCGAAGTACCTGCTCGGGGAGAGCTACGGCACCACGCGCGGAGCTGCGATCGTCAACTACCTGCGCACGCATCGCGCGCTCGAGTTCAACGGGTTGATCCTGGTCTCGGTCGCCACCGACATCGAGGCCATCTTCGCCGAGCTCCCCGGCAACGACCGGCCCTACTCGGTGTACCTGCCGGGCTACGCCGCCGTGGCCTGGTATCACAAGGCGCTGCCGCACCAGCCGGCGGCTCTCGAGCCCTTCCTCGCCGAGGTGCGCGCCTATGCGGCGGGCCCGTATACGGCGGCGCTGCTGAAGGGCGATTCCCTGAGCGACGCCGAGCGCGAGCGCACCGCGGCGCAGCTGCACGAGTACACCGGCCTCTCGACCGAGTATTTGAAGTTCGCCAACCTGCGGGTCTCGGAGATCATGTTCGCGCACGAGCTCCTGAAGAACGAGCGTAAGACGATCGGCCGCCTCGACGGGCGCTTCGTAGGGCCCACGCAGGATCCGCTCGCGAAGGAGGCGGACTACGATCCGCAGTCGGCCGCGATCGGCGCGGCCTTCAGCGCGGCGTTCCTCGATTACTACCACGGCGAGCTCAAGTTCGGGCAGGGCAAGACCTACTACACCATCAATTTTGGCATCGGCGAGAAGTGGAAATTCACGCACAAGACCGATAACGGCGAGCAGCCGATCGTGAACTCGGGGGTGGATCTCGCCCAGGCACTCGTGCAGGACCAGACTCTCAAGGTGCTGGTGTTGAACGGCCTTTACGACCTGGCGACGCCGTTCTCAGCGACCGAGTACATGATGTCGCACCTCGGCGTCCCGCCGGCGGCGAGCGCGCGGATCTCGATGAGATACTACCCGGCCGGACACATGATGTACGTGAACCCGGCTTCGATCGTGCAGATGAAGAAGGACCTCGACGAATTCATCGACTCGACCGACCATCTGTGACCGGCAGCACCATCTGGGCACGGAGGCCCGGATGGTTGTCGAGGAGCTCGAGCACGCCGCCGTGGAGCTTCGCCACGGCATCGACGATCGAGAGCCCGAGGCCCACGCCCGGGGTGCCACGGCTCGCATCGCCGCGGAAGAAGCGCTCGGTGGCCTTCGGTCTGTCGGCCGCGGCGATGCCGGGCCCGTTGTCGGCCACCTCGATCGCGACCGAGCCATCGTCGCGCCTGTCCACGCGCACCTCGATGGCGCCGCGCTCGGGCACGCACTTCAAGGAATTGTCGATGAGGTTGCTCAGCGCCTGCGCGAGCAGCACCGGATCGCCGGCCACCGGGGCGACGCTACCGGCCCGGAACGAGAACGCGACACCCTTCTGCTCGGCGGCTGGCTCGTAGAACTCGACCACCTCGGCGGCGACGCGCGCCGCGTCTACCTGCACGAAGCCCGAGCGGCGCGCCCCGGTGTCGAGCTCGGCGAGGCGCAGCAGGGCGGCGAAGGTGCGCATCACCCGGTCGACGTCGGCGACCGCCGCCTCGATCGCGGCAAAGGTCTCACCGGGCTCGGGACGCGTGAGCGTCAGCTCCTCGAGCCGCGAGCGCAGCTCGGCGAGCGGGGTGCGCAGGTCATGCGCGATGGAGTTGGAGACGTCGCTGATGCCGTGGATGAGCCGTTCGATGTGATCGAGCATCCCGTTGATGGTCTGTGAGAGTGTGTCGAGCTCATCGCCGGAGCCCGAGGCCGGCAATCGCCGGCGCAGGTCGCCCGCCATGATGGCCGACACCGTGGTGCGCATGCCCTGCACCCGCGCCAGCAGCTGCCGGCGGATGAGGACGGCGCCCGCGACGCCCACCACGAAGAGGAACGTGACCGCGGCGGTGAGCCCCCAGGCGAACTTCCGCTCGAGCGGCAGGTAGAAGCCGAGGTCGCGGCCGACCAGCAGGTGGTAGCCGCCGGGGAGGGTGGTGCGCAGCAGCAGCGTGTGCACCGGCTGTCCGGCCAGCTGATCCACCATCACGGCGTGCTGACCTGAGCCGTCGGGAAGCTCGCGCGGCCAGGCGGCGAGATTGCCAGCGAGCGGCCGGTAGTCGGCGTCGGTCAGGAGCAGCGTGCGCTCGCCGACTATCTGCAGCCGCAGCCTCGAGTCGATGTGGGCGGTGAGCCCCTGCGGCCCCTCGCGCGCAAACACGTCCGCGAGGTGCTGCGCATCGGCGTGCAGGATCTCCTCGCGCCCGGAGAAGATGCTGACGTTCCACGCATACCACAGCAGCACCGCGAAGGCGACCAGCGCGGCGAGCCCGAGCAGCAGGTAGCCGAGCGCCCAGGTGACCGGGGAGGAGCGCAGCAGTCTATTCATGGTCGGTCATCATGTAGCCGGCGTTGCGCACCGTGCGTACCAGCGCCGGCTCGGAGTCATGCTCGATCTTCTGCCGCAGCTTGGAGATATGCACATCGACCACGTTGGTTTGCGGGTCGAAGTTATATTCCCACACCGCCTCCAGCAGCATGGTGCGCGTCACGACCTGGTTGGCGTGGCGCATCAGATATTCGAGCAGCTTGAACTCGCGCGGCTGCAGCGTGATGGCGCGGCTGCCGCGCGTCACGCGGCGCGACAGCAGGTCCATGCGCAGGTCGCCGACCTGCAAGGTGTGTCCGGTATCGGCGCCGGAGCTGCGCCGTCCGAGCGCATCCACCCGCGCCAGCAGCTCGCCGAAGGCGAAGGGCTTGGTGAGGTAGTCATCGCCGCCCGAGCGCAGTCCCTTGATGCGCTCATCGACCGCATCGAGCGCCGACAGGATCAGGATCGGCGTGCGGTTGCCCGCCTGGCGCAGCGCCTCGATGATGCCGAGACCATCGACATTGCCGGGGAGCATGCGGTCCATGACGATGACGTCGTGTGGCTCGCTGGCGGCGAGAAACAGGCCGTCGCGGCCGTTGGCGGCGTGCTCGACGGTGTGCCCGGCCTCGCGCAGGCCCTTGGTGACGAACTGCGCCACCCGCTCGTTGTCCTCGACGATCAGGATCTTCACGATGCGGCCGCTTCGCCGGCGGGCGACGGCACGGACTCGGGCAGGCCGGCGTGCGCCGGGTGCTTGCGTGCCCAGCGCACGACGAGCCGATCGAGGTACAGATACACCACGGGCGTCGTGAACAGCGTCAGCATCTGGCTCAAGACCAGTCCTCCGACCATTGTATAGCCGAGCGGCTGGCGCAGCTCAGAGCCCGTGCCGCGCCCGAGCATCAGAGGCAGCGCGCCGAGGATCGCCGCCATCGTCGTCATCATGATCGGACGGAAACGCAGCAGGCAGGCCTTGCGGATCGCCGCCTGCGGCCCGAGTCCCTCGGTGCGCTCGGCGTGCAGTGCAAAGTCCACCATCATGATGCCGTTCTTCTTGACGAGGCCGATCAGGAGGAGGATGCCGATGACCCCGACGACCGACAGGTCGAAGTGGAACAGCATCAGCATCAGCAGCGCCCCGACGCCCGCCGAGGGGAGCGTGGAGAGGATGGTGAGCGGGTGGATGTAGCTCTCGTAGAGCACCCCCAGGATGATGTAGACCACCAGCAGCGCCGCCAGGATCAGCAGCGGCATGGTCTTCAGCGACGTCTGGAACGCCTGGGCCGTGCCCTGGAAGGTGCCGGAGATCGCCGCCGGCATGTGAATCGAGGCAGTGACCTTCTCGATTGCCTTCACTGCATCGCCGAGCGCCGCGCCCGGAGCGAGATTGAACGACAGTGTCACCGCCGGAAATTGCGCCTGGTGATTGATCGACAGGTAGCTGGTATGACCCGTGTCGAACTTCGTGAACGCGGACAGCGGCACCTGCTGCCCGGTAGTGGGCGACTTGATATAGATCTTATTGAGCGTGCCGGGCTCGCCGAGAAGCGACGGCAGCACCTCGAGCACCACGTGGTAGCTCGCGAGCTGGGTGAAGTACTGGGTCACCTGGCGCTGGCCGAAGGCGTCATAGAGCGTGTTGTCGATGAGCGCCGGCTGGATGCCGAAGCGCGCCGCCTGGTCGCGATCGATGAGCAGCGACAGCTTGGTGCTCGAGGACTGCTGGTCGGAGGCGACGTCGGTGAGCTGCGGCAGCTTCTTCAGCTCTGCGAGCAGGCGTGGCGCCCACTCGTTCAGCTCCTCGATATTGGCGTCCTGCAGCGTGTACTGGTACTGGGTGCGCGAGGTGCGCCCGCCGACGTTCAGGTCCTGCGCGGCCTGCAGGAACACCGTGCCGCCGGGCACCGCGGCGATTTTCCGGCGCAGCCGCGTGACCACCTGATCTGCGGTCACATCGCGCTCAGCGCGCGGCTTCAAGCCCAGGAACACGAAGCCGTTATTGATCGGCTGGCTGCCACCGACGAAGGCTGCCCAACCCGCGACCGCAGGATCATCGCCGATGACTTTCATCAGGCGGCGCTCGAGCCTCACCATCTGATCGAAGGACACGTCCTGCGGCGCATCGGTGACTCCGGCGAGGACCCCGGTGTCCTGCTGCGGGAAGAAGCCCTTGGGGACGAACACGTACAGCGTCACGGCCAGCGCTACCGTGGCGATGAAGGTGGCGAGCGTCGCGCCCTGGTGGTGCAGCACGAAGTCGAGTCCGCGGGTGTAGTGATCGATCAGCCACTTGAAGCCGCGCTCGAGCGCCAGGTACGCGCGCCCGTGGCTCACATGCCGCTCATCGCGCAGGAACAGCGCGCCCATCATGGGCGAGAGGGTGAGTGCCACGATCGCCGAGACTGCGATGGTCATGGTCACGGTGACGGCGAACTCATGAAACAGCCGACCGACGAGCCCGCTCATCAAGAGCAGCGGGATGAACACCGCCACCAGCGAGATGCTGATGGAGAGGATCGTGAAGCCGATCTCGCCCGCGCCCTTGATAGCCGCTTCATGGGGCGTCATCCCTGCCTCGATGTGCCGGTAGATGTTCTCGAGCATCACGATGGCATCGTCGACCACAAAGCCCACCGCGATGGTGAGAGCCATGAGCGAAAGATTGTCGAGGCTGTAGCCGACTACGTACATGAGCGCCGCGGTGCCCGCCAGTGCGAGCGGCACGGTCAGCCCCGGAATTGCGGTGGCCCAGAAGTTCCTCAGGAACAGGAAGATCACCATCACCACGAGACAGATCGCCAGCAGCAGCGTCAGCTCCACGTCGCGCACCGAAGCCTGGATGGTCACGGTGCGGTCGATCACCTGGTCGAGCTTCAGCGACGGGGGGACCGAGGTCATGATGTGCGGCAGAGCTGCCTTCACTTCCTGCACGTCGTCGATCACGTTGCTGCCGGGCAGCTTGTGGATGAACAGCAGCACCCCGGTGCGGCCGTTCTGGAAGGCAACCGACTGGGTGTTCTCCGGACCGTCGATCGCGCGGCCGATGTCCCGGATACGGATCGGCGCGCCGTTGTGGTAGGCGACGATCACGTCGTTCCACGGCGTCGCGTTCAGCAGCTGGTCGTTGTCGTAGATGGTGTAGTTGTGCTGGGTACCGGTGATTGCGCCCTGCGGGCTGTCGACGGTCGCGATGGTGATGAGGTTGGCGACGTCCTCGAGCTGCAGCCCGACCGCGGCGAGCTTCACCGGGTCGACCTGGATGCGCACCGCCGGCTTCTGCTGCCCGCCGACCCCGACATTCGCAATGCCCGGCAGCTGCGAGAGCTGCTGCGCGATCACCGTCTCGGCGTAGTTGTCGACCTCGGTCATCGGCAGCACGTCCGAGTGCACCGCATAGATGATGATCGAGTAGTCCGCCGGGTTGTACTTGCGGTAGGAGGGGGGCGAAGGCAGGTTCTTCGGCAGCTGGCCGCCGGCGGCGTTGATGGCCGACTGCACGTCGCCCGCGGCCGCGTCGATGTTGCGGTCGAGCTCGAACTGCAGCGTGATCTGCGTGCCTCCCAGCACGCTGGTCGAGGTCATCTGCGCCACGCCGGGAATCTGTGCGAACTGCGTCTCGAGCGGCTGCGCGACGGAGGAGGCCATGATCTCCGGGCTGGCACCCGGCAACTGCGCGCTCACCAGGATGGTCGGGAAGTCCACCTGCGGCAGCGGTGCCACCGGCAGGAAGGGAAAAGCGGCGATGCCTATGAGCGCCAGTCCCGCCATCAGCAGTGTCGTCGCGACCGGGCGCTCGATGAAGGGCCGCGAAATGTTCACGACGCGGGCCTCGCCACCCGTGCGGGCTGAGCCCGGGCTGCCTCCGGCCCATTCGCCCGCACCAGCGTCCCGGGCTGCAGCCGGTACTGATTGCTGGTCACGACCTGCTGCCCGGCGCTGACGCCGTTCACGACCACTACGAAGTCGCCCGTCTGCTCGCCCACTGCAATGGGCGTTGCGGCGACCGTGGAGTCGGGCCGCAGGACGTAGGTGAAGGTGCCTTCGGGCCCGCGCTCGAGCGCCGCCGCGGGGATGGTCAGGACCTGGTGCCGGACCTGCGTCAGCACCCGCACGTTGACGAACTGTCCTGGCCACAGGCGCTGCTGCGGATTCGGCATGATGGTCTTGACGCGGATCGTGCCCGTGGTCTGGTCGATCTGGTTGTCGATGAGCTCGACCGTGCCGGTATCGAGCACGTCCTTGTCATCGCGCGACAGCGCGGTGGCGGTAACCGGCCCGCGCTTGAGCGCCGCGCTCAGCTCGCCGAAGCTCTCTTCCGGGAGGCTGAGCATCACTGCAATCGGCTCGAGCTGCGTGACCACCACCATGCCGGTGGTGTCGGAGGCATGGACGATATTGCCGGGATCGACGAGGCGGATGCCGGTGCGGCCCTCTATCGGTGAGGTGATCGCGGTGTAGTCGAGCTGCGTGCGGGCGTTGTCGACCGCCGCGGCATCGCCCTTGACCTGCGCGGTGAGCTGCGCGATGAGCGCCCGCTGCGTGTCGACGGTCTGCTTGCTCGCGAGGTCCTCCGGGGCGAGCTGATCGTAGCGCTCCATGTCGAGCCGCGCGTTGGCGAGCAACGCCTCATCCTTGGCGCGCGTCGCGAGCGCAACCCCGAGCGCCGCCTGGTAGGGGCGAGGGTCGATCTGCACCAGCAGGTCACCCTTTCTCACATGCTGCCCTTCCTTGAACGCCACCTTCTCTATCTGACCATCGACGCGCGCAGTGATGGTGACGGTGTAGAAGGCCTGCACCGTGCCGAGCCCCTCCTGGTACACCGGCACGTCGGCGCGCTCGACCGTCGCCACGTCGACAGCGACGGGGCTGGGCTTCACCACCGGCGGCTTGCGCCATGCGCCGATCGAGAGCCAGGCAAGCAGTGCGATCACGACGAGTGCCGCGGCGGCGGCGAGGAAACGCGGCTCGTGCATCAGGCGGCGGTTCATACCGGCGCGCGCTCCTGCCAGCCGCCGCCCAGCGCCTGGTAGAGCGACACCAGGGCGCTGAGATGGGCGTACTTG
Organism: Steroidobacteraceae bacterium; assembly: GCA_035518275.1. GTDB lineage: Bacteria > Pseudomonadota > Gammaproteobacteria > Steroidobacterales > Steroidobacteraceae > 13-2-20CM-66-19. Next base: position 16,264 of record DATIXU010000099.1, read on the forward strand.
GCCTGCGCCAATTGATCTTCGGCGGTGAACAAGCTGGTCTCGGTGTTGAGCAGCGTGAGCACGTTGATGGTCCCGGCGTGCATCTGCATCTGGGCAAAGCGGTACGCGCGCCGCGCCTGTTCGGTCGCTTCCTGCTGGCGTGCAACCTGGTCGGACGTCTGCTGCACGGCGATGAGCGCGTCCTCGACGTTGGCGAGCGCCGAGATCACCGCCTTGTGGTAATCGGCCAGCAGCTCGCGGTAGCGAGCCTCGCTCAAGCGGTACTGACCGACGAGCGCCCCGCCCTGGAAGATCGGCTGGGTGAGACTGCCGGCGAGCGACCAGACGCGATTCGCCGGAGTGAGGAGATTGGCGAGCGCCGGACTCTCGAAGCCGCCGCCCGCGGTGAGCGAGATGCTGGGAAGGAACGCGGCGCGCGCGGCGCCGATGTTGGCATTGGCGGCGATCAGCTGCGCTTCGGCCGAGGCGACGTCGGGCCGGCGCGTGAGCAGCGCCGACGGCAGCCCGGGACGCACCGCGGGCTGGTCGAGCTCATCGAGAGTCCCGCGCCTCAGGTCGACCCCCTCGGGCGTGCTGCCGATCAGGATGGCGAGCGCGTCCTCACTCTGGCGCAGCTGCTGCTTGAGCGGCGGGATCGAGGCGTTAACGGTGTCGACGACCGTTTGTTGCTGCGCCACGTCGAGGGCGGTGGAGACGCCGGCGCGCTGCTCGAGCGTAAGTCCCCGCAGCACCTCCTGCGCGTTGGTGAGGTTCCTCTCCGCCACCCCCAGGCGGTCGCGCAACTCGAGCGCCTGGAAGTAGGTCGTGGCGACGCCGGCGAGCACGGTCAGCTCGACCGTGGTGCGGTCGTAACGGCTGGCGCGCTCGGTGGCCGCTGCGGCCACGTAGCCCGCGCGATTCTTGCCCCAGAAGTCGAGCTCGTAGCTCGCCGTGAGCAGCGGGTTGAAATCGCTGCCGGTCAGATAGGACGCGCCGCCCGGTACGGGCTGACGCGCGCGGGTGGCGGTAGCGCTCGCGTTGAGGCTCGGCAGGAGAGGCGCGAGCGCGACGCGCCGCTGCGCATCGGCCTCCTCGACGCGTGCGATCGCAGCTCTCAGGTCGTCGTTGGCGCTTTGCGCCTGGGCGATGAAGGCATCGAGCTCGGTCGAGTTGAAGCCGCGCCACCAGTCGGCGGAGGGCCATTCGGGCGATTGCGGCTCGCTCATGGTGACCCAGTGATCGGCGGTGGCGATGTCGGGCTTGTGGTAGCGGGGACCCAAGCTGCAGGCCGTCACGAGGAGCGCGCTTGAGCTGAGCAGAGCCACAAGCGGACGCCGGCCCGCCGGCCGCCCACGGCGGATCCTTCCCCGAAGAGGCAGCCAGGCGCGCATGAAGCCACCTTAGTCCCGGGCAGGTTCTCCCTCGGTGGGCGAATGATTAAAGTCGGTTAATCTCTCGAACGGGGGATGGTGGGCCACGGCCCGCCGCGCATTAGATCGAGGACCTTGCGGGGAGGGGTTGCCATGTCGATCAAGCTGACCGTGAACGGTGAGAGCCGCGAGCTCGATGTCGATCCCGACATGCCATTGCTCTGGGCGATCCGCGATCACCTGGAGCTCGCCGGGACCAAGTTCGGCTGCGGAATGGCGCTGTGCGGCGCCTGCACGGTGCACATCGACGGCCAGCCGACGCGCTCTTGCGTCACGCCGGTCTCGGCCGTGGCCGGCAAGAGCATCACCACCATCGAGGGCCTCACGACGCCCGCCGGCAAGGCGGTGCAGCAGGCCTGGATCGCGCTCGACGTGCCGCAATGCGGCTACTGCCAGAGCGGGCAGATCATGTCGGCCGCGGCGCTGCTCGGCTCAAATCCGCAGCCGAGCGATGCGGACATCGACGCTGCCATGTCCGGCAACATCTGCCGCTGCGGCACCTACGTGCGCATCCGCGCCGCCATTCACCAGGCAGCCGCCAGGCTCGGCGCGCCGAAGCCTGCGGGGAGTTGAGCCATGTACGCGCGCTACCTTGAGAAAGCCCGTCGTGCCTCGGGTTCGGCTCCGTCATTGAGCCGCCGCCAGTTCCTCGAGCTCACGACGCTCGCGGGCTCCGGTCTCACGCTAGGCGTCCTGCTGCCGGGCTGCGCCCCAGCCGGAACGGGCGCCGGCACGGCCGCTCCCGCGGCGCCGCTCGAGATGCCTTTCGTGCGCATCGCGCCCGACAACACGGTCACCGTGATCTGCAAGCACCTCGAGGCCGGCCAGGGCGTGTGGACCGGGCTCCCGGCCATCGTGGCGGAGGAGCTCGATGCCTCCTGGGAGCAGATGCGGGTCGAGAGTGCCCCCGCCAAAGTTCCCCAGTACGGGAATCTGGCGATGGGCGGGAAGATCCAGCTCACCGGCGGGTCGACCGCCGTCGCCAACTCCTGGGAGCAGCTGCGCCAGGCGGGCGCCACCGCGCGCGCCATGCTGGTCGCCGCAGCCGCGCAGCAGTGGGGCGTGCCCGCGACGGAGGTGACTGTGAGCGAAGGGGTGGTCGCCCACGGGGCTTCAGGCCGCAAGGCGAGCTTCGGCGAGCTCGCCGGCAGCGCCGCGAAGCAGCCGGTCCCGGAGAAAGTCACTCTCAAGGATCCGGCAACTTTCAGGATCATCGGCCGAGAGAAGCTGCCGCGCCTCGATGCGCGCGCGAAGTCGACGGGCACGCAGCAGTACGCGATCGACGTGCGGCTGCCGGGGATGATGACGGCCGTGGTCGCGCGGCCACCGCGCTTCGGCGGCAAGGTGAAGTCCTTCGACGCCGCGAAGGCCAAGGCGGTCGCCGGCGTGGTCGACGTGGTCGAGATTCCGCGCGGCGTCGCGGTGGTCGCGCGCGACACGTGGTCGGCGAAGAAGGGACGCGAGGCGCTCGAGATCACCTGGGACGAGTCGGCTGCGGAGAAGCGCGGCACCGCGCAGCTCATGCAGTACTACCGGACGCTGGCACGCGGCAAGGAGGCGGCCACCGCCGCTCAACTGGGCGATGTGGACGAGGCACTCAAGCATGCGGTTCACCGTGTCGCGGGCGAGTTCGAGTTCCCGTATCTGGCGCACGCGACGATGGAGCCGCTCACGGCGGTGTGCAGCCTCGGGCCCGACAAGTGCGAGATCTGGGCGGGATGCCAGTTCCAGACCGTGGACCAGGCGACGGCAGCGGCGATCACCGGGCTCAAGCCCGAGCAGGTCGTCATCTATACGCTCGCCGCCGGCGGCACCTTCGGCCGCCGGGCAACGCCCGATTCGGACTACATCTCGGAGGTCACCTCGATCGCCAAGGCCACGGGCGGCAAGTACCCGGTGCGCCTGGTCTGGACGCGCGAGGACGACATCACCGGCGGACGCTACCGCCCGCTCAACTATCACCGCATCGAGGCGGGCATCGACAAGGACGGCAAGCTCGCCTGGCGGCAGCGAATCGTGGGCCAGTCGATCGTCGCAGGAACGCCGTTCGCCGCGATGATGATCAAGAACGGCGTCGATCCGACAGCAGTCGACGGCAACGCGGCCCAGGAGTACGACCTCGACGACGTGCACGTCAGCTGGACGCAGCCGAGGGTGGGGGTGCCGGTGCTTTGGTGGCGCTCGGTCGAGAACACGCACACGGCGCATTCGAAGGAAGTGATCATCGATGAGCTCGCGCAGGCGGCGGGCGAGGATCCGGTGGCGTTTCGTCTCAAGTTCCTCGGCAAGCACCCGCGGCACGTGGGAGCGCTCAAGCTCGCGGCGGAGAAGGCCGGCTGGGATCAGCCCTTCCCGAAGGAGAAGGGCCGCGGCCGCGGCATCGCCGTGCACGAGTCTTTCGGCTCGGTGGTCGCACAGGTGGCGGAGGTCACGGTGAGCGGCGACAAGATCACGGTGGATCGGGTGGTGTGCGCCGTCGACTGCGGCATCGCGGTCACGCCGGACGTGGTGAAGGCGCAGATGCAGAGCGCCATCGGCTACGGCCTGTCGGCGGCGCTCATGGGGAAGATCACGCTCACCGACGGGCACGTCGATCAGACCAACTTCCATCAGTACCAGGTGCTGCGTCTGCAGGACATGCCGAGGGTCGTGGAGGTCTACATCGTTCCCTCGACCAATCCGCCCTCAGGCGTCGGCGAGCCGGGAACCCCGCCGATCGCGCCGGCGGTCGCCAACGCGGTACGCGCCGCGACCGGCATCCGCCTGCATACGCTGCCGTTCGATCTCGCCGCGGCGCGGCGCGCAAGCGCCTGACGGCGCGGGGCCTTCAGACGGCGGCGAAGCTGCGGGCCTCGGGTCCCCAGGCGGGCGCAGTGGCGAGCGCCTCGGGGACTTCCTCGGGCCGTGCGACCACCTGCCACATGTCGAGGTGGCGCCGGTCCATGAAACGCTCCTCGATCGCGTGGTCGAGGAGCTTCAAGAGCGGCGCAAAGAAGCCGCGGGTGTTCACCAGCACGATCGGCTTGAGGTAGAGACCGAGGCGCTTGAGAGTGATGGCCTCGAGCAGCTCCTCGAGAGTGCCTGAGCCGCCCGGGAGCGCGATCGCCGCATCGCTTCTCGTCAGCATGAGGTGCTTGCGGGCGCGCAGGTCCTCCACCAGCTCGAGCTCGGTGAGTCCGCGGTGCCCCCATTCGAGGTCGGCCATGAAGCGCGGCAGGATGCCGACGACGCGGCCGCCTCTGGCGAGCGCGCCGTCCGCCAGCGCGCCCATCGAACCAACAGCGCCTCCGCCGTAAACGATTCCGAGGCCCGCCGCTGCCAGCACTTCACCGAGGCGATGTGCGGCGGCGCGGTAATCGGCGTGCGAGGAGCGGCTCGAGGCGCAATAGACGCACACCGCGTGCTCGACCGGCCGGGCGGCTGCTGAGCTCATGGGGTTCGATCCGTAAGCAGGACAGGTCTGATGATTATAGGGCCAGACGATCGGTCACATTCTCGCCGCCAGCCGGCCAAGGTCCGTGGGCGATTTCGGTGAGTTCACGACCGCGCCATCGCCAAGCCCCCGGCGCGGTGTTGAGCCAAATCAATTACCCGTTCTGTGCGGGTATGATCGCCGCATGCAGCGGGAGAGACGCCGCCTCTTACTGCTCTACGCGGGGGCAGCGGTCGCGATCATGGTGCCGATCGTGGCGGCCGTGTGGCTGGCGGAACAACAAAGTCTGGTGCGCCAGGAGCGGCGCGCGGCGGCCCTCGCCGCCGAGATCCTGCTGCGGGCCGACCGGATCGCCGATCAGGCACGTACCGCGACCACGGAGCTGCGCGCCGCCGATGCGCAGGATCCCTGCTCCGATCAGAACATCGAGCTGATGCGCGGGCTCGTCATCCGCTCGAATCTGCTGGTCGACGTCGGCAACATCAGAGACGACATCCTCCGGTGCTCTTCCTTCGGCCAGGCGGCGGTGCCCGTCGGCCCGCCGGCGTACACGAGCGCACTGGGCTTCGCGGTGCGGGTCGGCGTGCGCCTGCCGCTTGCGCCTGACACGCCGCTCGTGATCGTGACCGATCCGAGGACCGGCTATACGGCATTCATCAGCCAGTCCCTGCCTCTCGATGCGCTCACCGAGGAGAGCAACGTAGTGCTCGGCCTGACGGGCGGACAGCGCAAGCAGTTGCTGACGCAACGCGGCCCGTTCAATCCGCGTTGGATCGAGCGCATCGGCAGCTCGCCCGAGGGCACCTTCTACGACGGCACGGACCTCATCGCGTGGAAGCGCTCGGCGCGTGGCGACTACGTGGCGTTTGCCGCCATCGGGCGTAACCGCATCGAGGAGGATCAGCGGCGCATCGTGCTGGTGCTGCTGCCGGTCGGGGCGGCGGCGGCTGCGCTGCTGGTGCTGGTCGCGGTACGCCTGGCGCGGCTCCAGACCTCGATGCCGCGGCTGCTGCGCAACGCGATCCGGACGACGCAGCTGTTTCTCGTGTATCAGCCCATCGTGGATCTCGCCACCGGCGCCTGGGTGGGCGCCGAGGCGCTGCTGCGCTGGCGCCGGCCGAACGGCGAGCTCATCGGCCCGGATCTCTTCATCCCCATCGCCGAGAGCACGCGGCTCATGGGGCGGATCACGGATGCGGTGCTGAAGACCTTCGAGAGCGAGGCGGGCGAGCTGCTGCGGGCGAGGAGCGATTTCCACATCTCGCTGAATCTCTCGGCCGAGGACATCTGCAATCCGGAGATCGTCGACCGGCTGCGCGCGATGATCGCCCGCATGAGGATCTCCGGCAGCAACCTGCACGTCGAGGCGACCGAGCGGGTGTTCATGAACATCGAGGCGAGCCGCCGCAACATCCGCCAGCTGCGCGCCGCCGGCATCCAGGTCGCGATCGACGACTTCGGTACCGGCTACTCGAGCCTCTCGTACCTGCACAATCTCGAGCTCGACCGGCTGAAGATCGACAAGTCGTTCGTCGACACGATCGGCACTGAGGCGGTCACGAGCGAGGTCGTGCGCCACATCATCGAGATGGCCAAGTCACTCAACATGCAAATGATCGCCGAGGGCGTCGAGACCGCGGCACAGGCGGAATTCCTGCGTTCCCACGGTGTCCAGTACGCCCAGGGGTGGCTGTTCTCCAAACCCATCAGCATGGAGCAGCTCATGGCGCAGCTCTCGGGCGAAGGTGGGCCGCACGCGGGGGACTAGGGTAAGATCCCCGATCCCAAGCGGGTGTAGTTCAATGGTAGAACTGCAGCTTCCCAAGCTGCTAACGTGGGTTCGATTCCCATCACCCGCTCCAATCCCAGCCAGCTCTGGCCAACGATAGCCAAGACAGTGCGTGCCCGCTGGCGCGCTGAGATGCTCACCCATGTTGTCCCGCGTTGACTGCCGCTTCACACGTAATCGCGACGCAAGACGGTGACAGCGCGCACTCCCCTGAAACTGCCAAGGTGGCGCGTAGGCGTACTGACGGCCATTAGCCGACGCCAGCGGCAACACCGTTGATAGCGACAAAGCGGGCTCTCTCTTCGGAATCATGTTCAGGGGAGCCGGAAATGGTTAGCCTGCCGCGTCGTCGAGGAGATCTGCGCTTATGAAGTCACAGACGGCAAGATAGTGTCGGAGCAATTTTTTCATGTAGTCACCCCCCACCGCGCGATGGGCACGTAACGAGCGGGCCGGTGTTCTCCGGCTCCGTGCGCGGCGTGCCGCTGAAGATCAAGCGATTGCAATTATCAATCCCGAGGAGTTCGCCATGGCAACGCTGAAGCTGACCTACTTCGATTTCGACGGCGGGCGCGGCGAGCCCGCGCGTCTTGCGCTACACATCGGCGGTATTGCGTTCGAAGACCACCGCATCTCGGGCAAGGACTGGCCTGGCGTCCGCGACAGGACGCCGTTCCTGGCCATGCCCACGCTCGAGGTGGACGGTAAAGTGGTTTCGCAGTCCAACAGCATCAATCGCTACGTCGGCAAGCTGGCTGGCCTGTACCCCAAGGATGACTGGCAGGCGTTGCTGTGCGATGAGGTCATGGACGCAGCTGAGGACATCAGCACCCGCATTGGACACACGATCGACCTGGCCGAGGACGCCAAGAAGAAGGCGCGCGAAGAACTTGTTGCCGGGCGTATGACGCGATACCTGGAGCAGTTTCAGGGCCGGCTGAAGGCGGCGGGCGGGGAGTATTTCGCTGACCAGCGCCTCACTGTGGCGGACCTGAAGGTCTTCATGTGGGTCCGCTGGCTACGGTCTGGGGTGCTGGACTACATTCCGAAGGACCTCGTGGACCGAGTCGCGCCGCTGCTGGTTAAGCACGCAGAGCGCGTGGCGAGCCATCCAGGCATTGCGGAATACTACAGGCGTCGCAAAGCAGCCTAGCTGCCAAGCTGAGCGCAACGAGGGATCTCCCGCCGGGAGGTCCCTCGTCGCTGCGGCAACTCGCCGTGTTAGTACTGGACGCCTACATCGCCAGCGCACTGCATCAACAGCCAATGCGAGCAGGTCACCGTTCGGCGCTTCCCATTCTGTTGTCTCGAGACGGCCAAGAGCCGTCGGTCGTAGCGACCGGATAGATTCCTCCAGAGCGGTCGTTCGCCTTACTCCGGCAGCTTCATCTTGTGCAGGAATGCTTTATAGCGGGGGTCTGTCGCAATCGGCTTGAACATGTGCTCCCCGAGGATTTCCGGGAGACTGCTGTCCCTTTGTTGGTAGGCCCGGTCAAGCCATTGGAACGCAAGATCATTGTCGCCGCGCTGGGCATAGGCCATGGCCACCCAATACGGATCGCTGCCCGCGAATTTTTCGATATATGTTTTTAGCTCTCGCTCAGCTTCGGTGTCGCGATGCGCCGCCCGATGAGCCATCGACAGCATCAGCAGCCGCTCGTGCTCGTCGCTCTCTTGCATCATCACCGCAATCGCAGCTTCGGGCTTGCTCTCTGCGAGCAGCGTCTTTGCGAGGTACACCCTGGTCCACGCGAACCCGGGTGCCAGCGCGAGCAGTTTCCGGAACGTAGCCTCGGCGTCTGCAAGTCGATTGGCGCTGTATTCAGCGTACCCCAAGTACCAGTGCGCAAGAGGGAAGAACGGATCGCGAACCAGTGCCAATCTGTGCTGGCGTATCGCCTCGTCTCCGTGGCCGAGCGTACTGGAAACCCCGCCTGCAGCAATTAATGCCGTGGGATTTGTTGGGTCCAACCCGAGTGCACTGCCTGCCTCGGCCTCCGCGGCGGGCCAATCGTAGTCGTACGCCCTGTGGATGTAGCACAGCAGGGCGTGGGCCTCCGCGAGGCCTGGGCTCAGCTGAAGGGCACGCTGCGCCTGCTCCCTTGCGCGTTCATACCCCTCCTTCTGCGTGAAGGAACCGTTATCGGTCAGCAGCCCGGTGTCACGGGACAATTCGACCCACGCAAGCCCAAACTCCGGATCCAGTTTGATTGCCCGATTAAAGTAGTCCTGAGCAAGCAATAGTGAGGCGCCCATATTTTCGCGGCTGGCGCTCAGTCCTCGCAGGTATAGCTGGTAGGCCTCAAGATTCTGCGTGCCACCCTCCCGGCGCGTTAAAGGCCCGCCCATCAGTGTGATTTGCAGAGCTTCTACGACGGCGTTGGCAATCTCGTCCTGCACCTTGAATACATCGTGCAAATCGCCGTCGTAGGTCTGCGACCAGATGTGGAATCCGGTGTCCGCACGAATCAGTTGAGCGGTGACGCGCAGGCGGTTGCCGGATGCGCGGATGCTGCCCTCCAGGACGTTCGCGACAGAGAGCTCGCGGGCGATGTCCGGTACCTTGGTTGCCTTGCCTTTGAAGTAGAAGGACGAAGTGCGCGCCGGAACGCGTAGATCGGGCACCTTGGCAAGCAGGTCGATGATTTCCTCGACCATCCCGTCGGCAAAGTACTCCTCGTTATGCTTCGCGCTCATGTCGGCGAACGGCAGCACGGCGATCGACTTCTCCGGTACCACAGGCGACCCAGCGGCACTGGTGACACTGGCATTGGTAGAAGGCGCCACCACATGCTTAGATGACCAGAACTTGGCGCCGACGAAGTACGCGATGACGACGGCAACCACGGCACAGATGCCCCACACTGCGAGCTTATGCCTCGGTCGGGCATGAGTTGATGGCGTGGATATCTGCACTACGCCCGAAGCCGGAGGAGTTAGGGTTGCGGCACCTGGTTCCGACGGTAGGTCGCGCGTAAGAAGCCGCCGCACATGTTCGACGAATGCCGGTGGAGTCTCCCCGCCCGGCAATCGCGTCCATTGGATGTGGCGGAAGGCGTCTGGGACGTCCGCTTTCTGTTCCGAGGTCGAGTCGATGACGACCGGTACTAAGAAGGACACCCGTTCCGACAGGTCGTGCGTCCGATCAACCGCGAGCTTCCATTCTCGCCTGAAATAACCCTCGACGCGGGCTTCCGTCTTGGCCGAGACGATGGGCATGAACAGCCGGCACTCATGAATCTGCGCTCGGATCTGCCGGTCCCAGGCGTCGCCTGCCCGAAGCCCGTTCTTGTCGAACCAAACCGTAACGCCAACGACGCTGAGCGCCTCAGCGATGCGCCCAGCCGCCTCCGAATCCTCGGACGCGTAGCTGAGGAACACGGCTCCGGTTGACGAACTCACGCGGCCCCTGGGTTATCGTCGTTCTAGGCGGCGCGCCCACCTCTCCCCGAAGGTCAGCTTATCTGATCTCGGATGGCCGCTCCAAGAACACCATCCGCGAGGTCCGTGTTCCGACCGTCAAGCCTCACCTAG
>DATIXU010000100.1:0-2409 GCA_035518275.1 Steroidobacteraceae bacterium
GCCAGGACGACGCCGACCGAGAAGGTGCCGACGGCGATCAGCACCAGCCGGGCGACAGCCGGCCGCTCGCGGCTGTCTCGCCGCCACGTTTCGCGGAGCACACGCATCGCCACGAGATCGAGGACGGCTGATCTCCCTCTGGAGCTCTGCTGTGCCCGCATTTCGCCGCCACCTCTGTTCAATTCTTCGGTTGCCGGCCAACAAGTGCTCAGCGTCCGCAGCCGCGATCAAGCGGTGAAGCCCGCAGCCGTATCCGGGTAAATCACGGATTAGAAGACCTGGTAGCGGGGAAGTCCGTAGGTGTGTGCGCGAACGTTTGTGCGCACCAAATCTAGGAGGAACTCATGGAGGCTCACGATCACGCTCGTATTCTCGTGGTCGCGCACCGGACCGCAGCGACGCCGTTGTTGCTTGGCGAAGTGCGTCGTCGGGCGCAGGAGGGATTCGACTTCGACCTGCTGGTGCCTGACCTCCAGGAGGGGGAGGACCCCAACGTCACGCTGGAGCTGGCGCTGCCGCTGTTGGAGGAGGCCGCAGGCGCCTCGGTTGAGGCGATGACTGAGGAAGGAGTGGACCCGTGGGAGGCGGTTAACCGGGCGGTGAGGACGGGCAGGTACCAGGAGGTCATCGTTTCGACGTTGCCGCTGGGTGTGTCACGGTGGCTCGAGCGCGATCTTCCGACTAGGGCGCGCAAGCTCGGGCTCGACTTCGACAGTTGCTAGGTGCGCGATGTCGTAAAAATGGCATGTTTGCAGGTGAAACGGCGTTGGGGCGGTTGGAGGTGTAGTTACTAGGCGCGGTTGGTGGGTTCGATCGTCATGAAGCGGGGTGGTTGGGGGATATCGAGCGCAGTGAGGATCTCGCGCTGGCGGGCGGTGAGCTCGGTGCGCTGCTGCACGCGCCCGGCAGTGCCGTGGAAGTAGCCGAGGTGGATCCGCTCGAGCTCGCGCCGCAGGTTGCGCTAGGTGTCGCCGGCACGGGTCTCGGCCACCCGGCAGAGCAGCAGCGCCAGGAACGAGAGCAGCACGTGGGCGCGGATGCGGTCTTCCTTGCGGTGGTAGATGGGGCGCAGGTCGAGCATGTGCTTCTGGTCGCGCCAGCAGGCCTCGACCTCGATCAGCTGCTTGTAGTAGAGAGCGATCTCCTCGGCTGAGAGGTCGTCGTCGGAGGACGAGATCAGGAACTTGCCGTCGAGGTGCTCGTCGTCGTTGACCTTGCCGCGGTCAATCACCAGTCGCCCGTGGCGGCGGGTGATGAACCGGCGCATCGTCGGGTGGGTGAGCAGCTCGGCCTCGGCCTGCGTGTGCGCCTCGCCCTGTTTGCCCTTGAGCGCCTCGAGCTCCTCGCCCAGGCGCGCTAGCGCCTGCTCGCGGTGGTGCTGGTCGCGGCGGGCTTCCTCGAGGTTGCGGCAGACGACGAACCGCCGGCGGGTCTCGCCCTCCCCGAGCCACACCTGCTTGACATCGAGGCCTTCCTTGACCTTGTGGTAGCGGCCTTGGCGGGCGAGCGCTTGGCGGTTGGCGGTGCCCTGGCGCAGCTTCTCGCCGAGGATGTAGTGCCCGCCGGCGCGCTGCAGGTAGTTGCGGTTCTCCTCGCTGTTGAAGCCCGTGTCGCAGACCCAGATCACGCGGTGCAGCCGCCAGTCGCGCAGCTTGTCCTTGACCTCGCGGAGGATCTCCTGGTCAGACGCGTTGCCGGGGTAGACGAAGCAGCGCACCGGGATCCCCTCCTTGGTGACCGCGAATCCGACCACGATCTGGGGCAGGTCCGGCCGGCGGTCCTTGCTCGCGCCGAACTTCCGCAGCTCATCCTCGCGCTCGGCAGGGATCTCGAAGTACGTCGAGGTCGTGTCAAACAGAATCAGGTCAACGTCGAGGTTGAGCAGGTCAGCGACGGCGAAGAACACCTCGCGCTGGACCTGCTCGTCGCAGTCCAGCAGGAAGTCCATCGCCCGGTAGAAGATCTGCGGGTCGCCGCCCAGCCCGCCGACTCTGGGCAGCCACGCGTCCTGCGCAGCCCACTCAAGCGCCGCCAACTTCGACATCGGATCAAGCGCGCGGTTGGCGACCAGGCAGAACAGCAGCCGCTCGACCAGCGCTGTCACCCGCCGGCTCCCAGCCACTCCGGCGATCGCGCCAGCGACGCCGAGGCGCCGCCACAGATGATCGAGCACCCACGCGCCGCCCATCGGCCGCGACGCTAGGAAGCGCATCCCCTCCGGCGCTTGCGCGGACAGCGCCTGATCGGGATCCAGGAACCGCGTGATCGAGCGCACCAGCCGCGCCAGCGCGTCCCGATCGAGCTGATCCTCGCGCCCCAAGCTGTGGATCACCTGGGCACGCGACTGCCGCTTGACCGGATCCCACACGTTGTGCGCCAGCTGCACGTATGCGACCTCCGACCCGTCCT
>DATIXU010000101.1:0-4025 GCA_035518275.1 Steroidobacteraceae bacterium
GCGGGGCGCGCTTCCCTTATGCTCGCCGCTCATGGACGCACGCCGCGTACGCGCGCTCATCGCTCGCACCCCCGCACTCAGCGCCGAGAATCTGCAGGCGCTCCTCGCCGCAGCGGGCGGGGAGCTCGAGGGCTCGCTGGCGGCGCCGGTGTTGCGCCACGCCGATCTGCCGAACGCGGCGCGCGGATTTCTCACCGCGCCCGATGAGATCGCCGTCGATACGGATCTCGCCTGGCTCGATACGAGCGGCGCCGCGATCCTGCTGAGCACCGACCCGCAGTATCCGCCGCTCCTGAGAGAGATCGCCGCAGCGCCGCCGGCGCTCTACGTGCTCGGCTCGGTAGAGGCGCTCGCGGCGCCGCAGCTCGCCATGGTCGGCTCGCGCAATCCGACGCCCGCGGGGCGCTCGACCGCTCACGAGTTCGCCGCGTGGTTCGCGCGTGCAGGACTCATCGTGACCAGTGGCCTCGCCACCGGCATCGACGCCGCGAGCCACACAGGCGCACTCGAGGGCGGCGGCGCGACGGTGGCGGTTTGCGCCACCGGCCTCGATCGTGTGTATCCGGCTGAGCACGCCGCGCTCGCCGCGCGGATCCGCGCGCACGGGGCGCTGGTGTCGGAGTTCCCGCCGCGCACCGCACCGCTGCGGCGGCACTTTCCACGGCGTAACCGCATCATCAGCGGACTGTCGCTCGGCACGCTCGTGGTGGAAGCGGCCCGCCACAGCGGCTCGCTGATCACCGCGCGGCTTGCGGGTGAGGCCGGGCGCGAGGTGTTTGCGATCCCCGGATCGATTCACAGTGCGGTCTCGCGCGGCTGCCACCAACTCATCAAGCAGGGCGCCAAGCTCGTCGATGAGGCCAGCGACGTGATTTCGGAGCTGAGGATTTCGGTTCCGAAAGAACAACTTAGGACGCCGCGCACGGAGCCGGCCCGGGCGGTGGCATTGGACAACGAGTATGAAATGCTGTTAGATGCGCTCGGTTTTGCACCCGCGACCATTGATAGTCTCGTCGCCCGCACGCACCTGCCGAGCGCGTCAGTTGCCTCGATGCTGCTGATACTCGAGCTCGAGGGACGTGTGGCGGCTCTCCCGGGCGGCCGCTATGGCCGAATACCGTAAGACATGACGACTGGCAGCGTTCTCGACATCCTGATCTACGTCTTCGACCGGTACATGCTCGATGAGGCACCGGAAGTGCCCGAGCGCGAGCAGTTGGCGCGCGACCTGCGGCGCGCCGGCTTCTCACCGGCAAAGGTCGAGCGGGCGCTCGACTGGCTCACCGACCTGGCGTTCGGCCAGAAATCCGGTCAGCCGGCGTACGCCGACGCCTACGCCGGCAGCGTGCGCGTCTACAGCGACGGCGAGCTCTCGCGTCTGTCCACGGAGTGTCGCGGGCTGCTCATTACGCTCGAGCGTGCGCGCGTGCTGACGGCGACGCAGCGCGAGATCGTGATCGAGCGCATGCTGGCGCTCGATGAGACCGAGCCCGATACCGAGCAGCTCAAGTGGGTGGTGCTCATGGTGCTCTCGAGTCAGCCGGGGCACGAGCAGGCGGTCGCGCGGCTCGGCGGATTGGTGGAAGCACAGGCCGATGAGCCGCACTGAGTCGCGCGGCATGCGCTGGTGGAGTTAGGTCCGCGGCTGGTCCGCGGTTTTTTGTTTATGGCAGCCAACCTGGTCATCGTCGAGTCGCCCGCCAAGGCCAAGACCATCAAGAAGTATCTCGGCCGGGACTTCGACGTGCTCGCCTCCTATGGGCACGTGCGCGATCTCGTGCCCAAGGAGGGCGCGGTCGATCCGGACAACGGCTACGCGATGAAGTACCAGGTGCTCGAGAAGAACGAGCGCCATGTCACGGCCATCGCCCGTGCGCTCGGCAAGTCACGGGCGCTGTTCCTCGCCACCGACCCGGATCGCGAGGGCGAGGCCATCGCCTGGCACCTGAAGGAGATCCTGGCGTCACGCGGCGAGCTCGATGGCAAGGATGTGCACCGCGTGGTGTTCTACGAGATCACCCGCAACGCCATTCGCGACGCCATGGCGCAGCCGCGCCGCCTGTCGCTCGAGCTGGTCAACGCACAGCAGGCGCGCCGCGCGCTCGACTACCTGGTCGGATTCAACCTGTCCCCGCTGCTGTGGAAGAAGGTACGCCGCGGATTGTCCGCAGGGCGCGTGCAGAGTCCGGCGTTGCGCATGATCTGCGAGCGCGAGGAGGAGATCGGCGCCTTCATCGCGCGCGAATACTGGACCCTCGAGGGCGAGGGATCCCACAGCGGCCAGACCTTTCCGCTGAAGCTTCTCGAGTATCGCGGCGCAAAGGTCGAGCAGTTCAGCTTCACCAGCGAACGCGAGGCGCGCGAGGTGGAGCGCACGCTGCAGGCGGCGGCCGGCGCCACCGCCGGCGCACCGGGGACGCTCACGGTGCTCGCCATCGAGCGCAAGCAGCGGCGGCGCAACCCGGCTCCGCCCTTCACCACCTCGACGCTGCAGCAGGAGGCCGCGCGCAAGCTCGGCTTCAACGCCCGCCGCACCATGCGTCTCGCCCAACAGCTCTACGAGGGGCTCGACATCGGCGAAGGCAGCGTCGGGCTTATCACCTACATGCGCACCGACTCGGTGTCGCTCGCCGCGGAGGCGGTACACGAGATCCGCGAGGTGGCCGCACGGCTCTACGGCCGGCACGAGGTCGCCGACGAGCCCCGGGTCTACCGCACCAAGTCGAAGAACGCGCAGGAAGCGCACGAGGCCATCCGCCCGACCTCGGCGGCGATCACGCCGGCCGACGTGGAGGGCAAGATCGAGGATGACCTCTACCGGCTCTACACGCTCATCTGGAAGCGGGCGGTCGCCTCGCAGATGAGCCACGCGCTGTTCGACACCGTCGCCGTCGACACGCTGGCGGGACCCGACGGGCCAGAGCGGCATCTGCTACGCGCCACCGGCTCGACGCTCGTCAAGCCCGGCTACATCGCCGTCTACCAGGAGGGGAGCGATGACGCCAAGGTGGACGACGCCGACCATGTGTTGCCGCCGATGAAGGAGGGCGACAGTGTCGGCCTCACGGCACTCGCCGCCTCGCAGCATTTCACCGAGCCGCCACCGCGCTACAGCGAGGCATCGCTGGTGAAGGCACTCGAGGAGCACGGCATCGGCCGGCCGTCGACCTACGCCACCATCATCTCGACGCTCCAGGACCGCGAGTACGTCGAGATGGACAATCGCCGCTTCGTGCCGACCGACATCGGCAAGATCGTCAACCGCTTCCTGACGCATCACTTCCACCGCTACGTCGAGTACGGCTTCACCGCCGCAATGGAGGACGAGCTGGACGCCGTGTCGCGTGGCGAGGAAGAGTGGACGACGCCGCTCGAGAAGTTCTGGAAGCCCTTCATCCACCAGGTGGACAAGATCGAGCGCACGGTGACGCGCGAGCAGGTCGCGCAGGCGCGAGAGCTCGGCAAGGATCCGGCCACCGGCAAACCCATCACCGTGCGCATGGGGCGCTACGGTCCGTTCGTGCAGCTCGGTACCAAGGACGACGAGGAGAAGCCGCGCTTCGCCGGGCTGCGTCCCGGGCAGAAGATGGATGCGATCACGCTCGCCGACGCCATGGAGCTCTTCAAGCTGCCCCGCACCCTCGGGGAGACGCTCGAAGGGGAGACCATCGTCGCGAACGTCGGGCGCTTCGGCCCGTACGTCAAGTACGGCAGCAAGTACGCCTCGCTCAAGGAGGATGACCCCTACACCGTTACCCTCGAGCGCGCGCGCGAGGTCATCCGCCTGAAGAAGGAGGCCGACGCGAACCGCATCATCCAGGACTTCGCCGCCGAAGGCATCCAGGTGCTCAACGGCCGCTACGGTCCGTACATCACCGACCGGAAGAAGAACGCCAAGATACCCAAGGACCGCGATCCGAAAGCGCTCACGCTCGAGGAGTGCCGCGCGTTGCTCGCGGCGGCCCCCGAGCGCGGCGGGCGCTTCGGCCGCTGGGGACGCGGCAAGCGCGCGACGGCGCCTGCCG
>DATIXU010000102.1:0-1518 GCA_035518275.1 Steroidobacteraceae bacterium
GCCGCCGCCGTGGCGGGCAGAGAGTTCGAGCACCACGAGGTGGCTTATATCGTCGGTCTGGCCGCGGCCGGAATGGCCTCGAGCCTCCTGTACTTCAGCATCGCCTTCGGCAAGGTCACGGTGACGGCACTCAACGCCTACGGCAGCTTCATGTCGATGGCGACCATCGTGAGCGGCCTGCGGCGCGGCGTGCGCGTCTCGGTACGTCACCGGTTCTTCTATATCGTCGCGATGGTCGCGGTCTCGGCGCTGCTCGCCCTCACCGGCCGTCACTCCTTCCTCAAGGCGTTCGAGGCCTTCATCCTGTGTCTGCTGGCCGTGTTCACGCCCTGGAGCGCGATCAATCTGGTCGACTACTATTGCTTCACGCGCTCGCGCTACGACGTGCCGGCATTGTCGAATCCCGACGGGCGCTACGGCCGCTGGAATGCGACCGGCATTACGATCTACCTGATCGGTATCGCGGTGCAGATTCCGTTCCTCTCCACCGCTTTCTACACCGGTCCGCTGGTCGAGCCCCTCGGTGGCGTGGACATCTCCTGGATCGTGGGTCTGGTGGTGCCCGCTGCTCTCTATTACACGTTCGGGCGGGCCTCGCAGCGGCGCGCGCCGCCGCAGATCATCCTGCCCGCGTGAGGACCGGTTGCGGGGCCAGCCCGGCCTCGCGTTCATGGATGCGTTTGTACATGCGCCAGGTGTTGCGGCCGGCAGCCTTGGCTGCGTAGAGCGCCTTGTCCGCAACTCTATAGAGCTCCGATTGCGTGAGACCGTCGCGCGGGTAGACCGCACATCCCATGCTGATGCCGACCTGGACGATTCGGCCTTCCGCCGATACCGCCTCGCCGAAGCTCTGCAGAATCCGCTGGCACACGGCGGCGATCGCATCCGGCTCGACCGTGCCCTCGAGCAGGATGGCAAACTCGTCCCCGCCGAGACGGGCCACGACGTCGACCTCGCGGGTCGCGGCTCCGAGGCGCTGCGCAGCGGCGATGAGCACCGTGTCGCCCGCCGCATGCCCGAAGCTGTCGTTGATTCCCTTGAAGTGGTCGAGGTCCACCAGCACCAGCGTGAAGCCACAGCGGTTGCGATCCGCCGAGGCGCGGAAGTGCCCGAACCGCTCCGCGAACAGACGGCGGTTGGGGAGCCCCGTCATCGAATCGAGATTGGCGATCATCTCGATCTGCTGCTTGCTGCGGCGCAGCTCCTCGGTGCGCTTCGCGACCAGCGCCTCGAGGCGTTGTTTCACCCGGCGCAGATACGCCGTGCGTGCCTGCACCAGGAGCGCAATCAGGCAGGCGGCGGCCGCCGCGGCGAGCAGGCGGAACCACAACGTCTGGTACCACGCCGGCTGTACACGCACCGGGATGCGCAATGTTTCCGGTGAATAGACTCCCGCACGGTTGGTGCCGCGCACCAGCAACTGGTAGCTGCCGGGACTGAGATTGGTGTAAGCAGCCGTTCGCTTGGACGCATCCACGACGGTCCAGTCGGAGTCGTAGCCCTGAAGCAGGTAGGCGT
>DATIXU010000103.1:0-14079 GCA_035518275.1 Steroidobacteraceae bacterium
CACGTGGATCATCGGGAAGCGATGCGGGTAACGCGCGAAGTAGGCGCGCGGATCCCGCCCGCCGAGCGTCATCCAGCCGCAGTCGATCTCGAACTTCACGAGCTGCGGATCCGTCTCCCGGAGCAGCAGGTCGTAGCCGATGGCGCCGTCGCCCTGATCGGCGAACTCGAAATCGTGATTGTGATAGACGTACTGCAGCCCGACGCGCCGCGCCTGCTCGCCGAGGTGATTGGCGAGCTCGGCGGTGCGCTTGGCTTCCTCGAGCGTCATCCCGGAGTCGGTGGCGCCGGAGGGAAGGTCATGCTGCACCAGCGCGCGCAGGCTGCCGCTCACCGCGTAGCGGGCGCCGAGCGCATGCGCGTCATCGAAAGCCACGCCGAGATCAGCGGGATCGAACCCGAGATGCGCGCTGGGGGCGCCGAGCCCCGCCTGCTCGAGCAGCAGGTGGAACTGCCGTGCGCTCAGGCCCGCGAAGCCCGCGGTCTCCACTTCTCCATAGCCGATCGTGCGCAGTGCCTCGAGCGTCCCCGCGGGGTCCGTCTGCAGGGCGTCCTTGACCGCGTACAGCTGGATCCCGACCGGGCCGCCGAGAGGCGTCGCATGCAGCACCCGGCTCGCGAGCACGGCCACGCCGCTGCACGCCGTCTGTCGCAGGAAAGCCCGGCGCGTCGTGGTGCTCATGGCTTCAAAGCCTCCTCGAGCTCCGCGATCAGGTCCCGTAGGTCCTCAACGCCGACCGACAGGCGGATCAGCCCGTCGTTGATGCCGAGCGCCCGGCGTGTTGGCTCGGGGAGCGAGGCGTGGGTCATGATGCCTGGATGCTCGATCAGACTCTCGACGCCCCCTAAGCTCTCGGCGAGCGCGAACAGGTGGCAGCGCTCGAGCGTGCGGCGCGCCGCCTCGAGTCCGCCGCGCAGCACCGCGGTGACGATCCCGCCGTAACCGCCCCGCATCTGCCGCTGCGCGAGCGCGTGCTGCGGGTGGCTCGCGAGACCGGGGTAGTACACGCGCTCGATCGCGCCGTGCTGCTCGAGGAACTGCGCGACCGCGAGCGCGTTGGCGCAGTGCCGCTCCATGCGCAGCGCCAGCGTCTTGATGCCGCGCAGCGTCAGGAAGCTGTCAAACGGGCTCGACACCCCGCCCACCGCGTTCTGCAGATAGCCGAGGCGCTCGGCGAGCTCGCTCCCCTCGCGCACCACGGCGGCGCCGCCGATCGAGTCCGAGTGGCCATTCAGGTACTTGGTGGTCGAGTGCACCACGACGTCGAAGCCGTGCTCGAGCGGGCGCTGGATGTAGGGCGTCGCGAAGGTGTTGTCGCAGACGCTGAGCAGCCCGTGCTTCTTCGCCAGCGCGGCCACCGCGGCCAGGTCGACGACCTTGAGCAGCGGGTTGGTGGGGGTCTCGACCCACACGAGGCGTGTGTTGGAACGCAGTGCAGCCTCGAGCGCCGCGGCGTCGGTGAGGTCGACGAACGAGACGCTGTGCCCCGCCGAGCGCTTGCGCACATTCTCGAGCAGCCGGTAGCTGCCGCCATAGAGGTCGTGCATGGCGATGATGTGCGAGCCGGCGTCGAGCAGCTCGAGGAGCGTGGCGCTCGCGGCCATTCCCGACGCGAAGGCGAAGCCCGCGCCGCCGCCCTCGAGGTTGGCGACCGCCGCCTGCAGCGCATCGCGCGTCGGGTTGCGGCTGCGGGAGTAGTCATAGCCCTGATGCACGCCGGGACTCGACTGCACGTAGGTGGAGGTCGCGTAGATCGGCGGCATGACCGCGCCGGTCAGCGGGTCCGGGTGCTGGCCGCCGTGAATCACGCGGGTGGCGAAACGCTGCGCGGAGCTGTCATCGCTCATGGGTCACTCGTTGTCACGGCGGCAGGCGGCGGCGCAGCCAGTTGAGCAGGTCGATGCGCGTCACCAGCCCCTGGAACTCGCCGCCGTGCATGACGATCGCCACCATGCCGCGCTTGAAGATCTCCATGAGCTGCTCGACCGGCGCATCGGCCGGCACCGTGACCAGGTGACTCGCCATCGCCTCCGTCACCGGCTCGTTGAAATGCTGCGGGTTGTCGATCACCTCGAGGAGGATGTCCTCCTCGTCGACGATGCCGACGATGCGCCCGTCCTGCAACACCGGCACCTGCGAGATGTCGTAGAGCTTCATGCGCCGGTAGGCCGCCAGCACCGTCTCGGTGGCGTTGACGGTGACCGCGGCGCGGTCCTTGTGGCGGCGCACGATGAGATCGCGCAGGTCACCGTAGCTCTCGCGCTCGAGGAAGCCCTGATCGAGCATCCAGTAGTCGTTGTAGACCTTGGAGAGGTACTTGTTGCCGCTGTCGCACACGAAGGTCACGACGCGCTTCGCTGTCTGCTGCGAGCGGCAATAGCGCAGCGCCGCGGCGAGCAGCGTGCCGGTGGACGTGCCGGCGATGATGCCCTCCTGCTTCAGAAGCTCGCGGCAGGTGGCGAAGGCTTCCGGGTCGGGAATACTGTAAGTCGCGGTGACGCGCGAGAAGTCCGCGACCGGCGGCACGCTGTCGCCGCCGATGCCCTCGACCAGCCACGACGACATCTTCGCGGGAAGCTTGCCGGTGCTGGCGAAGCTCGCGAGCCCCGAGCCCACCGGGTCCGCGAGCACCATCTCGACGCGCGGCGCGGTGCGCGCGAAGAAATGCGACAGCCCGGCGAGCGTTCCACCGGTGCCGACGCCGCACACCACCGCATCGACCCTGCCGTCCATCTGCTCCCAGATCTCGGGCGCGGTGGTCTCCTCGTGTGCCTGGGCGTTGACCGGATTGCCGAACTGGTTGACGAAAAAGGAATTCGGCGTCTCCCGCGCGAGCCGCTCGGCGACGTCGCGGTAGTATTCCGGATGCCCCTTGCTGACGTCCGAGCGCGTCATCACGACCTCGGCGCCCATCGCCCGCAAGTGAAAGATCTTCTCCTGGCTCATCTTGTCGGGAATCGCGAGCACCAGGCGATAGCCCTTCTGCGCCGCGACCAGCGCGAGCCCGAGTCCCGTGTTGCCCGCGGTCGCCTCGATGAGCACGCTCCCGGGGCGGACGTGGCCGGCCCGCTCCGCCGCCTGGATGAGGTAGAGGCCGATGCGGTCCTTGATCGAGCCGCCCGGGTTCTGGTTCTCAAGCTTGAGGAACAGCTGACACGGGCCGGCGTCGATGCGGCGCACCGCCATGAGCGGCGTGTGGCCGATCATCTCCAGCACGTTGCCGAAGCTTTGGGGTGACATGTCCGATCCTTGAGCGCCGGCGTGGACGCGACGCCGAGTGGATTGAGGCCTGAGATTGTACGGTCAGGCGGGGGCGGCGGCGACCAGGAGTCCGTCGCCGAGCCAGCGGGCGAGGAGCGCCGCGGCCTCGGCGGCGGTGCGCTCGGCACCGCAGCAGGCGGCGAGCAGCTCGCACAGCTCGCCGAAGCTCGCGCCATTGCGCGCCGCATCGAGGATGCGGGCCTCGCCCGGCTCGAGCGAGCGGAAGTAGTTCCTGAGCTCCTGCCGCCACACGAGCCACTCGACCGGCTCGGCGGCAACGCGCAGCTCGGGGCGCTCGCTGCCTTCAGTCAGCGCCTTCCACACCTGCGGGGCGTTCCACCTGAGCGCCACTCGCCGCACGCTGGCGTGAAAGGCGAAGTGCAGCTCCGGCCAGTCCGCGGGTGCGGCGCGCGCGAGAGCGGCGGCCGTGAGGGGCTCCGCATCCGCGGCGTCGAACACCGCGCACAGCAGCCACTCCCAGCGCGCCAGCTCCGCGAGCAGCGGCACCTCGGCGTAGTCGGCGTGCGTGCCGAGGAACTCCTCGAGCAGATCGCCGTAATTCCTTAGCGAAAAGTACGGCGAGTCGTGCGCGCGGACGTATTTGGCGCCGAGGATGCGGAAGTCCTCCTCGCCGAGGAGCGCGGCGAGCGCCGGGTAGCTCGCCGCGAGTGCATCGATCAGCCGGCTGCCGTAGGCGCCGGCGTAGATCCCGAGCCGCGTCTCGATGGGTGCGCGCGCGCTGCCGACGACGCGCGTCTCGATGGCGCGCGTCCCGCGCAGCAGGTACTCCTGGAACTCGCCCTGGACGCGCGCCAGCTCGCTCATGGGGCACCGATCCGCACGCCCGCAGCGGCGCGCCCGGCTGGCGCGGCTGATTCGCGCTCGCCGAGCGCGCGGCGTGCCGTGGCACGCGCCTGCTCGAGCTCGGCGCACAGCTCTGCGAGCGGCGGGATGTGGTCGTCGCGCTCGATCATGGTCGAGACGGGACCCAGGCGCCGTATGGCGCTCGCGTACAGCTCCCACACCTCATCGCGCACCGGGTGATCGTGGGTGTCCACCAGGTAATCGCCGTGGTCCTCGTGCCCGGCGAGGTGGATCTGCTGCACGCGCGCGGGCGGAATTGCATCGAGATACTCGAGCGGGTCGAACTCGTGGTTCACCGCGCTCACGTAGATGTTGTTGACATCGAGCAGGATCAGACAATCGGCCCGCTCGGCGATCTCGGCGAGGAATTCCCACTCCGTGAGCGGTGAGTCGCGAAAGCTCACGTAGCTCGAGACGTTCTCGAGGAGGATGCGGCGCCCGAGTACGTCCTGCACGGTACGCACCCGCGCCACCACGTGATCGACGGCCTCCCGGGTATAGGGCAGCGGCAGCAGGTCGTGGGTGTTGCGCCCGGCGACGCCCGTCCAGCACAGGTGATCCGACACCCATTCGGGCTCGAGCCGCGCGGCGAGTGCCTTCACCTCGCGCAGGTACTCGCGATCGAGGGGCGCCGTGCTGCCGATCGAGAGCGACACCCCGTGCATGACCACCGGATAGCGCTCGCGGATACGCATCAGGTAATTCAAGGGCTTCCCGCCCGCGACCAGGTAGTTCTCGGTCAATACCTCGAACCAGTCGACCGGCGGGCGGTCGGCCAGGATGGCCTCGTAGTGATCGACGCGGAGGCCTAAGCCAAAGCCGAGGGAGGGTCGGGTGAGCACTTCGTGCGCCTCTCTTTGAGTGCGCGATTGTAGCGCGCAGCTCATCCAGTAGACCGGGCCCTGCACCACTGGATTGCTTACCACGCCAGTTACGGCTTGAAATGTGGCGCCCCCGGATCGATTACAATTCACTGGACTGCGTCTGCCCGACGCATCCCCCGACTCCCCGAGCGACGGTGAAGGAATGACCGACACTTCCGGTTCCGGCGACGCCATCCTCGTGCGTGGCGCGCGCCAGAACAACCTCAAGAATCTCGACCTCGACATCGCGCTGAACGAGCTCGTGGTCGTGACGGGCGTGTCGGGCTCGGGCAAGTCCTCGCTGGTGTTCGACACTCTCTACGCCGAGGGACAGCGGCGCTACGTCGAGACCTTCTCCCCTTACGCGCGGCAGTTCCTCGATCGCATGGACAAGCCGCAGGTCGACTCGATCGCCGGGATCCCGCCCGCGATCGCCATCGATCAGACCAACCCGGTGCGCACCTCGCGCTCGACCGTCGGTACGATGACCGAGCTCAACGATCACCTGAAGCTGCTGTTCGCCCGCGCCGCGCAGCTCTTCTGCCGGCGCTGCGGCGAGCCGGTGCGGCGCGACACCGCCGAGAGCGTCTACGCGGACCTCGCCGGGCGCGCGCGCACCGCCGGCGATCCGCGCCTGGTGCTCTCCTTTCCGGTGCCGGTGCCCGGCAATTTCACCGAGACCGAAGTGCGCGAGCTCCTCGCACGGCAGGGTTACACCCGCTTCCTCGACTCGCCCCCGGCGTCGGCCGCGGCCACGGCCGAGACTGAAGCGGACACCGGCAAGGAACGCGGCAGGCGCACCCGCGGCAGGAAGGCCGCTGCGCCTGCGAAGCTGCTCGAGGTGGTGCAGGACCGGCTGCGCCTCGGATCCGCGGAGCGCGGCCGGGTGCTCGAGTCCCTCGAGGCGGCGCTGCGGGTGGGCCGCGGCCGCGTCAATGCGCACGTGATCGACGAATCGGACCCTCCGCAGGTGCAGGCCACCTGGCGCTACTCGAGCGAGCTGCACTGCGCGCACTGCGACCTCGCCTATCACGAGCCGACCCCGAGCGAGTTCTCCTTCAACTCGCCGCTGGGCGCCTGCGATGCCTGCCGCGGCTTCGGCCGCACGATCGGCATCGACTACGGGCTCGTGATTCCCGATGAGAGCAAGTCGCTGCGCGGCGGGGCGATCAAGCCCTGGCAGAGCAAGTCCTACGCCGAATGCCAGCAGGACCTGGAAAAGTTCGCGAAGCTCCGCGGCGTTCCGCTCGATACGCCCTGGCGCGAGCTCTCGGCCGAGGCACGCAAGTGGGTGGTCGAGGGTGAAGGCCCCTGGAGCCGCAAGGTCTGGTACGGCGCCAAGCGTTTCTTCGCCTGGCTCGAGACGCGCGCCTATCGCATGCACGTGCGCGTGCTGCTGTCGCGCTACCGCGCCTATACGCCGTGCGGCGCCTGCGGCGGTGCGCGCCTGAAAACCGAGGGACTCTTGTGGCGCATCGGCAGCCGCGAGCTCGCGGCCGCGGCGCTCGGCGCGCAGCCGCCGTTTCGCCCGCAGGGCGCCGAGTGGAGCGCGGCGAGGCTCGCCGCGCTTCCCGGGCTATCGATTCACGACCTGATGCTGTTGCCGGTCGGGCGCTGCTACGGGTTCTTCCGCGCCCTGACGCTGCCACAGCCGCTCGATGAGGCGACCGATCTGCTGCTCGGCGAGATCCGCGGCCGCTTCCGCTATCTCGCCGACGTCGGGCTCGGCTATCTCACGCTCGACCGGCAGTCGCGCACGCTCTCGGGCGGCGAGGTGCAGCGGATCAATCTCACCACCGCCCTCGGCACCTCGCTCGTCAACACGCTGTTCGTGCTGGATGAGCCCTCGATCGGCCTGCACCCGCGCGACATGCAGCGGGTCATCGGCGTGATGAAGCGGCTGCGCGATGCCGGCAACTCGCTGGTCGTGGTCGAGCACGACCCACAGATCATGCTCGAGGCCGACCGCATTCTCGATCTCGGCCCGGGCGCCGGCGAGCGCGGCGGGCAGATCGTCTTTTACGGCAGCCCCGCGGCGCTGCGTGCCAGCCGCGACTCGCTCACCGGCGAGTACCTGAGCGGTCGCAAGGCGGTCGTGCCGCTGCCGCGGGCGGCGGCCGCGGGCGTCGCGGCGACGCGCGCGCCGGGAACGGTAAGCGACGGTGGCGTCGTGGCCGAGGCACGCTCGAACCGCTGGCTCGAGTTGAAGGGCGCGACCGAGCACAACCTGAAGAACCTCGACGTGCGCATTCCGCTCAAGCGCCTGGTGTGCGTCACCGGGGTCTCGGGCTCGGGCAAGTCGACGCTGGTCGAGGACGTGCTCTACCCGGCGCTCCTCAAGTACCGCGGCCGGCCCACCGAGGCTCCGGGGCAGTTCACGGGCCTCGCCGGCGCCGAACTCATCGACGATGTGGTGATGGTCGACCAGAGCGCCATCGGCCGCACCACGCGCTCCAATCCCGCGAGCTACGTCGGCGCCTTCGATGCCATCCGCGCGCTGTTTGCCGCCGAGCCCGCCGCGCAGGAGCGCAAGTATACCCCCGGCACCTTCAGCTTCAATTCCGGCAACGGCCGCTGCCCCACCTGCAGCGGCAACGGCTTCGAGCACGTCGAGATGCAGTTTCTCTCCGACGTCTACCTGCGTTGCCCGGACTGCAATGGCCGGCGCTATCGCGACGAGGTGCTCGACATCCGCCGCGAAGGCGCCGACGGCCGCCGCGCCAGCATCGCCGAGGTGCTCGAGATGACGGTGACCGAGGCGGGCGCTTTCTTCGCCGATGCCGCCGAGGTGGCGGCGCGCCTGGCGCCGCTCGCCGATGTCGGTCTCGAGTATCTGAAGCTCGGGCAGCCGGTGCCGACGCTCTCGGGCGGGGAGGCGCAGCGCCTGAAGCTCGCCGGCCATCTCGCCGAGGCCGGCTCGGTGCTCTCGAGCACCACTCACAAGGGGAAGCTGTTTCTGTTCGACGAGCCGACCACGGGACTGCACTTCGAGGATGTGGCGAAGCTCCTCAAGGCGTTCAGGAAGCTGCTCGCCGCGGGGCATTCGCTGCTGGTGATCGAGCACAACCTCGACGTCATCGGCGCGGCCGACTGGATCATCGACCTGGGGCCCGAGGGCGGCGAGCGCGGCGGCGAGATCGTCTGCGCGGGAACGCCCGCCGAGGCGTGCGCCTCGGACCGCTCGCACACCGGGCGGGCACTCGCCGCCTACCAGGCGGCGCTCGCTGCTCACGTGCCGGCCGCCGTCGCCGAGCCGCGCGCGGCCTATGGCGGCATCGGGCACGCCAGCCGCGCGGTCGTGATCCACAAGGCGCGCGAGCACAACCTGAAGAACATCGACGTCGAGATTCCGCACGACCGTTTCACCGTGATCACCGGTGTCTCGGGCTCCGGCAAGTCGACCCTCGCCTTCGACATCCTCTTCAACGAGGGTCAGCGCCGTTACCTCGAGTCACTCAACGCCTACGCGCGGCAGTTCGTGCAGCCGGCCGCGCGGCCCGACGTCGATGCGATCTTCGGCATTCCGCCGACGGTGGCCATCGAGCAGCGCACCAGCCGCGGCGGCCGCAAGAGCACCGTGGCGACGCTGACCGAGATCTACCACTTCATGCGCCTCCTGTACGTGAAGCTCGGCACGCAGTACTGCCCGGACTGCGACCTCGCCATCGAGCCGCAGAGCGCTGGCTCGATCGGCGCGCGTCTGCTGCGCGACTACCGCGGCAAGTCGATCGCGCTGCTCGCGCCGCTGGTCGTGGCGCGCAAGGGCTACTACACCGACCTGGCCAAGTGGGCGGCGAACAAGGGCTTCAGAGCGCTGCGGGTCGACGGCGAGCTCACTCCCACCTCACCCTGGCCGCGCCTGTCGCGCTTCCGCGAGCATACGATCGAGCTGCCGGTGGCGGAGCTCACGGTGGGCGCGAAGAGCGACGCGGCGCTGCACCAGGCGCTCGGGCGCGCGCTCGATTTCGGCAAGGGGCTGGTGCACGTCGCGACCGCGAAGTCCCGGACGGTCACCGTGTTCTCCACCAAGCGTGCCTGTCCCTCCTGCGGCACGAGCTTCGCCGAGCTCGACCCACGCCTGTTCTCCTTCAACTCGCGCCACGGCTGGTGCGAGAGCTGCTTCGGCACCGGGGTCGAGATGCCGGGCTTCGACGCGGAGCAGTCGGGCGAGGAGGTGTGGTGGAACGAGTGGTATGACCGTGAGGCACCGGCCTGCGGCGGGTGCGCGGGGCAGCGCCTGAACCGCATCGCGCTCAACGTGCGCTTCCGCGGGCACTCGATCGCCGCGCTGTCGTCCCGGTCGGTGGCCGACGGCGCGGAGTTCTTCGCGAATCTGCGCCTCAAGCCCCGCGAGCGCGAGATCGCCCGCGACCTGCTGGCCGAGATCCGCGCGCGTTTGAGGTTCCTCGATCGCGTCGGCCTTTCCTATCTGGAGCTCGACCGTTCCGCGCCGACGCTCTCGGGCGGCGAAGCGCAGCGCATCCGCCTCGCCGCGCAGCTCGGCTCCAATCTCCAGGGCGTGTGCTACGTGCTCGACGAGCCGACCATCGGGCTGCACCCGCGCGACAACGGCATTCTGCTCGATGCGCTCGCCGGGCTCGCCGGCAACCGCAATACGCTGGTCGTGGTCGAGCACGACGAGGAGACGATCCGCCGCGCCGACCACGTGCTGGACTTAGGCCCCCAGGCGGGCGTGCGCGGCGGGGAGCTGGTCGGCGCCGGCACCGTGCGCGACCTCATCGCCAATCCGCGCTCGACCACCGGGCGCTTCCTGCGCGAGCCGCTGCTGCATCCGCGGCAGCCGCACCGCGCCGTCACCGCCGACACCGCGCTCCTCACGCTCGAGCGCGTGACGCTGCACAACCTGCGCGGCGTCGATGTGCGCATCCCGCTCGGGCGGCTGGTGGTGATCACCGGCGTATCGGGCTCGGGCAAGTCGACCGTGGCGCGCGACGTGCTGTACGCGAGCCTGAAGCGGCTGCTCGGCGCGGCCGGCAACCGCGCAGCCCGGCGCGCGCGCGGCGCGCAGCCGGTCGGCTGCGCTGCGGTGCACGGCGTCGAGCAGCTGGGGCGCGTGCTCGAGGTGGATCAGACCCCGATCGGCAAGACCCCGCGCTCCTGCCCGGCCACCTACATCGGCCTGTGGGATGAGGTGCGGCGCATTTATGCCGGCACTACCGAGGCGCGCATCCGCGGCTACACCGCGAGCCGCTTCTCCTTCAATACCGCGGGCGGGCGCTGCGAGGCGTGCCAGGGCCAGGGGGTAAAGACCGTCGGGATGAGCTTCCTCCCGGACGTCAAGGTGCTGTGCGACGTGTGCGGCGGGCGCCGCTTCAATTCCGAGACCTTGAGCGTGCTGTGGCGCGGGAAGAGCATCGGCGACGTGCTGGCGATGGACGTCGACGATGCGGTCGGCTTCTTCGCGGCGCACGCGCGCGTGCACCGCGCGCTCAAGCTCCTGCAGGACGTGGGCCTCGGCTACCTCACGCTCGGACAGCCGAGCCCGACGCTCTCGGGTGGCGAGGCACAGCGCATCAAGCTGGTCGCGGAGCTCTCCAAGGTGCGTGACGACGAGCTGCCGGGCATGCAGCCGGCCTCACGCCAGACTCTCTACGTGCTCGATGAGCCCACCGTCGGACTGCACATGGCGGATGTCGAGAAGCTCCTCCACGTGCTGCACCGGCTGGCGGCGGCCGGCAACACCGCGGTCGTGGTCGAGCACAACCTCGACGTGATGGCGGAAGCGGACTGGATCATCGACCTGGGTCCCGAAGCCGGCGCCGGCGGCGGGCGCATCGTCGCCCAGGGTCCGCCGGCTGCGATCGCGCGCCGGCACAAGCGCTCGCACACCGGGGAGGTGCTGGATGGCTTCCTGCGCGAGCGGACCAGGGCGTAAGGTTCGCCCTCATGGCACACGACCTGGTCTGCTGGAAATGCGGCGCAACCCTCGCTGAGCTCAGCCTGCCCTTGCGGCGGCTGGACGAGTGCCCGAAATGCCGCGCGGAGCTGCACGTCTGCCGGATGTGCGTCGATTACGACACGAGCGTCGCCAAGCACTGTCGCGAGCCGACGGCGGACGAGGTGAGCGACAAGACCCGCGCCAATTTCTGCGACCACTTCAAGCCGCGCGCCGCCGCCTACACCCCGCCCAACACGGCGGAGGTCGACAAGGCGCGGGCGGAGCTCGAGCGGCTGTTCGGGAAGCGCTGAGCGCTCAGGTCTTCTTGGCGCGCTCGCTCAAGCGCTCGAGCAGCCGCGAGAACGGCGAGTTCTTCTGCACCTCGACCTGCAGGTGCCGCACGCCGGTATCGTTGAGCACCTCCCCGCGCTCGTCCTCGATGGTGAGCTGGGTGGCGCCGAGAATCTCCAGGGTCTCCTCGAGCGTCGGTCCGCTGCGCCGCTCACGGATCCCGACGCGGCCCGGGGTGCGCCCATGCGCCTTCGGCGCGGCCACCGGTGCGGGCTTGTTCGCGGCGGGCCTGGGCGTGGCGGCGCGCGCGGGCAGCTGCGGCTCGTCCTTGGCGTCGATGAGCTTGAACTCCTCGACTTCGGTGCGGCGCGCGACCTCGGGTGCGGCCAGGGCGGCCGCCGCCTTCTCGTCGTCGGTGGCGCGTGCCCGCTCCTCGGGGCTCACCGGCACGACCGCCACGGAGCCGAACTCGGAGCGCACGTAGTAGGCGACCTGCTTGGCGGAGATCGCGTCACTGAAGAATCCCAGGCGCAGACCATACCAGTGGCGGCTCTCGCGGCTGCCCTCGACCGTATAGAGAGTGTAGGCGCTGAAAATCGCGAGCGGCGGTACCTTGTCGAGCTCGACCGGCTGCACCGACCATTGCAGCTGCACGGCGAACCACACCGGCGCGTTGCTGCTGACGGCGTCCCTCAAGGCCTTGCGGGTGCCGGTGTCATCGGGCTTGAGCAGCGGGATGTTGCCGGCCTGTCCGTCGCCGGACCGCTCCGCGTCGTCGGGCCGCCGCTCCTCGAGGACCCGCAACACCTGGGTGTCGCTCAGCGTGCCCTCGGCGGGTTGAGCGTTGCGCGGCGGCAGGGGCGCCTTCATCAGGCGCGTCTCGCCGGTGGTGCTGGGGTCACCGAGCGCGGCGAGCACCTCGCGCACGTTCGAATCCTGGAATACGGGCCGCGTACCGGGGCGCGCGCCCGCGGGTGCCGCCGCCTGCGGGCGAACCGGCGCGGGTGGACGGGGGCGAGCAACCGCCGCGGGCCTTGCGGCCGCGGGGCGCGCGGCGGGCACTGCCGGCGCTGCCTTACGCACGGTCGGAGCGGGCGCCGGCGGCACTCTCGCGGCCGGCTGGGGCGGCGGGAAAAATCGTGCGGTCGGCGCAGCCGGAGCCGGGCGCGGCGCCGGCCGCTGCGCGGCCCGCGGGGCGGCGTGCACCACCGGCACACGTACCGATGGCGGCGGGCCGGACTGCGGCGGGCGCGGCCTCGGCACCTCGACACGAGTCGCCGTGCGCGCCGGGTTCAGCGCGCCGCGCGACTGCGGACCGGCTGCGTGCTGTGCCTGGGCGGCGGCGGCCGCGGTGGCGCGCTCGCGCAGCTTGCGCCCGGGCGCTTCGCCGGCCCATGCGCCGGGATAGATCTCGCGCACGACGTTCAGCCATTCCTCGGCTTCGGCGAGCGTCGCGAAGTAACCCATGTGAAGACGAAAACGCTCGCGGCCTTCCTCGAAGCGGCGGCTCACGAAAAAGTTGAAGCGCTTGAGCTCGGGCAGCTCCGTCTGCGCCAACGCCATCGGCGTGCTCGAAGAGCACAGATTTAGAACGAACGGACCCGCTGCCGCGGCAGACGGCGACGGTTCACCTGCGGTGGCGCCGGACGTCGCGTCGGCGGCCAGCTCTGGCTGTGGTGTCATAGCTTCCCCGGAACTCAACCAATCCCTGATAACGTCCCCGGACGTAAGGGACTTTAGGGTTTTGCAACGAGGGAGGGAGTGCGAGCGTCGCGCTTTTCACTGCGCGATCGTGGCAGCCCCGCCGTCGTGGAACCTTCAGTCCGTTAGACCGGTGGCTTTGCGTCCCCGTCTTTCGACGGGTTTGCCCTTAACACGCGTCGAGTGTCGAGTTGTCGTCGTTCGCAGTCAAGTGCGGAGCGCACAGAGTCGTGTGGTCCGCGTGACATATGGTGCGTCGCCGCAGCGCGTCTGGCGTTATGTCTCACCTCAGCGGGCGCGGGCCGGCTTGCGATCCGGCGGCGGTGCAGCCCGCCCCGGCGAGAGGCGGGCGAGCGCGTAGATGCCCGGATTCACGTAACGCTGCACGCCTTTGCGGCCCGAGCGGGTCGCGCCGACCATCGCCTCCGCCACCTTGCGCGCGGAGATGCCGCGGAATGCGGCGCGCTTGCCGAGCAGGAAGGGATTCACCACCGGCATGACCGCCTGCGTCAGGAGCTCGAGCAGGCGCATCTCGTGGCGGAAGCCGAACAGCAGCCCCGGCTCGAGGATGTCGAGCGCCGGGAAGCCGACCGCTTCCAGCTCCTCCTCCATCTCGCCCTTGGTGCGCAGGTAGAAGTTGCGCGAGCGGGGATCGGCGCCCGCGCTCGACATGACCACGAAGCGCTGCGCCCGTGCGGCGAGCGCCGTGCGGGCGAAGGCGACCACGTAGTCGACGTCGACCTCGCGGAAATTATCGCGCGAGCCGGCGCGCGCGAGAGTGGTGCCGAGGCAGCACAGCGCGACGTCGCAGGTGACTCCCTGGAGCTGCGTCTCCATGCGGTCGAACTGCACGATGCGGTTGGCGAGACGGGCGTGCTCGCGTGCCAGTGGCCGGCGCGTCACGGCGATCACGCGGCCGAAGTCCGGGGCGTCGAGCAATGCCTCGAGCACGTACGAGCCCGTCAGGCCGCTCGCGCCGGCGAGCAACGCGACCTTCGGCTGGCCGTTGGACATCGATATCCCCCGTGACCCGTGCAAGCGGTCCGCGCCGGGGAGCTTAGCGACAGCCCGTGCGCGGCGGCAAGACGCAGCTTTACCTACAGACCGAGCCGCAGCTGCGCCCCGGCGGGTCCCGGCGGATTAAACCGCGTGGTGTCGAGCGAGCCGCGTGTCGTCGAGTTGAGCTTGAGGCGCTGGCAG
>DATIXU010000104.1:0-9230 GCA_035518275.1 Steroidobacteraceae bacterium
GCCCTCGAAGGCGTGCAGCACGATCCCCTCGAGCAGGTCGCCGAGCGACAGGTCGAGCTCGGTCGCGAGCGCCTTCAGTACCTTGAGCAGGTGGGTCTCGAGGCGCACGCCGGTCTGGGTGCGGGTGACGGTCTTCATGCCGCCATGTTACCATGTTACCAAATTACCAACCAGGGCAGCCCGGCCGGGGGCCGGCAGGCCCGATGCGCTGCCTCGGCGCCTGCCTCGGGGCGCCACCGCCGCGCCCGGGACCCGGCCCCAGTTCGCCTTGCCGGCAGCTCTCGGAGGGGCTCTAATGACCGGCTCGATGCAGACTGCGCACGACATCGCCGGCTACCGCAAATACTGGGCTGAGCGCTTCGGCACCGCCCCGTTCCTGCCCATGTCGCGCGCCGAGATGGACCTGCTCGGCTGGGACAGCTGCGACGTCATCATCGTGACGGGCGATGCCTACGTCGATCACCCGAGCTTCGGCATGGCGATCGTCGGCCGGGTGCTCGAGGCGCAGGGTTTCCGGGTCGGCATCATCGCGCAGCCCGACTGGCACAGCGCCGCGGCGTTCAGCGCGCTCGGCCGGCCGAATCTGTTCTTCGGCATCACCGGTGGCAACATGGATTCGATGGTCAACCGCTATACCGCCGAGCGCCGCGTGCGCAGCGACGACGCCTACACGCCGGGCGGCACGGGCGGGCGGCGTCCCGACCGCTCGGTGATCGTGTACGCGCAGCGCGCCCGCGAGGCCTGGCACGACGTGCCGATCGTGATCGGCGGCATCGAGGCCTCGCTCCGCCGCATCGCGCACTTCGACTACTGGTCGGAGAAGGTGCGCCGCTCGGTGCTGCTCGATGCCAAGGCCGACCTGCTGGTCTACGGCAACGGCGAGCGGCAGATCTGCGAGATCGCGCACCGCCTGGCCGGGGGCGAGCCGATCGGCAGCCTCACCGACGTGCGCGGCACGGTGTTCGTCCGGCGCGGCACCCCGGCGGACTGGATCGAGGTCGACTCGACCCATCTCGATGCGCCGGGACCTCTCAATCCGCCGCTCGACCCTTATGCGATGACGGACCGGGACCGCGCGGTCGCCGCCACTGGTGCCGGCACATCGCCCGCGCCGGCCGCCGAGCACGTGGTGCGCTTCGTGCGCCGCGTGAAGAATGCCGATCGCGAGCGCAGTGTGATCCGCATGCCATCGTTCGAGTCGGTGGCGGCGGACCCGGTGCTGTACGCGCACGCCTCGCGCATCCTGCACCTCGAATCGAACCCGGGTAACGCCCGTGCACTGACGCAGCGGCACGGTGACGTCGACGTGTGGCTCAATCCCCCGCCGCTGCCGCTCAGCACGGCCGAAATGGACTGGGTGTATGAGCGGCCCTACGCGCGCGCCCCGCATCCTCTCTACGGCCAGGCGAATATCCCCGCTTACAGGATGATCCGCTTCTCGGTCGCGATCCAGCGCGGCTGCTTCGGCGGCTGCACCTTCTGCTCCATCACCGAGCACGAGGGCCGCATCATCCAGAGCCGCTCCGAGGATTCGGTGCTGCGCGAGATCGAGACCGTGCGTGACAGCGTACCGGGCTTCACCGGCGTCATCTCCGATCTCGGCGGTCCGACCGCCAACATGTACCGCCTCGCCTGCAAGAGCCGCGAGATCGAGAGCGCGTGCCGCCGCCCCTCGTGCGTGTATCCGGGAATTTGTCCGAACCTCAATACCGATCACGCACCGCTCATCCGTCTCTACCGCCGTGCGCGCTCGCTCCCCGGAATCAAGAAGGTGCTGATCGCCTCGGGAGTGCGCTACGACCTCGCGATCGAGTCGCCGGAATACGTGCAGGAGCTCGCCCAGCACCACACCGGCGGCTACCTCAAGATCGCGCCCGAGGCGCTGGCCGAGGGGCCGCTCTCTAAGATGATGAAGCCCGGGGTTGCCGCCTACGACCGCTTCAAGGAGCTCTTCGACCGCTATTCGAAGCAGGCCGGCAAGGAGCAGTACCTGATTCCGTACTTCATCGCCGCACACCCCGGCACCTCCGATCAGGACATGCTGGAGCTGGCGTTGTGGCTGAAGAGGAACGGCTTTCGCACCGACCAGGTGCAGGCGTTTCTGCCGGGCCCCATGGCCACGGCGACCGCCATGTATCACTCGGGCCGGAACCCCCTGAAGCGCATCACCCGCTCGAGCGAAGAGGTGTTGATCCCGAAGGGCCTCAGGGTGCGCCGCCTCCACAAGGCATTCCTGCGTTACCACGATCCCGACAACTGGCCGCTGCTGCGCGAGGCGCTGCGGCGCATGGGCCGGGCGGATCTGATCGGCAACGGCCGCCACCAGCTGATCCCCCCCTACCAGCCGGCGAGCCACGCGAGCGGCGGGGCGCGCCGCCGCCCCGGGGCGGCCGCGCGCCCGTTCCGTACCCAGCACACCGGGCTGCCGCGCACGCCGCGCCGCCGGCCCTAGCTTATACTATACCCCCCGACCCTATACGCCCCCTCCGGCCAGTGTCCCGATGATGAGCTTCGCGACCCTGCTGCAGCAGGGGAATTCCTGGCTGTTCGTACCGAGCGCCGTCCTGCTCGGCGCCCTGCACGGACTCGAGCCCGGGCACTCGAAGACCATGATGGCGGCCTTCATCGTGGCGATCCGCGGCACGCTTGCCCAGGCGGTGCTGCTCGGGCTCTCGGCCACGGTGTCGCATACCGCGATCGTCTGGACGATCGCGCTCACCGGCCTTTACTTCGGGCGCAACTGGAATACCGCGACCGCCGAGCCCTGGTTTCAGGTGGTCTCCGCGGTGGCGATCATTGCGGTCGCAGCGTGGATGCTCTGGCGGACCCGGCGGGAGAGCGCAGCGCGTAGCGATTTCGCGCCGCTGCACGCTCATCATG
Source organism: Steroidobacteraceae bacterium (assembly GCA_035518275.1). Lineage (GTDB taxonomy): Bacteria > Pseudomonadota > Gammaproteobacteria > Steroidobacterales > Steroidobacteraceae > 13-2-20CM-66-19. The sequence continues at coordinate 2,881 of DATIXU010000104.1, forward strand.
GTGATCACGGGCATCACCACGACCACGACCACGAGCATCACGGTCAGGCGCATGAGGACGCGCGCCGCATCGACACCGGCCACGGCGCCGTGCGGCTCGGGATCCACGCGGACGGCGCGGCACCGCGCTTTCGCCTCCATTCCGAGAGCGGGCCGTCATGGCCGGCCGGGGAGGTCCAGATCGAGACCGAGCGCGCGGACGGCAGCCGGGAGCTCTTCACCTTCCGCCGGCACGGCGGCTACCTCGAGTCGCAGCAGACGATCCCCGAGCCGCACGAGTTCGTTGCGCGGCTGCGCCTCGGGTCTCCCGGACACAGCCACGACTTCGACCTCGAGTTTGTCGAAGGCCGGCACCGCCATGCGATCCCGGCCTACCGGGGCCTCGACGTCGCCGCGCCCGGGTACCAGGATCCCCACGAGCTCGCGCACGCCAACGATATCCGCCGGCGCTTCGCCGATCGCCACGTGACGACGGCGCAGATCGTGGTGTTCGGCCTCACCGGAGGCCTGATCCCGTGCCCGGCGTCGATCACGGTGCTGCTGCTGTGCCTGCAGCTGAAGAAGATCGCGCTCGGCGCGGTGCTGGTCCTGTGCTTCGGCGTCGGTCTCGCGCTCACCATGGTGACTACCGGGGCAGTGGCCGCGCTCGGCATGCAGCACGCGGTGCGCCGCTTCAGCGGTTTCGGCGAGCTCGCCCGCAGGGCGCCATATTTCTCCGGCGCCCTCATCATGCTGGTCGGTGTCTATGTCGGTTATCAGGGTTTGCACGCGCTCGTGTGAGGCGCTTGCGCGCCTTCAGTCGTGAGCGGCCTGTGAGCAAAGGCGGCGCGCGCACCATGCGATTGCGGATGAAGCCAGCGCGAGAGTAGGGTGTTGGATATGAGGCTGTCCCTCCAGCGCGCGATCATTCCGGCCATCCTCGGCTGTAGCCTCGCCGTAGCTGCCACGGAGCCGAATGCCGGCGCGCCGGCCGTGTCCGCGGCGCCCGCGGCGGCGGGCAACACCGAGCCCCCCGGCACGGCCACCGTGCTCGAGATCAACGGACCGATCGGGCCCGCGACCTCGCGCTACGTCGTGAAGGGCATCGAGTCGGCGCGCGCGCGTGACAGCCGCCTGGTCGTGCTCGAGATGGACACCCCCGGCGGACTCGACAGCGCGATGCGCGACATCATCCGCGCGATCCTCGCCTCCCCGGTGCCGGTCGCGAGCTATGTCACGCCCTCGGGCGCGCGCGCCGCGAGCGCCGGGACCTACATTCTCTATGCGAGCCACATCGCCGCCATGGCGCCCGCCACCAATCTCGGCGCCGCCACCCCGGTGTCGATCGGCGGCGGGCCGGAGGCGCCGGCGCCGCCGGTGCTGCCGCAGGGCAAGCCTGCGGACAAGGACAAAGGCGGTGAGGGCGAGGGCAGCGCCCCGCAGAGTCCGCCGGGAACGGCCATGGAGCGCAAGGTGGTGAACGATGCCGCCGCCTACATCCGCGGGCTCGCGGAGCTGCGCGGCCGCAATGCCGACTGGGCCGAGCAGGCGGTGCGCGGCGCGGCGAGCCTCACCGCCAGCGCGGCGCTCCAGCAGAAGGTGATCGATCTGGTCGCGCGCGACCTGCCGGACCTGCTCGCGCGCATCGATGGCCGCGAGGTACGGGTCGGCGACCGCACGCTGAAGCTCGCCACCCGCGACCTCGCGGTGGTGAACGTCAAGCCCGACTGGCGCACGGAGCTGCTCGCCGTGATCACCAACCCGACCGTGGCGTACGGCCTGATGCTGATCGGGATCTGGGGACTGCTGCTCGAAGGGTACAATCCGGGGGCGGTCCTGCCCGGCGTGGTCGGCTCGATCTGCCTGCTGGTGGCGCTGTTCGCGTTCCAGATCCTGTCGGTGAACTACGCGGGGCTCGCGCTGCTGGTGCTCGGCACCGCCATGATCATCGCCGAGTTCTTCTTTCCGACCTACGGCTCGCTCGGCGCAGGAGGTGTGATTGCTTTCATCGTCGGCTCCCTCATCCTGTTCGATACCGACGTGCCCGGCATGCACATCGCACGCTCGCTGATCGCAGCCATTGCCACCGTCGGCGCATTGGTGATCGCCGGCATCGTGTATCTTGCGACCCGCGCCCAGCGCCGCCCGGTGGCGACCGGCGCGCAGGGCATGGTGGGCGATGTGGCCGAGGTGGTGGCGGACTTCACCGGCAAGGGCCGGGTGCGCTACGGCGGCGAGCTGTGGAACGCGCGCAGCGGCGCGGCGCTCCGGGCCGGCGACATGGCGCGCATAGTCAAAGTGGAAGGTCTAACATTGTGGATCGAGCCGCAGTGAGCGCGGCTCATCCCTGACTGGAGACTCTCATGCCGTTCGGTGTCGCAATCCTCATCCTGTTCATCGTGCTGGTGTTCAGCTCGATCAAGGTACTGAACGAGTACGAGCGCGGCGTGATGTTCACGCTCGGGCGGTTCACCGGCGTCAAGGGCCCGGGCATCATCTTCGTGTGGCCGGCGGTGCAGCGCATGCGCAAGGTGGACCTGCGGGTGATCGTGCTGAGCGTGCCCAAGCAGGACGTGATCACGCGCGACAACGTCTCGGTCAAGGTGAACGCGGTCATCTACTTCCGCGTGGTCGATCCCGGCAAGGCCATCATCCAGGTGGCCAACGCCTTCGATGCCACCAGCCAGGTCGCGCAGACGACGCTGCGCTCGGTGGTGGGCCAGCACGAGATGGACGATCTGCTCGCGCAGCGCGACAAGCTCAACGTCGACCTGCAGCGCATCCTCGACCAGAGCACCGAGGCCTGGGGGATCAAGGTCTCCACGGTCGAGATCAAGGATGTGGATCTCGACGAGACCATGATCCGCGCGATGGCGAAGCAGGCCGAGGCCGAGCGCACCCGCCGCGCCAAGATCATCAACGCCGAGGGCGAGCAACAGGCGGCGCAAAGACTGGTCGACGCCGCGACGATGCTGGCGACGCAGCCGAGCGCGATGCAGCTGAGGTACCTGCAGACGCTCGCCGACATCGCGCACGAGCGCACGCAGCTGCTGGTCTTCCCGCTGCCGCTCGATCTGATCAAGCCGCTGCTCGGCGGCAAGGAATAACGATCCAGGGCGCCGGGAGCGCGCTCCCATCCGGTGAAGCTCCGCGGAGTAAGCTCCGGTTTGCCGATCGAGGCGGGGCTGCCGGCGCTCAAGCAGGCGCTCGCAGCACACGGCAGCGCGGTGCTCGAGGCGCCGCCGGGCGCGGGCAAGAGCACGGTCGCGCCGCTTACGCTGCTCGACGAGCCCTGGGCGCGCGGCCAGCGGCTCATCATGCTCGAGCCGCGCCGGCTCGCGACCCGCGCGATCGCGCAGCGCCTGGCGCACTCCCTCGGCGAGGCCGTCGGTCAGACCGTCGGCTACCGCATGCGCCTCGACACGCGTGTGTCGGACGCCACGCGCCTCGAGGTCGTCACCGAGGGCGTCCTCACCCGCATGCTGCAGGAGGATCCGGCGCTCGAGGGAGTGGCAGGACTCCTGTTCGATGAGTTTCACGAGCGCAGCCTGGCAGCGGATCTGGGGCTCGCGCTCGCCCTCGACGCACGCGCGCAGCTCACCCCGCACTTACGGATCCTGGTCATGTCGGCGACGCTGGACGGCGCCGCCGTGGCGCGCCTCCTCGGGGACGCACCCGTCGTGAGCGTTCCGGGACGCCTCTATCCGGTCGAGACCCGTTTCGCCGGGCGTGGCCTTCCTGCGCTTCCCGGGGCGGGGACCCACGGCGCCGACTCGCCCGAGAAGCTGGTAGCGCGCCTGACGCTGCGCGCGCTGCGCGAGGAGCAGGGCGATGTACTGGTGTTCCTCCCCGGAGCGCCCGAGATCCGGCGCGTCCAGGAGCTCATCGAGGCGAGTGCGCTCGAGCCCGGCGTGCGCATCCTCCCCTTGTACGGCGACCTCGCCGGCGAGGCGCAGGATGCAGCGCTCGTACCCGCCGTCCCGGGCACCCGCAAGGTGGTGCTGGCAACCAACATCGCCGAGACCAGCCTCACGATCCCGGGCGTGCGGGTGGTGGTCGACTCGGGTCTCGCGCGCCGCGCGCGCTTCGATCCCACGACCGGCATGAGCGCCCTCGTGACGCGCCGCATCTCGCGCGCTTCCGCCGAGCAGCGCCAGGGCCGTGCCGGGCGCCTGGGTCCCGGGGTCTGCTACCGCGCCTGGAGCGAGGGCGCCCACGCCAGCCTCGCGGCGTTCACGCCGCCGGAGATCGTCGAAGCAGACCTCGCGCCGCTCGCCCTCGAGCTCAGCCGCTGGGGCGTCCGCGATGCGGGCACGCTCGCCTGGCTCGATGCGCCGCCCGCGGCCCAGCTGGCCGCCGCCGCCGCGCTCCTCGAGCGCCTCGGCGCGCTCGATCCCGACGGACGTATCAACGCGCACGGCCGTGAGCTGGCGCGCCTCAGCGTGCACCCGCGGCTCGCGCACCTGCTGCTGCGCGCGCGCGAGCTCGGCAGCCTGGCGCTCGGCGCCTCGCTCGCGGCGCTGCTCAGCGAGCGTGACCTGCTGCGGGGAGCCGCCGCGGGCGCCGACGCCGATATCCGCACGCGCCTCGAGCTCGTGCGGGGCGATGCGGCGCGCGCGGCCGTGGACCGCGGAACGCTCGAGCGCGTACGGCGCGCCGCGCGGGATCTCGAGCGGCAGCTCGCCAGCTCTGCGCAGGGCGCACGGCGCCGCTCGCACCGCGGCGGCGGCCGCGACACGGACCGCGACGTGGGGCTGCTGCTCGCGCTCGCCTATCCGGACCGCATCGGGCGTCGCCGGGGCGCGCAGGGAGCGAGCTTCACGCTGACCAACGGCCGCGGCGCGGCATTCGCCGCGGCCCAGCCGCTCGGGCGCCGTGAGCTCATCGTCGCCGTCGACCTCGACGATCGCGAGCGAGATGCGCGCATCCTGCTCGCCGCGCCGCTCGAGCGCGCCGATCTCATGGAGCAGTTCGCCGGCCGCATCCGCCGCGTCGACTCGGTCGCCTGGAACACGCGCGAGCAGGCGGTCAGCGCGCGCCGCACGCTCGAGCTCGACGCGCTGCTGCTCGAGGAGCAGCCGCTCGCCGATCCGCCTGCGGAAGCGGTGCGGGAGGCGATGCTCGCCGGGGTACGTGAGCTCGGGCTCGCGGCGCTCCCCTGGGAGCGGGAGGCGCGCGATCTTCAGGCGCGTATCGAGTTCCTGCGCGCGGCGCCCGCGCGCGCCGGCGCGACGCCGTGGCCGGATGTGTCGGACAGCGCCCTCGCGGGCTCGCTCGAGACCTGGCTCGCGCCGTGGCTCGATGGCGTGACGCGGCGCGAGCATCTCGGGCGCGTGCCGCTCGAGCAGGCGTTGCGCGCGCTGCTCGACTTCGGGCAGCAGCGCGCGCTCGAGGAGCGCGCCCCGGCATATCTCACCATGCCGAGCGGCTCGCGCATCCGCGTCGACTATCAGGGGGACGACGCGCCGGCGGTCGCGGTGCGGCTGCAGGAGGTGTTCGGGCTCGCGGCGACGCCGCGCATCGACGGCGGGCGGGTGCCCGTCACCCTGCGGCTGCTGTCGCCCGCGCAACGCCCGGTGCAGGTGACGCGCGACTTGGCGAGCTTCTGGCGCCGCGCCTACCTCGAGGTGCGCAAGGATCTGCGCGGCCGCTACCCGAAGCACTACTGGCCGGAGGATCCGCTCAGCGCGGCGCCGACCCGCGGCGTGCGCCGGCCGCGCTGAGCCACGGCGCGGGTTGGCTTTCCGCCCCGCTCCCGGTACGGTGGCGGCATGACACCCGCACCGACCGCGCTCGCCGCGCTGCGTGATGGCAACCGCCGCTTCGTCGCGGAGCTGCGCGAGACGCAACCCGTGCGCACGCGCCGCCGCGAGCTGCCGGCCGGCCAGGAGCCGCTCGCGATCATTCTCGGCTGCTCGGATGCGCGCGTGCCCGCCGAGATCGTGTTCGATCAGGGGCTCGGCGACCTGTTCGTGATTCGGGTCGCGGGGAACATCGTGGCGCCGTCGCAGGTGGGCAGCGTCGAATACGCCGCGGCCGCCTTCGGCACCAAGTTGGTCGTCGTGCTCGGCCACACCCAGTGTGGCGCGATCTTCGCGACGGTCGATCTGATGCTCGAGCCCCGGCCGGCCCGCTCGCGCAACCTGCGTTCGATCGTGGACCGCATCCGGCCGTCCGTCGCAGGGCTCCTCAACACCGAGCTGAGCCGCGATCGTGACGCGCTGGTCCGGCAGGCGGTGCGTGCCAACGTGGGTGTCTCGGTGAGCCACCTGCGGCACGGCTCCGAGGTCCTCGAGCAGCTGATCGAGAAGGACGGCCTGCGCGTGATCGGCGCCGAGTACTCGCTCGAGACCGGCGAGGTCGAGTTCTTCG
>DATIXU010000105.1:0-63273 GCA_035518275.1 Steroidobacteraceae bacterium
TACCTCCCGCCCGCGCTTCTCGCCACCCTCGGCCCCCGGACGGCACCGGGAGCGCGAGTGAGGCCCCGGCGGCGCCTCGAGGCCTTTCCCGAGACCCCGGGCGACGCCGCGGCGAGCCCCGGCGCCTAGCCCGCTTTTTCGCTATTACACTTTCCATTGCACTAGGGGCCGAAACGCTAGGATTTAAGGCGTTCCGGCGCCTCGCATCAAATCCCTAACTAACTCTTTCTGTTAGAGTTCCGTTCATGCGCTGTTTTCGTGTTAGGTCTTGAAAACCGGAGGGTCCGCAAGGGCCTCGTGGGTTCGAATCCCACCCTCTCCGCCAGAGTGATCTGATGCACGGGGCGCACACTATTTATCAGAACCTGCCTGCGTTGCGGGCCGGACAACACCGCGAGCGGCTGCCGGGCTGGCGCGATCTGGCTGCCCTCGTCCTGGTGGTCGGGCTCGTCATCCTGCTCGGCGGCGGCGCACGCCAGATGATCGAGCCGGCCGCGCATGCGCAGGCGGTCTCGATCTCACTCTCTCCGGCCGCGCTGCCGCTCTACACGCTGCGGACCGTGCTGCGCATGCTCGCGGCGCTGGTCGCTTCGCTGCTCTTTACCCTGACCTATGCAACGCTCGCCGCCAAGAGCCGCCGTGCGGAAAGGGTGCTGATACCGCTGCTCGACGTGCTGCAGTCGGTCCCGGTCCTGGGTTACCTGTCCTTCACCGTAGTTTTTTTCGTCTCGCTCTTTCCGGGCAACGCCCTCGGGGCCGAGCTGGCCGCGATCTTCACCATCTTCACCAGCCAGGCATGGAACATGGCTTTCAGTTTCTATCAGTCGCTGCGCATGGTGCCCAGCGATCTCGATGAGGCGTGCCGCAGCGTCCGCTCATCACCCTGGCAGCGGTTCTGGCGCCTGGAAGTGCCGTTCGCCATGCCTGGCCTCGTCTGGAACACCATGATGTCCATGTCGGGAGGATGGTTTTTCGTCGTGGCCTCCGAGGCCATCTCGGTGGGCGATGTGCAGATCGCGCTGCCCGGGGTCGGCTCCTATGTGGCGCGGGCCATTGAGGAGCGGAACCTCGCCTGTGTGGGGTGGGCGATCGTCGCCATGAGCGTCGCCATCATTCTTTACGATCAGCTGCTGTTCAGGCCGCTGGTCGCGTGGAGCGAGAAGTTTCGCTTCGAGCAGACCGCGGCGCAGCTCTCGCCCCGGAGCTGGGTGCTGACTCTGTTCCAGCAGTCGGCGATCTTTCAGTCGATCAACCGTATCGCGGCGGCCGGGCTGCAGCGGGTGGGCGATGCGCGTCTGCTGCCGGGATTTCGCGCGCCGCTCGTGCGGCATCCGCCGCCGCAGCGCGTGCTCGACGCCATATGGCTGGCGGCGGTCGCCGGCGCGATCGGCTGGCTCGTGTGGTCATTGCTGCACTTTGCACGGGACACGCTCTCGTGGAGCGACGTATCGCAGGCGGCCGGCAGCGGCCTGCTCACCCTGCTGCGGGTCCTCGTGGTGGTGGCGCTCGCGTCGGTCGTGTGGGTACCGGTCGGAGTTGTGGTTGGACTGCGGCCGAAGCTGACGGCCGCGGTCCAACCCGTCGCCCAGTTCCTGGCCGCCTTTCCGGCGAATCTGCTGTTTCCGCTGGCGGTCTACGCGATCGTGACATTCCATCTGGCTCCGGCCGTCTGGTTGAGCCCGTTGATGATCCTCGGGACGCAGTGGTACATCCTGTTCAATGTCATCGCGGGAGCGAGCGCTTTCCCGACCGATCTGCGCGAGGCCGCCGCGACCTTCCGCGTCCGCTCTCTGCATTGGTGGTGGCAGGTGATCCTCCCGGGCATCTTTCCCTACTTCGTCATCGGCGCCATCACCGCCTCGGGCGGCGCCTGGAACGCCAGTGTCGTCTCGGAGGCAGTCAACTGGGGGTCGACTACGCTGAATGGCGGGGGACTGGGGGCATACATCACGCAGATGACCCATGCCGGCGACTATCCGCGCATTGCCCTCGGAGTCGCCGTGATGTCGGTGTACGTGGTCGCGATGAACCGCCTGCTGTGGCGTCCGCTCTACGCCTTTGCCGAGCGGCACGTGCGACTCGACTGACATGCCGCCGGCGCCCGCGTCCATCCTGGATCTGCATCAGGTCTCGATGGCTTACGCGAAGCCATCGGGGGAGCTGTTGCCGGTGCTCGCAAACATCGATCTGAGCCTCAGGTCGGGCGAGATTCTCGGGCTTCTGGGACGCTCGGGATCGGGGAAGTCGACGCTGCTGCGGATCGCCGCCGGGCTCGTCAAACCCACCTCGGGAGACGTGCTCTATCGCGGCCAGCCCCTCTCAGGGCCCGCCGCCGGCATTGCCGTGGTGTTTCAGACATTCGCGCTCTATCCCTGGCTCAAGGTTGAGCGCAACGTCGAGCTGGGCCTCGACGCCCTCGACCTGTCGCAGGGCGAGAGGCGTCGGCGCGCGCTGGCAGCCATCGATCTGATCGGGCTCGACGGCTTTCAGTCGGCTTACCCGCGCGAGCTCTCCGGCGGTATGCGCCAGCGTGTCGGCTTCGCGCGCGCCATCGTGAGTGATCCCGTGCTGCTGCTCATGGACGAACCCTTCTCGGCGCTCGACGTCCTCACCGCGGAGACCCTGCGGACCGATTTCATCGACCTGTGGGTCGAGCGGCGTCTCCCAACCGAGGCGGTCCTGCTCGTGACCCACAACATCGAGGAGGCGGTCCTCATGTGCGACCGCGTCCTGGTTCTCGGCTCCCATCTGGGGCAGATCGCCGCGGAGATCCTTATCCCGCTTGCGCATCCGCGCAACCGGCTGGCGGCGAATTTCCGAGCGCTGGTGGGCGAGATCTACGCAACGCTGACTTCGCGCATGGCGGAATCGCTCGCCGCGCTGAGTGCCTCGCCGGCCGACAAGGCACACGGCCTGCCACGCGTGGCAGTCAATCGACTGAACGGCTTCGTCGAGACGCTCGCGGCGGCCGCCTACCAGGGGCAGTGTGAGCTGCCCGAGATCGCCGGGGCACTCGCTTTGAAGGTGGACGAGCTGCTGCCGGTGGTGGCGGCACTGCAGTTGCTCGGCTTCGCCGAGCTCAGGAGGACGGCCATCCGTCTGACCGCCGCCGGACGGGTGTTCGCCGGGAGCGCGACCGAGGAGCGCAAGCGCCTGTTCAGGGAGCATCTGCTGCGCTTCGTGCCGCTCGCGGCGCACGTCGTTCAGGTGCTGGAGGAGTGGCCTGATCACCGGGCGCCGCGCGAGCGCTTCGAGCTCGAGCTTCAGGATCATCTGCATCGCGAGGACGCGCAACGGACTCTGTGGACGCTGATCGACTGGGGGCGATACGCGGAGGTCCTCGCCTATGACGCGCGCACGCGCATCTTCAGTCAGATCGCGTGAGTCAGCGGCAGATGCAAGAGGACCCGCCGCAGCGGGTCCTCCTGTGAACCGCGCGTGTCTTAAGGCTTCAGCCGCTCGTACATGTTGCGCACGATGATCAACAGTGCGGCGCCGGCGGCCAGAGTGCCGAAGTTACCGAGAATCGCGGTAATGGGCGGGCCGGCCGCGGGTATGCCGTTGAAGGCGCCCGCGACCGTATGCAGCGCCAGGGCCGAGACGATCACGCGCACGTGGTGCTCACCTGCGACGCTGATACCGACGATCAGGCCGGCGACGGCGATGATCGGCTCGGCGTAAGGCACGCTCACGAAGGCGGCGACGACGGCGACCAGCACACCTAACAATCCAACGATCTTGTAGACATTCACGGTTGAATTCCCCTCACGGTTGTTTGATCTTGTTGGCTATACCGGCGGCAAACGGCGCGCCCTTCTGCAGTGGAGCCGCAGTGGGCGTCTAAATGCTGTCGACTTACCGCCGCGCCCACGATAACGCTTTTTGCTCCGCGCCGCATCGCGCGGCACGCGCGATGGCTGCAGCGTTCAAGCAGTTGTATGGATACGCCGCGGCGCATGCCCCGGACTCAACGCAAGCGCGCTGCTGGTCCCGCGGCGACAGTCAGGCGCTGCCCAACTATTGCCGAGTGAGCTATCAGGGGCCCGAGCGCTCGTCCGCAAACCTTTACTCGCCGCCGCTCCGCTGCGGATAATTCGAACACCATGGCGCGTGGATCATTCCTTGTCCTGTTCATCTGCCTCGGCGCTGCGAGCACCGCGTCCGCGACTGCGAGCCCTGCGGGCGGCGCGGGCGCCACATCCGAGGACGGCCAGTGGACCATGCCCGCGAAGAACTATGCGGCGACGCGCTATAGCGGCCTGACGCAGATCAACGCGCAGAACGCGCGCGCACTTCATCCCGTGTGGACCTTCTCGACGGGAGTGCTCGCCGGCCACGAGGGCCAGCCGCTGGTGGTCGGCGAGACCATGTACGTCGTCACTCCCTGGCCAAACGTGCTGTACGCCTTCGACCTGCGCAAGGAGGGGTATCCGCTGCGCTGGAAGTATCGGCCGGATGTCAGCTCCAACGCGCTTGGAGTGGCCTGTTGCGATGCCGTCAATCGCGGTGCGTTCTATCTCGATGGACGAATCGTCTATAACCTCCTCGACGGCCACACTGTCGCGGTCGACGCGCGCTCGGGCAAGGAGCTGTGGAAGACCGCGATCGCCGACATGGGTAACGGCGAGACGGTCACGATGGCGCCGGTGGTGGTGCGCGACCGCGTGATCGTCGGCGCGTCCGGCGGCGAGTTCGGCATCTACGGATGGCTGAAGGGTCTGGACTTCAAGACCGGACAGATCGTCTGGACCGGTCACAACATGGGTCCGGATGCGGACATGCTCGCGCGGCCGGACAGCTTCAAGCCGCCGTACGACGGCGGAGTCGATGTCGGCGCGAAGAGCTGGGCCGGCGACAGCTGGAAGACCGGCGGCGCTCCGGTGTGGGGCTGGATCTCCTACGACCCGGAGCTCGATCTCATCTACTACGGAACGGGAAACGCCGCTCCCTATGATCCGGAGGCGCGGCCCGGCGACAACAAGTGGAGCGCGAGCGTGCTGGCACGCCGCCCGGGTACCGGCGAGCTGGTGTGGGCCTATCAGTTCACGCCGCACGACAACTGGGACTACGACGCCACCGGCGCGATGGTGCTCGTCGACCTCGGAATCGCGGGCAAACGCGTCAAGGCGCTGGTGCACTTCGACAAGAACGGTTTCGCGTACACGCTCGATCGGACGACCGGCAAGCTCCTGGTCGCCGCGCCATTCGCGCCCGTCAACTGGGCGAAGTCTGTCGACCTCGCGAGCGGCCGCCCGGTGATCGAGCCCGCCAAGCAGACCGGGGTCTCGAAGGGCAAGGTCATGGGCGTGTGTCCGTGCCTCGAGGGCGCAGTGAGCCCGGCATCGCCGCCGGCCTGGTCGCCCCGCACCCATCTCTTCTATACGTCGACCAACAACCTCTGCATGGATTACGGGGCCGCGCATGTCTCGCACCTTCGGGCCACTCCCTATATAGGCGTCGATTTCGCCTACCATCCGGGTCCCGGAGGAAACCTCGGCGCCTTCATCGCCTGGGATGCAGTGAGCGGCCGGAAGGTTTGGGAGGATAAGGAGTCATATCCAAGCTGGAGCGGGGCGCTGGTCACCGCCGGTGACGTCGTGTTCTATGGAACGCTCGACGGATGGTTCAAGGCGGTTGATGCGCACTCGGGGCAGCTGCTCTCGAAATTCAAGGTCGGCTCGGGAGTCGTGGGCAACCCGATCACCTACCGCGGTCCTGACGGCAAGCAGTACGTGGCCATCTACGCCGGCATCGGCGGCGACTGGGCGCTGCTCGCCGGAGATACGCGCTCGGACGATCCCACCGACGTGCGCGAGCCCGCGGAGTTCATGAAGGACATCGCGCGCCACACGAGTCAGGGCGGCATCGTCTGGATCTTTGGCCTGTGAAGCGGTCGCAGGTAATCGCGCTACTCGGGTGCATGACGCTTGCCGCCTGCGCCCGCACCGCCCCGGCGCCGGCCCCTGCAGCGAGCGCGGCGCCGCCCGGAATCGCCTATGAGGCACATGTCGCGGCCGGAGGCATCGCGCCCGCCGGCGGCGTGCTCAAGAATCCCCACGCGGGGGATGCCGCGGTGGCCAAGGCCGGTGAGCAGCTTTTCTCGGCGATGAACTGCGACGGCTGCCACAATCCCGGAGGCACGGGCTGGGTGGGCCCGAGCCTCGGTGATGGGCGCTGGCGCTACGGCGGCGCCGATGGGGAGGTCTTCTCTTCGATCTACTACGGCCGCCCGAAGGGAATGCCGGCCTTCGGCGGCGTCCTGGGGGCCGATGGCGTGTGGACCCTCGTGACGTACCTCCGCTCGCTGCCGCTGCCGAGTGACGTGCCGACCGAGTTGTGGGAGCAGCCGTAGGTCGTCTTGCCCTGGTCGGGGGGGCGCTCGGCGCGCTGGCAGCCGCGCGCGCTGCCGGCTATCCGCAGCCGCCGCAGGTGTTGTTCAAGGACCTGTTCATCGCGGTGCAGACGGAGGCGATTTACCCCGACAGCAAGACCTTCGTCGACGCCGTGCCGGATGCCGCACCCGAGGTGATTCTCGGCGAGTACCGGGCGGTGCATCCGGATTCTGCGGCGGCGCTCAAGCGCTTCACGGACGCCCACTTCACGCTCCCTGCGGTTCCCGCCGCCGCGGCCCCGACATCCGCACCGACGACCCTCATCGCCCATATCGATGGTCTGTGGAGCCAGCTGACCAGGACGACCACGACCGCGCCCGAGTGGTCCTCGCTCCTGCCGCTGCCGAAGCCCTACGTCGTGCCCGGCGGGCGCTTTCGCGAGATCTACTACTGGGACTCGTACTTCACCATGCTCGGACTCGTCGACAGCGGGCGGGGCGAGCTGGTCGCCGACATGGTGGAGGACTTCGCGTACCTCATCGATACCTACGGGCACATACCGAACGGGACGCGTACCTATTACCTGAGCCGCTCACAGCCGCCGTTCTTCTTCGCAATGGTGGGACTGCTGCCCGGCGGGGCGGACGCCGCCTACGCCCGCTACCTGCCGCGGCTCAAGCGCGAGTATGAGTTCTGGATGGAGGGGGCAGCGCAGCTCAAGCCCGGAGAGGCGCACCGGCGCACTGTGGCGCTTCCCGACGGGGCGATCCTCAACCGCTACTGGGACGATCGCGACACGCCGCGCGATGAGTCCTATCGCGAAGACCTCGAGCTGGCGCGCGCCAGCGGGCGCCCGCCAGGGGAGGTTTTCCGCGACATTCGTGCCGCCGCCGAGAGCGGCTGGGACTTCAGCTCGCGCTGGTTCGCCGACGCGCGCACCAAGGCGACCATCGATACGACGGACATCATCCCGGTCGATCTGAACAGCCTGCTGTACGGGCTCGAGCAGGCGATCGCAGCGGGCTGCGAGCACGGCGGCGACCGCGCCTGCGCCGCCGAGTTCCGCCACCGCGCCGCGCAGCGGCGCGGGGCCATCGATCGCTACCTGTGGAATGCCGGCGCGGGCGTCTACTTCGATTACCTCTGGACGCAGCACGCGAGCCTGATGCGGCTCTCGGCCGCAACTCTCTATCCGCTGTTCGTCGGTTGCGCCTCGCCGCGCCAGGCGGCCGGCGTGGGCGCGGCGGGGGCGGGGGCGCTGCTCAGGTCCGGCGGTCTCGTCACGACCCCGCTCGCAACCGGCGAGCAGTGGGACGCGCCCAACGGCTGGGCGCCGCTGCAGTGGATCGGTGTGTCGGGCCTCAGTCGCTACGGTGAGCGCCGCCTGGCCCGGTCCATCGCCTGCCGCTGGCTGCACAACGTGCGGCGAGTCTATGCCGAAGGCCATAAACTGGTGGAGAAGTACGACGTCGTGAGCGAGAGCCGCGGCGGTGGCGGCGAATACCCGTTGCAGGATGGCTTCGGCTGGACCAATGGCGTCACGCGGCGGCTGATGACGCTCTACCCCGCCGAGGCCCGGGCGGCACAATGTGGTGAGAACTGAGGAGAACACGTGGTAAACCCAGTGATGCAGCAGAGCGCAGGTGCCGGTGCCGATACGCCCGAGTCCTCCGTGCGGACCCTGCGCCTCTTCGTGTTCGCGCTCTTTTTCATGTTTGGCGGCATCACCAGCCTCAACGACGTGATCGTGCCCAAGCTCAAGGCGCTCTTCACGCTCAACTACGCCGAGGCGATGCTGGTGAATTTTGCATTCTTCATCGCCTACTTCCTCATCTCGATTCCGGGCGCCGCGATCGTGGCGCGCATCGGCTACATGCGCACCGCGGCGCTCGGCCTCATGACAATGACCGCGGGGTGCCTGCTGTTCATACCGGCCTCGTCGGCGGGCCTCTTCATTGCATTCCTCGGCGCCATCTTCGTACTGGGCGCCGGCATCACCATCGTGCAGGTCGTCTCGAATCCCCTCATCTCGATGCTGGGCCGCCCCCAGACCGCGCACAGCCGCCTCACCTTCGCCCAGGCCTTCAACTCCCTCGGCACGACGATCTTTCCCTACGTGGGCTCGATCCTGATCCTCGGGTCTCTCTCCCAGGTCGACCCGACCAAGCTTGCGGGTCAGGCGCTCGCACTGTTTCGCACGCAGGAGACCCAGGTCATCGTCCGCACCTACATAGGCCTCGCGACGGCGCTGACCCTGGTCGCAGCCAGCGTCTGGATCGCCCGCAACAAGCTGGTGGAGACGCCGAGCGAGATGCCGACGCTGCAGCACTATCTGCATCTGCTGAAGCTGCCGCGATTCAGCTACGGAGCCCTGTGCATCTTTGTCTATGTGGGAGGCGAGGTCGCGATCGGCTCGCTGATCGTGAACTACCTGGAGCAGAAGACCGTGCTGGCGCTGGGAGCGGAAGTCGCCGGCAAGCACGTGCCCTACTACTGGGGCGGGGCGATGGTCGGGCGGTTCATCGGGTCGTACCTGCTGCGCATCTTCTCGCCCGGCAAGGTGCTGGCGGTGGCTGCCGCGACCAATATCACTCTGCTGCTGGTATCGGCGAATTCCACCGGCGCGGTTTCCGGCTGGTCGCTGCTCGCCATCGGGCTCTTCAACTCGATCATGTTCCCGACGATCTTCACACTCGCCTGCGAGGGACTCGGGCCGCGGGCCGCAGAGGCCTCCGGCATCATCTGTGTGGCGATCGTGGGCGGGGCGGTGG
The DNA here is from genome assembly GCA_035518275.1 of Steroidobacteraceae bacterium. Classification (GTDB taxonomy): domain Bacteria; phylum Pseudomonadota; class Gammaproteobacteria; order Steroidobacterales; family Steroidobacteraceae; genus 13-2-20CM-66-19. The sequence continues at coordinate 9,104 of DATIXU010000105.1, forward strand.
TTCCATGGATCACGGGCCGCGTGGCCGATCTCACCAGCCTCAAGGCCGCCATGATCGTGCCGGCGATCTGCTACGCGGTCATCTGCGGGTTCGGGATCTTCGCGCGACGCCCCGCGGCCTATGCCGGGGCAGGACATTCGTGAGCGGGCGGGGACGCCTGGCCTTGACGGCGCTCGCGGCCCTCGCCGGCGCCGGGGTCCTTGCAGGAGCGAAAGTGGATAAGAACCCTCAGGCGGCGCCCGGCGCAGCAGATCCCTATCTGTGGCTCGAGGATGTGCACGGCGCGAAGGCCCTGGAGTGGGTAAAGGAGCAGAACGCGAAGTCGACCGCCATTCTGCAGGCGGATGCCGACTACCAGAAGGACTACGACGCCATCCTCAAGGTGCTGGACGCGACCGACCGCATCCCCTACGGCGAGCTCGACCATCAGTACGTCTTCAACTTCTGGCAGGACGCGCAGCATCCCAAGGGCATCTGGCGGCGCACGGGCATCGCCGATTACGCGAACGCGGCGCCCGCGTGGGAGGTGCTGCTCGACCTCGACAAGCTCGCGCTCGATGAGCACGAGAACTGGGTGTGGAAGGGCGCCGATTGCACGCCCTCGCTCAAGCGCTGCCTGCTGACGCTCTCCCGCGGCGGCGGCGATGCGGCCGTGGTGCGCGAGTTCGACCTCGCTGCCCGGTCTTTCGTGAAGGATGGCTTCGAGCTCGCGGAAGCCAAGTCCCAGATCACCTGGCTCGATGAGGACACCGTGTTGTTCGGAACCGACTTCGGTCCGGGCTCCATGACCTCATCGGGCTACCCGCGCATCGTGAAAGCCTGGAAGCGCGGCGAGCCGATGGCGAGCGCGCGCACCGTGTACGAGGGCAAGGAGAGCGACGTCGCCTCGGCGGGCGTGGTGTTCCATAATCCCGCCGGCACGCTCGCCGTGATTCAGCGTGCGGTCACTTTCTTCACCTCCGAGTACTACTGGCTCGCGAGCGATGGCACGGCGCGCCTGCTGCCGCTGCCGCCGGGTGCGGACCTGAAGGGTGCGCAGGGCGACAATCTTCTCTTTACGCTGCGCGAGGACTGGAGTTCGCCGGGAGAGGCGCCGATCCGCAAGGGCTCGCTGATCGCGTGCCGCGTGGCAGCCGGTGAGAAAGCCGTGCGCATCGGCACCGCGGTGCTCTACGCGCCGGACGCGCACACCGCGATCGACGAGGTGGCCGCGGGCCGCGATGCGGTGTATGTGTCGATCAACCACGACGTCACCGGCAGCATCCACGTCTTTCGCCCCGGAGCGAATCAGGCCTGGAGCGAGTCCGCGCTGGCTTTGCCCGGCGGCGGATCGACACACATCGTATCGGCCAACGACTGGGGACCGGAGGCGCAGTTCCGCTTCGAGAGCTACACCACACCGACGACCCTGTACGCGGTATCAGGCGAGGGCTCAGCCGCGCCGATCAAGTCGCTCCCGGCGCGCTTCGATGCCACCGGCCTCGCCACCGAGCAGTTCTTTGCCGCCTCGAAGGACGGCACCCGGGTTCCGTACTTCGTCACGCGCTCGCGCAGTCTCACGGGGCCTGCGCCCACGGTGCTCTACGGCTATGGCGGCTTCGAGGTCTCGCTGACGCCGAGCTACTCGGCGAATTTCGGCATGCTGTGGCTCACCCGCGGCGGCGTATACGTGGTCGCCAACATCCGTGGCGGCGGCGAATACGGGCCCGCCTGGCATCAGGCGGCGCTGCTCGGGAACCGCCAGAAGGCCTACGACGACTTTCAGGCCGTCGCCGCCGATCTCGTCAAGCGCGGCATCACGACGGCAAAGCAGCTCGGCATCATGGGCGGCTCGAACGGGGGGCTGCTGGTGAGCGCCAACATGGTGGAGCGCCCGGAGCTCTTCGGGGCGGTCGTGTGCCAGGTGCCGCTCATCGACATGATCCGCTACACGCACATCGGCGCCGGTGCCTCGTGGGAGGCCGAGTACGGCGATCCCGACAAACCCGCCGACCGCGCCTGGATCATGAGGTACTCGCCTTATCAGAACGTGAGCAAGGCGAAACGCTATCCGCCTGTGTTGTTCGTCACCGCTACCAGCGACGACCGCGTGACTCCGGTGCACGCGCGCAAAATGGCGGCGCGCATGGAGGAGCAGGGACACCCGGTGCTCTTCTACGAGAACACCGACGGCGGGCACGCGGCGGCCGCCGATCACCGCCAGGCCGCCGAGATGTGGGCGCTCAGCTTCGTGTACCTGAAGCAGCGCCTCGTGGGCGGCTAGCAGCTCCGGTGAGCGCAGCGGCGGGTTCGCTCGAGGTGCTGCGCGCCGCGCAGCGCACGCCGGTGCCCTGGAAGAACGGCGGCGGCCTCACCCGCGAAGTCGCCGTCCACCCGCCGGTAAGCGATCCCGGAGACTTCGACTGGCGGGTCAGCATCGCGGACATCCGCGCCGCCGGACCGTTCTCGCTCTTTAGGGGCATCGACCGGCGGCTGGCGGTGCTGAGCGGCCGACTGTCGCTCGCCATCGAGGGACAGGGCGCAGTCACGCTGACGCCGGAGAGTGACCCGGTGGCATTCCCCGGAGAGCGGGCGGTGCATGCCGAGCCGCTCGGCGCACCCGTAACCGATCTCAACGTGATGACGCGGCGCGAGCGCTGTAGCGCAAGCCTGACGCGCAGGTTCGCGCAGGCGCCGGCCGTGCTCGAGCCGCGCGCGGACACGACAGTCCTCATTGCCCTGGCGGACCTCGCCGTGCGCGGCGCGGGGGCGGTGCTGTCGCTCTCGGCGCTCGATGCGCTCAGGATCCGGCATGTACCGGGGTGTGCGTTAGTGGTTCATTGCGGCCTGGCCCCGTACTACCTGATCGAGATTTCCGAGCATCGACGCGAGTAGGGCGGCGCGACTCCCGCGCCGCGCGCCGCCGGCATTCTTTGCCCGGGTCCTTCGCTTTACGCGACGCGATGTCGCGCATATGCTCGTGGAGCATTTTCTCCGGGCCGAGTGAGCTCGCAGCGCGCGCTCGATGCGCGGGCCGCGTGTACGGCCGGTGCGGCTCGTAGGACCCCAGGGGGCCCGGCCGTCAGCGGCCTCTGACGTCTGGGAGCGGAGGAGTGCATTCATAATGCGTAGCAAGAGCGGACTGCTCGGGCACCCGCCACCGTTGCGGAAGGAGGATGCGCTGTTCCTCGATTTCGACGGGACACTGGTGGAGTTTGCCGACGATCCGACCGGGGTGCGCGTGGACCCCGCGGTTCGCCGCGCGGTCGAGTCGACGGCGGTACGACTGGCCGGTGCGCTGGCACTGATCAGCGGCCGCCCGATCGAGCAGATTGACCGATGCTTCGCGCCGGCCCGGCTGCCGGTCGCCGGGTTGCACGGGCTCGAGCGTCGCGCCTCGGACGGCACCCGCTTCAAAGCGGAGCCGGCGCCCGCATTGCGCGCCGCCGCCCCGCGCCTGCGGGCCAGGGTGCAGCGGGAGCGCGGCATGTTTCTCGAGGACAAGGGCGCGACACTGGCCATTCATTTCCGCGCCGCTCCGCAGCAGCAGCGGGCGGCGCGCGACATGGCCGAGGCCATGCTGGCGCGGCTCGGTGCCGGCTATCGCCTGTTGCCGGGCGCCGATGTGATCGAGCTGGTACCGTCCGCGGCCGGCAAGGGCGCGGCGGTGCGCGCATTCATGCGCGAATCCCCTTATGCCGGAAGACGGCCGCTGTTCGTGGGTGATGACGTGACGGATCTTCAGGGCTTCGAGGCCGCCAGGGAGTTCGGCGGATGCGGCATTGCGGTGGGCCGCCGCGTCAGCGCGGATTACCGCCTGGCGGACGTGGCCGCGGTCGGCCGCTGGCTGTCCGCCACCCGCAGGATGCGGCAGTGAGCGCGTCCACACGCCAGCCGCTCGATCTCGCCGTTGTCGGCAACTGCGAGATCTGTGCGCTCATCGATCATCGGGGCCGGGTGGTGTGGATGTGTCTGCCGCGCCCGGACGGCGACCCGGTCTTCTCGGCGTTGCTGACGCGCGAGCAGGGGGCCGCAGCACGCGGTGTATTCGCGGTGGACCTGCAGGATCAAGTCGAAGCCGAGCAGCATTATCTGCGCAACACGGCGATCGTCGAGACCGTGCTGCGGGACAGCGCTGGCTCGGCGCTGAAGATCACCGACTTTGCGCCGCGCTTTCGCAGCCGCGGACGCATGTTCCGGCCGATGATGCTGATACGGCTCATCGAGCCGCTCGCGGGCCGGCCGCTGCTGCGGCTGCGGCTGCACCCGACCGCGGCGCACGGTACGCAGACGCCCGCCGCCCGCGCCGGCAGCCATCACCTGAGCTTTGCCGCCGATGGCTTTTCGTATCGCGTCACCTCGGATGCTTCGATCAGCAGCCTCACCGAGGACCGCACATTCGTACTCGACCACGTCATCGCCTTCCTCATCGGTCCGGACGAGACGATCGCGGAGGCGCCGTCGGGGCTCGCCAAAGGCTTCCTCGAGCAGACGCGCGAGTACTGGCAGGAATGGGTGCGTACGCTCGCAGTGCCGTTCGACTGGCAGGCAGCGGTCATCCGGGCGGCCATCACGCTCAAGCTGTGCACCTACGAGGATTCCGGCGCGGTGCTCGCCGCGATGACGACCTCGATTCCCGAGGCACCCACGAGCGGCCGTACCTGGGACTATCGTCATTGCTGGCTGCGCGACAGTTACTTCGTAGTGCAGGCACTCAATCGCCTGGGCGCCACGCGCACCATGGAAGGCTACCTGCACTTCATCGACCACATCGTGGCGCGCTCGCAGGTCGACGCGCTGCGCCCGGTGTATCACCTCCTCGGTGAAGGCGATCTGACCGAGCGCGTGATAAGTGGCCTGGAGGGATACCTCGGCATGGGACCGGTGCGCATCGGCAATGAGGCCGCCGCGCAGGTCCAGAACGACGTCTACGGCGCCATCATTCTCGCTGCCACCCAGGAGTTCTTCGACGAGCGCCTCGCGCATCCGGGCGATGAGACGCTGTTCCATCAGCTCGAGGCGCTCGGCCGGCGTGCCGCCCTGGTGTACGAGCAGCCCGACGCCGGACCGTGGGAATACCGCGGCATTCACCGCGCGCATACCTTCTCGGCCGCGGTCTCGTGGGCCGGATGCGACCGCTTGTCGCAGATCGCCGCCCGACTCGGGCTCACCGCGGCCGCGGCAAGCTGGCGCGCGCAGGCCGACCGGATGCAGCAGCGGATTCTCGCGCGTGCCTGGAACGAGCGGCTGAAGTCCTTCACCGGCGCGCTCGACGGCGAGCACTTCGACGCCACGGTACTGCTTCTGCCCGAGCTCGGCCTGTTGCCCGCCCTGGACCCGCGCTTCGTTGCCACCGTGGCCGCCGTGGGCCGGGAGCTGTCGGCCGGCGATCTGCTGTACCGCTACCGGCACGCCGATGATTTCGGCACCCCGGCGACCGCTTTTACCGTCTGTGCCTTCTGGTACGTGAATGCACTCGCCGCAGTGGGTCAGGTGGAAGCCGCGCGCGCGCGCTTCACACGGCTGCTGGCGTACCGCAATCCGCTCGGCCTGCTCTCGGAAGACATCGACCCGGCGAACGGCTGGCAGTGGGGTAACTATCCGCAAACCTACAGCCTGGTCGGCGTCATCAACAGCGCCTTGCGCCTCAGCCGCTCCTGGGAAGAGGCCCTGTGAGCAAGCGGAGAAATTTCACCACTACCCGTCTGATGGCCGTGCCGCCCCTGGGCATGATCCGCGCGCTGCTGTTGCGCTACGTACTGCCCGCCGTGGCGGCGGTTCTGCTCGTTGCGCTGATCGGGGTGCCGGCACTTGACCGTCTGCTGACCGACTGGTTCCGGGCCGACGTGCAGCTGCGCGCACGGCTCGTCATGACCTCGATCGGAGAGCCCCTGGGCGCCCTGCTCGACAAGTCCGATACTGGTGACGCGCGCGCCTATCTTTCACGGGTAGCGGGCGATGAGCGCCTGCTGGGCTTCATCGTCTGCGGCCCGCACGCAGGCCGGGTTCTCAGCACCGCGGCCATGCCCTCGGTGGTGAGGTGTGGCGAGTCAGATACCGCCGGTGCCGACAAGAGCAGCACCCTCCTGCGGACGCCGTCCGGGCTGGTCGAGGTATCACGCTTCGAGCTGCGGACGCCCGCCGGCGCCGCTTACACCGTGCTGCTGGCGCACGATCTCAGCTTCATCGCGAGGAGGCGCACGACCGCCCGCTATCTGGCGCTTGCCGCAATCGTCGCGGCTGCGGCCGCGCTCGCACTGCTGGCCGCGCTCGCGGTGCGGCTGGTGCTCAACCGCTCGATGCGGCAGCTGCTCGGCGACATCAGTCGCCGCAGGTTCCTCGACGACGCCGAGTCGCCGCTCGAGACACGCCCGGTGTTGCGCCGCGTGCGCCAGCTGTTGAGCGAGCTGGAAGCCAAGCAGCGACTCGAGATCGATTTCCGCGAGAACTGGACGCCCCAGGCTCTGCAACAGGTGGTACGCGAGCAACTCGGCTCCGGACCCATCCTCGTCGTTTCCAATCGCGAGCCCTACATCCACAACGCCGGCACGGACGGCGTTCCCGAGGTGCAGGTCCCGGCCAGCGGCATGGTGACTGCGATGGAACCGGTGATGCGCGCCTGCTCAGGCTCGGGGACCTGGATCGCTCACGGCAGCGGCGACGCCGACCGCCTGGTGGTCGATGCTCACGATCACCTGCGCGTTCCCCCGGAAGAGCCGAGCTACGTCCTGCGTCGCGTCTGGTTGTCGCCCGAGGAGGAAGCAGGCTACTACTACGGATTTTCCAACGAGGGTCTGTGGGCGCTGTGCCACCTGGCCTACGTTCGCCCGGAGTTTCGCGAAGCCGACTGGCAGCAATACGTGGGCGTCAACGAGAAGTTTGCCGCGGTGACCGCGCAGGAGAGCAGCACCGACGACCCCGTGATCCTGATCCAGGATTTTCACCTCGCCCTGCTGCCGCAGCTGGTCCGCGCGCGCCGGCCGCACGCCACCATCGCGATGTTCTGGCACATCCCCTGGCCCAATGCCGAGACCTTCGGGGTGTGCCCGTGGAAGCGCGAGCTGCTGCTGCACATGTTGAGCGCAGACATCCTCGGCTTTCACACCCTCTATCATTGCCAGAACTTCCTCGAGACGCTCGATCGCTTCATCGAGTGCAACGTCAACCACGAGAGCATGCGGGTCACCCTGCGGCGGCACGTGTGCCGCGTCAGGGCCTACCCCATCTCGATCGAGTGGCCGCCGCACTGGCTGGCGCGAGCGCCGGCGCCGGCAGCGGCGCGCGCAGCGGTGGTCAAGCGCTTCAATCTCGTGCCTGACGTGCGCATCGGCGTCGGCGTCGAGCGCTGGGATTTCACCAAGGGGATCATCGAGCGCTTTCGGGCGCTCGAGGCCCTGTTCGACAAGTATCCGAAGTGGCGCGGCCGCGTGAGCTTCCTGCAGGTCGCCGCTCCCTCTCGCAGCAAGTTGCCGGCCTATCAGACGCTGCAGCGGCACACGCTGGCGGAGCTGAGCCGCATCAATGAGCGCTTCGCGCGCAACGGCTGGGTGCCGATCATCCTGGTGCCGCAGCATCAGGAGCCGCGCGAGGTATTCGAGCTGTACCGCGCCGCCGACTTCTGCCTGGTCAACAGCCTGCACGATGGCATGAACCTGGTCGCCAAAGAGTTCGTCGCTGCACGCGAAGACGAGGAAGGCGTACTCATCCTCAGCACCTTCGCCGGCGCCTCCCGCGAGCTGGTGGAGGCGCTGCTCATCAATCCGTTCGACGTGCCGGAGACTGCGGCTGCGATCGTAGCGGCGCTAGAGATGCCACGCGAGCAGCGGCGGCTGCGCATGCGGCTGATGCGCCGAACCCTCGGGGAGAACAACGTGTACCGCTGGGCCGGGCGCATGCTGATGGACGTGGCGCGCATCCGTCAGCGCCAGCAGCTGGCGGACTGGATGGAGACCGGTTGACCCGGTGCGTTCCCCGCGGCGTCCTCTCAAGTAACCCCGCGAGGCGTGGGCCGCAGGTTGAGGCCGGAAACCTCCGGAGCGACGAGAGGACGGGCGGGACTGCCGTGCACGGCGCCGAAGCGCCCCGCATTCCAGTCACGGGTGGCTTGCGCGATCTCTTCGCGCGTGCGCGCGACGAAATTCCACCACACGAGGATCTCCTCGCCGAACGGCGTCCCGCCGATCAGGAGGATACGCGCGGCGCCTTCGGTCCACAGCGTGAGCTCCTCGCGCCCGGGGCCGAAGTAAAGGAGCGTGCCGGGCGCGAGCGCCTCACCGGCGACGCTCGCCGCGCCGCTCAGGACGAGCGCCGCATGCTCGGACGAGGCCGTGAGCGGCACCGCGAGCGCCGCGCAGCCCGTGGCGCTCACGTCGAGGCCGACGAGCGGCGAGTAGACCTCGGCCGGAGAGGTCTGCCCGAAGGCGCTCCCCGCGAGCACGCGCACGCTGAAGCCGCCCGACTCGAGGAGCGGCAGGTCCGGATAGTTGCGAAAGGCCGGCGGGCGGCGCCGCTCCCCCTCGGGCAGGGCGATCCACAGCTGTGCCGCATGCAGCTTTCCTGCGCGACCGGGCGCCGAGTCCTCGGCGTGCGCGATGCCGGCTCCGGCGGTCATCAGGTTGACCTGGCCTGGTGTGATCACCTGCTCGTTGCCGAGGCTGTCGCGGTGGACCACCTCTCCCTCGATCATCCACGTGAAGGTCTGCAGCCCGATGTGCGGGTGAGGCCCGACGTGCATGCCGCCGCCCGCGGCAAACTCCATCGGTCCCGCGTGATCGAGGAAGCACCAGGCGCCTACCGTGCGGCGGTGCCGGTTCGGCAGGGCGCGGCGGATGGTGAGCCCGCCACCGATCTCGGCGGTGCGCGCCTCGAGGCGTTCGGGCGGTGGGTGGCGACTGCTCATGGAGGCGTGAGCGAGCTTCGAATCCGTATCCTGCCGGTCAATATCCGGTGGAGCGGACATTTATTGGCGACATCGAGCAGCCGCTCCCGCTGCTCGGGGCTCAAGTCTCCCCGCAGCGTGATCGTGCGCCGGATGTCGTTGCCCTCCGCGGGGCTCCCCTCGGGGTTGAATTCGAGCTGCACTTCGGCGCCCGTGAGCGGCCAGCCTTTGCGCGCAGCAAAGATGCGCACGGTCATCGCCGTGCAGGCGCCGAGGCTCGAGAGCAGCAGCTGAGTGGGTGAGGGGCCCTGGCTGCCGCCGCCCGACTCGAGCGGCTCATCCGCCAACCACTGGTGCCCCTGAGGATCTCTGAGGTTGACGACGTATGCGGTGGCGCCGTTCACCGCGGTCACGGCGGGAGGAGTGCTCATGCGGGCGTTCTCATTTTCTCACCAGCGACTCGATACGCGTGTCGGGCACCAGCCAGATCAGCGCCACCGTCACATAGAGGAGGATCGCAGCCCAGGGACGCACGAATGCCAGGATGACAGCGGCGATGTACAGCGCGACCGAAAGCTTGCCCTTGAAGTCGCTGCCGGTGGCCCGAGCGAGCTGCGACTCGCGTCCGTTGAGCTCGATGATCTGCGCCTGCAGGTTGGTGTAGCTCAGCGCGGCGCAGGTCAGCACGACGCCGTAGGCCGCGGTCGGCGCGGCTACGAACCCCGTCTCGTCGATCCAGCGGATCACGAACGGTATCAGCGACAGCCAGAAGAGCAGCACCAGGTTGGCCCACAGGATCTTGCCGTTGATCCGCTCGGTGACGTGCAGCATGTGGTGATGGTTGCTCCAGAAGATCCCGACGTTGACGTAGCTCAGTACGTAGGCGAGGAGCACCGGCGCGTCCGCCTTGAGCGAGGCGAGGTCGCTTCCCTGTGGAACGTGGATCTCGAGCACCATGATGGTGATGATGATGGCAACCACCCCGTCGGTGAACGCTTCGAGGCGGGCGGTGTTCATGGCGCCATGTTAACCCGACCCGATGTTAAGCTGCCGGGGGGCGACGCATGGGCGCTACTCAAGCATTCCTCGAGGCCCGGGATCAACTGCTGCGCTGCCGGGACGACCTGGCCGAAGCGCTGCGCACGTTCCGCTGGCCGGCGCTCACTGAGTTCAACTGGGCGCGCGACTACTTCGATGTGATCGCGGCAGGCAACGACACTGCGGCGCTGCGGGTGGTGGACGATGCGGGGGGCGATGAGACACTGAGCTTCGCGCGCCTGGCGCGCCGCTCGGTGCAGGTAGCCGCGTTCCTCCACGACGCGGGCGTCGGGCCGGGCGACCGCATTCTCATCATGCTGCCGAACTGCACGGCGCTGTGGGAGACGATGCTCGCCGCTATCCGCCTCGGCGCGGTCATCATCCCCGCGACCACGCTGCTCGAGCGCGACGACCTCGAGGACCGCCTCGAGCGGGGCCAGGTGAAGGCGGTCGTGACGCAGTCCACTCTCGCGGCCCGCTTCGACGCGCTCGCGGGCGGGCCCGTGCGGATCGCGGTGGGGGACCCGCTGGCGGGCTGGATTCCCTACCAGCGCTCGCACGGGGCGGACACGGGCTTCACCACCGCGGCGACCCGCGCCGACGACCTACTGCTGCTTTATTTCACCTCGGGTACCACCGCGCGCCCAAAGCTGGTCGCGCACACCCAGGTGAGCTATCCCGTCGGGCATCTCTCCACGATGTACTGGCTGGGGCTGCGTCCCGCCGACGTGCATCTCAACCTGAGCTCGCCCGGCTGGGCGAAGCATGCCTGGTCGAGCCTGTTCGCTCCCTGGAACGCGCAGGCGACCGTGCTCGCCTACCACTACGAGCGCTTCGACGCCGTGGCGCTCCTGAAGCAGCTGGTGCGCTGCCGCGTCACGAGTTTCTGCGCGCCGCCGACCGTCTGGCGGATGCTGATCCAGAACGACCTGCGTGCCTTCCATGTGGAGCTGCGCGAGCTGACGAGCGCCGGAGAGCCGCTCAATCCCGAAGTCATCGAGCGGGTGCGTGAGGCCTGGGGCATCACCATTCGCGACGGGTTCGGCCAGACCGAGACGACGGCGCAGGTCGGCAACCCTCCGGGGCAGCGGGTGTTGCCCGGCTCCATGGGACGGCCGCTGCCGGGCTATCCCGTGGTGCTGATCGATCCGGAGGGGCGCCGCGCGCAGGAGGGCGAGATCTGCATCGATCTCGAGCAGCGGCCGGTCGGGCTCATGCAGGCTTACCTCGATGATCCGGAGCGCACTGCGAGCGCCATGGGTGACGGCTACTACCACACGGGAGACGTGGCCTCGCGCGACAGCGAAGGTTATCTCACGTACGTCGGCCGGATGGACGACGTCTTCAAGTCTTCCGACTACCGCATCAGCCCCTTCGAGCTCGAGAGCGTGCTCATCGAGCACTCGGCGGTCGCGGAGGCCGCCGTGGTGCCGAGTCCCGACGCGCTGCGTCTCTCGGTACCGAAGGCATTCGTCACGCTCGCGGCCGGTGCCAGGCCGGACGCCGAGACCGCGCGCTCCATCCTCGAGCACGTCCGCGCGCGCGTCTCGCCCTACAAGCGCATCCGGCGCCTGGAGTTCGCGGCCTTGCCGAAAACCATCTCCGGCAAGATCCGCCGGGTCGAGCTGCGCAAGCTCGAGGAGGCGCGCGGCGCTGCGGCCGCTCGCCGCGCGCAGGAATTCTGGGAAGAGGACCTGCGCCCGCAGCAATGAGCCGCTCCCCGTTGGTGATTGCTCTGGCGACACTCGCGGCCGGACACGCCGCCGCGGCGGACTCCGTGCCCGCCCCCGCCTCCGACACGGGCTGCCCGGGCGCCGTGGCCTGGGATGAGACGCACAAGAACCTGCTGCCCGAGGCGCGTGGCTGCGGGGGCTGATCAAGGCCCCCGGCCTCCAGCAGAAGGCGCTCCCGATCCTGACCGAGCGCTATGAGGCAGGCGAACTGCCGGCTACGGATCTGGCGCGCCTCGTCGATCGCATTCTGGTGAAGCAGAACAAGCCGCAGCGATTCGGCACCCAGTTCGACTGGCTGTCCGGCAAGTTTCCTCTGCCCGATGCCGCGCGCGTCACCGAGATCGATGCCAATCGTCGCAAGCTCGGACTGATGTCGATCGCCGATTACGCGTGCCTCATGAACGAGTGGTTCCGGGCACCCCGTTCCGACGGACCGCCGCCTGAGGGTTGAGACGCGCTTAGCTTATGATGGGGCCCATGCTCGACCCCGCGGCGGCATTACTGCTCGTTGGATGCCTCTCGCTGCTGTTCGCGAGCGCGGCGCTGCACAAGCTCCGTGACCTTAGGCATTTCACCGAGGTGCTGCGCGCCTATCGCGTGCTGCCCGAGGGCGCCGTGCGCCTCGCGCCGCTGGTGCCGCTCGCGGAGCTCATGGTCGGCGCGGGACTACTCTCGAGCGCCACGCGCTTCGGCGCGGGGCTCGGCGGGGCGGCGCTGCTCGTCAGCTATGCCGCGGCGATCGGCGTGAATCTCGGTCGCGGGCGACGCGATCTCGCCTGCGGGTGCGGAGGGCCGGACGACGCACGGCCGATCGCGCCCTGGATGGTCGGCCGGAATCTCATGCTGGCCCTGCTGCTGCTCGCCATCGCGCTGGCCCCCTGGAAGACGCGCCACCTGCTGCCCGTGGACGCGCTCACCGTCGGCGGTGGAGTGGCGATCGCGACTCTTTTATATGTATCCCTGGATCAGCTCCTCGGCCGGGCGGCGACCTGGACCGCGGCGCTCCGAGGGCCGCGATGAGCGCACTCGCCGTGTCGAATGTGGTCCTCTGGGCGCTGGTCCTGGTGCTCGCCGCAGTGGTGCTGGCGCTCACCCGGCAGCTCGGGGTGCTGCACCAGCGCATCGCCCCGGCCGGAGCGCTCATGCTGAATCGCGGCCTCGCCGTGGGCGATCCGGCGCCGGCGCTCGAGCTCGCCGCCCTCGACGGCCGGGAGCTCAAGGTTGGTGCTGCACGCGACGACGGCCGCAGCACACTGCTGCTCTTCGTCTCTCCGACCTGCCCGGTATGCAAGACGCTCCTCCCGGCGGTCAAGTCGAGCCGCAGGGACGAGCGCTCCTGGATGGACGTGATCCTGGCGAGCGACGGCGATACCGCGGAGCAGCGCGAGTTCGTGCGCGCGCAGGGGCTCGAGGAGATTCCGTACGTGGTCTCGGCCGCCCTCGGGCTCGCCTACCAGGTGAGCCGGCTGCCGTTCGCCGCCCTGGTCGATGAGCGCGGCGTGCTGCGTGCACGCGGGCTGGTCAACTCCCGCGAGCACCTCGAGAGCCTGTTCGAGGCCAAGCGGCTCGGCGTGGCGTCGCTCCAGGAGTATTTCAAATGAGCATGAGATCGGTGCTGCTGCCCGTCGGCAACGGCATCGAGCTCAGTCGCTACCGGTAAGCACGATCTCCACGCGTTTGTTGTGCCGGCCCTCGCTGCGGATCTTCACGACCTTTATCGCGCCGATCTCGGCAATGTTGGCTACGTGAGTCCCGCCGCAGGGCTGCAGGTCGATCCCAGGGATCCTGAGCAGCCGCACGTGGCCCGTGCCACGGGGCGGCTGCACGCTCATGGTCTTCACCAGCTCCGGCTGCGCGTCCAGCTCGGCATCCGTGATCCATTGGGTCTCGGTGGCCGCACCTGAGGCGATCAGCCGGTTGGTCTCACTCTCGATGCGCGCCGCATCGAGAGCGGCGAGGTCGATGTCGAAGTCGAGGCGCGCCTTGTCGGGCACGATGTTGCCGCCCGTGACCGGGGCAACGACCACGCACGACAGCAGGTGCAGCGCCGTATGCAGGCGCATCAGCCGGTAGCGCCGCGGCCAGTCGATCTCGAGGCCAAGCGTCTCGCCGGGCTCAGGGAGCGGCGCGCCGCCGGCCGGGACGTGCAGCACGCTGTCGGGAGTCGCGCCCTTGCGGGTATCGGCGATCGGGATGCGCTCGCCGCTTTCCCGTACCAGGACACCGGCATCGCCGGCCTGCCCGCCGCCGAGCGGATAGAACACCGTGCGGTCGAGCTCGATGCCGCGCTCCCCGGCCGCCAGCACCCGCGCGGTGGCCGTTTTCAGATAGGCATCGTCCCGAAACAGTAATTCGGTGCTCATCGCTGCGGCCGCGAGGATACAATCACCCGGCGCATGGCTGCGTTCTCCTATCGAATCGTCAACGTCTTCACTCAGGGGCGCGTGCCTCTGACCGGCAATCCCCTGTGCGTCTTCGAGCGGGCTCAGGCGCTCGATGAGCTAAGGATGCAAGCGCTGGCACTGCAGTTCAACCTGTCGGAGACCAGCTTCATCCTGCCCTCCGAGCGTGCCAGCGCCCGGGTGCGTATCTTCACGCCGCGCTACGAGATGCCCTTCGCGGGACACCCGACGCTCGGCACCGCGCACGTGTGCCGGGCCCTCGGGCTCGGCGGCGACCGCCTGACGCTCGAGTTGCCCGCGGCCGTGATTCCGGTACGCGCGAGCGGGGACCGCTGGACCTTGCAGGCGAAGCCGCCGGCGTGGCGCGAGGTGAGCGAGCCGCGTCTCACCCTGGCGGCCATGCTGGGGCTCGAGGAGCGCGAGATCGGCGAGCGCCCGTTGTGGGTGAGCGCCGGGGTGGAGCAGCTCATCGTGCCGCTCGCGAGCGAGGCGGCGGTGCGGCGCGTGAACGTGCGCGCCGACCTGCTCGCACAGCTGCCGAGCGCCGACGGGCACAGCCAGGTCTATGTGTTCGCGCCCGCCGGTGCGGGACTGCTCGCGCGCTTTTTCTTTCCGCAGGGGCGGGCGGTGCTCGAGGATCCGGCGACGGGATCGGCCACCGCGAATCTGGGTGGCTGGTGCCTGGCGACGGGTCGGACTTTGCCCTGCGAGTTCGATATCTCGCAGGGAGAGTACGCCGGCAGGCCGTCGGCGCTGCGGCTGCGGGTCGACGAGGAACGCAACGTACTGGTGAGCGGTGATGTCATCGAGCTGGGGCGCGGCTCGATCACGCTATGAGGTCGCATGGATCCTAAACTCATCACTCCCATCCTCGTCACCGCGCTCGTGGTCTGGGGAATCGTGCGCCGCCTGCGGCGGACCTTCGGTCGCCAGCCGGTGCAGCCGGTGCGGATCTGGTTTCGTATCGGCGTGCTCACGCTCGCGGGCGGGCTGATCGCCGCGGCCAGCGTGATGCGCGGTCCGGAGATGCTCGAAGCGCTGATCGGCGGACTCGCCTGTGGTGCGGCGCTGGCGGGCGCGGGGTTGCGCCATACCCGCTTCGAGGTGACGCCGGAGGGTCGCTTCTACACGCCCCACACCTACATCGGCCTCGCGGTGACGCTGTTGTTCCTGGGCCGTTTGCTCTACAGGTTTCTCTACCTCGCGAATGGCACAAACGGGATGTTCGCGCCCGACCCGAACGCCGCCGCCGCGTACCAGAGAAGCCCGTTGACCGTCGGAATCTTTGCGGTGCTGGTCGGGTATTACCTGCTGTACAACGCCGGGATACTTCTCAGGACCCGAGCGTCCGAGTTGCCGGCTCCCGACCCGGTTTCACCGGAGTGAGGGAGAACCCGATGCGCTCGCCAGCTTCGGTGCTGACCGCAGGGGTGTTAGTGGCCATCACGGGCTTCGCCGGCGCGGCTCCCGTCCCCCCGATGAAGCCCGACATTCCGGCGGAGTTCAGCCCGCCAACCGCGGATTTCGACTACGTGAAGCGCGACGTCATGATTCCGATGCGCGACGGGGTGAAGCTGCACGCCGTCATCATCGTGCCGAAGGGTGCGCAGCGCGCGCCGATCATCCTGACCCGCACGCCCTACAGCGCTTCGGGCCCAACCGAGCGCATGGCGAGCCCGCACATGCTCGGCATTCTGGGGGACGCCGATGCGGTGTTCGTGACCAGGGGGTATATCCGCGCCTACGAGGACGTGCGCGGAAAGTACGGCTCGGAAGGCGACTACGTCATGACGCGCGAGCTCCGCGGTCCACTGAACGACACCGCGGTGGATCACTCGACCGACACCTGGGACACCATCGACTGGCTGGTGAAGAACGTGCCCGAGTCGAACGGCAGGGTGGGCATGATCGGCTCCTCCTACGGCGGGTTCACGGTGCTCATGGGGCTGGTCAATCCCCATCCCGCCCTCAAGGCGGCGGTACCCGAGTGCCCGATGGTCGACGGCTGGAAGGGAGATGACTGGTTTCACAACGGCGCCTTCCGTCAGAGCAACTTCGACTACATCTACGGCCAGACCACCCGCCGCGGCGAAGGGCGGAAGATCCCGCGCGGCGCCTATGACGACTACCAGCTGTTTCTGGGCCTGGTCTCGGCGGGTGGCTTCGCGCAGCATTTCGGCATCGACCAGCTGCCGTTCTTCCAGAAGCTCAGCGAGCACCCGGCCTACGACGAGTTCTGGCGGGGCCAGGCCCTCGATCAGATTCTGCCCAAACAATCCCTCAAAGTTCCGACACTGTTCGTGACTAGTCTCTGGGACCAGGAGGACATGTATGGCGGCGTGCACACCTACGCGGCGCTCAAGCCGCAGGACAAGGACAACACGCTCATCTTCATGGTGCTCGGCCCGTGGCGGCACAGCGGCATCAACGGCGACGGCACGACGCTCGGGCCGCTCAAGTTCGACGGTGACACGGCGCTGCAGGCGCGGCGCGACGTGATCGAGCCGTTCCTCGCGGAGCATCTGAAGGACGGCGCGCCGAAGGCAGACATTGCGCCGGTGACGGTGTTCGAGACCGGAACCAACGTCTGGCGGCGGCTGTCCGCCTGGCCGCTCGCCTGCGAGTCGGGGTGCGCCTCGGGGCGGCCTAAGCCGCTGTACCTGCAGCCGCACTTCGGATTGAGCTTCAGCGCGCCGCCGGCCAGGAGTGCCATGCCCTACGATGAGTACGTGTCGGATCCCGCCAAACCCGTCCCGTACGTGCCCCGACCGATGCAGTTGAACGATCGCAGCATCTGGACGCGCTGGCTCCTCACCGATCAGCGCGCGGTCGACGGCCGCCCCGACGTGCTGACGTATATCTCCAAGCCGCTCACGACTCCCCTGCACATCGGCGGCGCGCCGCTGGTGAATCTGTTCGCCTCGACCAGCGGGACCGACGGCGACTGGGTGGTGAAACTGATCGATGTCTATCCGGACGAGGTGCCGTCGGATTCCGGACCGCAAATGGGCGGTTACCAGTTAGCCGTGGCGATGGACATATTCCGCGGGCGTTATCGCGAGAGCCTCTCCCACCCGAGTCCCATCCCGTCAGGCACGGTGCAGCAGTACCGCTTCGCTCTGCCGCAGGTGAATCACGTGTTCCTGCCCGGCCACCGTCTGATGGTGCAGATCCAGTCCAGCTGGTTTCCGCTCTACGACCGCAATCCGCAGACCTACGTCGACAACATCTTCTTCGCGCGCCCGGAGGACTATAAGAAGGCGACGCAGCGCGTCTACCACGGCGGCGGGGCCTCGAGCTTCATCAATCTGCCGGTGGTCGAGTCGCACTGAAAAGCCGGCCCGCCGTGGCGCTGCCGGAGAAGCCGATGCCGCAAACCGGCCAGTCCGGCCGTCGGGGGCTGACGATAATGGGGCAGGGCCCACGACTCAGCATCGGTCAGGATATCCTCATGGACCAGCAGCCCCAGCAAGGTCAGCCGGCGCGCGCACGCCGCCCGAGCGGCCGCGACGCGAAGATCGCCGCGCGCACCGCGCGCAGCCACGCGTTCGTCCCTTTCATTACGCGCAACATTCCCTACTACGAGGTGCTCTCCAGCGAGGGCCTCGAGCTCCTCGAGCGCAACGCCGACACCATCCTGCAGGAGATCGGCATCGACTTCCGCGACGATCCGGAAGCGCTGAAGATCTGGCAGGACGCGGGCGCGGACGTGCAGGGCGAGCGCGTGCGCTTCCCGCGCGGCATGTGCCGCGAGATCGTGCGCCGCTCGGCACCGCAGGAATTCACCCAGTACGCGCGCAACCCGGCACGCAACGTGGTAATCGGCGGCAACCGCACCGTGTTCGCCCCGGCCTACGGCTCGCCGTTCGTGCGCAACCTCGACGAGGGGCGCCGCTACGCGCGCATCGAGGACTTCCGCAACTTCGTCAAGCTGGCCTATCTCGCCAACTCCCTGCATCACTCGGGCGGCACGATCTGCGAGCCCGTCGACCTGCCGGTCAACAAGCGGCACTTCGACATGGTGTATGCCCACATGAAGTACAGCGACAAGCCGTACATGGGCTCGGTCACTCATCCCGAGCGTGCGCGCGACACGGTCGAGATGACGAAGATCCTCTTCGGCGACAACTTCACGGACCCCGCGACCGGCAAGCCGCGCACCTGTATCACGAGTCTGATCAACGCCAACTCGCCCCTCACCTGGGATGCGACCATGCTCGGGGCGCTGAAGACCTACGCGCGCGCCAACCAGGCGACGGTCGTCACGCCCTTCATCCTCGCCGGGGCCATGTCGCCGGTGACGGTCGCAGGCACCGCGGCGCAGACGCTCGCCGAAGCGCTCGCCGGCATGGCGACCGCGCAGCTGGTCAACCCCGGCGCGCCGGTGATCCTCGGCAGCTTCGCTTCCTCGCTCTCGATGCAGTCGGGTGCCCCGACCTTCGGCACTCCGGAGCCGGCGCTGGTGCTGTACGTGATGGCAGCGCTCGCGCGGCGTCTCGGCGTGCCGTTCCGCTCGGGCGGCGCACTGTGTGCCGCGAAGATTCCCGATGCGCAGGCCGCTTACGAGTCCGCCAACACCCTGATCCCGACCTGCCTCGGCGGCGTCAACTTCGTGCTGCATACCGCCGGCTGGCTCGAGGGCGGGCTCGCCATGGGCTACGAGAAATTCGTCATGGATGTCGACCAGGCCGGGATGATGCACACGCTGCTGGCCGGGGTGGATCTCTCCGAGAACGGCCAGGCGCTCGATGCGATCCGCGAAGTGGGGCCGGGCAAGCATTTCCTCGGCTGTGCGCATACGCAGGCGAACTTCCAGACGGCGTTCTACCGCTCGCCGCTCGCCGACAACAACAGCGTCGAGCAGTGGGAGGCGGAAGGCGCCAAGGACATGATCCAGCGCGCCAACACCCTGTGGAAGAAGCAGCTCGAGGAATACGAGCCGCCGCCGCTCGATCCCGCGGTGGACGAGGCGCTGCTGGATTACATCAACCGCCGCAAGGCGTCCTTTCCGGACTCGAACGTTTAGGGTCCACTGCTGCAGGGCGGTGCGCCGGAGCTGAAATAGACGACGTTCGGCGCCCCCGAGCGCGCGACCGCGATGTCGGGCCATCCGTCGCCATCGAGGTCGGCAATGGCTATGCCGTAGGCCGACCCCTGGCTGTCGCCGAAGGGCACGGGCGCAAAGCTGCGCCCGTT
Organism: Steroidobacteraceae bacterium; assembly: GCA_035518275.1. GTDB lineage: Bacteria > Pseudomonadota > Gammaproteobacteria > Steroidobacterales > Steroidobacteraceae > 13-2-20CM-66-19. Next base: position 28,330 of record DATIXU010000105.1, read on the forward strand.
GCCCTCGTTGAAATAAACGATAGCAGGCGCTCCCAGGTAGCCGACGACGATGTCCACTTTTCCGTCGCGGTTGAGGTCCCCGACCGCGAGCGCGTACGGAGTCGCCTTGACCGTGCCGAGGACCAGGGGCGCCGAGAATGTGCCGTCGGGTTGATTGAAGTAGATGAACGTGCCGGGGCGCTCGTCGTCGATCGTCACGAGATCCATGTGGCCGCTGCCGGTCAGGTTGGCCGCCGCGGCCACGCGGATGTGCGCATCGCGCGGGCCGAACGGTCTTCGTTGCGGGAACCTGGCCTGACCATCGTTCAGGTATACGTAACTCTGGCCGCCGTCACGGTTCGGGACCGCGAGATCGACGTGCCCGCGGCCGCTGAAGTCGGCAGCGGTGATCGTGGTGGCCGACTCGTGCGAGAAGGCGATGCAGTCCGCGTCGAACTTGCCGTCCCCTCGATTGAGGCACACATAGTTCGCGCCGCCGGGATGGTCGCCGTACCGGTTGGCAACGATGATGTCCGGGAGCCCGTCGCCGTTCAGGTCCGCGACCGCAACATTGCGTGTCGGCCACTCGGGGCGGCCGAACGTCGAGCCGGGACGGAAATGTCCCTTGCCGTCGTTGAGGTACACGATCTTGGGATCCGGGGCGTCGTTGCTGAGCACGACGTCGAGGAACCCGTGTCCGGTGAGATCCGCGAGCACGGCGGAATAAGAGCGGTAGGGTTGCGCTCCCAGATCGTAAGCGACCGGGAACCGGCCATGCCCGTCGTTGAGGAGCACGCGGCTCACGAGCGGCCAGTGACGCCCCTTGGCCAGCAGAACGTCGGGATGACCCGCGCCGCTTACGTCGCCGATACTGACGTTGGCTGAAGTCTCGGAGCTCGTCTCGAGCAGCAGCACGCGGTCGAAATGAGGGTAGCGCTGCGGCGTGCAACCTGCGCCTGCATGCGCTGGCGCGCTCTCTGCAGCGCGCGCGGCCGTGACGCAAGCGAGCGCCGCTAGGCCGATGAGGCGCGCCCATAGAGCGAAGTTGATGGCGGGCATGGCGCAGACGATTGTACGGCCGGCCGGCGCAGTCAGGCCGCCGGGGACTTCGGGCTCACGCCGGGAAATGCGCTAGCATTGAGCGCGATGTGCCCGACCGCTACGTCCGCCCCTCCTGAGCGCCGCCTGCGGGCCGGCATCGTGGGCGGCGGGCGCGGCGCCTTCATCGGCTCAGTGCACCGGCTGGCCGCCGAGCTCGACGGCCAGGCGCAGGTCGTCGCCGGCGCCATGTCCTCACAGCCGGAGACTGCGCGCGCGAGCGCCGCGGCCTGGTTCCTCGAGCGCGCCTATAGCTCGTACGAGGAGATGGCGCGCGCCGAATCCGCCGATGCCAGCGGCATCGACTTCGTCATCATCGCGACCCCCAATCACCTGCATTACCCGGTCGCGCGCACCTTTCTCGCGGCCGACATCCACGTGATCTGCGACAAGCCGCTGGCGCTTACCGTGGCCGAGGGCGAGGAGCTGGTGCGGCTCGTCGAGGCCGGCACGACGCTGTTCGCGCTCACCCATACCTACACCGGCTACCCGGCGGTGCGTGAGGCGCGCGCCCTGGTGCGCGGCGGGCAGCTCGGCGAGATCCGCAAGGTGCTGGTCGAGTACACCCAGGACTGGCTCATGGAGCCGCTCGAGCGGAGCGGCCATCGCCAGGCCGAGTGGCGCACCGATCCGGCGCGCGCCGGCATCGGTGGCGCCGTCGGCGACATCGGCACGCACGCGGCGAATCTGCTCGAGTTCGTCACGGGCGTGCGCATCGAGGCCGTGTGCGCCGACCTCACCTCCTTCGTCGCCGGCCGGCGGCTCGATGACGACGCCAACATGCTGCTGCGGCTCGAGGGCGGCGCCAGGGGGACGCTGGTGTGCTCGCAGATCGCCTGCGGAGAGGAGAACCGGCTCTCGCTGCGCGTCTACGGCACCCGCGCCGGGCTCGAGTGGCACCAGCAGGAACCCAACACGTTGATCTTCAAGCCCGCCGGCAAGCCCTGGGAGCTGCGGCGGACGGGGCACGGGTACATGAGCGCCCCCGCGCAGGCGGCGATCCGCACCCCTCCCGGGCACCCCGAGGGGTATCTCGAGGCGTTTGCCAACATTTACCGCGCCTTCATCGAGGACGTGCGCCGCGCGGCCGACGGGCAGGCGCCGCTGCGCGATTACCCGGGCGTCGAGGACGGCCTGCGCGGCCTGCGCTTCATCGCCCAGGCGGTCGCGAGCTCGCGCGCCGGGTCGGCCTGGATGCAGCTATGAGCTTCTCCGCGAAGGCGCGTCTGTGCGTCATGATGTTCCTCGAGTTCTTCGTCTGGGGCGGCTGGTTCGTCACGATGGGGAGCTATCTCGCCGCGAATCTGCACGCCAGCGGCGCGCAGACCGGGCTCGCCTACGGCACGCAGGCCTGGGGCGCCATCGTCGCCCCCTTCATCGTCGGACTCATCGCCGACCGTTACTTCAACGCCGAGCGGCTGCTCGGCATCGTGCACATCGCAGGCGGCGTCCTGATGTATGTGCTTTACAGCAGCCGCGACTTCGCCGCGTTCTATCCGCTGCTGCTTGCGTACATGATTCTCTACATGCCGACGCTGGCGCTGGTGAACGCGATCGCGTTCCGCCAGATGCACGACCCCGCGCGGCATTTCCCCGGGCTGCGGGTGTGGGGCACGATCGGCTGGATCGTCGCGGGACTCACGATCAGCTACCTCTTCGCCTGGGATTCGCACGCCGGCATCGCGCAGGGCCTGCTGCGCCAGACTTTCCTCATGTCCTCGATCGCATCCTTCGTGCTCGGGGTCTATGCGTTCACGCTGCCAGCCACCCCGCCCCAGCCCGCGGCCGGAGAGGGCGGAAGCCTCGGCCGCGTGCTCGGCTTCGATGCCCTGGTGCTCCTCAAGGAGCGCAACTTCGCCGTGTTCTTCGTGGCGTCGGTCCTGATCTGCATTCCGCTCGCCTTCTACTATCAGAACGCCAACCAGTTCCTCACCGAGATCCAGGTCGCCAACGCCACCGGCAAGCAGACCATCGGACAGATGTCAGAAGTGCTGTTCATGCTGGCGCTGCCGTTGTTTCTGCGGACCTTCGGCATGAAGGCGACGCTCCTCATCGGCATGCTGGCGTGGGCGGCCCGCTATGTACTCTTTGCCTTCGGCGACGCGCACGAGCTCGCCTTCATGCTGATCATCGGCATCGCGCTCCACGGCGTGTGCTACGACTTTTTCTTCGTCTCCGGGCAGATCTTCACCGACTCGAGGGCCGGCGCCGCGCACAAGGCCGCCGCCCAGGGGCTGATCACGCTCGCGACCTACGGCCTCGGCATGCTGGTGGGATTCTCGGCCGCCGGGCTCATCGACGATCTCTACGTGGCCCACGGCGTGCACGCGTGGAAGTCGATCTGGCTCTATCCGGCGGCATTTGCCGCGGCGGTGTTCGTGCTGTTCGCGGCGAGCTTCCGCAACGAGAAGGTGGCGTATGCCGCGAGGTGAGTTCCGGCCGCGCCACATGCGCCTCAGCATCCTCACCGCGGCGCTGCAGGAGCTGACGCCGCGGCCCAAGCGCGACGCCGACCCGGATCTTGCGATCGAGGAGTGGCTGGCGTTCGCCGCCGAGATCGGGGCTCCCAACATCGAGCTGTCGGCGGCGCTGCACCCGAGCGAAAGCGACGTCCCGGCCGCGGCGATGCTCGATCCCGTGGCCAACACGCTCGACCTGCGTGCGCCCTTCAACGCCCAGCGCGCCGCGCGCGTGCGGCGCGCGATGGAAGCCACGAAGGTGGGGCTCTCGGATCTCGGCTACTTCGATAACATGCTGGCCGCCGACGAAGCGGTGCGCAGCAAAAAGCACCAGATGATGCTCAAGGTCTTCGACGCGGCGGTGCTGCTCGGAGCCGATGCGGTCACGGGCTTCGTCGGGCGCAACCCTTCGTTGAGCATGGACGGGAATCTTGTCATGTTCGAGGCGGTGTTCGTGCCGCTGCTGAAGGAGGCCAAGGCCCGCGCTCTCACTTTCCGCGTCGAGCAATGCCCGATGCCGGGCTGGAACGTGAGCGACAACTGGCACAACAACATTGCCTATGCGCCGGGGCCCTGGATCGCTCTGCACCGCATCTGCGAGCGCCATGGGGTCGGCGATCAGTTCCGCATTCACTACGACCCCTCGCACGCGGTTCTCATGGGCCAGGACTCGCGCTCCGTTTTCCAGTACCTGAAGGACAGCGGCTACAATTTCCTGATCGGCGGCTTTCACGTCAAAGGACAGGTCATCGAATCGAGGGGTATTGCGGCCTGGGGCTACGGCGGGCAGACCCTGCAGCGCGGCGACTGGCACGGCGCCGAGCCCAGCAGGGATCCGGCCGAGCAGCTCAACGCCTGGAAGAAGCAGACCGTGTTCGCCGAGCACGAGCTCCCCGGGACCGCGCGTCACGATCCGCTCGCCTATCTGCAGAATCGCTCGGTGGACTGGCTCGACCACCAGCTCGCGGCACGCGAGCTGCTCGCCATCGACCCGGAGAAGACCTACCTCGTCGTGGAGCACGAGTACCCGCCGGCGCGCATCCAGGACAGGGAGCGCCTGAAGCCGATCCTCGCCGGCTCGCTCGCCTTCACGCGGGCGATCGATAAGGCCGCCGCTGCCATGTACGCTCTGCAGCACGAAGTGCTGGCCGCGCAGGGCATCGGCGTGCAGGGTATCGGCCGCGAGCCTTACCGTTCCTGAGCCATGGCGTTCGTCACCCCGAAATCCCAGCAGCGCTCCTACGATGTGATCGTGGTCGGCTCGGGTGCCGCCGGCGGACAGACCGTCTACACCCTGTGCATGGAGGGCGCGCGGGTCCTGATGCTCGAGGCCGGGCGCCGCTATGCGCCCGAGACCGAGACGCCGATGTTCCAGACGCCCGACCAGGCTCCACTGGGCGGGGTCGGCACGCCGCAGAAGCCTTTCGGCTTCTACGATGCGACGGTGGATGGCGGCTGGCAGGTGCCCGGCGAGCCGTACGTGCGCACCACCGAGGACCACGGCGGCCGCTTCGACTGGTGGCGGGCACGCATGCTCGGCGGGCGCACCAACCACTGGGGACGCATCTCGCTGCGCAACGGCCCGTACGATTTCAAGCCGAAGAGCCGCGACGGACTCGGCTTCGACTGGCCGATCAACTACGAGGACGTCGCGCCCTACTACGACAAGGTCGAGCTCCTGATCGGCGTCTACGGCAGCAACGAGGGCCTGGAGAACACGCCGAACTCCTCGCCCGGGTGCCTGCTGCCGCCGCCCAAGCCGATCGTGAGCGACTACGCGATTGCGAAAGCGGCCAGACATCTCGGCATCCCGGTGATCCCGGGCCACCGTGCGGTGCTCACCCGGGCACTCGATCACCGCAGCAACCCGAAGCGTATCCATCCGGGGAACGGACGGGCGCAGGAGATTCTCGCCGCCGACATGCAAAGCCGTGCGCCGTGCCTGTGGGCGACGCCCTGTGGGCGCGGCTGCTCGATCCGCGCCAACTACCAGTCGACGACCGTGCATCTGCCGCCGGCGCTCGCTACGGGCAAGCTCGATATCACGACCGATGCCATGGTGTACGAGGTCACGCTCGGGGCCGACGGCAAGGCGAGCGGCGTCAGCTTCGTCGACCGCACTACGGGCAGGCACGAGCACGCGAGCGCGCGTGTCGTGGTGCTCGCCGCGAGCGCCTGCGAGTCGGCGCGCATTCTTCTCAACTCGAAGAGCGCCCACTTCCCCGACGGGCTCGCCAACTCGAGCGGCAAGGTCGGCCGCTACATCATGGACACGGTCGGCAGCGACGTGTGGGGGCAGGTGCCGCAGCTCGAGAGTCTGCCGCCGCTCAACGAAGACGGCGCGGACGGTCATGCGTACTACATGCCCTGGTGGCTCTACCAGCAGCAGCGCGCCGGCAAGCTCGGCTTCGCGCGCGGTTACCACGTCGAGTTCAGCGGCGGCAGACGCATGCCCGGGCCCGGTACGGCGGCCGGCCTCGAATGGCTCACCGGCGGCAACTACGGCGCGAAATTCAAGCAGGACGTGCGCCGCTTCTACGGCTCCCTGGTGTATTTCAGCGGCCGCGGCGAGATGATCCCGAACGAGAACTCCTACTGCGAGATCGACCCGGGTGGCGTCAAGGACCGCTTCGGGATCCCGGTGCTGCGATTCCACTGGAAATTTTCCGAGCACGAGACTCGCCAGGCGGCGCACATGCAGCGGACCTTCGGCGAGATCATCGAGGCCATGGGCGGCAGGCCGCACAGGATCGAGACCGACGGCGCCAAGGCGATTCTCCCGGGAGGACTCATCATCCACGAAGTGGGCGGCGCCATCATGGGCGCGGATCCGAAGGTCTCCGTGACCAACCAGTGGTGTCAGACCTGGGACGTGCCCAACCTCTTCGTCACCGACGGCGCCGTATTCCCCTCCAACGCCGACAAGAATCCGACACTCACGATCATGGCGGTCGCCTGGCGCGCGGCGGACCACATCCTCGAGCGCCTGCGGCGCAAGGAGCTGTGATAGACCGCCGCACCACCATCAAGTGGATGCTGGCCGCGAGCGCCGCCTGGCCGGCGTGGCGTACGGCGGTCGGACAGCCCCGGCACGGCACGGCGCTGCTGCGCCCCCCGGCGGCACCCGGCTACGGTACCGATCCGGATCTCGTCACGTCGCACAAGCGGGGCGAGTTCTGGCCGCTCACGCTGAGCGCGGCCCAGCGCCGGCTCGCCGCCGTCCTCTCGGATCTCATCATTCCGGCGGATGAGCACTCCGCGAGCGCCTCCGCCGTCGGCGTGGTCGACTTCATCGACGAGTGGGTGAGTGCGCCGTACCCGGTGCAGCAGCACGACCGGCCGGTGGTGCTGGACGGATTCACCTGGCTGGACGCGGAGGGCGCGCGGCGCGGAGGCAAAGGGTTCGCCGAGCTCGACACCGCTACGCAGACCGCCATGTGCGACTCGATCTGCGACGCCACGCGCGCGCCGGCGGAGCGGCGCGAGGCGGCGCGCTTCTTCGCGCTCTATCGCGATCTGACCGCCGCCGCCTTCTACTCGAGTCCCGCGGGAGCCAGGGATCTCGGCTATGTCGGTAATGTGCCGCTCACGAGCTTCGAAGGCGCGCCGCCCGAGCTGCTGAAGAAATTGAACCTCACGTGACGGCGAGAGCGATTAAGGAGCGATCCATGACCAGACCCGAGCTGTGCGCCGCGATGCTGACCCTTTCTCTGGCGGCCGCCGCCGCTTTCGGTGCGGAGCCGGGCGCCTCCGCGGCGGGCTGGCGCGCGCTGCTCGAGGAACATGGCGCTCCTGCCTGGAGAGGCTGGAAGGCCCCCGGGCTGCCGGCGGGCTGGCACGTCGACGGCGGCGTGCTCCACAAGGACGGGCCGGTCGATGATCTCGTGACCTATGAGAAGTTCGGAAATTTCGAGCTCGAGCTCGAGTGGAAGATCGGCAAGCAAGGTAACAGCGGCATCTTCTACCGCGGCACGCGCGAGTATGATCACATCTACTGGAGCGCGCCGGAGTACCAGCTGCTCGATGACGCCAACACCGAGGACGGCAAGAGCCCGTTGACCGCCGCCGGCTCCGACTATGCGCTCTACGGCGTGCCCCCCGGCGTGGCCAGGCCCTATGATCACTGGAACAGGACGCGGCTCATCGTGCGCGGCAATCACGTCGAGCATTGGCTGAACGGCATCAAGGTGGTCGAGTACGATTTCGGCAGCGATGACTGGAAGAAGCGGGTGGCGGGGAGCAAGTTCTCCAGGTATCCGAACTACGGGCTCGCATCGACAGGCCTCATCGGTATCCAGGGCGACCACCCGGGAGCCCTCGCGGTGCGTAACATCCGCATCCGCGAGCTGAAATGAAATTCACGCCCTCGAGCGCTACCTGCCGCAGTGGGCGCGGGAAGTCCTCGCGATGCGCGCGGCGGACCCCGAGCCTGCCGGACGCACGGTGCGCGCCGGCTGGAACAGCAAGGACATGGCGGTGCTCGAGCGCCCGAGCTTTGCCCCGCTGCGCGGCGCCATTCGCGCCGCCTGCGCGAGCGCGCTCGCTGAAATGGGCCAGGAGGGGCGCGAGTTCGAGCTGCAGTCCTGGATCAATTTCCATGACCGCGGGGGCTTCAACTTCCTGCATCTGCACGAGGGGTCGCTGCTCTCCGGCAGCTTCTATCTCAGCGTGCCCGCCGGATCGGGCGACTTCGTGTTCCGCGATCCGCGCCCCGGCGTGATCCACGGCTACGTCTAGGGAGCCGTGGTCAACGGCCACACCGACATCCACCTGACACCGACTTGAGCCGGTACCACGTCGAAGGCGACGGTGAGGCGCGGCTGCTCGCTCGCGAAGGGCACGGTGCCGTGCCAGAAATACGACGGGAACAGCACCGCCGACGAGGAGGGCGCGGGACTCCTTGCCGGGAATCTCAACGGCGGGACGCTCAGGATCGGCGGGCTACCGGGAGCCGGATGACTGAAGCGGCTCAGCCGCCTGCGCGCCTGCGTCCGCGCGCGCCGGTGCGTGGCGCGGCCACCTTGGGCTCGGGGAGGTGCACCGCCTTGCGCAGCTGCGCGTAGGGCTCGGTCGTGTGCGGGATCCCCATCGCCCCGACGAAGTGCGCCTGGAATTTGGGCTCGATCGCGGTCTCGATCTTCTCCACCCGATGTACCAGATCCTCGATGGTCTTACGCGAGGTCTTGTCGAGCAGCGCGATGCGCGCGCCGGTGCCGGCGGCATTGCCGGCGGAGGACACCTGCGAGAGCTCGCAGTCTGGAATCATCCCGAGAATCATCGCGTACTTGACGTCGATGTGGCTGCCGAAGGCGCCCGCGAGACGGATGCGGTCGACCTGGGTGCACCCGAAGCGGTCCATGAGGAGCTGCACCCCGGCCCGCAGCGCCGCCTTCGCCAGCTGGATCGCGCGCACGTCGTTCTGCGTGACCTGCAGGAGCGGCGAGCCGCGGTGCACGGTGTAGGCGAAGGTGCGCCCGGTCGGCACGATGCGCTCGCTGCGGGCGGCGAGTGAGCCGTCGATGACGCCGTCCTGGCTGATGATGCCGGCGAGATACATCTCGGCGATGACCTCGATGATCCCGGAGCCGCAGATGCCGGTGACGCCGGTGCCTGCGACGACCTCGGCAAAGCCCGGATCATCGGACCAGAGATCCGAGCCGATGACCTTGAAGCGGGGCTCGAGCGTGACGGGGTCGATGCGCACGCGCTCGATCGCGCCGGGCGCGGCGCGCTGGCCGCCGCTGATCTGCGCGCCCTCGAAGGCCGGGCCGGTCGGACTCGAGCAGGCGAGCAGCCGCTGGTCGTTCCCGAGGACGATCTCGGCGTTGGTGCCGACGTCGACCAGCAGCGAGAGCTTCGGGGAAAGGTCGGGACGCTCGGCGAGAATCATGCCGGCGGCATCGGCGCCCACGTGGCCGGCGATGCAGGGCAGGGTGTAGACGCGCGCGCCCGGATGCAGTGTCAGATCGAGCTCGGACGCATGGAGCCCCAGCGCCGAGTCGGTCGCGAGCGCGAAGGGGGCGCCGCCGAGCTCGGTCGGATCGATGCCGAGCAGCAGGTGGTGCATGATCGGATTGCCCACCATGGTGAGCTCGAGGATGTCGGACGCCGACACGCCGGCCTCGCGCGCCACCTCCGCAGCGAGCGCATTCAACGCCCCGCGCACCGCCTCGGTCATCTGCTGCGCGCCGCCCGGGTTCATCATCGCATAGGACACGCGGCTCATCAGGTCCTCGCCGAAGCGAATCTGCGGATTCATGGCGCCGCTCGAGGCCGCCACTTCGCCGCTCTCGAGGTTGCAGAGGTGCGCCGCGATGGTGGTCGAGCCCACGTCGACCGCGAGGCCGTAGACCTTATCGTGGAACCCGGGCCACACGGCGATCAGCTGCGAGCCGGCGTGCACCGCGACGGTGACGCGCCACTCGCCCTTGCGCAGCGCCGCCTGCAGCGCCTGCAGTACGGCGAGATCACAGCGCAGGGGACCGAAGTCCCATTCCCGGTGGAGCGCCTCGAGCAGACGCTGCAGGTCGCCGGCGGGATCGTGCATGTCGGGCTCACGCACTTCGACGTAGTGCAGGTGCACCACGGGATCGAGCGTGATCGGACGGGCGTCGGCGGCCTTGCGCACCACCTGCCGGTGCACCTGGCTCGCGGGCGGCACGTCGATCACGAGATCGCCCTGGATGCGCGAGGAGCAGGAGAGACGATGGCCCGGCGGCAGCGGGCGGCGCCGCGCGAAGCTCTGCTCGGCTTCGCTCAAGCCCGAGAGATGCGCGGCGCTCGAGCTCACGCCGTGTTTGGAGAAGTCGCCTTCCATCACCAGCACCTGGCAGCGCCCGCAGAGCGCCCGGCCGCCACACACCGAGTCGACGTCGACCCCTAAGCTGCGCGCCGCCTGCAGCAGCTGCGTGCCGACCGGGAAGCGCCCGCGCTTGCCCGAGGGAGTGAAGACGACGAGAGGGTCCTTGCCGCTCATGCCTGGCTCTGCGCGCGCCTCCGGTGACCGCCTTCGCGCCGACCGCGCGCTGCGCCTTCGGGGGCGGCGACGACACCGCCGCCGGCCGCCATCGGCGGCGCCTCGCGGAAGCGCTTGATCCAGCGCGCGCAGTCCGGGTCGTGACCCATCATGACGTCCGCGCCCATGCAGGCCTTGACGATCTCGACGTGCATCGGGTTCATGATCGCGGACGTCATGCCGGCGCCGATCGCCATCGACAGGAACACCGCGCTGATGCCCTCGCGCGCCGGCAGCCCGAAGCTGACGTTGGAGGCGCCGCAGGTGGTGTTCACCTTGAGTTCGTTGCGCAGCCGTCCAAGGAGGCGCATGACCTGTACGCCCGCCTGGTTGATGGCGCCGATCGGCATGACGAGCGGATCGACGACGATGTCGCTCACCGGAATGCCGTGGTCGGCGGCGCGGTGCACGATCTTCTTCGCCACCTCGAAGCGCACATCGGGGTCTTCGGAGATGCCGGTCTCGTCGTTCGAGATCGCGACCACCGCGGCGCCATACTTCTTCACCAGCGGCAGCACCGACTCGAGACGCTCCTCCTCGCCGGTGACGGAGTTCACCAGCGGCTTGCCCTTGTAGACGGCGAGACCGGCCTGGAGCGCGGCGACGATCGAGGAATCGATCGACAGCGGCAGATCGGTGATCGACTGCACCAGCTGTATGGTCCTGGCGAGGATCGCCGGCTCGTCGGCCAGCGGGATGCCGGCGTTCACGTCCAGCATGTGCGCGCCGGCCGCGATCTGCGCGTGGGTATCGGACTCCACGCGGCTGAAGTTGCCGGCCGCCATTTCGGCGGCGAGGATCTTGCGCCCGGTCGGGTTGATGCGCTCGCCGATCATGACGAACGGACGCTCGAAGCCGATGACGACTTCCCTGGTGGCGGAACTGATCACGGTGTCGGTCACGATGCCATCCTGTTGGTGCTGGTTTTCGGGTCACGCCCCGGGCACCACGGCACACGGCCGTTGAGCACCCCGGAGCGATCGATGATTTCGGCCACGGTGTGTTCCTGGCGGAACGCCATGACGTGCACGCCGTGCACGCCCTTGATGGTGCGGATCTCCTGGATGAGGTCGATGCAGAGGCGCCGGCCCTCGGCGGCCGGGTCGGCGGCGCCCGCCATCCGTCTCACCACCTCGTCGGGGATGTGAACGCCCGGCACGTGCGTGCGGATCCACTCGGCCGACTTGGCGGAGCGCAGCGGTCCCACCCCTACGAGGATGAAGACCTTGTCGAGCAGCCCCAGCTCCTCGACGTGCCGCATGAATTCCCGCAGCAGCGGCACGTCGTAGCACCACTGCGTCTGGATGAACTGCGCGCCGGCTGCAACTTTCTTCGCGAGCCGCTGTGCGCGCCACGCGAGGGGCTGGGCGAAGGGATTCTCGGCCGCGCCGAGCAGTACGCGCGGGGCGCAGGTGATCTTGCGGCCGGAGAGGAACCGATGCTCGTCGCGCAGCGTGCGCGCGGTCTCGAGCAGCGACATGCAGTCGAGATCGAACACCGGCAGCGCCTGCGGATGATCCCCGGCCTGCACACCATCGCCGGTGAGGCACAACACGTTGCAGACTCCCATCGCGGCCCCGCCGAGGATGTCGCCCTGGATGGCGATGCGGTTCTTGTCGCGGCAGGAGATCTGCATCACCGGCGCATAGCCGACGCGGGTGAGGAGGGCGCACACGGCCATGCTCGACATGTGGCAATTGGCGCCCGAGCCGTCGGTGGCGTTGATGGCATCGACGTAGCCGTCGAAGACATGGGCACGGCGATAGACATCTTCCGGATCGGCGGAGTCGGGCGGATCGAGCTCGGTCGTTACCGCGAAGAGTCCCGCGCGCAGCACGCGCTCGAACCGCCCCGGCGAGGTGTGGCCGGGCAGGATGGGCAGCGGGTAGCCCGGGACCGGCTCGTCTTCGAAGATCATGACGCTGCTCCCACGCGCTCGCGCACCACGCGCAGCCACGAGGATTTCCCCTGCAGGCGCCGGTCGACGGCCACCTGCACGGTGCGCAGCGCGTCGAGCCCTCCGGGGATGCGGGCGGCGCCCGCAAAGGCCTCGACCCACACGCACTTCATCTCCGGGCGCACTTCGCAGTGGCCGTTGGCGCGCACGCCGCCGCACGGCCCGTTGCGCAGGTTCTTCGGGCAGTTCATCGGACAGGACATGCCGGTCGAGGAGAGGATGCACTGGCCGCACATACGGCAGTCGAACAGGAGTCCCTTGGTCAGCTTCTCGACACGCGCTACCGGCCGTTCGAGCCGCTCGTAACCGATGCGGCGGAACAGGGGATCGAGCGCCACGAGTAGCGACTCCAAGCCGCGGTAGAAGGCGTTGAGGCCCCGCGCGTGACGTACTGACCACTGCCGTACCGCGTACATGCTCAGGAGCTCGCGACGAGCAGACCCTTGGCGCGGATCAGGGTCTCGAGATCGGCATCGCTGAAGCGCGCTTCGATGCGCGCGGCTTCGGCTGCGGCTTCCGCCTGGATGTCCTCGCCGCACGGGCGCGGGTCCGAGCGCTTCCAGTCCGCGAGATAGGCATCCGAGCTCCCCTTGCCGGCACGCATGGCGGCGCGATCGACCGCTTCCTGAAAGCGCGGCGACAGCTGGACTTTGGCGGTCTCGCGCCCGCGCTTGACGACCACCTGCGCGGGAATGTCGCGCCAGGAGATGATGGTCAGGCTTGCCATGCCAGCTGGGCAAGACGCGTGCCGAGCTCTCCGTATCCGGTGAAGCGATACTCGAAGGCGAAGCCGAAGCGCTCGGCGATCTGCCGCGCACGCTCCATGGCGCCCGGGGTCTCGACCTGCGCGAGGTACACGAGCTTCCGATAGTTGCGGAAGTACTCCTGGGCGAGCTCGGGATGGCGGTCGAGGCCGAGCGTGCGCACCACCAGCCGCTCGAAGTGCCGCAGCAGGAAGTCGGTCAGATAGAAGGTGCCGGGCTCGGCCTCGGCAAGTTGCGCAAAGACGCGCGGCGTCGCCAGGAACTCGTAGCAATGCGCACCGGGCAGACGCTCGACGCCTTCTTCCTGCAGCACCGCATCGAGCATCCCGCCGGTCCCACAGTCGGCATACACGACGAAAACTTTCGCGTAGCGTCCACGGTTCGCCTGGATCTCGGCGCGCACTGCGGGCGCGATGCGCTCGGGGCGGTTGTGCAGCTGCGCAGGCAGGCAGTGCACGTCGAGAGTTTTCCAGCCGTTGACCCGCCGGAGCGCCGCGATCTCACGGCCGAGCGCCCCGCAGGCTATCAGCAGCGTGCCGCGAGGCGTGTCCATGAGGGCCGCGCAGCCTGGTCAGGCCGCGGTTGCGGCCCGGGCACCGCCGGCGGCGCGGCGCGCCGCGACCAGAGTCTTGGCGGTCTCGACCGCGATCGCGGCGTCGCGGCAGTAGGCATCCGCCCCCACCGCTTTGCCGAACTCCTCATTGAGAGGCGCGCCGCCGACCAGCACGATGTAGTCGTTGCGAATGCCGGTTTCCTTCATCTTGTCGATGACGACCTTCATGTAGGGCATGGTGGTCGTGAGGAGCGCCGACATCCCGAGGATGTCGGGTTTGTGCTGCTCCAGCGCCGCCAGATACTTCTCGACGGGGTTGTTGATGCCTAGGTCGATGACCTCGAAGCCGGCGCCCTCCAGCATCATCGACACGAGATTCTTGCCGATGTCGTGGATATCGCCCTTCACCGTGCCGATGACGATCTTGCCGATGGGCGGCACGCCGGTCTCGGCGAGCAGCGGGCGCAGGATCTCCATGCCGCCTTTCATCGAGTTGGCGGCGAGCAGCACCTCGGGCACGAACAGAATGCCGTCGCGGAAATCGATGCCCACGATGCGCATGCCCTCGACGAGCGCGTCGTTCAAGGTCTTCTCGGCGCTCCAGCCGCGCTCGAGAAAGAGCCGCGTGGCCTCCTCGACCTCGGCCTTCAAGCCGTTGTAGAGGTCATCGTGCACCTGCTCGATGAGCTCCTGGTCGTTGAGGTCGCGTAGATTGAATTCGCCTTCGGGCGTATCAGCCATGAGGAAAACTCCATGCGCGGCCTCGGGTTAGGCGCGCGGATTCTGGTGGCGATGGTAAGGGCGGGGCGGGGGCGGCAGGTGCTGGCACGCGACCACGACATGCCCGCATGCGACAGGTGGCGCGTTAAGGCAAAGGGCCCGGCCGACGTGCGTCACAGCGGGGCGATCTCGCCCCGCACACGCGGGAGCACCTTGCCCTGGCGGCTCATGCGCTCGGCGCTCGGCGGACAGCCGAACTGGGCGCGATAGCAGCGCGAAAAGTGCGGTGGCGACTGGAAGCCGCAGGCGGTCGTGATGTCGATGATGGGCATCGAGGTTTGCAACAGCAGCTCGCGCGCGCGGCGCAGCCGCATCTGCAGGTAGTAGCGCTTGGGCACGCAGTTCAGGTGCCGCTTGAAGAGCCGCTCGATCTGGCGGCGCGAGAGGCCGGTCGCTGAGGCGATCTCATCGAGCGACAGCGGCCGCTCGATGTTGTCCTCCATGAGCTGTGCGACCTTGATCAGGCTCTCGTGGCTCACGCCGAGCTGGGCGCGCAGCGGAACGTACTGGCGGTCGCGATCGCTGCGGATGCGGTCGACGATGAACTGCTCGGAGATCAGCTGCGAGATGCGCGCCCCGAGCTTCTGCTCGACCAGATGCAGCATCAGATCCAGCGGCGCGACGCCGCCCGAGCAGGTGTAGCGGTCGCGGTCGATCGTAAACAGCTGATCATTCAGGTGAATGCGGGGGAATTCCTCGCGCAGCGCCGAGAGATTTTCCCAATGGATGGTGGCGCGGTACTTGTCGAGCAGCCCCGCCCTGGCAAGCGCGTAACCGCCCGTGCAGAGCGCCCCGAGGGGCACGCGCCGGTCGGCGAGGCGCTTCAAAGCCGCGAGCACCTTGGGCGAGACGGCGTCCTGGACCTCGACCCCGCCGCAGACGAAGAGGATGTCGAAGTTGCCCGCCAGGTCGAGCGGCGCGGTGGGAGAGAGCTGCAGGCCGTTGCTCGCCGGGGTGGGCTGGCCGTCGAGGCTGACGATCGACCATTCATATACCGGCTGGCCGGTAAGGATGTTCGCCATGCGCAGCGGCTCGACCGCGTTCGAGAGCGCGATCATTGAGTAGCGCGGCAGCGTCAGGAAGGCGAACTTGCTTCGGGGCAGGGGCACATGCCGGATTTTACGCCTATCTTGCCTGATTGCGACAGCGGCTAAGGACGGGCAGCCCGAGGACGGCACCCGGCTGAGGGAGGTCGTGGGGGGACGTTCGCCCGCGAGGGATGCGCATCGGCAGTGCGCATGAAGGGTGCGCATGAAGGGTGCGCAGGAGAGTTGCGCATAGGCCATGCGCATACGCCATGCGCATCGGTAATGCGCAAGGACACACAAGTAACAGCAGCTCGTGTGCCCACCTCGGGGAAGGTAGCCTCCCGGGCCATGCAGGCTGTGCAGAAGCGACCGGTGAACCTCTGCCTGAGCGTCGAGATCCTCGGGGCCGCCCGGGAGGCTGGGGTCAATCTCTCAGCGCTGCTCGAGAGGGCTCTGAGCGGCGAGCTGGTGGAATTGAAGCGTCGGCGGTGGCATGAGGAAAACGCCCGTGCCATCTGGACTTACAACGAGTACCTCGCATCGCATGGAACATGCTTCGAGGGTCGTTGGGACGAGTAGATGCCGCAGTACGCCGTATACCGAAACCAGAACTCTGGGAGCAGCGAGGAGTTTCCTTTCCTGGTCGACGTTCAGGTGGACTTCCTCGATGAGCTGGGCACACGAGTGGTCATCCCGCTTGGCAAGGCCGTGGAACTGACCGGCTTTCCGATGCGGTACCTGGTGCCGGTGGTCAAGTTTCAGGAGCGGCCCTACGCGGTACTGACGCCGCAGCTCGCAGGCATCCTGCGAGAGGAGCTCGGTCCGCAGGCGGGCAGTCTCGCCGATCAGGCGCGCGTCATATCCGCCGCACTCGACTTCCTGCTAAGGGGCTTTTGAGCTTCCGGGCACGGCCGTGCCTCTCAGGCACGAAGCTCCAGGTTCTCGGGGTCGTAGGGCGACTCGCGCAGCACCGTCGCCTGCTTGCGCTCGCCGAGAATCTCGATGGTGAGGCGCGTGCCAGGCTCGGCGAGCGCGCTGCGCACATAGCCGATCGCGAGGCTCTTCCGCAGGCAGTGGCCGTAGTAGCCGGAGGTCGCCCGGCCGACCATGCGGCCGCCCGAATCGAACAGCGGCTCGTTCCCCAAGGGGTCGGCGTCGGTGATGCCGTGCACTTCGAGCGTGACGAAGCGGTTGGGAATGCCGGCCTCGAGCTGCTTCTCGAGCGCCTCGCGTCCGATGAAGGGGCCTTTGCCCATGCGCACGAAGCGATCGAGGCTCGCCTCGAGCGGGGTGTAGTCGCGCGTCAGGTCGCTGCCCCACATGCGGTAGGACTTCTCCATGCGCAGCGACTCCATGGCGCGCATGCCGACCATGCCGATGCCGTGAGGCTTGCCTGCCTCGAACAGCGCATCGAACAGACCATGCGCGTATTCGACGGGGAAGTGCAGCTCCCACCCCAGGGCACCGACGAAGTTGACGCGCAGCGCGTAGACATCGACCGCGAGCGCCGCCTCGATTACCTGCGCCGTGAGCCAGGGGAAAGAGTTGTTGTCGAGCGGCGTGTCGGTGAGCTGCGCGAGCACCTCGCGCGACTTCGGACCCGCGAGCACGAAGGTGCCGCGGGTGTTGGTGATGTTGCGCAATCCAACCGAGCCGTCCCTGGGGAGCGCTTTGAGGAGAAAGTCGCTGTCGTAGCGCTCGGCGGCGCCGGCGCTCACGACGTAGAAATGCTGGTCGGCGATCTTGGTGATGGTGAACTCCGAGCGGATGCCGCCGCGTCGCGTGAGCGCGTGCGAGAGCGCCATCCGGCCGACCCGCGCCGGCACCTTGTTGGCGACCAGGCCGTCGAGCCAGGCTTCGGCGCCGGGCCCGGTGACCTCGTGCTTGGTGAAAGGCGTGAGATCGATGACGCCGACGCGCTCGCGCATCAGGCGCACCTCGTTGCCGACGTGCTCGAAGTAATTGCTGCGGCGGAAGCTCCAGCGATCCTTGCGCTCGACCCCGGGCGGGGCGAACCAGTTGGCGCGCTCCCAGCCGTAGCGCTGTCCCCAGACCGCGCCGCGGGCGCTCAACTTGTCGTACACCGGACTGGTCTTGGCGGGACGTCCGTCGGGACGCTCCTCGTCGGGATAGTGGATGGTGAAGACGTTGCGATAGGTCTCCTCGTTCTTCTTCACCACGGAGCGCTTCGAGGTGTAGGCCCCGAAGCGGCGGGGATCGACGGCCAGCATGTCGATGCCGGGCTCGCCCTCGACGATCCATTCGGCGAGCTGCCAGCCCGAGCCGCCCGCGGCGGTGATGCCGAAGCTGTGCCCCTCGTTGAGCCACACGTTGGGCAGCCCCCAGGCCGGGCCGATGAGGGGGCTGCCGTCGGGCGTGTAGGAGATGGGGCCGTTGACGATGTCCTTGATGCCGCAGTTCTCGAGCGCCGGCACGCGGCGGGTCGCGGCCTCGACGTGCGGCACGAGGCGATCGAGGTCCCCGGGGAAGAGACTCCGCCCGAACCAGTCGGGGACGCCGTCGGCGAAACGCGCCGGCGCACCCTTCTCGTACGGGCCGAGGATCCATCCCATGCGCTCCTCGCGCAGGTAATACGACTTGTCGGACTCACGCAGCACGGCGAGCTCGCGCCCGCCGCCCTTGCGGTAGGCGACGAGCTCCGGCGACTCGTCGTAGACGATGTATTGATGCTCGACCGGGATCGCGGGCACGTTGAGGCCGAGCAGTTTTCCGGTCTGCCGCGCGTAGTTGCCGGTCGCGAGCACCAGGTGTTGAGCGATGATGTCGCCCTGGCCGGTGCGCACCTTCCACTCACCGGAGGGGGTGCGCTCGAAGGCGGTGGCCTCGGTGTGCTCGTAGATCTCGGCGCCCGCGCTGCGCGCGCCCTTGCGCAGCGCCATGGTGAGGTCGGCGGGCGCAATGTGCCCGTCGTGCGGGTGGTAGAGCGCACCGACGATCGCGGGCGTCTCAGGGCCGCCTCCCAGGTCGATGAGCGGCCACAGCTCCTTGACGCGCGCCGGCGTGATGACCTCGAAGGGCACGCCGATGGTGTTGGCCGTGCCGCAGTACTTCTGGTACTCGTCCATGCGATCACGCTGGGTCGCGAGGCGCAGATTCCCGGTGACGTGGAAGCTCACGTCCTGTCCGGTCTCCGCCGGCAGCTTCTTATAGAGATCGACCGAGTACTTGTGGAGCTGGCCGACCGTGTAGCTCATATTGAAGAGCGGCAGGAGGCCCGCGGCGTGCCAGGTGGAGCCGGCGGTGAGCTCGGAGCGCTCGATCAGGGCGATGTCCGTCCAACCCTTCTTAGCGAGGTGATAGAGCGTGCTGACGCCCACCACGCCGCCGCCGATAACGAGGACCCGAACGTGCGTCTTCACGGGATGATTCTCCGGCGCCTAAAGCGGCCTGCGGCGCAGTGTAGCCACCGTTGCGCGAGCCGGCGCTCCAATTGCGACCGTGCCTTGCCTAGGAGACCCCACGCGCGGCTTCCCTCAGGAAGGCACTTACATAAGGCGCGAACGAGCGCCATACCTCGACGCGGAACACGTCGGCCCCGGTGCGCCACAGGACGATCTCGGCCTTGGCGAGCATGGTGCGCGTGCACATCCCGACCGGAAAGGCGCCCCGCTCGAGATCGAGGGGGCAGCCTGCAGCGAGGAGCAGCGGCGCGTCCGGCCCGCTCACTTCGAGCGCCACCTGGCGATGGCTCACGTCGACGAGCGAGTGGGGCAGGCCGGCGAGAGCGGTGCGCAGCCCAGCCGCCGTCTCGTCCGCCGCGTGCTCGCCCGAGATCAGCAGCCACTCGTCCGGGCCGAGCCAGAGCGCCGCGGTATCGCCCGCCGCGGCGGCGCGGCAGGCCGCCGCCGGAACCGCGAGCTTGAGGGCTCCCTCCGCGGCGAGGCGGACCTTGGGACCGCCGCGCAGGATCCAGCGCGCAGCGGGTCGCAGCGGACGCACACCGGGACTCGTGGCGAGGAACGGCTCGCGACGCGCGTGGCTCAGGTCAGCCATGGAGGCGTTTGCCTTCGGGGTCATGGAACACGGGGGAGGTCACCTCGACGGCTGCTTCGCCGGAGGCCATCGGCACGTAGAGCGTCTGGCCCATGCGCGCGCGCCCGCCGGAGACGAGTCCGAGTGCGATCGAGCGGCCGAGGACCGCACTGTAATAAGAGGACGTCACGTGTCCCAGGGGCCGCGTCGGCGGCGGCACCCGCCGTTCCGACATCACCTGCGCTCCTTCCTCGAGCACGGTCTGCGGATCTTTCGTCGTGAGGCCGACCAGCTGCCGGCGGTCGGCGGCGCCCATGGCGGGACGCTGGAGCGCGCGCCTGCCGACGAAGTCGGGCTTGCCCTTGCCGATCGTCCACGCGAGGCCCACATCGTCCGGCGTGACGGTCCCGTCCGTGTCCTGTCCGACGATGATGTAGCCCTTCTCGGCACGCATGACATGCATGGCCTCGGTGCCGTAGGGCGTCATGCCGTGCGGCTGTCCGGCATCCCAGATCGCTTCCCACACCGCGGGGCCGAAATCCGCCGGTACGTTGACCTCGAAGCCGAGCTCGCCGGTGAAGCTCACGCGGAAGAGCCGCATCGGGATCCCGCAGATATGCCCTGCAGCTACGCTCATGTGGGGCATCGCCGGCGCGGAGATGTCGATGTCGACGAGGCCCGCGAGCACCGAGCGCGCGGCCGGCCCCTGCACCGCAATCACCGCCCACTGCTCGGTAGTCGAGGTGAGCCACACGTTGAGCTCGTTCCACTCGGTCTGCAGGTAGTCCTCCATGAGCGCGAGCACGCGCGGCGCTCCGCCCGTCGTGGTGGTCACGTGAAAGCGGTCCGCGGCGATGCGCGCCACCACGCCGTCGTCGTAGACGAAGCCGTCATCGCGCAACAGCACGCCGTAACGCGAGCGGCCGGCGGCGAGCTTGTCCCAGGCGTTGACGTACATGCGGTTCATGAAGGTCACCGCGTCGCTCCCCACGACTTCGATCTTGCCGAGCGTCGAGGCATCGAAGATGCCGCAGCCGCCCCGCGCGGCACGGCACTCGCGCGCCACCGCCGCGTGCATATCCTCGCCAGCGCGCGGAAAGTAACGCGCGCGCTTCCACAGCCCGACGTCCTCGAACACCGCGCCCTGACTCGCGGCCCAGCCGTGCATCGGCGTGGTGCGCGTTGGATCGAAGAGCTCGCCGCGGCCCATGCCGGCGAAGGCGCCGAACGTCACCGGTGTGTAGGGCATGCGAAAGGTCGTGAGCCCGACCTCGGGCACCGTCTTGCCGAGAGTGCGCGACACGATGGCGAGGGCGTTGACGTTGGAGGTTTTCCCCTGGTCGGTCGCCATCCCGGTGGTGGTGTAGCGCTTGACGTGCTCGATCGAGCGGAAGCCCTCGCGCGTCGCGAGCGCGAGGTCCTTGGTGGTGACGTCGTTCTGCCAGTCGACGAAGGCTTTGGAGCGCGCGCGCTTCGGCTGCGGCAGCGCGCCGAGGAAGCCGGCCGCGGCGGCGGTGACTGCGGCCGCGGGTGGCGGCGGGGCAGCGCTGCGCGCCGGCGCACCCGCGTGCACGCCGCTGCGACCGGGGGCGAGAGCATCGCGGGCCGCGGCGGCGCCCGCCGCGGCACCGTCGGCGAACGCCGCATCGAGCGTGAAGACTCCGCGGCAGGCGCCGGCGCTGCGTGAGTGCTCGGCGGGCTCGCCCGGCAGGAAAGCCTGAAGACCCTGATCCCAAACGAGCTTGCCGCGCGACTGCGAGTGCAGGTGCACGCTCGGGGTGAGCCCGCCCGACATCAGCACGAGATCACAGGGCTGGCTCGCGACATCGACCGCGCGCTCCGACTCGAGCCGCGCGAGCTCGATGCCCGTGACGCGGCGCCGCCCCTGCGTGCCGAGGACGGTGACTCCGGGGAGCACGGGGATGCCGGCCGCGCGCGCGCGCTGCGCCCAGGCTCCGTCGGCGCCCGTGCGCACGTCCGCGATGCACGCGATATCGACGCCGGCGCGCTCGAGGTCGAGCGCCGCGCGGCAGGCCTCGTCGCAGGCCGTTACCAGGACCGCGCGCGTGCCGGGGAGGACGCCGTAGCGATTGAGGAAGGTGCGCGCGGCCCCGGCGAGCATGATCCCCGGCCGA
Source organism: Steroidobacteraceae bacterium (assembly GCA_035518275.1). Lineage (GTDB taxonomy): Bacteria > Pseudomonadota > Gammaproteobacteria > Steroidobacterales > Steroidobacteraceae > 13-2-20CM-66-19. The sequence continues at coordinate 50,091 of DATIXU010000105.1, forward strand.
TCGTTGCCGGGAAAGACCAGCGGCCGCTCGATGGCGCCGGTTGTGAGCACCACCTCGCGGGCCCGGACCTGCCACTGCCGCTCGCGTGGAGCGTCAGGCGCGGGCGAGGAGAGATGATCGGTGAGGCGCTGCGAGAGGCCGATGATGTTGTGCGGGAAATATCCGAACGCGGTGGTGCGGGTGAGCAGCGTGACGCGCGGGTTGCGCCCGAGCGATGCCACGGTGTCGCTGAGCCAGAGCCCCGCGGGCCGTCCCTCGAGCGCCGCCTCGTCCCCGGCCAGATCGGACAGCAGCGTGCCGCCGGGCTCTTCCTGCTCGTCGCACAACATGACCCGTGCGCCGGAGGCGGCGGCCGCGTGCGCCGCGGCGAGACCGGCCGGGCCTGCGCCCACGACCAGCACGTCGCAGTGCGTGAAGCGGCTGGCGTAGCGATCCGGGTCCGCGTGCTCCGGGGCACGCCCGAGGCCGGCCGCCGCGCGGATGCGGGGCTCGTAGAGCCACTGCCACGCGCTCCGTGGCCACATGAAGGTCTTGTAGTAGAAACCCGCGGGAATGAAGCGGGCGATCAGGTCGTTGACGGCGCCGAAGTCGAAGGCGAGGGCGGGCCAGCGGTTCTGGCTCCACGCCTCGAGTCCCTCGTAGAGCTCGAGCTGTGTGGCGCGGAGGTTCGGCGTGCAGCGCGCCGCGTCACGCCGGACCGTAACGAGCGCGCTCGGCTCCTCGGCGCCGGCGGCGAGCAGGCCGCGCGGCCGGTGGTACTTGAAAGAGCGGCCGAGAAGATGCACGCCGTTGGCGAGCAGCGCCGAGGCCAGCGTGTCGCCGGCGACGCCGCGGTACGCGCGGCCGTCGAAGCTGAAGTTGAGCGCACGCCCGCGGTCGATGCGTCCGCCGACGGGAGTGCGCATCATGACCAGCCGCCCGGCGGCTGCGGCGGCCGCTCGCCGACTCGGTAAGTCGCGAGGAAGCGGTCGGTGGTGGTGTCGCGCAGCGCGTTGAAGAAGCGGCCGCAGCCGTGGGTGTGCCGCCAGCGTTCGGCGTGCACGCCGCGGGTGTTGTCGCGCCAGTAGAGATAGGCCGCCCACTCCGCGTCGCTCGCTGAAGCCGGATGCGCCGGGCGCGCGATGTGCGCCTGCCCGCCGTAGACGAACTCGGGCTCGGGACGCTCGCCGCAGTAAGGGCATTCGATCAGCAGCATGGGGGCCTTCAGTGAGCCACCGCCGCGGCGGCGGCTTCGTCGATCAGGTTGCCGTCGCGGAAGCGCTCGAGCGTGAAGGGGGCGTTGATCGGGTGCGGCTCATCGTGCGCGATCGTCCAGGCGAACAGGTGCGCGGAGCCGGGTGTCGCCTTGAAGCCGCCCGTGCCCCAGCCGCAGTTGACGTACAGCCCCGGTACCGGCGTCTTGCCGATGATGGGTGAGCGGTCCGGTGACACATCGACGATCCCGCCCCAGCTGCGCAGCATCCGCAGGCGGCGAAACATCGGAAACAGCTCGCAGATCGCCTCGAGCGCGTGGCTCGGGATGTGCAGCGCGCCGCGCTGCGTGTAGGAGGTGTAGGCATCGGTGCCGGCGCCGATCACCAGCTCGCCCTTGTCCGACTGGCTGATGTAGGCATGGATGGTGTTGGACATCACGACACAGGGGAACACCGGCTTCACCGGCTCCGACACCAGCGCCTGCAGCGGGTAGCTCTCGAGCGGCAGCACCACGCCCGCCATTTTCATGATGACGCTCGAGTGACCGGCGGCGACCACGCCGAGGCGCCGCGTGCGGATCGGGCCGCGCGTGGTGTCGACCCCCTCGATGGCGCCGGCCGGGCCGAGACGGATGCCGGTGACCTCGCAGTTCTCGAGGATGTCGACGCCGAGCGCATCCGCGCCGCGCGCATAGCCCCAGGCGACGGCGTCGTGGCGTGCCGTACCGCCGCGCCGCTGCAACGCCGCGCCGAGCACCGGATAGCGGATGTCGTCAATCTTCAGCGGCGGACAGAAGGCCTGCGCCTCCTTCGGGCTCAGCCACTCGTTGTCGACGCCCGCGGCGCGGTTGGCGTGCACGTGCCGCTGCGACACCTGCATGTCGTGCACGGTGTGCGCGAGCATCAGCACGCCGCGCTGCGAGAACATCATGTTGTAGTTGAGGGCCTGCGACAGACCCTCCCACAGCTTCAGCGCGTGGTCGTAGAGCGCCGCGCTCTCGGCGAACAGGTAGTTGGAGCGGATGATGGTGGTGTTGCGGCCGGTGTTGCCGCCGCCGATCCAGCTTTTTTCCAGCACCGCGATGTTGGTGAGGCCGTGCTCGCGCGCCAGGTAGTAGGCGGTGCCGAGGCCGTGGCCGCCGCCACCGACGATGATCGCATCGTAGTAGGACTTGGGCTCGGGCTTGCGCCACTGCGGCTTCCAGCCGCGCTGGCCGCTCAGGCCTTGCCTGAGAAGCGACAAAGCGGAGAAAGGCGTCATGGTCGGTTCCGGAGAGCCCGCTCCAAGGGTGCGCGATCATGCGCCCCGCTCACCGGATAGACGAGCACCCGCGCGCCGGGCCGATTGAATCGGCGCGACATGATATCCCCGGATCACTCGCCGGCCGGACTGCCTACGGGGCGGCGCTCCCCTTGATGGGATTCGCGCCAAGGGACTCGTCGAGCTCGTGGGCGGCGATCAGCGTGTGCGAGGCGAGCGTGCCGATATGGTGGCGGCCTCTGAGGACGTACCACCCGAGGCCTGCTCCGAGAATCACGGCGATGTAAACGAACGCGCCCCAGGTGTTGTACCAGGGTGTGCCGTAGACAGCTTCGCGCGGCCACGCCAGATTGAGCGCCATTCCGGCGCCCCACAGCACCGCGACGACGTTGATGAACGTTCCCCACCTGCCCATGGTGAAATAGCCGCCGGCAGCGAGATCCGCCGGAGGCCAATGCCCCAGCAGGCGCTTCTTCAGCATCGGTCCCGTCACCATCAGGTACGCCAGATAGATCATGATGACCGCGATCGACGTCAGCACCGTGAAGATCTTCGGCTGCCCGATGTTGAGAACCAGGATCGCTTCCGCGATCACGCCGATCACGACGGCAGGAACGATGGGCGTCTGCGTCTCGGCGTTCACCCGCGCCAGCTTTTCCCCAAACGGCAGGGCGTTGTCGCGCGCCATGGCGAAGGCCAGGCGGATGGCCGCGGTATGCACGGCGAGCGAGCACACCGTCACCGCGACCACGATGCAGACCAGGAAGATCTTGCCGAGCGGTCCCCACATCACCTGCTCGACGATGTACTGCAGGCCGCCGTCGCCGCTGCCGATCTTTGGATCGTGCAGATCGGGCGCGGCCATGATCGCGAACACCAGGATGGCGCCACCGATGACGAACGAGGCCAGGATGGCGCGCAGAATCGCCCGCGGAGCGGTGCGCCGCGGCTCGAGCGTCTCCTCGCCGAGGGAGCTCGCGGTGTCGAAGCCGTACATGACGTAGCCGGAGGCGAGCGAGGCCACCAGGAAATCGCCCAGGTAGCTCCAGCCATGGTGCGTGCCGTAGCCGCGGATGGAAAAGAAGACCTCCGGACCCCGTCTGATGTTGAGCGCCAGGAAGATCGCGATGAGGCAGGCGGCGATCAGCTCGACGAACACGCCCGCGCTGTTGATCATCGCCATCCAGCGCACGCCGAGCGCATTGACGACGGTCGTGAACACGATCAGCACCGTGCCGAGGATCACCGCGTTGGTGGCGAAGTCGTAGGTGCCCGTGCCGTCGCCGATGATCTGGAAGCCGCTCCACAGCCGTGGCAGGTTGAGCTGCAGCGCCAGTACCACGGCCGACAGCGTGACGATCGACGCCGTCAGCATCAGCCAGCCCGAAGACCAGCCGACGGCCCGGCTGCCGAGGAGCTTCGACCAGTTGTAGACCGATCCGGCGATCGGGTACTTGGCCGAAAGCTCCATGAAGCACAGCGCGACCGCCAGCTGCCCGACGAGCACCATCGGCCAGGACCACAGATACGCAGGTCCTGCGGTGCCGAAACCGAAGTAGAAGAGCTGGAACGTTCCCGTCAGTATCGAGATATAGCTGACACCGGCCGCGAAGCTGCCGAAGGCCCCGATGCTGCGGGCGAGCGACTCCTTGTACCCGAAGTGCTCCATGCCGCTGTCGTGCCGTCCGGCAGGCTTGTTCTCAACCACGGAGTTGCCTTTCGTACTTGACCGAAGCGGCAGCCGACTTCATCATTCCCCTACGGCTTGAATAGCCGTTTAATTGATCACGTGTCAAGTTCCATAAACCGGGCAAGTCACTGAGCCGCCACGGGGTGTGCTCCCGGTGGACACGGCGTCACAGGGCGCTTTCCTGTTCCCGGGGCGAGGGTGACGGAGTCCCACATTGAACAGGCAGTCAATGTCTTTCAAAGACTCCCGGCACGGCCCCGCCGCCGTGCCACGCGATGAATTGGAAGACGCCCGCCGCGCCCAGCTCATCGAAGTAACCATCGACAGTCTCGCCGAGGTGGGCTTCGTCGGGACGACTCTCGCCGAGATCGCGGGCCGGGCCGGAGTCTCTCCCGGTCTCGTGGCGCATTACTTCGGCGACAAGGACGGACTCCTCGAGGGCGCCTTCCGCGCGCTCGCCCGCGTAGTAGCGGTGCGCATGCGCGAGCGATTCGCGCTCGCGCGCACCCCCCGCGCGCGCGTGCAGGCGGTCATCGATGCCAACCTCGGTCCCGAGAATTTCGACCGGCGTACCGGCAACGCCTGGCTCGCCTTCTGGGGTCAGGTGCTGCATTTCGAGGGACTGAAGCGGGTGCAGAAGGCGTATCAGCGGCGCATGTTGTCGAACCTGCGCAGCGATCTGCGCAGCCTGATGCCGGGCGACGAAGCACGCAGCCTCGCCGCCATGATCGCCGCCATGATCGATGGCGTGTGGCTGCGCGCCGCGCTGTCCGAATGGCAGGAAGCCGACAGCGAGAGCGCGCGGGCGCTGCTCACCGCATTCGTCGACGGCCGGCTGCGCGAGCTGGCGCGGACCTCGGCGGCCGAGGTACCGCAACCCGCGTCCGACGCCGAGCGCTCGATCCACGTCATCAACCCGGCGACCGGCGCGGAGCTGGCGGTGCTCCCGGTGGACGGCCCGGCGCAGGTGAACGCCGCCGTCGAACGCGCGCGACAGGCGCAGAAGGCCTGGCGCGCCATGACGGGTGCCGAGCGCGGCCGGGTGCTGCAGCGCGCGGCACGGCTGCTGCGCGAGCACAACGATGCGCTGGCCGAGCTCGAGACCCGCAACACCGGCAAGCCCATCCAGGAGACGCTCGCGGTCGATGTGATCTCGGGAGCCGAGTGCCTCGAGTACTTCGCGGGGCTAGCCGCCGGCCTTGCGGGCGAGCACATCGACCTCGGGCCGAAGGCGTTCGGCTACACCCGGCGCGAGCCGCTCGGAGTCGTGGCGGGGATCGGAGCCTGGAATTACCCGCTGCAGATCGCCTGCTGGAAATCTGCGCCGGCGCTCGCCTGCGGCAACGCCATGATCTTCAAGCCCGCCGAGCTGACGCCGCTCACCGCGATCAAGCTCGCGGAAATCTACCGCGAGGCGGGACTGCCCGAAGGGGTTTTCCAGGTGGTGCAGGGCTTTGCCGCGACCGGACGCCTGCTGACGCGACACCCCGGCATAGCCAAGATCTCGCTCACGGGCGAAGTGGGAACCGGCAAGGCGGTCATGGCCGATGCGGCCGCGAGCTTGAAGCAGGTGACGCTCGAGCTCGGCGGCAAGTCGCCGCTCATCGTGTTCGAGGACGCGAAGATCGACAACGCAGTCGCGGGCGCACTGCTCGGGAATTTCTACTCCGCCGGCGAGGTCTGCTCGAACGGCACCCGGGTGTTCGTTCACAAGAGCATTCACGCCGCCTTCGTCGAGCGGCTGCGCGAGCGCACCGCGGCCCTGCGGGTCGGCGATCCGCTCGATCCGCGCACCCAGGTCGGCGCGCTGATCTCCGCCGGGCACCTGGAGAAGGTGCTGGGCTTCGTGGCCCGCGGCCGCGCCCAGGGCGCGCGGCTCGTGATCGGCGGCACACGGCTGACGAGCGGCGAGCTCGCGCGCGGCTCTTTCGTCGCGCCCACGGTGTTCGACTACTGTCACGACGACATGGATATCGTGCGGCGCGAGATCTTCGGTCCGGTCATGTCGGTGCTGGAATTCACCGACGAGGACGAGGTGATCGCGCGCGCCAACGCCACCGAGTTCGGGCTTGCCGCGGGAGTGTTCACCAACGACCTCACGCGCGCCCATCGCGTGATCGCGCAGCTGCAGGCCGGCACCTGCTGGATCAACCACTACAACGTGACGCCGATCGAGCTGCCGTTCGGCGGCGTGAAGATGTCGGGGCTCGGGCGCGAGAACGGCCGCGCGGCGCTCGAGCACTACACCCAGCTGAAGAGCGTCTACGTCGCCATGAGCGACGTCGAGTCGCCCTACTGAGGGCGCGGCGTGACGCAGGAAACCGTCGACTACGTCATCGTCGGCGCCGGCTCCGCCGGCTGCGTGCTCGCGGACCGTCTCACCGAGGATGGCCGCGACCAGGTGCTGCTGCTCGAGTACGGCGGCTCGGATCGCTCGGTCTGGATCCAGATGCCGAGCGCGCTGTCGATCCCGATGAACATGCCGAAGTACGACTGGGGCTACTACACCGAGAGTGAGCCGCAGTTGAATGGCCGCCGCCTGCACACGCCACGCGGCAAGGTGCTCGGCGGCTCCTCCTCCATCAACGGCATGGTGTACGTGCGCGGCAACGCGCTCGACTACGAGCGCTGGGAGAGCGAGGGGGCTTCGGGCTGGAGCTACCGCGACGTGCTGCCGTATTTCAAGCGCGCCGAGAGCCGTGCCGGGGGCGGCAACGACTACCGCGGCGCGGACGGCCCGCTCGCGACGCGCCGCGGCCTGCTGGAGAACCCCCTGCACGCCGCCTGGCTCGAGGCCGGACGGCAGGCCGGTTACCCCTTCACCGAAGACATGAACGGTTTCCAGCAGGAGGGCTTCGGCTACCTCGAGATGACGGTCGGCGCCGGCCGGCGCTGCAGTGCCGCCAACGCGTACCTGCGGCCGGCAATGGCGCGCACCAACCTCACGGTGCGCACCCACGCGCTGGCGACGCGGATTCTGTTCGAGGGGCGGCGCGCGGTCGGCGTGCGCTACCGCCGGGGCGCGGCGCTGCACGAGGTGCTGGTGCGGCGCGAGGTGCTGGTGTGCGCGGGGCCCGTGAACTCGCCGCAGCTGCTCAAGCTCTCGGGCGTGGGGCCGCGAGCCGAGCTCGCCGAGTACGGCATCACCCTCGTGCACGAGCTGCCCGGCGTGGGCGAGAACCTGCAGGATCATCTCGAGTTCTATTTTCAGGTGGCCTGCCGCGAGCCCATCACGCTCTACTCGCAGATGAATCCCTGGAGCAAGGCGCTCATCGGGCTGCGCTGGCTGGCGCGCCACGACGGGCTCGGAGTTTCCAATCATTTCGAGACCGGCGGCTTCATCCGCAGCCGCGCCGGAGTGCGCTACCCGGACATTCAGTACCATTTTCTGCCGATGGCGGTGAGCTACGACGGCTCCTCGCTCGCGCACGAGCACGGCTACCAGGCCCACGTCGGGCCGATGCGCTCGCACAGCAAGGGCTGGGTGCGGCTGAAATCCGCGGATCCGCTGGAGAAGCCGCGCGTGTTCTTCAACTACATGTCGCAGCCGGCGGACTGGGCGGAGATGCGTGCCTGCCTGCGCCTGACCCGCGAGGTTTTCGCGCAGCCGGCCTTCGCGCGCTACCGCGGCCGCGAGATCCAGCCGGGCGAGAGCGTGCAGAGCGACGAGCAGATCGACACCTTCATCCGCGCCCGGGTGGAGAGCGCCTTCCACCCGTCCTGCAGTTGCCGGATGGGGCGGGCGTCGGATCCGCTCGCGGTGGTGGACGCACAGGCCCGGGTCATCGGCACGCAGGCGCTGCGGGTCGTCGACTCATCGATCATGCCCTCGATCACCACCGGCAATCTCAACGCGCCGACCATCATGCTGGCGGAAAAGGCCGCCGACCACATCCGTGGGCGCGCGCTGCTGCCGCCGTCGACCGCGCCGTACTACGTGGCGCCCGCCTGGGAGAGCACGCAGCGCTGAGCGCCCGGCGCCGTCATTCGCGATAGCGCGTCAGCGCATCGCCGAGCGCCGCGCGCAGGAGCCCAAGCCACGGCTCGTAGTGGCGCCACTGATCGAGACCCTCGCGATAGATCGGCTGGCGTACCTGCTCGGAGCTCGCGGTCCGTACGCTGCGCTCGGTCCTGTAGAACTCGACGCAGGCGCTCTCGTAGGCGAGGCCGCAGTGCCCGAGAATGCGGCGCACGTTGCCCTCGAGGTCGTCGACCAGGTCCTCGTGCTGGACGCGCAGCACGCGCCCCGGCAGCACCCGGTCCCAGTGATGCATCAGCTCGAGGTAGGTGCGGTAGTAGCGGGCGATGTCCTCGGCCCCGTAGGCGAACTCCTGCCCCTTGGCGAACAGCTGCTTGAAGTTGCCGAAGCAGCAGGCCATCGGCTCGCGCCGGGCGTCGATGATTGCGGCGTTCGGCAGCATCAGGTGGATGAGCCCGACGTGCCGGAAATTGTTCGGCATCTTGTCGATGAAGCGCGGCTTGCCGGTCCGGTAAACCCGCGTGTCGGCGAGGTACTTCTCCCCGAGGCGGCGGAAATCGCCGTCGCTCATCCCCGCGAGCACCGCGGGATAGCGCGCAGCGTCACCGTCCGCCCCGCGCCCCCCCAGCTCGGCGACGATGCGCGGGACGTCGGCGAGCTCGTGCGTGCCCTCGACCTGCGAGTGCGAGGCGAGGATCTGCTCGATCAGCGTCGAGCCGGAGCGCGGCAGGCCGACGATGAAGATCGGATCCGCCGCGGGCACGCCTGCGCCGGCGTGCCGGGTGAAGAGCTCCGCTGTGCATACCTCGATCTGCTGCCGCGTGTTCTGCTCGTGGACCTCGGGCCGATAGCGGCTGGCGGCCCGGCGCAGCGCGTTGCCGCGCTCGTAGAAATGGAAGGACTCCGCGTATTCGCCCCGGTCTTCGAGCGCCTTGCCGAGCGCGAAGCACAGGTGGAAGCGGTCGACGTCCGAGGTGGTGGTGGCCGCCTCGGCAGCGCGCATCGCCTCGAGCTCGCGCTCCTCGAAGCGATAGGTCTTGAGGTTGGCGAGACTCCACCAGGCGTCACCGAACCCGGCGCGGGATGCCGCCGCCGCGCGGTACTCGGCGACGGCCTCGGCCTGGCGGCCGAGGGTCTTCAGGGAATGCGCGATCGACAGATGCAGCTCCGCCGGCTGTGGCGCGCCGGCGAGCAGCTCTCGATAGAGCTCGATGGCGCGCTCGTGCTGTCCGAGGCCCACGCAGGCCAGAGCGTGAATCGTGCGGTAGTTGCGGCTGGCGGGTTCCGCGGCCAGGAGCTTTTCGGTCTGCTCCCGAGCCGGGGCGTATAGGTGTCGCTCGATCAGCACCTGCGCGTAGTCGACTCGCGCCGCCTGATAGTCGGGTGCGAGCTCGAGCACGCCCTCGAGCAGCAGCTGCGCGTCGTCGAAGACCTCGCGCGCGATGCCGATGCGCGCCAGCAGACGCATGGCCTCGACGTGGTGGCCCTGCTTGAGGAGGAAAGCGCGGATCAGCTGCTCGGCGGCGCCGAGCTCGCCGTCGGAGAACAGCGCGGTCGCCGTGACGACTTCCGGCGGCAGCCGCTTCAGCGTCGCTACATGAGCGGCGGCATCGGCTGCCGCGGCCTCCTGCCCGGTCAGGCGGAACAGGCCCTCGAGCATGCTCCAGCTCGCCGGCAGCGCCGGGTTGATGTGCACCGCCCTGAGCAGGGCACCGATCGCTTCCGCCGCCTGCTTCAACACCACCTGGCACAGGCCACGCTCCTCGTACAGGCGGCTGAAGCGCGGATAGAGGCGCTCGAGCTCCTCGAGCGTGGCGAGGGCCGCAGCGGTGGCGCCCGAGAGACGCTGCGCGCGGGCGCGCAGGTAGAGCGCGTCGCGGTTCTCGGGCACGGTCGCGAGCAGCGCATCGGCGGCCTCGAGCGCTTCGCCGAAGCGCCGCTGCCCGCAGAGCGCACGGATGCGCTGGACCTCGAATTCCACCGCAGAGCTCATGGACCGCGACCAGTGTACCCGCGCGCGCCGGACGGCGCTGCCGCGCGGCAGCGCCCTGAAGGCCCGTGATCCGCCCGCTGATCCTTACAGGCGGTATCCGAACTCGAGGCCTAGCACCCGTGGCCGCAGCGGCGTCTCGGCGACGATGAACTGGTCGTCGCTGATGAAGGTGCTGGCGTTCGAGTTGCCGAGGTTCTCGCCGTAGAAGGTGACTGTCCAGGCGTCCTTGGCGATACCGCAGGAGGCATCCCAGGTCGTATATGCCGGGTTCTCGAAGCGCAGCCGGGAGGTCGTGAGCCCCGCGGTCGCGATGGTCGGGTTCGCGCCGGCCTGCGTGAACGAATGACCCGTGTGGCTGACTCCCGCCTGCACGAAGGGCGTGTAGTCACCGTAGGTCCACTCATAGCGCGCGCGCGCGCTGAACTGGATCGGGGGCGCGTCCGCACTCGGGGCGCCGATCGGACCAAAGGGGTTGGTGATCCCCTGGCAGACCGGGAAGCCAACACAGGTAATCGGCTTGCCGTAGTTGGCACTGGCCGGGATACCGGCGATCTGGCCGTTGTTATTGTCGATGAGCGCCGGAGAGTTGGTCTGCTCGCTGTGGTTCCAGGAGGCGGCGCCTTGCAGCGTGAGCCCGGTCATCACACGTGCGACCAGCGACGTCTCGACTCCCTTGATGAGGAAGTCCTGTCCGTTGGTGTCGTAGAAGATATTGCCGACGACCCCGGGATCGAAGAACTCGACCTGCACGTTGTCCCAGTTCTCCCGGTACACGGCCCCGTTCCACTGCAGCCGGTGATCGAGGAACTCCGTCTTCCAGCCGATCTCGTTGTTCGTCAACTTATCCGACAGGTAGGACGTGGGAACCAGGTATTGCGCGTTGCCGTCCGCACCAGTCGCATGCGGCGCGTTGCCGTTCTGATTGAAGCCGCCCGGCCGGAATCCCTGCGAGAAGGTGTAATACACCATGATGTCCGGTGTGATGTGCCAGGTCAGGTTGCCGCGGCTCTTGAAGCCGGTCTCCGTGTCCGAGAGGTTGTCGGTGTTCAGGTTGTAGGAGTAAGGCATCACGTGGCAGCCGGGCGTCGTGGCCGGGGTACCGCCCGGCGGGCCGGCTTCGAAGCAGCCGAAGCTCGAGAGCACGCTGCCAGCCATCGAATTGTCGAAACGGAAGTAGCGCGTACCGAGGGTGAGCGTCAGCTGCTTCGGCAGCAGGTCGAAGTCGATCGAAGTGAAGAAAGCCGTCTGCTTGGTCTCGCGTACCTGGTCCTGGTAGAAGGACGTGTTGTCGCTTTGTACCCCCGGGTTCTGCACGGTCGTGCCGGGGAAGGCACCGACGTTCGTCAGGCAGCCGGTGGTCACGGTGGCCGTGCACGGCGGTACGGTCTTATAAGCCCAGGCGGTCACGTCGTAGAGCTTGTTGTCCTCCCAGTAGGCGCCGGCGATCGCCCGCAGCCGCCAGTCGTCCGGGGTACTCAGCCGGAACTCGTGCTGCTGGTGCTCGTTGCGCTCGGTGGCGCGCCAGGTGGAGCTGGGCGAGAAGCAGGTCGGCGTGAGAGTGGCGTCGTACGCCGTCGGGCCGTAGCACTGGTAGTAGTCGGCGTACTTGCCGCGGGCGTAATTGGTGTAGTCGCCCACCTGGTCGACGTGGCGCACCAGATAGCCGCCGGTGTACACGGCCTTGAGGTCTCCGAGCTTGCCGTTCACCGTCCAGGCGGTGCTCTCGAAGCGGTCGGAGTTGTAGTTGTTGTTGAATAGCGTGACCTGCAGCGGCTGCAACGGCTCGCCGTCGGAGCCGTTCGGCTGCTGGTAGAAGACGCCCTTCGATTCGAGGTCCTGGTATGACTGGGTGATCAGCAGGTCCCAGTCGTCGCTGAACTTGTAGAGTGCCTCTACACGGATTCCCTGGTAAGTCACCGGGTTGATGGCGCTCTCGGCAATGTTGTAGTTGTTGATGGCGGCGGCGCCGGGCGGCACGCAATAGCCCGTGATGTTGCTCGGCTGCCCGTTGGGGCAGATGCCGCTCGCCGGCACCGGATATTGCGCGTAATGGATGCCGACGTCGTCGTTGCTGCGCGTGAAGGTCGCGGGCACGTTGTCGATGTAGCCGCCGCGCCGGTCGTCGTAGATGACGCCGCGCACGGCCAGCTTGCCGGCGATGACCGGCAGATTGAGCACTGCGGTCACGTTACTGTTCGGGTCGCCGTGCGCGGTGGTGCCGTAGCCGGCCTTGAAGTTGGCCTCGGTCACGTCGAGCTTCGGCTCGTTGGTGATGTACCTGATGACGCCGGCCTCGGCGCCAGCGCCGAACAGCGTTCCCTGTGGCCCCTCGAGCACCTCGATACGGTTGAGATCGGCGGCGTAGATATCGAGATTGCGGTTCGGCAGCTGGGCGGACTGGTTATCGAGGTAGATGGCGACGTTCGGCCACAGCCCGGTCGAGCCTGAGCCCTGGCTCGCCTGCGACCCGGCGCTCAAGCCCCGCATGAAGACCTCGTTCTGGCCGGGACCGTTGCTCGCCGAAGTCACGTTCGGCAGCAGCTTGATGTAGTCGTCGAAGGTCGAGACGTTGAGCTGCTGCAGCGCCGCTGCCGTGAGCGCCTGCATCGAGATCGGCACGTCCTGGATGTTCTCCGTGCGCCGCTGCGCCGTGACGGTGACCTCGGCAAGCGCTGCGGTGCCGACCTCAGCGGTGTCGCTCGGCGCCTGCGCCTGCGTCTGTGCCTGGGCGTAGGCAACACAAGAGCTGCCGCCGAGGATGGCTGCCACCGCATAGGAAATCTTCGAGTTCATAGCCCGACTCCCCCGATCGCGCAGTGGCAGACGAGCCTTACGCTCCGCGCGCGGAACTAGATGGATGACACCCGAGTGAGGTATTGAACGCACACTCAATACTTATATTACTTATTGCCTCCCTGGCCGTCGTATATTCCCCTAAGGCCGAAAGAGACGCAAGAAGCCCCGCCGCAAGTACTCGAAAAGCAAGCGAGAACAAGGGACTGGGAGAGTGCAGTTATTCTCTACGGTCGTTTTGGTGGTTGAATGAGCATTCAGGACGCGACCGAGA
>DATIXU010000106.1:0-67090 GCA_035518275.1 Steroidobacteraceae bacterium
TCATCAGCTTCTCGGACCCGGCGACCTCGGTCGGCATCCTGCGCAGCGTCCGCCGCCTGCGCCCCGACGTGCCGGTGCTGGTGCGCACCGCCGACGATGCGCGGCTCAAGGAGCTGCAGGATGCGGGCGCCACCGACGTGGTGCCCGAGACCTTCGAGGCGAGCCTGATGCTGGTATCGCACGTGCTGATGCTGCTGCATGTGCCGGTGCCGCGCGTGGTGCGCACCCTCGGCGACATCCGCAGCAGCCGCTACGCGGTGCTGCGCAACATCGTGCGCCGCGGCGATCCGCGCCCGATCGAGGAGAGCGAGCATCGCGAGGAGCTCAAATCCGTGGTGGTGCCGCCGGGGGCGTGGGCGGTGGGGCGTACACTGCGCGAAGTGCGTGGCCGCGGCGTCGAGGTGACCTTCACCGGGGTGCGGCGCCAGGGGATTCTCGGGCGCGAGCCGGCCGAGGGCACCGTGCTGCACGAGGGTGACATCGTCGTCATCCACGGCCAGCCCGAGGAGCTCGAGCGCGCCGAGTCGGTGCTGCTGGCGGGTTGAGGGAGCATCCGTGCATAAGAGTCGCCTGGCCGGTTTCATCATCGACTGTGCCACCTCGGACCTCGAGGGCGCCGCGCGCTTCTGGAGCGCGGCCCTCGGACTCGCGCTGCGTCCGTCGGCGGACCCGGCCGACACCCGCTATCGCACCCTCGCCACCGCGCCCGACCAGCCGCATCTCGAGGTGCAGCAGGTCGAGCACGCGAGCCGGGTGCACCTCGACATCGAAGCCGACGACATCGAGGCCGAAGTGGCGCGGCTCGAGCGCCTCGGCGCGAAGCGCGTCGGTCCGGTGCGCACCTGGTATGTGATGGAGGCACCCACGGGGCAGCGCTTCTGTGTGGTGCGCCCGCAGCGCCCGGATTTCGCGCTTCAAGCCAACACCTGGGACTGAGGCGTGAACCGCGGCGATCTGCACTTCCCGCCCAAGCACGAGCCGCTGCGCGACGACGTGCACGCGCTCGGCGCCCTGCTCGGCGAGATCCTGCGCGAGCAGGGCGGCGAGCAGCTGTTCAAGCTGGTCGAGCTGGACCGCGTTGCGGCGATCCGCAGCCGCGCCGGCGAGAGCGACGCGCGTGCCGAGCTCGCCGCCTGCGTGCGCGACCGGCCGCCGGCGCTGGCGCGCGACCTGGTACGCGCCTTCTCCACCTGGTTCCAGGCGGTGAATCTCGCCGAGAGGGTGCACCGCATCCGCCGCCGGCGCGATTACCTGGTGAAGGACAGCGAGCGGCCGCAGCCCGGCGGCGTCGAGGCGGCGATCGCGGGCCTCAGGCAGGACGGCTGGACGCTCGCCGAGGTGCTCGAGCTCATCCAGAGCCTGTCCGTCGAGGCGGTATTTGCCGCCCATTCCACCGATTCGAGCCGCCGCACGCTGCTGCGCAAGGAGCAGCGCATCGCGCACTGCCTGCTCGAGCGGCTCGATCCGGCGCTCACCCCCAACGAGCAGCGCAATCTCTGGAACAGCATCCGCATGGAAATGACCGCGGCGTGGCAGACCGAGGAGCTGCCGCGCGAGCGGCTCACGGTCGCCGACGAGCGCGAGCAGATCCTGTTCTACCTGCTCGAGATCCTCTACCAGGTGGTGCCGGCCTTCTACGAGGAAGTGGCGCAGGCGTTGGCCAAGGTCTACGGCGCGGAGGCGGCCGCGGTGCGCGTACCGGCGCTGCTGCATTTCGGCAGCTGGGCCGGCGGCGACACCGACGGCAATCCGGACGTGCACGCCAAGACCATCCGCGAGAGCCTGGCGCGCCAGCAGCAGGTGCTCATCAACAGCTACTTCGCCGAGTGTCACAGCCTCGGGCAGCGCCTGTCGCAGAGCGCGAGCCGCGTCGGCATCTCCGCCGAGCTCGCCCAGCGCATCGAGCGCTACGCCGCGCTGCTGCCGGCGGCGCGCGGCACCACCCGGGTGCAGCACGAGCGCATGCCCTATCGCCTGTTCCTGGCGCAGGTGGGCGAGCGGCTGCGCCACGCCTACGACGGGCGCGCCTCGGGCTACGAGGGGCCGCTGCAGTTCCGTGCCGATATCGCACTGGTCGCCGCGAGCCTGCGGGCCAACAAGGGCGCCAACGCGGGACTGTTCCAGGTCGAGCGGCTGTTGCGGCGCATCGACACCTTCGGCTTCCACCTCGCGGCCCTCGATGTGCGCGTGCACGCGAGCGTGCTGCACGCGGTGATCACGCGCGGCTTCGACGATCCGGCCTGGCCGGGGCGGCCGAGCGGCGAGCGCCGCGCGCTGCTGACGGCGGCGCTCGAGAAGGACCGCGGCCCGGCGCGCGAGCTCGACGCGCTCGGCAAGCGGACGCTCGCGGTGTTCGAAGCCATCGTCCAGTGCCGCCACCGCTACGGTGCCGAGGCCATCGGGTATTTCATCGTGAGCGGCGCCACCGGCGCCGACGACGTGCTGGCGGCGCTGCTGCTGGCGCGCTGGGCGTCGGCCTACGACAAGCGTACCGGCGAGGTGGCGCTGGACATCGCGCCGCAGTTCGAATCCGAGGAGGCGCTCGCTGCCTGCGGCACGACCATGCAGGAGCTGCTCGCCGACCCGCTCTACCGCCGCCACCTCCAGGCGCGCGGGCGGCGCCAGTGCGTCGTGGTCGGGTACTCCGACAGCAACAAACAGGCCGGCGCCTGCGCCTCGCGCGTCATCATCCACGAGGCGCAGCGCGAGCTCGCGCGCGTACTCGGCGCCGCGGGCGAGCAGACGGTGGTGTTCCACGCGCGTGGCAGCAGCATCGCGCGCGGCGGCGGACGCATCGAGGCGCTGGTCAAGGCGGCCCCGAGCGGCGCCGTGGACGGAGTGCTGCGTATCCGCGAGCAGGGCGCGACCGTCAAGCAGGGTTACGGACTGCGGCCGATCGCCATGCGCACGCTCGAGCGGGCCTTCAACGCCTTGTCGCTCGCGACCGCCGCCCAGCGGCGCGGCAGGTTGTTGCCCGACGATCCCGGCCACCTCGAGTGCGCGGCGCTGCTCGCGGCCGAAAGCCGCGCCGCCTGGCGGCGCCTCGTGTACGAGGATGCCGACTTCTACGAGTACTTCCGTGCCATCACGCCGATCGACGTGATCGAGCGCATGCAGATCGGCTCGCGCTCGATCCATCGGGCCGAGGGCGCCGGCATCGAGACCCTGCTGCCGGTGCCGTGGGTATTCGCCTGGTCGCAGACGCGCTACATGCTGCCGGAGTGGTACGGCGCGGGCGCCGGCCTCGGCGCCGTGCTCGATCGCTTCGGACTGCCGCGTCTGCAAGAGATCTATGCCGAGTGGTTCTTCATGCGCAACCTCCTCGACGACGTGGAGACGATGCTGGCGCGGGTCGACCTCGACATTGCGCAGCACTACGACGCGCTCGCGCCCGAGGGGCTCAGGCGCTTCGCGGGCAGCATCCGTGCGGAGTACCGGGCGGCCTGTGAGCGCATCCTCGCCATCAAGGACAGCCGTGAGCTGCTCGACTCCGACCCGACCATGCAGCGCTCGATCCAGCTGCGCAACCCCTACGTCGACCCCATGAATCTGATGCAGGTGGACCTGCTGCAGCGCTGGCGGGCGCGCGGACGCGAGGACCGGGACCTGTTCGAGGCGCTGCTGGCGAGCGTCGGCGGCATCGGCCAGGGTCTGCAGGCGAGCGGCTGAAGGTACGTGAGTCCGGCAGTCACCGATCGCACCCTCAGCATCCGCCGCGCCGCGGCGGCCGATGTGCCGGTCGTTCTCGCCTTCATCCGCGAGCTCGCCGTCTACGAGCACCTCGAGCACGAGGTGGTCGCCACCGAGGCGGACGTGCACGCGGCGCTCTTCGGTCCGCGCCCCTTTGCGGAGGTCGCCCTCGCCTGCCTCGACGGCGAGCCGGTCGGCTTCGCCCTCTACTTTCACAACTTCTCGACCTTCGTCGGCAAGCCCGGGATCTATCTCGAGGACCTGTTCGTGCGGCCGGAAGCGCGCGGCTGCGGCGCCGGCAAGCGCCTGTTCGCTTATCTCGCGCACACGGCGCTCGAGCGCGGCTGCGCACGGCTCGACTGGGCGGTGCTCGACTGGAACGCGCCGTCGATCGCCTTCTACCGCCGCCTCGGAGCCGTCGATCAAAGTGAGTGGACGACTTACCGGCTGGACGGCCCGGCCCTCGCGCGGCTGGCCGAGAGCTACCGGCCACAGTGCGGAGGATCGACCTGATGCAGAGGCTCCTGGTACGAAGCTTCGCGATCTCCCTCGACGGTTATGGGGCGGGACCCGGGCAGAGCCGCGACCACCCGCTCGGCGTGCGTGGCATGGAGCTCATGGAGTGGTTCTTCCAGACGCGGGTCTGGCGGAGCATGCACGGCCAGGGGGACGGCGCGGGCGAGACCGGCGTCGACAATGCCGTCGCCGAGCGGGGCTTCGACAACATCGGCGCCTGGATTCTCGGACGCAACATGTTTGGCCCCGTGCGCGGACCGTGGCCGGACGAGAGCTGGCGGGGCTGGTGGGGTGAGGAGCCGCCGTACCACACCCCGGTCTTCGTGCTGACCCATCACGCGCGCGCGCCGCTCGCCATGGCGGGCGGCACCGAGTTCCGCTTCGTCACCGCGGGGCTCCATGCGGCGCTCGATCAGGCACGCGCCGCCGCCGGCGGCCGCGACGTGCGCCTGGGCGGTGGCGTCGCCACCATCCGCCAGTACCTGCGCGAGCGGCTCGTCGACGAGCTGCACCTCGTGGTCCGGCCGGTGCTGCTCGGGGCCGGCGAGCCGCTGTTCGAGAATCTCGACCTGCGCGCGCTCGGCTATGAAGCGGTCAGCCATTTCGCGGGCGAGCGCGCCACCCACGTCTTCATCCGGCGCCGGTAGGCATGCGAGCGCGGCCGATTCTGCATCAACTCGCTGTGCCTGCCGGCGCGAGCCACGATCCTCTCGGGCCCCTACTCGCACACCACCCGGCGCGGTGGACAACCAGCACAGCCGCGTGCCGAAGAAATTCCCCATCGTCAGCGGACGAGCCCTCGATCCGCATTCCGCTCATGATCCGCTACCCGCGGAGGATCAGTGCCGGCACGGCCTCCCGAGCGATGGTGCTGACTCTCGATCTCGCGCCGACGCTGCTCGCTCTCGCCGGCGCGCCACCCGAGAGCCACTTCCAGGGCCGCACCCTCCTCGAGCTGACCGCAAACCCCGGCGCCGCCTGGCGCAGCGACTGGCTGTACGAGTATTACGAGTACCCGGGTAACGAAGAGGTCCGGCCCTGCCGCGGCGTGCGTACCGAGCGCCACAAGTACATCCACTACTTCACGGCGCCCGAGGAGTTCGAGCTCTACGACCTCGAGGCCGATCCCGCCGAGCTCCACAACCTCTACGGCGATCGCGCCGCTGCCGGGCTCGCGCGGCAGCTCGCGGCGCGCCTCGAGGAGCTGCGCCGCGAGACCGGCGACCACTACCGCTACCAGCCCACCGTCCTCACGAAGCAGCAGGCGGCGCCGGATGCCTGCGAGAAGCCCTAGCCGGATGGGCCCGCCGCGCCCTCACGGGCGGCGGTAGACGATGCCGTCTTTCATCACCAGAACCACGTGCTCGATCGCGGCGATGTCCGTGGTCGGGTCGCCGCTCACCGCGACCAGGTCGGCCAGCATCCGCTCGCGGAGGCGCCCCAGATCGGCCTCGTGGCGCAGGATCTTCGCGTCGGTGGCGGTCGCGGCGGTGAGCGCCTCCACCGGCGTCATGCCGTCCCGCACCATCCATTCGAGCTCGCGGTAGTTGGTGCCGTGAGCGAACACGCCCACGTCGCTCCCGCAGCCGACGGTCACGTGCGCCTCCCGCGCGTAGCGGAAGGCCTGTGCGGCGCGCGCCATGCCGGGCGTCGGCGGACTCGTGCCACGCAGGTAATGCTCGAAGTACTCCCCGTAGGCCTCCTCGGCGGTGAGCGTCGGCAGGTAGGCCACGCCGTGCTCGGCCATGAGGCGGAAGATCTCGGGCGTGCCGGTGAAGCCGTGCTCGATGGTGTCGACGCCGGCGAGAACCGCGCGCCGCATTCCCTCCGCGGTGGTCGCGTGCGCCGCCACCGGCCGGCCCGATGAGTGCGCGGTCTCGACCAGCGCTTTCAGCTCCTCCTCGCTGAAGGTCGGCTGCTGCGTGCCGCCCGGACCCCAGCGATAGTCGGCATAGACCTTGATCCAGTC
Organism: Steroidobacteraceae bacterium; assembly: GCA_035518275.1. GTDB lineage: Bacteria > Pseudomonadota > Gammaproteobacteria > Steroidobacterales > Steroidobacteraceae > 13-2-20CM-66-19. The sequence continues at coordinate 6,176 of DATIXU010000106.1, forward strand.
GGCGCCGCGCCCGGCCTGCTCGCGCACCGCGCGAATCACCTCCGGCACGCCGCTCGCCTCCTGCGCTCCCTGGGGCGTGCAGCACACGTCGGGCCGCAAGCCGCGCGGCGCCGGGCCATAGCTTCCCGTGGCGACGATGGCGCGCGTGGCGACGAACAGGCGCGGCCCCTCGATCAGCCCGTCCTCGATCGCCTGCCGCAGCGACACGTCGGCGTATTCCGCGCCCTCGGTGCCGAGGTCGCGCAGCGTGGTGAAGCCGGCCATCAGCGTGGCGCGCGCCTGACGAGCGGCGCGCAGCGTGCGGTAAGGCACCGGCTCCTTCAGTACCTGGTCGTTCCACAGCGTCTCGTTGTAGGGATGGAGGAAGAGGTGCGAATGAATGTCCATGAGGCCGGGCAGCAGCGTCGCCCCCGGCAGGTCGATCACCTCGGCACCCGCGGGCGCGTGCACGCTGGCCGCGGGACCGACCGCCGCGATGTGCGCGCCGTCGGTGAGCACCACCCAATCCCGGTGCAGCGGCTCGCCCGCGGTCCACACCTGCGCCGGGCGCAGCAGCACGGCGCCCGTGGCCGCGGCCGCAGCCGTGGCGAGCGTAATCGCCACCGCGGAAAACGCGGCGCGGGTGAGCGCACGCCCACAGTGGGTGCTCATCGTTTCTCCCCAGTGCCGCTCGGACGGCGGCTGCTTCGCCTTCGGTCAGCTAGCGGTCCGGGCCCATGAGCACCGTAGTGTCGTAGCTTTCGAAGCCCTGGATCGCGCGGCCGTAGGCTTTGAACACCAGTTGCTCCGCGATCTTGTCGGCGCGCGGGGTGAGCAGCATCCGCAGCACCACGTCGTCCGCCGGCCGGGTCGCATCCTCGGCGAGCAGCTGCTCGACCACGCGCGTCAGGCGGAACACCAGCTCGTTGACGAAACGCAGGTGCGCACCGTCCTGCACCTGCTCGGCGCCCGGACCGTAGGTGGCGCGCGCCTCCTCGGCGAGCTCGTGCAGGAACAGATTCAGCAGCCGCGCCTTGTCGACGGTTCGCAGATCGCCGAAGAACTCGATTTCGGAATTGAGGTTCATGGCGGCCCCATGCGATGAACGCTCGGTTGAGGTTAAGCCGAGGTCGGGAAAAAGTCGATCGGTTTGGTGGCGGTGACGGCGTCGACGTCTTCCGGCTGGAACTGGAACAGCCGCACCAGCGCGATGATCTTCTGCTCGAGCTCGGGGTCCTTGAGCTCGCTCGATACCACGCGGCACATGGTCACCGAGCCGTTGGGCGCGATGGTGAACTCGAGCACCAGCTTGCCCTGCAGCTCCGCATTCTCACGCAGTGCGCGCGCGTACAGGTTGTAGATGCGCCCCTTGTTGCGGTCGAAGACCAGCGCGATCTCCTCAGGCGAGCGCGCCGGCTTGCCGCCGCCGCCCGAATGGACGTTGCGGTTCGCGGCGCTGGCGAGTGCGACCGAGGAGGTGACCGCGGTCGCCGTGTGACCGGTGAGCGAGCCCGCGCCGGTACCGAAGCCGCGGCTGGCGTTGGCGGAGGTGATGCCGCCGGAGCCCGCGCCCACCCGCGAGGTGATCAGGGAGCGCTCGGCATGCGAGTCGGCGCCGACCGCGGCCGAGAGGTTCTTGGTCTCGAGCGGCGTCAGGTCCATCTGCTGGCGCAGGTCCGCGAGCTCGTCCCGCACCTTGTTCAGCTGGCGCTCGGCCTTCTTGTGCGCGAGCTCCTTGAGATCCACCGGCGGCGGCAGCGGTTTCACCATCGCCACTTTGGGCTCGATCTTCGGCTGCTCCACCGGCTTCGGCGGCGGCGGCTTTGGCTTGTTCTCCAGCATCACCTTTGCGAGCCGGGTGGGAATGTCCTGCGCCGCCTCGCGCTTCGGCGTCGGCAGCAGCGGAAACAGGATCCCGAGCACCACCAGCACGACCAGCAGCACCCGCAGGATCTTGCGGAAGCGCTCACTCGATTCCGGGTCGCCTTCCCAGGGCAGCTCGTATTCGCGGTAATAGGGAGCGAGGATCATGCGCGGGTCAACCCGTCTTCACCTGACCGGCCGCGACCGGCTTTTCCTTCTGGATTACGGCGAGCGAGATCTTGCCGTAGTCGGCGTCGGTGCAGGTCTGCATGACGCGCTTCAATACGTCGTAGGGCAGCGCCTTGTCCGCCATGATGGTGATCTCGCGCTGCGAGACGTCCTGGTCGCTGACCGTCTGGCCCACCAGCATCGGGCGCTTGAGCGCGGCGCTCAGCGGCGCGATCAGCGGTGTCGGGGATGCCTGAACCTCCTTCACGGTGGCGATGTATTCGCCCTGCACGAACAGGTCGTCGCGGGTGATCATCACCACCACCGACTGCTTCGGCGCCGTCTGCGCGATCGACTGCGGAATCTCGATGCCCTTGGAGTTCTGGATCACCTCGACCTCGGTCGAGTACACCAGCAGGAACGCCACCATCACCGACAGGATGTCGATCAGCGGGATGAGGTTGAGCTGCGCATCCGCCTTGTGCCGCAGATGATGCTGCGCCATGCGCCGGGCGCGGTTCGACATGCTCATGAATGACCTCCGCCGGGCGCGGGCCGCGGCGCGCTGCCCGCCGGCGCTCCGGCGACGGGCGCGGCGCCCGGCGGTGCCTCGGTGGTCGAGGGCGCATCGCCGATCGAGATGTCCGGGAACAGCTCCGCCTGCACGGTGCTCATGCCCTGCCCCGTTTCGAACACACGCACCCGGTCCATGACCTGCACCAGCGTGTCGTAGGGGGTGTCGGGCTCGAGCAGAATGCTGGCGTCGGTCTTGTCGGGAAACTTCGCCTTCACGCGCTTCAGATACTCGGTCAGATTGTCGTAGTCGTAGCCGCTCGCGATGTTGGGGAACGTGGCCAGCGGCCCGGTGTTGCGGTCGGCGACCTGCAGCAGGTCCTTGCGCACCATCACCTCCAGCTGCAGCCCCGGCGGCGGCTCCTTCCACGTCGTGTTGGGCGGCGGCAGGTTCAGCTGCAGGATCACGGTGCGGGAGAACACCGCAGTCATGAGCAGGAAGGTAACCAACACCGTGAAGATGTCGATCATCGGCACGAGCAGCAGCTCGGCCGGCTTGCGCGAGTGGCGCTCCAGCTTGCGGATTTGATAAGAGCGGCGCATGCGGACTGCGCGGGTCAGGCGGCCGCGGGTGCCGGTGCCGTCTGCCGCTCGGTGATCGCGTTCAGGAACTTCACCGACGCCATCTCGAGACTGTCGATCACATCGGTGGTCTTGGTCTGCAGCCAGGCGTGGATGAACAGCAGCGGCACCGCGGTCATCAGGCCGAAGGCGGTGCAGTTCATCGCCACCGAGATGCTGGCCGAGAGCAGGTTGGCCTTCTCCGCCGGATTCACGGTCGCCACCGCGGCGAAGGCGCGTATCAGGCCCATGACGGTGCCGAGGAGCCCCAGCAGCGTCGCGAGATTGGCGAAGGTGGCCAGATAGTGGGTGCGCTTCTCGAGCTTCGGCACCACTTCCATCAGGCTCTCCTCCATCGCCTTCTCGATGTCATCGCGCCGGCGGGCCGAGGTAATGCGCGCCAGGCCGTAGTTGAGGATGTGCCCGATGGCCGAGGAAGACTTCGAGGTCACCTGGGCGACCCCGCGGAAGTTGCCCTGCGAGAGCAGCGGCACGATCTCGTTCCACAGGCCGCGATTGCGCGCCGCGGTGGCCGCGAGATAGATCCAGCGCTCGATGGCGATGGCCAGTCCGAACACGAACACGATGGCGATCGGGTACATGAAGTCCCCGCCGCCCTGAAAGAAACGCACGATCAGATTCCAGATCTGCATCTGACTCTCCCGGTCAAGAAACACTCACCCATGGGGACGCAAGCCTGTGAAAACTGAATGACATAGACCCAAAAAGCTGCGATCCAGCTCTCATCCCTGAAAGGCCCCCACACCGCCCTCAGGGCTTGTCGCCGGAACCCGGCACTGTGCCCGCCCTGGCGCGCGGCACGTCGGGCTTCACCGCATCGTAATAACGATTCTCCCGCAGGAACACATCGCGATCTATCGGCTGCAGCACCTCATCCAGCAGGCTGTTGGCGGGCTTGCCGACGAGGTCCCCGAGGTCGGAGCGCTTCCAGGGCACGATATACAGCACCTTGGGGAGCTCGCGGTTGCCGGTGATCTCGGTCGTCTCGAGCTCCACCCTGTCAGTCCCCTTGGCGCCGTGCGCGCCGTCCTTGGCGGTCCCGGCCGCCGGGGCCTTGTCGCCCTTTGGCGCCAGGCGTCCCGCGGAGGCTGCGGCGGATGCACGTGCGGCTGCCGCATGCGGCGTCGTGGTGGCGGTCGTATCCACGGCAGGCTCGAGCTGGTCCGGCGAGGGCGCCGCAGCCGGCGGCCTGTCTCCAGGCGCCGCGGAGGGGCTCTGCTGGGCTTGTGCGCAGCTAAAGACCATCGCGGCGAGCAGCATGAGGACGGTGCGCATGATCAGACTCCTGCTCCGGGACTTGAGCCCGTTCCCTTGGGCGGCGTCATCGCCGGTGTGGTTCCGGGAGCCGGCGCGCCCGCCGGAGCCTCACCCGGCGCCGTCGCCGGGGCGCCCGGCTCCGCGGCCGGCGCCTGGGGCGCAGCCTCGGGGCGCTTCACCGGCGGCAGCCCGAGGCGCTGGCGCAGCTCCGCGATCCAGCCGCTCACCGGCTTCTCTTCGTGCGTCAGCTCCTGGTAGCGGCTGAACGCAGTGAGTGCGCGCCCCGGGTCTCCGAGATAGAGGTCCGAGACCACGCCGAGGTTGCGCCACGCGGCAGCGAACTGCGGGTCGGCCGTGATGGCCTGCTCGTAGGAGGCCGCCGCATCCTTGAACTCGCCGCGCATCCTCTGCGTGACGCCGAGCTCGGTCCAGGCGATGGCGCTCGCGCTCTCGTGCTCCACCGCGCTCTTCAATGCCTGCTCGGACTCATCGAGCCGCCCGTTCTTGCGATAGAGGATGCCGAGATTCACGAGCGGAGCGGCGAACTGCGGATACTGGAGCGCGATCTGCTTGAAGCCGAGCTCGGCCTCGGTCGCGTTGCCCGCACGCATGTAGCCTACCGCGCGTGCGAAGTCGGTGCTCGCAGCCGGCGGCACTTCGGGGCGCACCGGCGCGGGCGCAACCGCAGCCGCCGCACCGGGCGTGCCGGCCCCAGCACCAGAAGCTCCAGCGGGCATCGCCGCCCCGGCGCGCGTCGCGCTTGTGGGTGCCGGGGCCGGCTGTACGGGCGCCGGCGGTGTGGCCTTTACCGGCACCGGAGCCGCCGGCCGCTCGGGCTCCCGCGGCGCCGAGTGGCAGCCCGCGAGCAGTAGTGCGGTGAACGCGGGTAGCCATACCCGCGTCGGCAGACCTGAGCGCGCGGCGGCGCGCTTATTCGAGCCTGGCGACCACATCCTCGGTCAACTCCGTCTTGCCGTAACGGGCGGGCTTGAGCTCGGCGAGCGCCGCGAAGCTCTTGCGGATCCATTCATCGTACAGACCATCCTTGGCGCGCGCCGCGTTGAGCTCGTGCGCCTTGATCGCCTGCTCCTCGAAGGGAAACACCTGCTCCTCGAGCAGCGAGTTGTACTCCTCGAGCGCATCCCCCTTGAGGTTCGAGGGGCGCTCGGAATTCATGATGTCGTGCGCGAGCGTGCGGTAGAGCTCGGCCATCTCGTAGGTCGCGGCCGTGGTCACCTCGGCGACCTGGTAGTCGGCCGCCGCCTTGTAGCCGTCCATGGCCGCCTCCAGCGCCCGGCGTTTCTCCACCAGGCTCTTCTTCAGCGGCGCGGTGAGGCGCACGGCGCGGAAGGCATCGCGCGCGGGTGCTGCGAGCGTCAGTTGCGCCCTCGCCGCCAGATAGTGTGTGCGCTCGGTGCGCTGCGCGCCCGCCTGGGCGTCGGCCGCGATGATCTCCCGGTACCAGCGATCGCGCCGCGCGGTGTCGCCCGCCCTGGTGGCGTAATCGGCGAGCCGCTGGCGTGCCTCGACGGCATCCGCCACCGGGGTCGGATTGTCGGCGACGAACCTCTCGAGCATCGCTACGGCCTTGGGGGTGTTGCCGGCCCTGGCATAGAGATCGGCGGCCTGCATCTGCGCCTCGCGCCGCACCGCCGGCTGCTCGGTCGGAGTCGCGGCGATCCGCTCGAACTCCGCGGCTGCCTCACCCGGACGGTTGGCTTCGCCGTAGGCGACCGCGAGCTTGCGCGTCACGTCGGCCGAGAGCGGGCTCGCCGGAAAATTGCGGCGGAAGCCTTCGAGGACCGTGATGGCGCGGTCCCAGCTCTTCAGCTGGATGAGCTGCGCGGCGGCGTCGTATTCGGCGTTCGAGCGGATTTTGGAATCGGGCGCCACGCGCGCGACGCGCAGAAAGTCCTCGACCGCCCCGGCGCCGTCGCCGGCCTTCTGCTTCGCCTCGCCCTGCTTGTAGACCGAGGCCGCCAGGCGCTCGGTGAGGTCGGCGCGCATCTTGTCATCGCTCCCGGCGAGCGAGCGCGCCTGCACGTAGGCGGGCTCGGCCTGTGCGTATTCGCCCTGGTCGAAGTACGACTGCGCGATGATGGTCCAGGCGATGCGCTGCTTGGCGGTGTCGACCGGCGGCTGGCGCGCGAGCAGCATCTGGGAGACGCTGATGGCGCGCGGCCGGTCGCCGGCGGCGAAGATGTCCTCGGCGGCGCGGGTCAGGACACCGGCGCTGTCGGGATGCTCGGGGAAGGTCTGCGCGAACTTCACCCCGGCATCCGTGGCACGCTTGTGCCAGGCATCCTTGTCGGCGCCGGCGAGACTCTCCTCGCCCTTCTGATAGGAAACGAGCCCGGCGTAGGCCGCGGTGGCCGACTTGTCGTTGCGCGGATAGTCGTAGGCGGTGTGCGCGTACTCGGTGGCCGCCTCCTCGTAGTGGCGGCTGGCGAACAGCGCCTCCGCCAGGAGGTAGTTGGTCGCGGCCGAGTCGGCATCCCCGGGGAAGGACTTGAGGTAGGAGCGATACCAGCGCGCCGCCTCCTCGTAATCGGAGATGCGGCCGCTCTTCTGCGCGTTGGCGTGGAAATAGGTGGCGACGTCCTTGAGATTGGTCTTGAGCTCCGCCACCACCTTGGGATTGGCCGCCTTGGTGCGCGTCTTCCAGTAGGGCGAATCGAAGTTGTATTTCTCGACGAACTCGTGCTTGCCGTCGAGCACCAGCTGGCTGAAGCCGCCCTTGCCGTAGGCCTCGATCGCCGACATGGCGAGGTTGGGCGCCTGGTCGCTGTAAGGATCGAGCGCCACGTAGGCGCGGTAGGTGGTCGCCCCGTCCTGGTAGCGCTGCTTGTCGACGTACAGATCGCCGAGCCGCTGGTACAGCAGATAGGTGTACGGACGCTGGCCGGCGTGGCTCACGTACTGCTCGAGGGTCTGCGCGCCTTCGTTGTAGGAAAAGGTGATGCTCATGACGCGCAGCGTGTCCTCGACCAGCTCGCGGTCGGCGCGCTTGAGGCTCTCGAGCGAGCGGCCCTTGCCGGTCGTGCCGAGCTCGTGGTCGAGGACCTTGCCGAAGGACGGCAGGCTCTCTTCGGTGCGCGATTCCTTGAACAGCGACCAGCCGTGCTTGTAGAGACTCTGCTGGTAGAAGCCGGACGAGGAGCCGCGCGCGATGGAGGCCGCGTAGGCCCGCTCGGCCTCCGCGTAGCGCTTGGCGGAGAACAGCAGCTCGCCGCGCCGGAACTGCACCTCGGCGAGCTGCGGGGCGTTGGGATAACGCTGCACGATCTGGTCGAGCGCGTTGAGAGCCGGATCGGGCTGCCCCGTGACCTCGTAGGCGCGGGCCAGCTGATAGAGCACCTGGTCGTTGCGCGCATAGTCCGGATAGGCCTTCAGCAGCGTGGTGTAGAGCCGGATGGCCTCGGCCCCCTGCAGGTCCTGCGCAGTCACCTCCTGCTCCATCCGCGAGAGCTCGCCCGCATCAAGGTTGAGGTCGCCCAGGCGGCGCATCGCCTCCGCGCGCAGCTTGGGGTCGGTGTTCCGCAGCTCGAGGAAGCGGCGGTAGTTCTCCATCGCCTTCTCGACGCTCGGGCTCGCGGGCGCGTCCTTGTGCACCTCGACCGGGTGCGACTTGAGATCGCCGATGGTGCTCCCGGGGGGTGGCGACTGCGCCGCGAGCGGCAGCGATACCGCCCCCGCCGTCAGCGCCAGCAGCATGGCCCGCGTACGCAGTCTCACCGCGGCGGCTCCTGGGGAGCGGCGGGCAGTGGCTCGGGCGGCGGAGCTCCGGCCGGGGACGGCTCCTCGTCGGCGCCCTTCTGCTGGGCCTCCGGAGCCTTGGCGGGAGCGGCGGCGGCGTTGGCGGCGCGATCGTACATTTCGGCGAGCGCGAAGCGCGCCTGGACCTGGTAGGTCCCGAGGCGTGATTTCTGGTCTTCGAGCTCGTCGACCGCCACGCGCGCCAGGTAGTCGGCCTGTTGCTGCTCGGTGGCGGCGAGACGAGTCGCGAGCTCATCGATGCGCACACGCAGCGCGGCGATGCGCGTGGCAAACTCGCCGGTGTTGGTCGGCACGGCGCGCCGCGCCTGCTCCACGCGGATCCAGCGGCTCTGCGCCTCATGCAGCGCGAGATTCAGGTCTTTGAGCGAGCGGTGCTCCTCCCAGAGCCGCGCGCTGTAGGCGTCGTTCAGCCGGAAGAACAACACGCCCTTCACCAGCGCCAGGCGCTCGCGTAGATCGCCGTTCTCGGGAGTGTCGGGCGCGCCGCTGAGCGCGGCCTCGATGCGCTGGATGCGCGCCCACTGCTCACGCTCGGTGTCGGTACCGAGAGCGGCGACATCGCGCCGCGCTTCGATCGTCTGCAGCCGTCCGGCCAGGTCGACGTTGCGCTGCTGCAGCTGCGTCACGGCGCCCGAGGTCAACAGCGCGTCGACCTTCGGCAGCCGTTCCGCGTAGGCGCGCTCGCGGGTCGCGATCATGTCCTCGAAGGCTTCCATGTCGAAGCCGCCGCGAGCCATCAGGTCGCTCATGTGCACCAGGTCGCGGTAGTTCTTCAGGCCCTCCTGAAAGTCGTTGCCGGCGAGCACGGTGTACAGGTAGCGCGATTCGGGGGCGTCCGGCAGCTTCTTCAGCTGCCAGAACCAGCCGAAGGTCTCGCTGCCACCGCGGCCGCTCTGCAGCACGCTCTTGAGCATGTCGCCCTGCTCGATGCGCGCGATGGCGGCATCGAGGCGGGTGTTCTCTGCCTGGAAGGATTCCACCGCGCTCTCGTAGTACTCGGCGGACTGCGCGTTGGCGTTGAGCTTGCCGAACGCGTACGGCACGGCGAGATAGGACTCCTGCACGGCCGCATCCAGCAGGTTGCGGCTGCGCAGCTCCGTCCACGGAGCGAGCGCGCCCTGGTAGTCGCCGAGCGCAGCCTCGGCCCAGCCGGTGCCGAGCAGCGCCTTGTTCGAGTACGGGCCGTTGAGCCGCACGCGCTCGAGGGCCGGCAGCGCCTTGGCCGGCTGCTTCGCCTGCAGGTAGGCGAAGCCGAGCGCGACGTTGGCACGGTCCTTGAGCGCCAGTTGCTCCTCGGTGCCGGCGACCATCGTGCCGACCCCGCTGAGGAACGGATCGGCGTCCGCCAGGCGGTTGCTGCGCGCCAGCGCCACCCCTAAGTTGAAGCGCGCGTAGGCCGACCAGCTGAAGGTGCCGCGCCAGGTGGACAGCAGGCGAATGGCCTCGTCGTATTTGCCCTGGTGGATGAGCACGTTACCGAGCAGCAGCTCCTTCTGCGACTCGAGCTCCGGCGACATGCGGCCATTGATGCGCGCCAGCGCCATCCCCGCCTTGTCGAGATAGCCGCGCGCGTACCATACCTGCGCCAGGTAGAACCAGGCGACGTTGCGCACCCCGCTCGGCACCGGGTCCTTCAGCAGCGCCTCGAAGCGCTGGCCCGCCTCGTTGTGCATGCCGAGTGCGAGGTACAGGCCGCCCATCAGGAGCTGCGCGTCCTCCTCGTGGTGCGGCATGCGATTCCAGTGGTCGTAGGCGGCGAGACGCGTGAGCGCCTCGAAATCGTCGTGCTGGTAGTAATAGAACAGCGCGTCGCCGTAATGCAGGTCGCGGACCCGGATCTCGGGAAGCTTCTCCGGGTCGTGCCGCCGCGCGAGCGCCGGCACCGCCAGCAGCGCCAGCGTGAGTCCCGCGAGGAGCGCGCGCGCGAACGGGCGAGTCATGGTGCGCGCTATTCCCAATCCTTGATCTCGAACTCCGGCTGGAGCTTTCTCTGCCGGTCGTTGATCTTGAGCTCGAGATACTTGGCCCCGATGCCCTTCTCGAACTTGATCGAGGCGCCGCGCTTGTAAGGCCGCTCGTTCGGGCCTTTGCCGTTGAAGAACGCGACCAGCTCGTGCTGGCCGACCTTGAGGTTGCCGAGGTAGAGCCGCTGCACGCCGCCCTTGAGCAGCGCCTCGACCTCGCGCGGCGTGTACAGGTAGTTGATGACTTCCTTGTTATCGATCTTCAACTCCACCGAGTCGAGCGCGAAGAAATCGCCCACGTCGACCGCGAGGAACACCGCCACCTGGGTGTTGGCCGGAAACAGCAGCTCCTCCTCGAGGATGAAGAGGTCACGGTTGAGATCGACCACATCCTTCTTCAGTCCCTGCACCTGCTCATCGAGCGCGCGCGTGTCGGTCGCCGAGTCGGCGGCTGCCGGCGCGGGCGTGGCGGTCTCGCCGGGGGCGGCGGGCGCCGCGGCAGCGGGCGGCGCGGCAACGGCCGGCTCAGGAGCCGGTGGCGGCGCGGCGGCGGCGGCGAGCGGCGCGGCGGCGAGCAGGCCTGAGGCGAGCGCCGCCGCGGCTGCGCTTCTGAAAGCGCTCAGCGCACCGGGCAGTGCGCGAGTCGTGAAGGCATCGGGCATGTTCGTTCCGATCATTCGTTCAGCAGAACCCGCAACTCTCCGAGGTAAATGTCGTCGCTCTTGGCGCTGAAATCGCGCAGCACGTTGCGGACGGTGCCGCTGCGATCGATCAGCACGGTCATCGGCAGATTGTCCACCTGGTAGGCGCGGCCCACCGCCTTGTCCGGGTCGAGCAGCATCGGGAAGGTGACCGCCGTGCCGCGCGCGAACTCGGCCGCGCGTGCCGGGACATCGTCCACGCCCACGCCGTAGACCTCGAGCCCCGCGGAGCGGTAGGTGGCGAGACTCCGGTTGAGGGCGTCGAGCTGGCGGCGGCAGGTGCCGCAGCCACTGCTCCAGAAAGACAGGACCACGACCTCGCCGCGGTGCTCCGAGAGACGCACGTTGCCGCCGGCGACGGCGTGCAGGGTGAAATCCGGGGCCGGGCGCGTGATCAGCGGGTAACCGCGCTGCGCGAGCGCGGCCGTGCCGGCGCCGAGCAGCACCACGGCCGCACACCTCAGGACTACCCGCACGCGTGACCGGCGGTCACGCGCCGCCGGACCGTCGGGTCGTTGCAAGCTCAAAAGAAGATCCTTCGGGCTGTGAAGCCGAGCTGCGCGCAAGCGCCGAAACCCTCGCACAGCGCGGTCGAGACTGTCAACGAAGTGGCGCGCGAAAACGATCTGGCGGCGCTGCATCGCGGCGGCCGCGCAGTCGTCGCCCGGCGACAGGTACCGCCCCGCTGCGCTCGAGCGTCGCCGGCGCCAGCGCGCCTAGACGATCGGCTCGAACACCGTCAGGGCCGCGAGCGATGCGGCGGGCCCGAGTCCCTGCATCGGGAAGAGCGTCGGGAACTGCGCGTCCGTGCCCAGCAGTCCCATATAGTTGAGCATGATGAGCTCCGGGATCTGGTTGACGGAGTTGGCCGCCGGGCTCGAGTTCGTGACCACCGAGCCGTCGGAGCTGAAGTACCCGATCTGCTGGCCTGCCGCGCCATTGCGCAGCGCCGGGCGCCCCTTGGGGCTGTAGACCAGGAACACCGTCGCCGCCACCGAGGAGTTATCGCCCTGCCAGCCGAGCTTATCGCGGCCGGCGGCGCTGGTGTCCACCATGCTGTTGGAGTTGAGCGAGCCGTCGCTCATGATCTGGATCATGACGGGCGTGCCCTTGCGGGCCGCGTACTCCAGCACCGCGCCGATCATCTGACCGGCGGTGAAGTTGCGGGTCTCGCCGGTGGCGCGCGTGCTGTCGTGGTAGTCGAAGCCGCCCATGGAAATCGTGCCGGCGCCGGCATAGCCGTCGATCACGAGCTTCATGACCGAGGCGGTCATCGCCACGTCCTGATTCTGGAATTGGGCAGCCGTGAAGATCGGGGTCGTGCCGCCGACGATGAGCGGGTCCTGGGTCGGATCGAGCCCCGCGGGGCCGGCGGCGAAAATGTTGGCCGTATTCGCGGACTGCACGTAGGCGCAGCGCACCCCGTTCTTGAGCACCGCATCCGCACTGCCGCCGCCGGGGATGAGCTGCACTCCCGGACTCGAGCCGCCCGGGTTGCCGAGCGCACCGGTAAACTCACTGCCGGTCGAGCTCGCTCCCTGGTAAAGAGCGGTGCCGGTACTGATGCGCGCCTCGGACTCGAGCTCCGCGAGCGCCAGCGGGTCCACCCCGCCGGCGGGCATCGGCGGCGCGAGTGCCACGGCGTCGGAAGGCTGCTGGATGGTGGCAGGCTGCAGCTTCGGGTTGATGGTGTACATGAGCGCCGCCGAGTTGCCGCCCGAGACCGACGACTGGGTGCCGATCAGATTCACCACGGTGCCCTGAGCCCCCGCCTCGGCAATGCCGTACATCGGGTTGATGGTGTTGGACGAGGTATCGTTCTGCGACATCGCCGGGATCACCGCGCCGTTGACGCCGGCCTGGGTGGTGGCCGCCGCCACGGACTGGATGCCGCGCAGGATCGCGCCGTCCGAGTGCCACAGGAGCCCGAGCGCGCTGCTCACGAAGGTGCTCGAGCTCGGCACCATGTTGCCGGGCACGCCGAGCTTGCCGTAGCCCGCGACCGAGAGGAAGTTGGCCTGCCCGCCCTGTACGCCCACCAGCGCCTCGGAGCCGACCAGGTTCGCCCCGCCCGCGAGGTCGAACACGATGAACGGCAGCGATCCCGAGCCGCTCGGGATGTTGCACTGACCGCTGCCGAGCAGCGCCTGGATGTCGGCATCCAGCCCGGCGCGTGCGGTCTGCGCCTTGAGGAGGGCCCCGAGCCAGGCGGAGCCGATCACCATGCCCTGAGCGCCGAGCATGCCGGCCGCGAGGAAGTCGCGGCGCGTCACCGGGCGCGGGTGGTTCTCGTGCAGTAACGGGCTACCGGGCGCGTGGGGCCGGGGGGGACGCTTGCGGATCAGCATCTTGAGTTACCTCTCACAATCCTTTTACTGCAGGGTCACGGCCGCGCTGCCCAGCGTCGCGGTGCACGCCGCGACGCTTGCCTGCGTTACGGTCGCAGCCGAGTTGATCTGCGAAACGCGGGTGAGCAGCGCATCGACCTCGCTGTGTACGGCGGCCGCCGTCTGCGGCGCGACGTTCACGCCGACGCCGTTATTCGACAGCGCGTTGATCACGATGGCGCGATTGCTGCTGCCGCTCGCGCCGAAGAAGCTCGACGCCGAGGCGCTCAGCGACGCGTCCAGGCCGGTGCCGAAGAAGGCATCGCGTAAGCTGGAGCTCGCCATGAGCTCGCTGCAGTAGGCGTTGGCGAGCGCCGAGATCGCCGTCTGCTGCGAGGAGATGAACCCCGAGATGAGCGGCGTCGCCGGCATCGACTGCTGCGAGCTCTCGTACAGCGTCTGCACCACCGGATCGGTGATCGCCACGCCCGTGATGCGGGCGAACGAGTTGTTGATGCGCTCGTAGGTCGCGACGCCGTAGTCCGGCACCGGGGTGTTGTTGGGCACCGGCGGCGTCGGGACCCCCGGCGGATCGACGAACGTGTGGGTGCTGGTGCCGAGCTGGTCGAACGACAGGAAGAACAGGTCGTTCGCCGGGCCGAGATTCACCGGGATCACCGTGCCGAGCGGCGACAACGCCTGGCCGCTCGTGGGACTGACCCCCGCGGTGTAGGCGGCCCCGCCGAGCGTGGTGCTGAGCGTGGCATAGGACTGCGCCGAGGGCGCCAGCTGCCCGTTCACACCGATGCGCAGGCCTGCGAGCGTGAGGCCCGACGGGATCGTCGTCACGGTGGGATCCAGACTGATGAAGCGCGGCTGGTAGAACAGGTAGCTGAAGTTGTCGTACTGGCTCGCCGTGAACATGATGTACGACTGGTTCACGCCGGTGAGCGAGCTCACGCCGAACAGCAGGTAGTACTTCTGGCCGACGCCGGCGTTGAAGTTCTGCTGCACCTGCGCCGGAGTGAGCGCGGTGTTGTAGATGGCGACCAGCTTGATCTCGCCCAGCCACTGCCGCTGCCCGCTGGTCTCGTTACCGAGCACCAGCGCGAAGGTGCTGTCCCAGTTGGCGAGCGAGCCGCCGGCGGAGGGATCCTTGTCGCCGGTAAATACGCCGTTGACGTAGATCTGCTGGCCGTTGACCGGATCATAGGTGAGAACGACGTGCTGCAGCGCCGCCTGGGCCGCGCCGTTGGTCGTCGTGGTGACGAGCGGCGGCATACCGTTGGTGTCGGTGACGCTCGAGCGGGTGAAGCCCTCGTATTGCTCGGCCGCCTGGCCGAGAGTGGCGTTGCGCGTCGTGTTGCTGCCGGAGTAGCTCACCAGCCAGGCGTTGGTCTGGGCAACGTTGGCGGGCGCTGCCCACACCTCGATCGAGTACTCGCCGGACTCCTGGATCATGGTGGTGAGCTTCGAGCTCGCGCTGGTGGAGGCCTGCGCCTGGCTGCCCTGGGCGAAGATCACGCCCCAGGCGCTGTCCCAGGTGATGTTGCCCGAGAGCGTGAGGTCCGCCTCAGGACTGACGCCGCTGGTGTCATAGGCGGTGCTGCCCTGACCGGTCTCGAACATATACTTGGCGATCATCGAGCCTTCGAAGCGGCTGCCGCCCGAGGCGATCGTGCCCTGGGTGAGGGAGACCGCGTTCGACACGACCAGCGTCGGGTCGATGGGCGTGACCGGGATACCGTTGGCGAACGCGGTGATCTGCGTGAGCATCGCCGCGGCACTCGCCGGACAATCGGGCGCGCCGTTCGAGGCCGCCGACGGCCAGCAGTGGTGCAGATCATTGGCCAGTCGCTGGTAGAAGCGCGATAAGTTGGGCTGGGCGAGGTTGATCTTCGGCTGCGCCGCGATGTAGGCGGAGTCGATGTTGTTGGGATCGGCGAAGTACGGCTGCTGCGGGCTGGCCGAGGCCGGATTGTGACAACCCGAGCAGTACTTGGTGACCAGCGGATAGACGGTGCTCTGGTAGCTTGGGTTGCCGACGGTCGGATCCGCCGGGAACTGCTTGCCGCCGCCGGCGGCCAGCACCGGCGGCGCATTGAGCACCACCGAGGTGACGGAGGAATTGCCGGCGCCGAGCCAGTTCTGGATCCACACCAGCATGGTCGCGGCGCACGCCGACGGATCGGCGACCCAGCAGTTGTGCCCGCCGCCGACCTTGAGCACCAGCTCAGACTGGCTGGGGTTCGTGAGACTCACGAGCGGCAGCGCCGCCTGGTACGCCTGGTTCACGTCATCCGAGCGCGCGAACATCGGCGACTGCCCGCCCTGGTGGTGACAACCACCGCAGCGGTTCGTGGGAATGATGTTCTGCCACAGGTTGACCTGGAATGCCTGGATGTCGGCGTTCTGGGCCGGCGGACCGGTATACGACTGCGTAGTCACGGTCGTCGTCTGCTGGTTCACCGTGGTCGGCGCGCCTCCGGAGGAGCTGCAGGCGGCGAGCGCCGCCAGCATGGCGGCCGAAGCGCAAACCTGCAGCGCGCGGCGGGCGAGAAATTTGTCCATGGTGTTGCTCAAACGGCTATGCATGTTGGACGCTCCCTTACGACCCCGGACAGGCGGCAGCGGCCTGCTGGAACACCTGCTTGAGGTTGTAGCCGCCGGAGGTGAAGCTCGAAGTGATCGAGGAGACCGTCGCCAGATCGGTGCTGCTCACCGGCGCGCGGAAGCAAACGGCCTGAAATACCTTGGTCACCTGGCACTGCGCGAAGGTGCTGCTCGACTCGAGCTCCTGCCCGAGGGACTTGGCGCCATTGCCGCTGCCGGGGAGCGCGGCCGCCCAGCCGAGCACCGTGTTGGGACCCTGGCGCCAGTGGTTGACCCAGCTGTCGTCAGGGGTCACGTAGCCGAAGGGGAAGTTGGCGGCGTTGATCAGGTATTTCGGCTGCACCTGACCGGGGGTGTAGACCATCGAGTTGGTGTTGACCGCATCAAAGTTGTAGTAGGCGAAGGCCTGCGCCATCGCGTCCATGCCGCTGTGGCAGCCGACGCAGGTGTTCATGTAGATCTGGCTGTCGCCGCCCGGTGAGCGCGCCACGTCCTGGCGGACGTGGTCCGTGGGCCGCGTGGTGTCCGCGAGTGCCGGCATGTCGCTGCAGAACTGGTTGATCATCGTGAAGCGGAACATCGCGCGATTGGTGCCGTTGATGAAGAACGCCGAGGCGAGGCCGCGCGTGGTGATCAGGCCCGCGGTGGCCGCGGTCGGCGTGCCGTAGGTACCCGACTGCGTGCCCTTCACCAGCGTCGCCATCAGGTCGACGCCGTTCTGCTCCGCGGTCGCATAGTGGTTGTTGTTGGCCGCAGACGGCGCCGGCAGCCCGGAGGCGTTACTGGTGTAGAGGATGTCCGCATCCAGCAGGCTGTTGAACCCCACGTTGTCACGCACCATGCCGATCACCGTCGCCACGGAGTCATTGAGCGGCGAGAACACCGTCGCGGCGCGGTTGGTCCAGGGCATCGCGAAGTTCTTGAGCGTCACGTTGTAGAAGGTCGGCGCGCTGGTGGCGACCGCCGCCGCCTGCACCAGGCTGGCGCTGCCGGGAGCCGCGCCCGCGGCGCCGGCGGCGCACGCCCCGCCGCAGATCGCGTTGGTCATCTGGGTGAGCTCGGCCGCCGACGGCGGCACACCGGCGATGCGCTCGTAGATGCGCTTGGCCTGCTCGTTGGGGCCCGCGAAGGCGGGCGTGAAGGGCTGCGCGAGCAGCAACAGCGCGCACGCCGTGAGCGTGGCGCGTGGCGCGCGGCCCGGACCTGTGCCGGTAGTCATGACGTTCATGGCGCTGGTCGTCTCCCTGCAAATACCCTAAAGCGCGAGCCGACTATACGGGCTGCGCAACCCCTCCCCGAATGTCTCAACTGGCTGACGTCGCTGGGCGCCGACACTTGTCGCCTTGAGCGGCGGGCGCGGATGATTGCGCGTCAAACTGCGAGCCAGATCACGGCGGGCACTGCCCCGAATGAATACCTGTAGTAGCCGGGCGGCAGTGCGGCGCTTGAGCCGAGCAGAACATGCGGCGCGTGCCGGTACCGTGACGTAATGCCGCCATGGCGAAAGTAATCGCAGGATCGTGAATTACGTTACATTCGTGGCGCGCGAGCGCGTACAGCAACGGTGGTGCAAGGTGCGCATGAGTCTACGGCCCGA
Source organism: Steroidobacteraceae bacterium (assembly GCA_035518275.1). Classification (GTDB taxonomy): domain Bacteria; phylum Pseudomonadota; class Gammaproteobacteria; order Steroidobacterales; family Steroidobacteraceae; genus 13-2-20CM-66-19. The sequence goes on from DATIXU010000106.1 coordinate 23,577, forward strand.
TGGAAGTATTTGGCGGCGGCAGCTCGCGCCGCTGGCGGCGGCGGTGCTCGCCGCCACCCTGGCCGCGTGCGCCGGCAACGGCGCGGGCGGCAGCGGCAGCGTCAACATCGCCAACAGCCAGGGCGGCGACCCGGCGACCGTCGACTACCCGATCTTTTATGTGAAGCGTCCGGTCCCGGTCAACGCCGCCGGCGCGCTGGTGCAGGATGACCTGCGGATCCTGCGCGACCTGGTGCCCGGCACCGATCTCTACATGCGCGAGAGCGCCTCGCCGAGCGCCGTCGAGACCAACATCACCGCGCGCGTCACCGCCGGCGCGCTCTACGACGTGAAGGACGTGGACGTCTCCCCGGACGGCACGCGGGTGGTGTTCGCGATGCGCGGCCCGCTGGCGAAGAATCAGAAGGCCAAGGACCCGCCGTCATGGCGCATCTGGCAGTATGTCATCACCACCGACACGCTCGCGCCGGTGATCAATCCGGCCATCGACCCCGACCCGCTCACCGTCAACGACGTCTCGCCGCATTATCTCGCCGACGGGCGCATCGTCTTCTCGAGCTCGCGCCAGACCGCCTCGGAGGGCATCCTGCTGAACGAGGGCAAGCCGCAGTTCACGGCGCTCGACGAGGACTCCGCTGCCGACCAGGGCGGCACCCAGCCGGCGTTCGTCCTCGAGGTGATGAACGCCGACGGCACCGGTATCCACCAGATCTCCTTCAACCAGAGCCACGACCAGCAGGCGACCGTGCTGCAGAGCGGGCGGGTACTGTGGAGCCGCTGGGACGACGCCTTCGGCCACAACGCCATGTCGCTGTACTCGTCGAACCCCGACGGCACCGACGTCGAGCTCTACTACGGCGCCAACAGCCACATGACCGGCACCGTGGCTCCGGGCACGACCACGCCGACGGTGGTTGAGTTCGTGCAGCCGCATGAGATCCAGGGCGGCGGCGTCATGTCGCTCATCCGCCAGTACACCGACGTCGACGACGGCGGCAATCTGGCCCTGATCAACGGCGTCAACTTCGTCGAGAACACCCAGCCGCTGGCCGCCTACGCCGGCCTCGCGGGACCGGCGCAGACGCAGGCCACTCCACTCAACAACATCTATACGATTCCCGGACCCTCGCCCGGCGGGCGCTTCAACTCGGCCTATCCGCTCTGGGACGGCACCGGCCGCATCCTCGTCAGCTGGTCGGAATGCCGGCTGCTCGATACCACCCAGACTCCGCCGGCGATCGTGCCCTGCACCACCGCCGGCCTCGCCAATCCCAACGCACAGAGCGCCCTGCCGCTCTACAGCCTGTGGATGCTCGACCCGGCCCACGGAACGATGCTGCCGATCGTGGCGCCGGTCGAGGGCGTCATGATCACCTACGTGGTCGCCACGCAGCCGAAGGCCGTGCCCAACATCATCCTCGACACCGTCCCGAGCGGCCAGGCCGAGACCTTCGCGAGCAACGGCCTCGGGGTGATCGACATCAGAAGCGTTTACGACATCGATGGGCTCGCGGTGAACCCGGCCGGCCTCGCTCCGGTGAGTATCGCGGCGATCGCCGATCCCGCCCAGACGCCCGCGGCCCAGCGGCCGGCGCGCTTCATCCGCCTGGAGAAGGCCGTCTCCATACCCGACAAGACCGTGATCACGCTCACCGCCGCCGACTTCGGCGTCACCAGCAACATGATGGAGATCCTCGGCTACGCGCCCATCGAGCCGGACGGCTCGGTGCATCTCGAGGTGCCGGCCCAGGTCGCCGTGCGCCTCGACGTGCTGGATGCCAACGCGCGGGCCATCACTCCGGGACAGGGCGTGTGGCTGCAGATGCAGCCGGGCGAGACCGTCTCCTGCAACGGCTGTCACGAGCCGCAGGGCGGCGCGGCAAACCCGGTCTCGCACGGCCGCCAGGGCGCCTTCAACTCGGCGTGGGCCGGCGGCACGGCCGGCACCGCCTTCCCGCACACCATCTCGAGCGGGCCGGCGGCGTTCATCCCCCAGAGCAACGGCCAAACCATGGCGCAGGCGCGCATGGCGGTGAGCTGCGCGACCGACACGCCGCCCTGCCTGCAGATGCAGCCGAGCGTCGACGTGCTCTACACCGACGTGTGGACGGACCCCGCGCAGGCGACGCCGGGTACCTCGATCACCTACAGCTATACCGATCCGACCAATCCGATCCCGGCGATTCCGACCACGGCGCTGTGTGCGACCGCCTGGTCGGCCAACTGCCGCATCATCATCAACTACCCGCAGCACGTCCAGCCGATCTGGGATGCTCCGCGTACCGGCATGTTGAACGGCGTGCAGGCGAGCGTGACCTGCTCGCAGGCCGGCTGCCACAATCCCCTGAGCGCGGCCGGCGTCGCACAGACACCGGCGGGGAATCTCGACCTGACCAATAGCGTCGACGCGAATACCAACGAGTTCACCTCGTACGGACAGCTGCTTACCCCGCACACTACGGTTATCATGGGCCAGCCGGGACCGACGGTGGGTCCGTTCATGAATGCGGGTAGCGCCAATGGCGGGGCCTCGAGCGCCTTCTTCAACTGCTTCGCAACAGGTTCCGGGTGTAACAACCCGTCGCATACGGGTTGGCTGAACATCGCGGAGCTTCGCCTGCTGTCGGAGTGGCTGGATATTGGCGCGCAGTACCACAACGACCCGTTCGCCCCCGCGGCACCCATGTGAGCAAGGGAAAGATCTGACGCGCCGAGCGCAACGGCCGGCGCGTGCCGCCCTGTTGGTAATCGCGGCGCTGCTCGCCGTGCTGGCGCCGGCGATGAGCGCAGCGCGCGAGTACCTGCAGCTGTTCGTGGCCGAGCCGTATCTGGAGCTCCACACCGGGCCCGGGCGCGGCTACCCGGTATTCCACGCGGTGCCGCGCGATGAGAGCGTCGACGTGCTGTTCCGGCGCACCGACTGGTTCAAGGTACGCACCGAGCGCGGCGTCGAGGGCTGGGCGTCCCAGGCCGACATGCTGAAGACGGTGATGGCGGATGGCTCGCCCTTCAAGTTCGAGCTGGGCGACCAGGCGGGCTTCAGCTCCCACCGCTACGAGCTCGGCGTGTTCGCCGGCGAATACGGCGGTGCAAATCTCATCTCCGCCTACTGGTCGGTGTCGCTCAATCCGCAGATGGCGGTGGAAGCCGCCGCCGGCCAGTTCCTCGGCCGCTTCTCCAACGGCGAGTCGGGCGATCTCGGCTTCGCCCACGTGATCTCCGCGGACACGCGCTGGTCGCCGCTGCTGCTGCTTGGGGTCGGCATCGTGCATACCGAGCCCAAGGCGACCCTGACGACACCGGAGAACCGCACCGAGCAGACCGCCTACGTGGGCGGCGGCATCCGTTACTACCTGACGCGGCGCTTCTTCATGCGCGCCGAGTACAAGGCTCACTACATCTTCACGAAGCGTAACCAGAACGAGGAAGCAGACGAATGGAAACTGGGATTCGCGTTCTTCTTCTGACGGCGGCGCTCGCCCTGCTTCCCGGCTGCGCCACGGTGCGCAACTGGTTCCACGGCAAGCACGCCGCGCAGAGCACCGACACCCAGGCCGGCTCGCCCTCGGGGACCGCCGGCAGTGCCGGGCCGGAGGACGAGACGGCGCCGCGGGTGATCGAGCCGCAGGTCGAGCGGCGCCAGATCAAGGTGCCGCGCATCAAGAGCTCCAACGTCGAGCTGGGAGCGTTCTACGGCGCGCTGTCGATCGAGGACTTCGGCACCAACGCCGACTACGGCATCACCGCCGCCTACCACATCACCGAGGACTTCTTCTTTCAGGGCGAGGCGGGCCGTTCCCGGGGCGGACGTACCAGTTTCGAGACTTTGAGCGGCAACCTGCAGCTGCTTACCGAAGCTGAGAGGCGCTTCACGTACTACGACCTGTCACTCGGCTACAACTTCCTGCCGGGCGAGGCCTTTCTCGGTCGCGGCGTCGCCATGACTAGCGCTTTCTATCTCCTCGGCGGTTTCGGCGCCACCGACTTCGCCGGAGATACGAAGTTCACGGTGAACTTCGGCGGCGGCTATCGCGTCGTACCGACGGACTGGCTGGCGCTGCACGTCACGGTGCAGGATCACGTCTTCCAGACGAGCCTGCTCGGCGTCACCAAGCTCACCAACAACCTCGAGGCGCGCATGGGAGCGACCGTCTTCTTCTAGTCCTCGGAGGGACGCACGATGAGGAACCGTTTAGTAGCCATCATTGCCGCAGCCGGGCTGGCGCTGCCCGCACTGGCGGCCGATCCGACCGGCGGGCCCGCCCCGCAGTTCACGCTCGGCTCCAAGGGCGGGCAGAGCGTGAGCCTCGCCCAGTACAAGGGCCAGGTGGTCATGCTCAACTTCTGGGCGAGCTGGTGCGGACCCTGCCGCCAGGAGATGCCGTTGCTCGAGAGCATCTACAAGAAGTACAACCGGCTCGGATTCACGCTGATCGGCGTGAACGTGGAGCCGGACTCGAATGCGGCCAACGAGTGGCTGAAACAGACCCCGGTGAGCTTTCCGATTCTTTATGATAAGGAGAGCAAGGTCAGCAGGATGTACGACGTCGCCGGCATGCCGAGCACCGTGATCATCGACCGCGCCGGCAAGGTGCGCGTGCTGCATCGGGGCTACAAGCCGGGCGATGAGAACGAGTATCTCGACAGCATCCGGACACTGGTGCGGGAGTAGCGCGATGCGGGTGAGGCAGGAGCGGAGGCAGCGGCCCGGGGTGGCGGCGCATCCGCGCCGCCGCGCGGCGGGGCTGCTCGCGGCGCTCGCGCTCGGCGCGGGCCTCGCCGGCTGTACCTCGATCGAGCCGTGGGTCAAGCCCTACGAGCGCGAGCACCTCGCCGATCCCATCATGGCGCTGAGCCGCAACCCGATCGCGGCCTCCTACCGGGACCACGTGTTCGAGACCCGCGAGGGCTCGCACGGAGCCACCGGGGCGGTCGGAGGCGGCTGCGGATGCAATTGAGCGCGGCGGCGCGAGGAAAGCGCGGGTGAGCCCGGCGCCGGCGCACGGGGTAGGCGCGTGAGCGCGACTGCGCCGCGTGCCGGCACACGCGGCGTGCGGCTGCTGCCATCCGTCCTCCGCACCGTCCTGCGCAGCCTGCTCGCGCTCTCCCTGGTGGCGGTCCCGGCGCTCGGTGGCGTGCTGCCCGAGGACGAGGCGGACCTGATGTACCACTCGTACTCGGGCGGCGACATCACGGTCGAGGGACCCTCGGTCCTCATCCGCAAGAAGGTCGGCGACAGCCTCTCGCTCACCTACAACTACTACGAGGACATGATCTCGAGCGCCTCGATCGACGTGAAGCTCTCCGCGAGCCCCTACCACGAGATCCGCAAGCAGAACAGCTTCGGCGCCGACTACCTGCACGGCAAGACCACCTACAGCGTCGGCTACATCCACAGCCGCGAGCCGGACTACATCGCCGACACGACCTACTACTCGGTGAGCCAGGACATGTTCGGCGACCTCACCACGATCACGCTCGGCTACCGCCGCGGCTGGGACAACGTCTACCGCGATCTGTGCGCGGTGCCGCACCCGGCCAACACGGAATGTCCCGACATCATCAACGACCCGACCTTCCACCAGCGCGCCGATCACTGGGGCTACACCTTCGGGCTCACGCAGATCCTGACGCGCAACCTGATGGCGAACGTCAACTACGAGATCGACACCGACCAGGGCTATCTCGCCAATCCCTACCGCCAGATCCGTTACGCCTCGCCCGGCGGCGTCGGGTTCACGCTCGCGCCGCAGATCTATCCCGGCACGCGCACCAGCAACGCCGTCTCGGTGCTGCTGAAGTACTACCTGCCGTGGCGCGCCTCGCTCACCGGCTCGTACCGCTTCTATCACGACACCTTCGGCGTCACCGGCAGCACGCTCGAGAGCGACTACACCATGCCGATCTGGAAGGGCTGGATCTTCGACGGGAGTCTGCGCTACTACACGCAGACGCACGCCAGCTTCTACAGCGACCTGTTCCCATACGCGAACTACGCGAACTTCGAGGCGCGCGACCGCGAGCTCGCAGCCTTCAACAGCTGGACCTTCGGCCTCGGCGCCAGTTACGAATTCCACATCCCGCAGGTGCCCTGGATCCACAAGAGCACCGCCAATATCCGCTACGACCGCATGATGATCGACTACAAGGACTTCCGCGACGCGCTGCTCGCGGCGCAGTACGGCGCCGGCAACGAGCCGCTCTACAAGCTCGACGCGAACGTCCTCGAAGCATTCCTGTCTATCTGGTACTGAGCTGAACCGCAGCTGAACCGCAGCAGGCAGCGCGCGCGGTGCGCGTCTGGGTTAAGCTGCGCTTCGGTCGTTGTAAGCTTTCAGTCGCACCGCGGGGCCAGCCAGCGCTTACCCCGCGTGCCACGGAGGGAAGTCACATCATGCGCACACGCACTGCTTATCTCAGCCTGCTGGCCGGGCTGATGCTCGCCGGCGCCGCCACGATCGTCCACGCCCAGGCGCGCGAGGAGGGACGGCTGCTGATGGCGAGCCAGGTTCTCGGGGAGATGCGCGGCGCGCGCGATCAGGCCATACCCGACCGGCTGCTCGAGCGCGCCTACGGCATCGTCGTGATCCCGGACACGACCAAGATCGCCTGGTTCTTCGGCGGACGCCGCGGACACGGCGCGATGGTCGTGCGCGACAAGGACGGGCGTTTCTCGAGCCCGATCTTCGTCACGATGACCGGCGGCAGCTTCGGCTTCCAGTGGGGCGTGCAGTCGACCGACGTCGTGCTGGTGTTCACCACCCCGCGCGGCGTCCAGGGAATCAACGGCGGCAAGGTCACCCTCGGCGGCGACCTGTCGGTCGCGGCCGGCCCGGTCGGGCGCGACGCCTTCGCGGCGACCGATGCGACCTTCAAGGCGGAGGTCTACTCCTACTCGCGCAGCCGCGGCGCCTTCGTGGGACTGGCGCTCGACGGTACCGTCATCTCGATCGACGACGACTCCGACGCCGATTTCTACCACAAGCCCGGCGTGACGGCCGGCGACATCATGTCGGGGAGCGTGCGCAGCGATGACGAGTCGGCGCGGCGCTTCCTCGCCGCGGTTTCGAGCAGCACCGAGGGTCAGCGCCAGGCATCCGCGGCGCCGGCGCCGCGGCCGGCAGCTCCGGGCGGAGCGCCCGCGCCCGCCGCCCCGGCGAGCGCACAATCCTTCCCGCTCGCGGACCCGAAGCCGGGCAGCGAGCCGAAGTAACGTCGCCCGGTCAGCCCACCTGAGCAGCGGCGCCCGCCCCTGCCGGCGGCGGGCCGAGCTTGCGGCGGAACTCGCGCTGCAGCAGCGCGAGGCTCGTGAGCGCCTGCAGTGTCACGGTCGCCACCGACAGGTACCACACCTGCAGCAGCGAGAAGTGCGGCAGGGTGGAGAGAATCACCGCCGGCAACACGAAGGTGAAGAGTCTCGAGGCCGAGCTCGCGAGCGAGGGCCAGGTGTTGCCGAGCGCCTGAAACAGCCCCGAGCAGGTGAAGATCAGGCCGGTGGCGATGAAGTTCAACGAGATGATGCGCAGGTAAGTCGCGCCGACCTCGACCACCTCGGGCTGGCGGCTGAAGAACTCGATGAAGACCTGCGGCCGCCATTGGCATAGCAGCGTCAGCCCCAGCATCAGCACCACCGACAGCAGCGCCGCCGCGCGGAAGGTCTGGCGCACGCGCGTGAACTTGCGCGCACCGAAATTCTGCCCGGCCACCGCCGGGGCAGCGAACGCCAGCGCCATCACCGGCAGGAACAGCGCCTGCATCACCCGGCCGCCGATGCCGAAGCCGGCCTGGGCCGCCGGGCCGAAGCCGCGGATGACCCAATAGATGATGCCGATGATCACGAACATCATGAAGAACTCGCCGCCCGCGGGCAGGCCGACGTTGAGTATGCGGCGCACGACCGGCGCACGCGGCGCGAGCAGCGCGCCATCGAGCTTCACGTAGTGCTCGAGCCGCGCGAAGTAGATCCACAGGAACACCACGCCGGCGGCGACGGCGATGCTGCTCGCAAGTCCCGCCCCCGCGGTGCCGAACGGGTGATGAGTGCCCCAGCCCGCGATCAGCACCGGCGCGAGCACGGTGTTGAGCACCACGGTCAGCACCTGCACGACCATGGTCGGCTGCACGATGCCGGTGCCGCGCAGCGCCGAGCCGAGTGCGACCAGTGCGAACTGCAGCGCGAGCCCCGGCGTGTAATAGTAGAGAAAGGTGCTGCCCGCGGCCGCGGTCGCCGCATCCGCCGCCATCGCACGCACGTACAGGCCGCCGAGCAGCCAGCCGGCGGCGAGGGTCACCACGCCGCAGACCGCCGAGAGCGTCACCGACTGATTGAAGATGAGGTTGGCTTCCGCCTGGTCCTTACGGCCGACGGCATGCGAAACGAGTGCGACGGTGCCCACCCCCAGCATCTGAGTGAGGGCCATGATGACGAACATGGCGGTGCCGGCCGTGCTGACTCCAGCGATAGCCGCATCCCCGAGGTGGGCCACGAAGTACATGTCGACCACCAGATACAGCGTCTGAAACAGCATGCCGATCGCGATCGGCACTGCCATGGCGATCAGCTGCCGGCTGATCGGGCCCTGGGTCAGGTCTTTCATGCGGCTCCCCCGGCTACCTTGGGACGCCACATTAGATGAGGCCCGGCGCCCTTGCCACGTGATTGCGCGGCCGCCACGCAGGCCGCGGGCGCCCTGCCGCCCGCCCATTCCGGGAGATTGGCCCGCATCGACAATCCGTGGACAATTGCGTCCCCATGAATGAATCCGCCCTGCGCCTGGCCGGCGTTCACGCCGCGGGCCGCACCGCCGTCGCCATCCTGGCGGCGATCAGCTTCTGCCATCTGCTGAACGACATGATGCAGTCGCTGCTGCCGGCGCTGTACCCGATGCTCAAGAGCACCTACCACATGAGCTTCGGGCAGATCGGACTGCTCACCTTCACCTTCCAGTTCACGGCCTCACTCCTGCAGCCGATGGTCGGCGCGATGGCCGACCGCACTCCCCGCCCCTACTCGCTCGCCGTCGGCATGGGGTTCTCGCTCGCGGGGCTGCTGCTGCTCGCCTTCGCCGGCAACTATCCGCTGCTGCTGCTCGCCGCGGCCCTCATCGGCACGGGCTCGTCGGTGTTTCACCCTGAGTCCTCGCGCGTGGCGCGCATGGCCTCGGGCGGCAAGCATGGGCTCGCGCAATCGGTGTTTCAGGTCGGCGGCAATCTCGGCTCGGCGTGCGGACCGCTGCTCGCCGCCTTCATCGTGCTGCCCTACGGCCAGTCGAGCGTGGCGTGGTTCTCGGTGGTAGCGCTGCTCGGCATGTTTGTGCTGGTCAACGTCGGGCACTGGTACAAGATCCACGGCCTCACGCGCCTGAAGCATGCGGCGCGCACCCGCGCCATCGAAGCCTCGCCGCGCCGGGTAGCCGCTGCCATCGCGGTGTTGCTGGCGCTCATCTTCTCCAAGTACTTCTATCTCGCGAGCATCACGAGCTATTACACCTTCTATCTCATCGGCCACTTCCATCAGTCGGTGCGCAGCGCGCAGCTGCATCTGTTCGTGTTCCTGGCCGCCGCCGCGGCCGGCGGCTTCCTCGGCGGGCCGATCGGCGACCGTATCGGCAGCAAGAAAATCATCTGGGTGTCGATCCTCGGCGTCCTGCCGTTCACGCTGCTGCTGCCGCACGCCAATCTCTTCTGGACCAGCGTCCTCACGGTGCCGATCGGACTCATCATCGCCTCGGCCTTCCCGGCGATCGTGGTCTACGCGCAGGACCTGCTGCCGGGCCGCACCGGGGCGGTGGCCGGCCTGTTCTTCGGGCTGGCGTTCGGCATGGGGAGCGTCGGCGCCGCGGTGCTCGGCAAGCTCGCCGACCACTTCGGGATCGACGCCGTCTATCAGATCTGCGCGTTCCTGCCGCTCATCGGGCTGCTCGCCGGCTTCCTGCCCGACGTCAAGCATCGCGCGCGGGCCGCCGAGCCGCTCGCCGCGGAACAAGCCGCGCCGCCGGCATGAAGCTGATCTCCGCGAGCCTGTTGGATGAGCTGGCGGCGGCCGCGGCGGCGAGCCCGCGCGGGCGCACCCACCACAACCTGCACGGCTCCGCGGCCGATGTGGTGCAGCGCTACCTGGTGGTCGCGAACCGTGGATCCTATTTCCGTCCGCATCGCCACACGACCCGGGCCGAGCTGGCGCTCGTCGTGCGCGGCGCGCTCGATCTCCTCGTCTTCGACGACGCGCGCCGGGTCACGGCCCGCTACGCCTTCGGCGCAGGCGCCGGCAACATCGCCTACGAGAATGGACCGGGAATCTGGCACACCGTGGTCGTCAACCACGATGCCACCACGTTCCTCGAAGTCAAGCAGGGGCCGTACGATCCTGCGACTGCCTCCGAGTTCGCCGGCTGGGCACCGGCGGAGGGTGAGCCCGCCGCCACGCGCTTCCTCGAGTGGGCCCGCCGCGCCGTGCCGGGGGAGAGCGCGCCGGCTTCGTGAGGCGCGGCGGGCGAGCATCGTGACAGGGCGAGGCGCAAAGCGCCGAGCGGGCGCACAGGGACGTGCGCCCAGGGCTTGCGCGCAGCAGGACAGCGCAGCGCAATGCCGATGCGAGCTTCAGGCCAAAAAACCCGCCAGCTCCTTGCCGCTCATGATCGTCTCGAGGTAGCCGAAGGTCCCGGACTCCTGCACTTCGTGCGCGGCGGCGTAAAGACCGGTGATCGCGGCACGATAGAGCGAGGTCGACAGGCTGATGCGCCTCACCCCGGCGGAGGCGAGCTCCGCGACGCTGAAGGAGCGGCCGCGAATCCCGACCATGAAGTTGACCGGCTTGCTCACCGCGCTGCAGACCGTGCGCACCGCCGCAAGGTCCGGTAATCCGGGAGCAAACAGCACGTCCGCACCGGCGCGCTCGAAGGCCTGCAGACGCCGCAGCGTATCGTCGAGATCGGAACGCCCGTGCAGAAAGTTCTCGCTGCGCGCCGTGAGCGTGAACGGGAAGGGAAGCGTGCGAGCCGCTTCGACCGCGGCCGTGACGCGCTCGACCGCGAGCTCGAAGTCATAGATCGGCGCGTACGGATTGCCGCTGGCATCCTCGATCGAGCCCCCCACCAGCCCCGCGGCCGCCGCCTGACGGATGGTCTCGGCCACTACCGCCGGGGCCTCACCGAATCCATGCTCGAGGTCGGCCGAGACTGGCAGAGCGCAGGCGGCGACGATGATGCGCGCGTGGGCGAGCGCCTCCTCGCGCGTGATCTGCCCGTCGAGCCTGCCGAGCGTGTTGGCGCACGCGGAGCTCGAGGTGGCGAGCGCCTCGAACTTGAGTCCCGCCATGACGCACGCCGAGGCGCCGTCCCACACGTTGGGGATGACGAAGGTACCGGCGCGCTCGTGGAGCTCACGGAAGCGTCTGGCTTTGTCCGATTGCGCAGCATTCACGGCAAGGCTCCTCTTGAGGTTACGATGGTTACCGAACCCGATGTGCAGCATGGTAGGCCTGTCGCGATGCGGAACAAATACACCCTGACGCTCGCGGCGCTCGCGCTGGCGCTGCTCGCGCCCCTGGCCGCTGCGCAACCCGTGTGCGAGCGCGGCGCGGTGGCAGAGGCAGCACGTGCGCGCCTCGGGCGCCTCATGAGGCAAGGGCGCTTCATCACCTACGAGCCCACTTCGCTTCAGGTCGTCGACGGCCGCACGCACGACGCCGATCCGGCGAGCATTCGTGCCGACCTCGAGGTACTGCGGGCGCACTTCGATGCGCTCATCACCTACGACGCGGTCCACGGCGCGCAGGCGATCCCCGCCATTGCGTCGGCTCTCAGGTTTCGCGCGCTCATCATCGGCGTGTGGGATCCGGCGGACCCCGCGCAGCTCGACGCGGCGCTCACGGCGGCGCGCGATTATCCACAGCTCGTCGTCGGGCTGTCCCTCGGCAACGAGTCGATCTTCGCCCGCCGCTCGAGCTTTGCGCAGATGGCGCGCGCGATCACTAGCGTGCGCGGCCGCGCCCCGCGCCTCGCACTCTCCTCGACCGAGCCTTTTCACCTGTATGAGAAGCCCGCCGCGGCGCCGCTCCTCGGTGTCATGGATTTTCTGCTCGTGAACGTGCATCCGGTCTTTCAGCCGTGGTTCCGCGCTGCGACGGATGCCACGGCGGCGCAATTCGTCGTGAACGTGGCCGCCGATCTGGCGGGGCACTTCTGCGGCCCGATCCTGGTGAAGGAAACCGGCGTGCCGACCGCGCCGGCGGGCGCCGGCTACGGCCCCGAGCGACAGGCCGCCTTCTACGCCGAGCTGCGCCGACGGATGCCCGGAACTTCCGCGCGCGCCTTCGCGTATTTCTCAGCCTTCGACGCGCCGTGGCGTGCGCACGATGCCGGTCCCGTGGCCGGCGCGGTGACCGGGCCCGAGGAAGCTCACTGGGGACTGTACGACGATGAGCGGCGGCCGAAGCCCGCGGCGCTGGCGCTGCCGCCAATCAACTAGTGAACCGCCAGTTCGACTTTCACGGTGTCGCCGGTGTCGGGCTTGGGCGCCGCATTGACGATGAACACGCGCGCCGGGTCGATCTGCCCGTCGGCGAGGAGCGTCGTCTGGATCGCCTGGGCGCGTGAGCGCCCGAGCGCCTCGAGGTCAGTATCCGGGACCTGGATGTGATTCACGAGCGCGCTCTCGAGATCGGCAATCGCCGCATCGGGATCCGTCGGCTTCTGTGCCGACGCCGGCAGCGGTGTGTCCTTGCCGAGATCCGCGTGGAACTGCTCGATGAGCAGCTCCAGGTGCTTGCCGGGGTCCGCGAGCGCCAGCTCCGCGGCCTCCTGCGGATGCTTGCGGCCCTGGCGGCTGCCCGCCACCCGCGCCGTGAGCTCCGCGTCCAGCTTGGCCCGCGCGAGCTGCGGCCGATCGAGTCCCGTCGAGGCGACGATCGGCACGTCGAGCTTCAGCTGCGGCCGCTCCTTCATCGCCTTGCCGAGTGAGGCGAGCTGATCCTTCATCGGCGGGGTGAGCTCGGCGCTGCCGGCGGCGAACTCCACGATGTTCATGTGCTCGCCCCCGCCGAACAGGTGTCCGAGGAGCGCAAAAGGAGCCGTCGCCACCTTCACGATCAGATTGACGAACATCTTCCAGATGATCGGCCCGATCCTGAAGCTCGGATCATCGAGCGAGCCCGACATCGGCAGCGGCAGGTCGATGACGCCATTGCGGTCCTTGAGCAGCGCCACCGCGATCTTCAGCGGCAGGTGCACCGCCTCCGGGCTCTCGACACGGTCCCCGAGCTCGAGCTGATCGACGACGAAGTGCTGCGAGGCGTTCAGCTGGCGGTGGTCGATCTTGTAGGACACATCGACCGAGAGCTTGCCCTTGTCGATTTTGTAGCCGACGAAGTAACCGGAGTACGGATTGACGATGGTGAGATCGAGGTCCTTGAAGCTGAGCGTCACGTCGGTGTAGAGGGCCGCCGACAGGAGGTTCACCTCGCCTGCGATGTGCAGCGGCGCATAGCTCGCGAGCTTGCCGTCGAGCTGCACGCGGGCGCGCGAGTTGGGATCCGAAGACAATCCGGTCACGGCGCCGTTGAGCGATTGCATGCCGAGCGCAAAGCTCGGCTTGATCCACAGGTCGGTGTAATCCGCCGAGCCTTTGACCACGCGCACGGCGCCGATCGAGACCGGGAAGGGAGTGAGCGGAGCCGCGGGAGCTGCGGCGGGCGCCGCCGCCGCTTGCTTGCCCTTGCGAGCCCGCGCCTTGGGTGCAGGCGCTGCCTCCGGCGCGGGTGCGGCGCTCGGGGCAGCGTTCGGGGTGGCGCTGACCGTCGCTGCGGTGGATTCGGGTGTCGGTGCGCCCGCCGCCGTCGGCGCGGCTGGCGCGGCCGCCGCCGGTTTCGCCCCCGGGGGTGTCAGCACCTGCCTGATGTTTATTGTGCGGTCGGGCGCGATGATCATGCGCACGTAGGGCTCGAGCGCCGTTACGCTGCCGATGCGCAGGCTCGCCGGCTGCGAGCGGTAGCTGACGTCCGCGATACGCAGCTCCTTCCACTTGATGAAGTCCTTCTTCAGCGCGTCGTCGACGGTGCTGAGGTCCGAGACGCGCGTGTTGCCCTTCACGCTCAAGGCTCCGTCCGCGCGCCGCTCGAAGTCGATGCGCGCACCGAGCTCGCCCTTGAGGAGCGTCATCGAGGTGTAGTGTCCGAGCAGTGGCTGCAGTGCCGGGAGCCCCAGGTGCTCGGCCTCGACATGCGCCGTGACGGCGCCGGCGCGCGGCGCCACCTTCGCCTGCGCGGTGAGCTTGCCGGAGGTGTTGACGGCCGTATCGAGCTGGATGTCGAGCGTGTCATCCGGCGCCAGGTTGAAGCCCCCGACATGCACGTTGAGAGGATCGAGCACCACGAGCGCGGCCGGCTTCACCTGCCGATCCTCGGCCGACACCTTGAGGCCGGCGACGGCAATATCGGGTACCGAGACAGTCCAGGCGGATGCCGGGCCCCCGGCCGCCGGTGGCGGCGCGGCCGCGGGCGCGCTGGCACCGGACCCGGTGTCGGCGGATGGCTGGGCTCCCGCAGCCGGCGCCGGCCCGACCAGGTCGAGGAGATTGAGGCGTCCCTGCTCGCCGAGCCACGCCCGGATCTCACCACCGGAGAGCTGCACCTTCGCCACCTCGACGGCGCGCCGGCCGAGATCGAGGCGCGTGTCATCGACCTCGACGCGCCCGAGCGAGATGTAGTCGTCGGCGGCGCCGGGCGGCTTCACTCCGAGGCTGGTCACGGTCGTGCTGTGTACGTTGACCTTGACCGCGATCGGCCCGGGAGCGGCAGCGCTGACGTCGTAGTCGCCGGTGAGCGCAATGACGCCTGAGTCGATCTCGAACGGCAGGCTCGCGGACAGGTAGCTCCAGAGGGTACGCGCCTTGAGATCGGTGATTGCGAACTTGCCTTGGGAAGACAGCGGCGTGAGGCGAAGCGTGCCGCTCCAGTCGAGCCGCTCACCCTGGGGCGAAGCGGCATTGAGCGTGTACGCATCGCCGGTGGCCGCCCTGGTACTGAAGTCGCGCAGCTCGAAGGCGATCGGCTTGAAGTCGGCGCGGAAGGGTGTCGGCCGCGTGCGGTCCTCGAAGGTGGTGCCGCCGTCGATCACGGCCAGGCGCCCGACATAGAGCCGCATCGGGGCTGATTTCTTCGGTGGCTGCTCCGGCGGCGCGGGCGGGAAGCCCTTGCCGAGGTCGGCGAGGTTCAGCTCGCCGTCCGGGCGCAGCACCGCCCGCACATATGGGCGCTGCAGCAGGATCTCGCTGAAGCTCGGCCCGAGGCGCCAGAGGCTTGCGAGCTGCAACCCGACGTGCAGGCGGTCGAACGAGATCATCGTCTGACCATCGGCGTCGGGCAGCGCGAGCCCGGTGACGTCGAGATTCAGCGTGAACGGATTGAAGCGGATATCCCCGACCGTCAGGTTGCGGCCGTAGTGGGTGCGCACGAAGTCGGTCACGCCCTGGCGCGCGAAGTGCGGGACTGCGAAAAACCCCGCCACCGCGTACGCGGCCAGGAGCAACGCGGCCGCGACGAGCGTAATGATCTGACGCCGGGAGAGGGCCATGGGCCGCGAATCTCCTTGGATTCCTTCTGCCGCTCGGCTCGTGCAAGGCTATCGTAGATTATCGACGGCCCATCCGCGCAACTACATCGCATATCTGTTGCATCCGCGCTACGGGCGACCGAGCGGCTCGATCAGGCTCGCATCGTTCGGCAAGCGGGGATTGTTGACACGGCGGCTGACTTTCCAGCCGACCATGAGCTCATCGGCATAGGGCTTGAGCACCGCTCCGGCCTCGGGTTTCCCGCCGGCGAGCCAGGCCTCGTGATCCTCCTCGGCGAGGATCGCCGGCATGCGCTGCTTCTCGTTGTGGATCTCGGCCAGCAGGCGGTTGGCGGGCACCGTGATCAGCGTGCAGGAATGGATCCAGGTGCCGTCCTCGCGCCGCGAGCGGTCCCAGAGCCCCGCGACGCCGAACACCTCGCGGTCGGCGAGGTGCAAAAAGAACTGATCGCGCGAGCCGTCCTCGTTCACGTGCGGCTCATAGAAGCCGCCCATGACGAGGATGCACCGCTGGTCACGCTGCCAGGCATCGCGGTAGCTGGGCGCGGTCGCGATGCGCTCCACGGTGGCGTTGATGGTGGAGGCCTTGAGCGGCACGCCGTGGGCCCAGAAGGGAATCAGCCCCCAGCGCATCATCGCCGCGGCGCGCTCGCCCTGATGCGACAGGGCGACCGGCACCTGCTCGGTGGGCAGCACGCGGTAGCTCGGCGGATAGTCCCAGCGCCCGCGCCGGACGCCGAGGGCACGCTCGGCCTTGGCCGCCTGGGCGAGGATGTACTTACCGCACATGGCGCAGACAGTATCGCACGCACCCGAGCACTGGTTGGACGCGCACCCGGCCGGCTGCTCACACTGCATCGTGCTCCCGTGGAATTCCATCGAGCGGCTGCGCGATCACTTCGGTGACTACGTGATCGTCGTGACCTGCCGACACTGCAAGCACTCACGCGAGCTGACGCCGGCATTCCTGGCGCGTCACTGCCGCGCCGGCTGGGACGAGCCGGTCGCGAAGATCATCGCGCGATTCCGCTGCCGTTGCGGCAGGAAGCTGGCCGAGGTGCACATCGGCTTCAACAAGAAACCGCGCGGCTGGGTGAAGAATCCCTCGTGAGACCAACGGCAGCGCGCTGACCGTACCTCTGCACCGCGTGCCGCCTGTGGCTTGGCGCCGCCGGCAATCAACCCGTCAGAACTTCACTGACGGATCGCGCTGTACTTCCCTGCCGTCGAGGTAGGTCGCCAGTACGCGTGTCGCGTGCAGCTCGAAGGGGTCGATCGCGAAGATGTCGCGGTCGACCACGATGAGATCGGCGCGCTTACCCGGCTCGAGACTCCCCGTGGTCTTCTCCTGGCGCAGCGCGTAGGCGGCGTTGAGCGTGTAGGCATCGACCATGACCGACAGCGGCACCGACTGCTCGGGGAGCAGCGGCTGCGCGCCGCGTCCCAGCGAGCGCGTCACGGCGTGCTCCATGGCCTCGAATGGGTTGAAGGTGCTGACTCCCCAGTCGCTGCCGCCGGCGATCCGCGCTCCTGCGTCGAGCAGCGAGCGCGCAGGGTACAGGTAGCGGGAGCGATCGGGCCCGAGGTACGGCAAGGTCGCCTGTGCGATATACGAGGGGTCGAACGTCGCCCACTGCAGCTGGAAGTTTGCGATCACGGCGAGCGCCTTGAAGCGCGGGAAATCGGCCGGATCGACCAGCTCGAGGTGCGCGATCTGGTCACGGTTGTCGCTGCCGGCCCCCTGGGCGCGCGCGTAAGCGAAGGCGTCGAGCGACTGGCGCACGGCGCGGTCGCCGATCGCGTGCACGTGCACCGACATGCCGGCAGCATCGATCGCGGCAACGATGCGGTTCAGGTTGTCCTGCTGGAAGTAGCTCGGACCTGTGTTGGTCGTCGGGTGCCCGGCGCCGTCGAGGTAGGGCGACAGCAGCGCAGCCGTCTGCGTGGGGTATTCCATTACGCCGTCGGCGAAGATCTTGACCGCGTCGGCGCGCAGGAAGTCGGGATCCAGCAGCCACTTGTCGCGAAAGGCCGTGGCCGCGGCGACCACCTTGTCGGCGGGCGCGGCGAGATCGGTAAGATAGAAGCAGCCGCGTACCCGCATCCGGAGCCGGTGGCGCTCGTAGAGATACTTGTAGAGCGACATCTCTGCGTCGCCGACTGCGGCGTCCTGCACGGAAGTGAGGCCCGTGGCGCTCATGAGCGCGAACGCGCGTTCGAGCCGCTCAGCCTGGGCTGCAAGCGGCGGAGCCGGGATGGCGGCCAAGAGCGTCTCCTCGGCAGCGTCGCGCAACGTGCCGGTGGGCTCGCCCCGTGGATCTCGCTCGATGCGGCCGCCCAGCGGATCGTGGCTGTTGCGGTCGATGTGCGCGGCGGCGAGCGCCGCGCTATTGGCCCAGCCGCTGTGGCCGTCCGCGCTCTCGAGAACGAGTGGCCCGCCGGAACGGATAGCGTCGAGATCGGCGCGCGACAGAACCAGGGTCGAGGCGTTGACTTGCACTACCTCGAACCATTCGTGCCTGCTGAGCCGACGAGTCTGCATGCAATGCACTATGGCAGCCTTCACTTCGGCGGCACTGAGCTGACGGTCGTGGAGGTCGCACTTCTCAAAATCCTGCGCGCTCTGCGCCGGGTGCGTGTGCGCGTCGATGAGACCCGGCAGCACGACGCGCCCGCCGAGATCGACGATACGTGTCTCAGGCCCGGCGAGCGCGAGCATATCGGCGTCCGAGCCGATTGCCAGAATCGTTCTGCCGCGAACTGCAAGCGCGCCCACGATGTGATGCGCGGCGTCCTGCGTGTGAATGCGCGCGTTTGTGATCACGAGCTCCGGCGGCTCGCCCGCCTGGCTGGCATAGCAGCTGAGCAGTAGCGCGAACGACAGGAGCATTCGAGGGATTGCCGCCATGGGTTGCTCCGGAGGGGACACGCGTGCAGCATAGCCTGACCCGAACATTCCCGCTCCGGACAGCCTGCCGGCACGCTCAAAGGGAAGCTCCATGCTCTTAAGTCGCCGCTACCTGACTGCAGTCCTCACATTGACCACATCCCTGGCCGTGGGCGCGCCGCCGCCACCGCCCGTGGCCCCGGTGGTTCCCGTCATGGATGATTACTACGGCACTGCGGTACGGGACGATTATCGCTACTTCGAAGACCTCGAGAACCCACAGGTGCAGGCCTGGATGAAGGGCCAGGCTGATTACGCGCGCGCGGTCCTCGACAGCCTACCAGGCCGCCGGAGTTTGCTGGAGCGCGTCACCGCGATCGACAAGACCCTGGCGGTGGTGTTCGACGTTCAGCAGCGCGGCGTGCGCTACTTCTATCAAAAGCGCCGGCCCGAAGATCAGATCGCCAAGCTCTACTATCGCGATGGGCTCAAGGGCACCGAGCATCTGCTGCTCGACCTCGCGAAGCTCGGCACGGCAAAGGCGCACGCTGCGCTCGACTTTTATTCACCCTCCTGGGATGGACAACTCCTCGCTTATGGCGTGTCCCTCGGCGGCTCAGAGGACAGCGTCGTACACATGCTCGATGTTGCCGGCAAGCGTGCCTTCAAGGAGGCGATCGACCGCACCAGCTCAAGCGTCGTCGCCTGGCTCCCCGATGACAGCGGCTTCTTCTATTTGCGCTACAACCAGCCGACCCCGGACATGAAGCCGGCGGAGAAGCTCTACAACGCCCGGACTTACCTGCACACTCTCGGCGCGAATCCGAGCGGCGATGCCGACCCGGCGGTGTTCGGGCGGGGGGTGGCAGCCAGCCTCGAGGTACCCGAGGGCCAGGGGACCTATATCCTGACCGCAGCTGATTCCCCGTACGCGCTTGCGGTGGCGAACCAGAACCTGGATCAGAACCCCTCAACCCTCTACGTCGCGCGCCTCGACAGCATCAAAGGAGCCGCAACACCCTGGCACAAGGTCGCGGAGGTCGACGACGCGTTGACTCAGTTCCAGACGCAGGGCGAATACCTCTATTTCCTCACCTCTAAGGGCGCACCGCGCTTCAAGCTCGCGCGACTCACGCTTGCCAACCCGGACCTGGTGCACGCGAGCGTCCTGGTCCCGGAGAGCCACGCGGTACTCACGGGCTTTGCGCTCGCGAGTGACGGGGTGTACCTGAGCGCGCGCGACGGCGCGGCGACCCGGGTGCTGCGAGGTTCCGCTGACGGCACGCGGCAGCACGAAGTACCCACGCCATTCAAGGGCACTGCCACGATCGCGGCAGCGGACTCGCGCCAGCCCGGCGCGCTCATCGACCTGAGCGGCTGGGTCGAGCCCGGGCGGATCTACCGCTACGATCCCGCTAACGACGCCACTTCCGTCACCGACCTCGTGCCCGCACCACCGCTCGACACGTCACTGTTCGCAGCCGAAGAAGTGCTGGCCACTTCCTATGACGGCACGAGGGTTCCGCTGTCGATCGTGCACCAGAAGAGCGCCGCGCGCGACGGGATGCGGCCGACGCTGCTGTTCGGCTACGGCGCCTATGGCATCTCCTACGACCCCTACTTCTCACCGCTGTTTCTCAGCTGGATCGAACGCGGCGGCGTCATCGCCGTAGCGCACGTGCGTGGCGGCGGCGAGTACGGCGAGGACTGGCACCGAGCTGGCGAGAAGCTCACCAAGCTCAATACCGTCTTCGACTTTATCGCCTGCGCCGAGTACCTGGTGGCGGAGCACTATACGGCGCCCGGATACCTCGCCGGCCAGGGCGCCAGCGCCGGCGGCATTCTGATCGGCGGCGCACTCACCTGGCGGCCCGATCTCTTCGGCGCTGCCATCGATCTGGTCGGAATGACGGACGCGCTGCGCTTCGAGCTCACCCCAAACGGACCGCCGAACACCGGCGAGATGGGCTCGGTGAAGACCGAGGAGGGTTTTCACGGCCTGTACGCGATGAGCGCCTACGCGCACATCCGCGACGGCACCGCCTACCCGGCCGTGCTGCTGCACACCGGCGCCAACGATCCGCGCGTTGCTCCGTGGATCATTGCCAAGATGGCGGCGCGCCTGCAAGCCGCGAGCACGAGCGGCAAGCCGATTCTTCTGGACGTCGATTACGACGCCGGCCACGGGATCGGCTCGCAGCGCGAACAGACACGCAGGTTGTGGGCCGACGAAATGGCATTCGCCCTATGGCAGTTCGGAGACCCTGACTTCCAGCCGAAGTGAAGGTTACTTCCCCGGAGTCGCATGCGCCCTCTGCGACGCACTTCACAATCGGAGGAAATGCACTGACTGTTTTCTTTCAACGACTCCATTTTTTGGCGAGCGTGCCGCTGCCTGACACGTAGCAGCTACCCTTACGAGGAGGCTCACAAAGTGTGCTCCCAAGCAGTAAAACAGGCGCTCTGCAAGCGGATCGCCTCCAGTGAATACGGCCTCGGTTTGATCAGGAAGCACGGCAGCTCACGCATCATGTACGAAATCGAGCAGCAGGCCAGGACGTACGAGGCTTCGTCCTTCGTTGAGACAGGCTCGAGCGCCGTCAATCGCTGGGTGAGCGCTATCGAGCACCGCCTCTCAAGATAACCCCGCCTGCCAGCCGCGTTTCCCGGTCTGCAGGCCGCAACCGGCCGAGGATAGCGCCTCAACCGCCGCATCAATGCGCGACCGTGCCCTGCTGCGCCGGTGTCGATGCCGGCATGCCCGGCGCCCAGAAATCCCGCTCGATGATCCGGTAGAGCGCGGCCGTGACGCGCTCGCCATCGGCGCGGACCATGTGCGACCACTCGGGCAGATAGTAGCCCTGGACGTCGGGGCGCAGCTGCGGGTAATCCTCGAAGTGGATCCCGGGAGCGCCGCTCGTGGTCAGCAGCACGTCCCAGGTGCGCGCGCGCGGAAATATCCGGTTCTCGTAGGCGAGGTACTCGCCGGTGCTCGGCATGCGCACGAACAGCACTTTCACCCCGCGTGCGCGTAGCCTGGCGACCGCCTTGGCGGCCCGCTCGATCTGCTCGTGGATCCCTTTGGCGACTTCCTCGGGTGTCGGGTCGTCGTCGGAGGGCACGAAGCCCTCGCGCCAGATGTTGCGCGCAATCTCCCGGTATCCAAGATCGTCGCCGACCTTGCTCCACAGGTGAGTGTTGCGGTCCGCCTCGTGCTCCGACAGCTTGCGCACCTCGGTGAACCAGCGCTTACCGGGACGCCTCGGCCAGGGCTGGCGCGCGAGCACGGTCTCGAGGGCGAAGTCGGGGTCGTCGAAGGCGAGGTAAGGCTCGACCAGGTGCATCGAAAGCCACTGGCCGATGCGCTGCGACGGCGACTCCTTGCGCATGTAGGCAAGCACGCCGCCGCGATATTCGTAGCCCGAGAAGAACAGCTCCGGCGCGACACCGACCAGCACTCGCCCGGTGAAGCGCGGATCGTCCGCGAGATCATCGAGGAACGGCAGGGGTGAGGTGCCCTCGATGGCGAGCTGGATCGGGCGGCGGCCGGCGAGCCGCTGCCACACCGGCAGCTGGATGTCGAAGAACACGCGCGAGGCGCCGAGGAGCACAGTCGCATTGCCCTCGCCCGCATCGATCCGTCGGCGCTGAATGGCCCAAAGGCCGTAGGTATTGGCGATACTCGGTCGCACGCCGTAGGCGCGCCAGTACGCCTCCCAGCCGCCGAGCAGCAGCGCGAAGAGGACGAGCGCGCCGAGAAAGATTCGGCCCCAGGGCTGCTCCGGCACCGGGCGTACCGGCACCGGCTGCGCAATGCCAGGCCGATCGGCCGCCGTCTGGCGCGCGTAGCGATCCGCGGTGCCCTGGGGTGCGTAACCGCGCGTGAGCGCGAGCCCGCTGTCAGAACTGGAAGTAGATGAAGGCACTGCCTGCCCCCTGGGCAATGACGATCGCGAACGCGAGCAGCGCCCACACCATGCACACGAGCGCTGCGGGCATGCGCGCGATAACCGACTCGAGCGTACGGCCGCGCATCAGCCAGTGCGTCACCAGCATGCCGCCGACGATGACGGCGACGCTCAGCAGGCTGAAGGTGTCGAGAATCGGCTTGACCGTCCCGCTCTGTCCCAACATTCCGCGCAGCACCACCCAGGCCTTGCCGAAAGTCTTGGCGCGGAAGAACACCCAGGTGAGGTTCACGAGCGTGTAGGTGAGGAGCCCGAGCGCGACGAACATGAGCGGACCCGGCCGGTAGTTGGCGAAGCGCGCGCGCAGGACACGCTCAGCCGCGAGATAGAGCCCGTGGAGCCCGCCCCAGGCGACGAAGGTCCAGTTCGCTCCGTGCCACAGCCCGCCGAGCAGCATGGTCGTCATGAGGGCCGCGTAGGTGCGGCGGGCGCCATGACGGTTGCCGCCGAGCGGAATGTACAGATAGTCGCGCAGCCACGAGGACAGCGTGATGTGCCAGCGGCGCCAGAAATCCGAGAAGCCGACCGCCGCGTAAGGAAAGCGGAAATTATCCGGCATCGCGAAACCGAGACACAGCGCCGCCCCGATTGCGGTGGTCGAGTAGCCGGCGAAGTCGCAGAAGATCTGACCGCTGAAGGCGAGCGTGCCGGCCCAGGCGTCGAGAGTCCCCGGGACCTTGTCGCCGTCGTAGACACTCTCGGCGATGTGCGAGAGGAAACTGTCGGCGAGCACGATCTTGTTGAACAGCCCGACGGTCATGAGCGCGAGCCCAAAGCGCAGCTGCTGCGCGCTGGCCCGACGCGGCGTCTCGAACTGCGGCACGAGCTCGGTCGGGCGCATGATGGGGCCGGCGACCAGGTGCGGGAAGAAGGTCACGAACAGCGCGTAGTCGAGCAGGTTCTGCGCCGGCAGCGCGCGCCTCAGGTACACGTCGAGCGTGTACGACATGGTCGCGAAGGTATAGAAGGAGATGCCGACCGGCAGCACGATGTCGTAATGCGCCGGGTGGTAGGCAATGCCGAGCGCGGACATCACGGCGGTGAAGTTGTCGAGCAGGAACTGACCGTACTTGAAGAAGCCGAGCATCCCGAGGTTGGCCACCACGGAGAGCAGCATCCACGCGTGGCGCGCGGCCTGGCGACGTGCCTTGACCAGCCCCTGCGCCGCGTACCAGTCGACCACCGTCGACACCCACAGCAGGATTACGAACGGCGGATTCCACGCCGAATAGAACAGATAGCTGGCGACGATGAGATTGACCTTCTTCGTCGTCCAGCTGAACGGCAGCGAGTGCATGAGCAGCACGCACGCGAAGAACACGACGAACGTAAGAGAGTTGAAGACCATACGGCGGCGGCCCGCTCGAGGTGCGGGTCCGGGTGTTGTTCTCTTGATCCCCCTGGGCGCCGGAAAACGCCTCAGGGATCATGCCTCAGCCAGGCCGGGCGGCGCAACGCTGCGCGCGCCGCGCCGCCGGCCCCGACGCCGAAACTAGCTTGCCGTGGCCGAAGCGGACGACTTCATGGCCGCAACCCGTCGCTCGATCTCCTCCGGCGGCACGTCCTCGACGTGCGTGGCGATGGTCCAGACGTGACCGAAGGGGTCCTCGAGCGTGCCCGAGCGGTCGCCGTAGAACTGGTTCGCCAGCGGCCGCAGTGACTTGCCGCCCGCCGCGAGCGCGCGCGCGAACACCGTATCGACGTTCTCGAGATAGATCACCAGCCCGACGGTCGAGCCGCCGAGTGAGTGCGGGCCGCTGCAGTTGGTACCGGGATGCGCATCCGCCAGCATGACCACCGAGTCGCCGATCCTGATCTCGGCGTGACCGATGCGGCCCTTGTCATCGGCCATGCGAAACAGCTCGGTCGCACCGAAGGCCTGCTGGTAGAAAGCGATGGCGCCGGCTGCGCCATCGACCATCAGGTAGGGAGTGACGCTGTGGTAGCCGTCCGGAATTGCCTTGGTTGCCATGGTGCGCGCTCCGGTCTTGCGTTGAGAGAGGCGAGCTTACCCCCGCGAATATCGGGCGCGGTAGAGGAGCGCCAGACACAGGAGGTACGGAGCTCCGAACACCAGCGTCAGGCGAAACGCCGGAGTGAAAAGCGTGGTGAGCAGCACCGCCGCCATGAGCCCCGCCCCGAGCAGCGTGGCGTAGGGGAAGCCGATCATCTGGAATGGCAGCGGCGGCGCGCCGCTGCGCTCGCGCGCGCGGCGGAAGCAATAGTGCGTAACGAAGATCATCATCCAGGTGAACAGGGCGCCGAAGGATGAGATCGCTACCATGAGGATGAAGGAGCCGTGTGGCGCCAGCACGCTGAGCGCGGTGGCGACCGCGATGCCGAGACTCGAGAGCAGCAGCGAGTTGAGCGGCACACCGCGGCCGCTGAGCGTGCCCAGGCGCCGCGGAGCGGCGCCGGCACGTGCCAGGCTGAACATCATGCGGGTCGTGATGTAGAGCTGGCTGTTCATGGCCGAAAGCGCGGCGATCAGGATCACGAAGTTGAGAACGCCGGCGGCGGCGGGCACGCCCAGGGTGCGCATCACCTTCACGAACGGACTTGCGTCGATGCCGGCGGCCGTCCACGGCACGATCGCCAGCACCAACGCGAGCGTCAGCAGGTAGAAGAGTACCAGCCGCACGACCGTCGAGCGGAACGCGCGCACCACCGCAACCTCCGGGTGTGCGGCCTCGCCGGCCGCGACCGCGATCATCTCGATGCTGAGGTAGCTGAAGACTGCCATGATCACCGCGACCCAGGCGCCCCACAGACCATGCGGGAACGGCCCTCCTTGCAGCAGATAGTTGTGAAAGCCGATACCGGCGGTCGCCGGCGCCCGCAGCAACACGTAACTGCCGAGCGCGATGAAGATCACGATCGCGGCCACCTTGACGGTGGAGAACCAGTACTCGATGAAGCCGAAGACGTCGACGCTGAGCGCGTTGACCGTGATGAGCAATGCTGAGAATGCCAGGATCCACAGCCAGCCGGGCGGCGCGGGAAACCAGAAGTGCATATAGAGCGCGACCGCGGTGACCTCGGTGCCGACCGCGAGCACGATGCAGGTCCAGTAGGCGTAGCGCACCAGGAAGCCGGCCAGCGGCCCGAGGTAGTGCTCCGCATACGCGCCGAACGAGCCCGAGGTGGGATGCGCCACGGTCATCTCCGCGAGACAACCCATGAGCAGCAGCGCGATCAGCGCGCCGATCGTGTAACTCAACAGCACGCCGGGCCCGGCCAGACTGATGGCGAAACCGCTGCCGAGAAACAGCCCCGTGCCGATCGCGCCCCCGATGGCGATCATGGTCATGCGCCGCGCGCTCAACGTGCGCTGCAGGCCGCGCTCTCGCTCGATGATCCGGTCGAAGTCATTCTGGTGGTCGCTCATCGGCACGGGAGAGTCTACACGCGGCTCCAAGCGCGGACCGGGCTTACCAGCGCCCGCCGCCGCGCTGCCACGCGGCCTGACCCGCCCAGTTGTCCGCGGCGGGAGTCAGCGCGGCCCGCTCGGCGCGCAGCGCATGCACGGTCTCCATGCCGCGCGCAATGTTGGGCGCCATCTCCGCCGGCAATCGCGCGCGCACCCACTGCTCGATCTCCTGCGGCGGTGCTCCTTCCCAGAAGTATTCGGGAACGTACTGCGCGGTGATCAGCGGGGCGTACTTCGGGTTGGGGGCGAGCAGTGCGTCCGCATGATCGCGAAAGGTGCGCCAGGCCAGCGCCGGATGCCGTCCGGCGAGCAGCACCACGAGGCGCAAGCGAATCGCGGCCGCCTGCGGCGGAATCTCGTCCGACAACGCGATCTGCGCCGCCTGCTCGGCGAGCGCCGCGTTCCCCACCTGCATGAGCGCCGCGTAGTCGCGCCGCTTGGCGGACTCATTCGTCTCGGCGCGCGCGATCGCGTGCAGCTGCTCGAAGGCCGCGCCATCAGCCGAGCGCATCACGAGCGTGAGGATCATCTCCTGGTCGTCGGGCCGGATCGCGCTGCGGTCGGTCACGAAGCGCGCGAACCGCCGGCGCGCCTCGGCGAGAACCCGGCCGTCGTCCCAGGCGCCGAGGTCGGCGTGCAAGGTCCGCCGCAACCGGGCAACATCCGGCGTCTCGCCGGGCTGCGCGTCCCACCCGAGGCTGTCGGCCATCGGCCTCAGCAGCGCTCGCGCCGCGGCGGCGAAAGCGGCGTGCCCGCGGCTGCCGCGCGCGTAGTGCTCGAGCGTGCCGAGGCTGGCTGCGATCTGCTCCCAGGCGCGCGAGTCGCGATCCTTCCCCATGGCGGAGGCCAGCGCCAGATAGCTGCCGAGCGATTGCTGACCGGCGAGCGCGAGCGCCCAGGAGTCGTCGAGCAGCGCGATGCGGTCGCCGTCCGGCGTGGCGCCGAAGGCGCGGGTGTTGGCCGCCAGCGTCGCGGCATCGTATTTCACCCGATAAAAGCCGATCGCGTCGGCATTGACGCTCAGTGGCTCGTTGCAGCGTCCGCCAGCGCTCTGCTCGCCATCGTGGGTCAGGAGCTGCGCGCGCGGCGCTTCGCTGCCGCGGCGGATCCGCAGTGGAATGCTCCAGTGCCCGCCGTCGTGAGCGGCTGCCTGCAGCAGGAAGCGCCTCTGCGTCAGCGTGAGCGTGCGTACGCCCCGCGCGCAACTCGCGGCGACGCTGACCAGCGGGAAGCCCGGCTGCTCGGTCCAGTCGCGCGCCACCTGGCCGACATCCTGGCCGCTGGCCGCTGCGAGCGCGCTCCACAGATCCGCGGCGGTGGCGTTCGAGAGCGCGCGGGCACGCACGTAGCGCCGGATGCCGTCGCGGAACACCTCCGGCCCGAGGTAGCTCTCGAGCATCCGCAGCACCGCCTGCCCTTTCTCGTAGGTGATCTCATCGAAGGCGTTGGCGGCCTGCAGCTCGTCCGCCACCGACTGCTGGACGGGATGGGTGGACAGACGGGAGTCGGAGCGCAGCGCGAACTCCCGGGCCGCGTCCTGCCGCTCCCACCATTTCCACGACGGATTACGCTGGTCGGTTTCGGAAGCGCCCCGCCAGGCCGCGAAGCTCTCGTTGAGCCACAGGTCGTCCCACCAGCCCATGGTCACGAGATCGCCGTTCCACTGATGCGCGATCTCGTGCGCCTGGACGGCGAATACCGTCTGGCGGTCGGCGAGCGTGCTGTCGGCGCTGAGGAGCAGCAGCTGGTCGTTGTAGGTAATGGCGCCCCAGTTCTCCATCGCGCCGCTGAAGCCGCCCGGCACTGCGATCGAGTCGAGCTTCGGCAGCGGGAACGTGTAGCCGAAATACTCGTTGTAATCGGCAAGGATCAGCAGGGCGTCGGCGAGCGCAACCTGGCCGTCGCGCTCGCGCCCGCGCACGGCCCAGACGCCGACCTCGGTGCCGCCCGCGCGTGCGCCGATGGCCGCCAGCTCGCCGGCCGTAAACTCGATCAGGTAGGACGGCATGCTGGGTGAGCGCTCGAAGGTCGTGGTCTGCTCCCCGCCGTGCAGCTCGCGCCTCGCCACCGGCATGTTCGACACCGTCGCCCAGGCGGCCGGCACGGTCACGGTGAGCTCAAAGGTCGAGCGGAAAGCGGGCTCGTCCCAGCAGGGAAACATGCGCCGCGCGTCGGTGCTCTCCATCTTGGTCGACAGCAGCCGCCCGTGTGAGCCGTCGGAGGCCACGTACGTCTGCACGAACAGCCCGTGCGGCTGCGCCTCGAGCCTGCCGGTGTAGGAGAAGCTGAGCGTGTGCTCGCCGGCCGGCGCCGCCTGCACGAGCGTCACGGTGGTGAGCTGCCGCGCATCGTCGGATTCGACCGCGCTCACCGGCGCGCCGTCGAAATGCACCTCGGTGAGCCTTTCATTCAGCGAGTTGAAGACGATGGTGCGGCTCGGCGCGCGCACCCGCAGCCTCACCGACTCGGTGCCGACGATCGTCCCCGCCTCGATGTCGGGAACGACGGCGAGTGAATAGTCGAGCGGCACGATGCTCTTCGGCAGCCGCCCGGGAGCTGCGTCGAAGTCGAACGGCGCGCCGGCCAGCGCCGCCGGCAGTGCAGTCAGCGCGGTAAGCAGCAGCGCCGCCCGCCGCCGCCGCCAAGGCATGCTCATGCGGTCGGCCTCCTCAATAGTTCGCGGCCGCGCGCACCTCGCTCGCGGGCTTCTCGAGGTCGGCGAGCAGCTCCGGCCAGAGGATCGCGAACGGCGTCGTGCCGTAGGAAAGCAGGCGATCGTGGAAATCGTGCAGCGAGGCGTCGGCGGCCTTGCGGCGCAGGTACTCGGCGGCGCGCTCGCAGGTCCACTCGCCGCTCGCCAGCTCAGGATCGACGACCGCGCGCGCGCCGCGCACCCACTCCCAGCGCGCGACGGCGAGGCGGCCGTCGAGATCGTCACCATAGAGCCCGAGCCGCACGAACATCTCCTCGCCGAGAAGGCCCAGCCTTCGGCGAACGTGCCGCTCGACTCGATCCGGCGCACGAAGTCCGGATGGCGCCGCGCGATCGACAGCTGCATGAAGTGGCCCGGCAGTGCCTCGTGCGCCGCGGTCGAGAGAACGCGGTCGCGATCGAAGTCCTCGTTCATGTCGAGCCGGGTGGCCGCATCCGCCAGCGACCGGTGTCTCCACGACCTGCCTGGTGCCGAGCCAGGCGGGAATCATGACGAGCCCAAAGTCGGTCACGAATTTGCGCAGCTGGGCGACACAGTCACGGTAGTAATCGATGAGGGCCGCACCGCCCGGCGCGAGTCCGCCGCCGCTCGGCGCGCCGAGCTCCACGCCGCGGTGCTGCGACAACTGCCGCAGCCAGGCCTCCTCGGCCCAGCCATGGGCGAGCTCATCCTGCGCGATGCGCCCGACGTCGCCCGAGTCATAAGGCAGCAGCTGTTCTTCTTTCAGCATGCGGTCGTAGGCCGCGCGTCCGATGGCGTAGTTCTCCGGCCACGAGGCGACGTGAGCATCGATGTATTGCCGGGTCTGCGCGATCGCAGCAAGCGCGACATCGCGCGCACCAGCGCCGTGTACTCCCTGCGCGAGGCTCACGAGCTGCTGATGCGCGCTCTGCGCGTGCGCGGCCCCCGCGGCAAGCGCCGTCGTCGCGGTCAGCACCAGGATCCTGGATGCGTTCATGGAGCTCCCGTGGAGTTGAGTCGACTGCGCCAGCGCCGCCGATTATGTTGCGGCGGCGCGCTTCGTGCCAATCAAGGCGATCAGAAGGGTAAGCAGGCGCCGCGCCGACGGACAATCGAGGCGAGCGCTGCGCCGCCGGCGAGCAGCGTGAGCCAGTCGCAGGCGCCGCCGCCACCCCCGCCACCGCCGCCGGGGTCCGCAGTGATGGTGAGCTGCGCGGAGCCCGTAGCGGTGGCATCGCCGACCGAGACCGCCGTGATGGTCACGGTCGCCGGCATGGGCACGCTCGCGGGAGCGGAATAGACACCCGCCGAGGTGATCGTGCCGACGGTGGCATTGCCCCCGGCGAGCCCGTTCACCTGCCAGGTGACCGCGGCGTTGGTGGTGTTCGCGAGCGTCGCCGTAAAGGTCGCGCTGCCTCCAGCCTGGACGCTGTCGGCCGCGGGGCACACCTCGACCAGGATCGCGGGAGTCACCGTCGAGCAGGCGCTCTGGCCGGCGGCCGCGGGCGCCGTCGTGGTGGCCGACGCCGGAGTGATCACTACGTTGGCCGTGTCGGCACGGCCTGCATCGTCGGTGACCGTCAGCGCGACGGTCCCTACTCCGCAGGAGGGCGCGGTGACGGACGCCCTGGAGGTCGCGCCCCCTGTGATGCTCAGCATGAGTCCACCGCTCACCGGGCTCCATTGATAGCCGGAGACCGTGTGACCGTTGGCGGCGCCGCTGCCGCTGCCATCGAGCGCAACGCTCTGGCCCGCCGTCACGCTCCCCGGCAATGCGACGGCGGCGATCGGGCGCAGCGCCGCGGTCAGCGCGCCCGGCGCATTCGCCATGCCCGCCCCGCAAGTCTGATCGTCCTGCGTGCAGATGCATTCGCTGTTCTGCAGGTCATTGGCGCCCGTCGGCACGTGGCACATCTGCGGCTGGGCGCCCGTGGCATCGAGTGAGGTCTGCGGGAAAGGCAGCGCGCCCTCCTTCAGCCGCGAGATCAGCTGGCAGGAGTTGAGGTTGCCGTTGACCGTGGACATGAGCGCTGCGATCCCGGAGACCACCGGCGCGGAGAAGCTCGTGCCGATGTTGTAGCTGCGGTACTGGCCGCTAGCGGCGATGGTACAGCCGATGTAGCTGCCGGTGGTCGGATCGCAGTAGTAAAGCCCGGTGTAGTCGTTGGCATCGGGGCTCATCGTGCCGAGGTTGGTCGGGGTGGTCATCGAGTACACGCAGGCCGATTCGGCGGTTGTAAACGAGTCGCCGCAGTTACCCGCCGGTGCGCCGAGCGCCACCTCGGGACCTAAGCTGCTGTAGCCGACCTTGGTACCCGCCTGGCGCAGCCCCGCAACGCCGGCGACGCCTGGGCAATTGGCCGGCGTGTCCACCGGGCCGCCTTCGTTGCCGGCCGAGACGACGACCAGCACGCCGGCCGCCGTCAGCTGGCCGATGGCCTCGATATAGCTCGACAGACAGCTGCCTGTGCCGCCGAGACTCATGTTGATGATCTTCGCCGGGTTCGGGTTGTTGGGTGCACCGCTGACCGCGATCCCGCCCGCCCACAGCATCGCGGTGATGATGTCCGAATCCAGGCCACCGCACTTGCCGAGCGCGCGCACCGGCAGAATCAGCGGCCCCCAGGCGAGGCCGGCGACGCCGACGCCGTTGTTGGTGCTGGCGCCGAGAATTCCTGCAACGCGGGTGCCGTGCCAGGAGCTCGGTCCCGCGGTGGCATTGCTGCATTCGTTCGGGTTGCTGGTGATGTCGGCGCTCGTGATCCAGTCACCGGGGTCGGCCGCGCCCGGTCCCGGACAGGCTCCGCCGTTGGCGACGAAGGAATCCGAGATGAAGCAGTATCCGGCCAGCAGGCGGCCCGTGAGATCGGGATGGTCGGGCCGCACGCCGGTGTCGATGTCGGCGATGACGAGGGTGGCAGCGCCCGTGGTGGTGGCCCAGGCATCGAGCGCATCGACCGCACTCGGCGTGGCCGCGGCGCTCTGCAGATACCACTGCTGCGGGTAGAGAGGATCGTTCGGCGCGGCGTGAATGAAGCGACGCTCATCGGGCTCGGCGTACTCGACCTCGGGATCGGCGCGCAGCCGTGCCAGCGTCTTCGCGACTGATTCTCCCGTCGCCGGCTCGACCTGCACGGCGTGGATGAGCGCCGTGATCGGGCGATGCGCCACCAGGCGCACGCCGCTGCGGGAGGTGAGCGCGGCGATGCTGGCCCTGCCGATGGCGCCGGCACGCAGCTTCACCATGAGCCGCTGCGCTGCCGCGGCCGGCGTCGAGTGCGGGTGCGTGCGCACCGGATTCACCTC
This sequence comes from Steroidobacteraceae bacterium, assembly GCA_035518275.1. GTDB lineage: Bacteria > Pseudomonadota > Gammaproteobacteria > Steroidobacterales > Steroidobacteraceae > 13-2-20CM-66-19. Next base: position 55,411 of record DATIXU010000106.1, read on the forward strand.
CGCGGCGCCCCCCGGCATGCCCGTCACCGCGAGCAGCCCGAGGCACACGAGCCAACGCGCGACCACACCTTTTGCGGAGCTGCCCATCCGATCCTTTCTACGACAACGCGCCCCCGCGCACCCTCCGGCAGAGCAGCGATTTGTGGGGCGCGTCACACTCGCGAGCCATCCGACAGGGCCGGCTGGGCCGCCCGCCCGCCAGCCAAGGCCGCCCCGGCGCCGTGATATTCTCGCGCGCGGCCAGATCGTCAGGGGATTGGCCGTGATCAACTACTTCAGAATGCTCAACCGGCCGCAGCTGCACGCCTATCTGGCGGCGCTCGGCGGCTGGTCGCTCGATGCACTCGATTTCTTCGTTTTCGTCTTCTCCCTCACCGCGATCAGCGCCGAGTTTCATACCACGGTCAAGGCGGTCTCCGAGGGCATCTTCCTCACGCTGGCGTTCCGCCCGGTCGGGGCGCTGGTGTTCGGCTGGCTGGCGGAGAAGTACGGGCGCCGGCCGGTCCTGATGTTGAATGTCGTGAGTTATTCCGTGGTGCAGCTCGCCACCGCCTTTGCACCCAACCTGGCGACACTGCTGGCGCTGCGTGCGGTATTCGGCTTCGCCATGGGCGGTGAATGGGGCGTGGGCGCGGCGCTGGCATTCGAGACACTGCCGGCCAAGGGGCGCGGTTTCTTCTCCGGGCTGCTGCAGGAGGGCTACGTGCTCGGCTACCTGCTGGCGTCGGTGATGTTCTGGTTGCTGTTCGAGCAGGTGGGCTGGCGGGGCCTGTTCATCGTCAGCTCCGGGTCGGCGCTGCTGGTGCTGTACATCCGCTTCGGAGTTCAGGAGTCCCCTGCCTGGACGGCCGGCAAGGCTCCGCAGCGCGCCTCCGCCGCCGTGCTCTGGGGCGCGGTTACCCGTTATTTCCCGACGCTCTGTTACCTGGTGCTGCTGATGGCGTGCTTCAACGCCTTCTCCCATGGCTCGCAGGACCTGTACCCGACGTTCCTGCAGAAGCAGCATGGCTTCCCGACGAGCCTGACGGGCCGGATCACGATCATCATGAATATCGGCGCGTTGATCGGGGGCATGTGCTTCGGCGCGCTGTCGGAACGCATCGGCCGCCGACGCGCCATCGTGCTGGCCGCCGCGCTGTCTCTGCCGATGATCCCGTTGTGGGCGTATTCGCAGACCGCGGTCATGCTGGCGCTCGGGGGCTTCCTCATGCAATTCATGGTGCAGGGAGCCTGGGGCATCGTACCAGCGCATCTCAACGAGCTTTCGCCGCCTTCGGTGCGCGCCATGCTGCCGGCCTTCGCCTACCAGCTCGGCAACCTCGCCGCCTCGAAGATGGCGCCCTTTCAGGCCGGCATCGCGGAAGCCCACGGCAACGACTACGCGCACATCCTCTCGCTGACCATGGCGGTCGTCGCCGTGGCGCTGATTTTGGTTACCTCGTTCGGCCGCGAGGCGCGCGCGGCGGAGCTCAAAGTCGGGTAACTCGCGGGCGTCTTCCGGCCGCCTGCTCAGGGCTCGCTCTGTACCTGAATCGGGACCCGATGAGCCGCCAGAGCCTCGAGGGGCATCGGTCGACCGAGAAAGTACCCCTGTGCCATATCGCACTGCAGAGATTGCAGCAGCGCGAGCTGCTCGGCCGTCTCGACGCCTTCGGCAATCACCCGCACGTTGATGTTGCGCGCCAGCAGAATCATCGCGTGAGCGACCGCGACCAGCGCCGGCCCCTGCGCGCTGCGCATGCTCGATGCCATGAACGAACGGTCGAGCTTGAAGATGTCGATCGGAAACTCGTGCAGGCTCGCGAGCGAGGAGTAACCGGTGCCGAAGTCATCGACCGAGAGTGCGATCCCGAGCGCCTTGATGGCATCGAGCGTCTGCTTCGCGACCAAGAAGTCCGTTACCAGCTCGCTCTCGGTGATCTCGATGTGCAGGTGGCGTGGCTCGAGCGCGCAGGCGGCGAGGATCTCGGCGAGTCTCGCCGGCAGCAGCCGATCGCCGAGCTGCCGGCGTGAGATGTTGACACTCACGAACCCGGGCGCCGCCTCGCCCATCTGCCGCTGCAGTCGCGCGAAGTCGCGGCAGGCCTTGTGCGTGACCCACTCTCCGAGCGGCTTGATCAGCTCGCTCTCCACGGCGATGGGCAGGAACTCGGCGGGAGGGATCATGCCCTTCACCGGATGCTGCCAGCGCACCAGCGCTTCGATGCCGACGACCGTGCCCGTCTGCAGGTTGACGATGGGCTGATACACGAGTGCCAGCTGCTCGGCGTCGATGGCCGCCCGCAGCTCGCGTTCGGTATCCACCCGCAGGCGGGTGCGTTGGCTCATCGATGACTCGTAAACCGCGTAGCGACCCCGGCCTGCAGCCTTGGCCGCGTACATTGCGGTATCGGCGTCACGCAGCAGATCGCTGGCGTTGCGATATCCGCCGTCGCTGTGCACGATGCCGATGCTCACGGAGGTCGTGATCCGCGCGCCCTGGATCCAGTAATCACCCGCCACCGCGGTGAGGAGCCGCTCCGCAACCCCCTGCACCTCTTCGGGGCGTGACAGCTGCTCGAGCACCACGACGAACTCATCGCCACCGAGGCGCGCCGCGGCGTTGCCGCGCGTACCGGGCAGCACGGCGTCGGTGGCGCGGCTGGTCGCGCGTATCCGCTCGCCGACCTGCCGCAGCAGCAGGTCGCCGGCCTCGTGACCATAGGCGTGGTTGACGAGCTTGAAGCGGTCCAGATCAAGGAACAGCAGAGCGAAGCCGTTGCGCGGCTGCGTCGCGGCCCTGGAGATGGTCACCTCGAGCCGGGCCAGCAGCGCCTCGCGGCTCAGCATGCCGGTGAGCCGGTCGCGCGCCGGCGCCTCTTCGGGAGTTACGCCACCCGCGAGCTGGTGGTCCAGCAGGGTGAGAATCTGGGATTCGCTGTGGGCCATCAGTTCACCAGTCCGTCGAGCACGGCAGCCTCCGCTGCGCAGCGCGCTCCGAGCTCCGGCAGGTCGGTCTCGGTGATGTGAAACATGGTCAGCGGCAACCGCGAGTCGGGCGGCCGGAAGTCGTTGCCGAACACATCGCCGCCGTACATGGCGCATTGCTCGGCGACCGCCAGCAGGGCGCTGCCGAACGACGCCGGCTCGGTCTCGGGCAGATGGTGATGCTTGCGCACCGCATCGATGAACTGGGCCGGCAGCTGCCAATGCGCGAACAATGCCGCGCTGAGCAGCGCGTGCTCCGTGCGCCCGGCCGCTGCCGGACCGCCTGCCTCGTGACGCCGCAATCGCCGCTCACGCTCGATCTGCAGCTGTACCAGCCAGCCGAGATCGTGGAGCAGCCCGAGAAGAAAGGCGCTCTCGCCGTCCCACGGGGTCACGGCAGCGCGCGTCGTCAGCAGTTTAGCCGCCACGGCCGTCATCAGGCTGTGGCGGCGCAGATGCCGGAATTGTCCCGAGTCAGCACAGCCTGGGGCGATATTGCCGTCGAAGCGCGCAGCCATGGCAATGCCGGCCACCGCCACCGCCCCCAGCACCGCAAGCGCGCGATCGATCGAGCCGATCGACCGCGAGCCATAGAAAGCGGAGTTTGCCACCCTGAGAACGCGCACGGCGAGCGCGGGATCCACCCGCAGGAGCTCGCGCAGCTGCTGGTATTGAATGTCGACGTCAGGCTGAGTCAGCACCTGCAGCAGCCGCGGGTCGAGCAGCGGCAAAGCCGACAGGCGCGCGATGCGCATACGTGCCGATTCGAGCGCCGAGTCGCGCTCGCCTGCCGATCCTGGCATCAAGAATCCTCCCTGACCTGCGGCTTTCCCGGCGGCTGCGGCCCGGAGCCGCGAGCACCTGCGCCGCCAGAGACTTCCAGTCGTAGCGGCGGTGCGGCGGCTGTCGTCAGCCGCCGCCGGCGCGTAGCTGCGCCATGGCCTGCTCGAAGATGCGGATGTTCTCCGGCGAGTCTGGGGCGGCCTCGGCCTTCTCCGAGGAGATCTTCGTCAGCATCGCCAGCTTGATGCGGCCGGCGAGCCCAAATTCCTGGGCCGCTTGCTTATAAAAGTCATTCAGTTTGGCTGCCATGATCGTGCTTCCTTGACTCTCTTAAGCCTGACCAGCGGCAGACGCCAGCTTGGTCAGCTCCTCGATGGCCGCATGAACACCCTTCATGCTGTCGCCGAACTGCCCGATCTCATCGGGCCCGGAGATATCAACCGACAGGCCTTCGATGTCGGCCCTGGCGAGCCGGTCGGACACCGCCTTCAGACGCCCGAGGCGCTGGAGGATGGTGCGCACCGTCACGAAACCCACGAGTCCGAGACCCGCAAGCAGGCCGCCGCTGAACGCCAGCGCGAGGTTGCGTGCGCGCGCGACGGCGCGGGCCTGCGCGGCGACCGATGCGACGACCTCGTCGTTCAGGCGCTTGACCACCTGGTCGAAGAGATCGGTCGGCGCGCGGTCCTGGCCACGGACCATCTTGTCGGCGACCTTGAAGTCAAAGCCGCTGGCGACATAGGCATCGTAGGCGGCCTGGTACTTCTCGCCCATCGTCTTGTGCGCGGCGACGAACTGCTCGAGGAGGTCGCGGGACTCGGCGTCCTGCATGCCGGCCGCGAGCGCCTCGGCGCCGCTGCGCACCGACGACTCCTCGTCGTGGAACTGCTTGGTGTACTTGACCAGGTCGTCGGGCGTATGGCCGCGGAGCAGAATGTCCTTCCACTCCTGCACCTGTTTCTTGAAGCTGACCTGGATGACGCGCGCCTCCTCGGCCTGGCGTACCTGCCGGGCGAGCAGCGCGTCGTAGCCGGCGGACACGGTGCGGGTCTGCGCCAGCAGGGCCACCGCGAGGAGCACGAACAGCGTGACGACCCCGCAGAAGAACAAGATGAGTTTGGTTGAAATCTTCATGGCAAGCACGCCTCCAATGCGCACCGTCTCGTAAATGGGACTATCGGCTCGGTTTCAGAGGTCTTGAGCAACACTCTTCACCAATTGTGAAAGGGATCAGAATTCGGTCCAGTCGTCGCTGCCGCCCGTGGCCGCTTTGACGGCCGGCTTGGCGGCCGCCTTGGCCGGAGCGGCGGCGCGCGCGGCCGGGGCCGGTGCGGCGGCTTTCTTCGCCGCGCCGGTGCTGCGGCGGCCCGATGCCTGCGCAGCAGCAGCGGCGGCCGCCGCGGCCTGCGCCGACACGCGGTAGCGCTCCATCATCTGACTGAGGGACTTGGCCTGTTCGGCCATCGAATGACTGGCCGCGGAAGCCTGCTCCACCAGCGCGGCGTTCTGCTGTGTCATCTCGTCGAGCTGCACGACCGCCTTGTTGACCTGCTCGATGCCGGCCGACTGCTCGCGGCTCGCGCCGGCGATCTCGCCGACGATATCGCTCACCTTCTTGACGGAGGTGACGATGTGATCGAGCGTCTGGCCCGACTGGATGACGAGCTGTGAGCCCTCCTCCACCTTGCGGACGCTGTCCTGGATCAGTGCCTTGATCTCCTTGGCCGCCGTGGCACTGCGGCCGGCGAGATTGCGCACCTCGCTCGCCACTACGGCGAAGCCGCGACCCTGCTCGCCGGCGCGCGCGGCGTCGACCGCCGCATTGAGCGCCAGCAGGTTGGTCTGGAAGGCGATCTCGTCGATCACGCCGATGATGTCGACGATCTTCTTCGAGGCCTCGTTGATCTCGGCCATGGCTCGGACGGCCTGGCCGACGACGCTGCCGCCCTTGTCCGCCTGATCGCGCGCCGCGGTGGCGAGCTGGCTCGCCTGGCTGGCATTGTCGGCGTTCTGCTTGACGGTCGAGGTCATCTGCTCCATGGAGGACGCGGTTTCCTCGAGGCTCGCGGCCTGCTCCTCGGTGCGCTGACTCAGGTCGGCGTTGCCCTGCGAGATCTCCACGGCGCCGCGCGACACCTCGGTCGCTGCGGCCTGCACGATGCTCACGACCTCGCTCATGTTCTCGGTGAGCTGATTGATGCCCTTGCCGATCTCGGCGAACACGCCCGACTTGCCGCTCAGGTCCATGCGGTGCGTGAGGTCGCCGGAGGTCGCGCTCTGTACCATCGCCTTGATATCCGACTCGATGCCGAGCTCGGCGGTGCGGTCCGCCCACTCGAGCACCGTGCCCAGGCGCCGCCCGCCGGCGTCCACCATGGGATTGGCGCTGATGCGCAGGGTGTGTCCGCCGATCGTGATCTGCGAGGTAAAGGTCTTCTCGAGGCCAGCGAGCAGATTGCGCTGGTGGGCGGGATTTCTGTGGAAGCTGTCGATGCTCGCGCCGAGCAGCCGGCTCGCGTCGAAGGTCGGCAGATCCTTGCGGAAGTCGTCCTGCGCGCCGCCCATCATGTCGCGCATGGCGTTGTTCAGGTAGATGATGTTGAGATCGGTATCCGCCACCATCACGTTCGCCGACAGATTGTCGAGCGCGCCCTTGAAGGCGGCGTTCAACTCGCTCTGGCGCACCTGCTCGGTGATGTCGGTCGAGTACTCGACCACCTTGAAGGCCTTGTCGTCCATGTCGCGGATCGGGTTGTAGGTGGACTGCAGCCACACCTCGCGACCGCCCTTGCCGACGCGCCGGTACTGCCCGGCTTCGCCTTCTCCGCGGGCGAGCTTCTCCCAGAAGGCGCGGAACTCGGCCGAGCCGCGCTGCGCCGGATCGAGCAGCATGCCGTGGTGCTTGCCGCGGACCTCCTCGAGCTTGTAGCCCACGACCTTGAGGAAATTCTCATTGGCCGTGAGGATGGTGCCGTCGGTGGCGAACTCCATGACCGCCTGCGCGTTGCTCACCGCCTTGAGCTCGCCCTCGTATTCGGTCGACTTGCGGATGGTCTCGGTGATGTCCTGAGCGAGCGCGACCACCTTGACGAGCCTGCCCTTGAGGTCCGCGATCGGGTTGTAGCTGGCGCGGATCCAGACGACCCGCCCTTCCTTGTGGTAGCGCCGCTGGCGCCCGGACTGGGGCTCGCCCTTCTGGAGCTTCTCCCAGAAGGCGCGGTACTCGGCGCTGTCGCGCGCGGCGGGCGGCACGAATATCCGGTGGTGCTGGCCGCGCACTTCCTCCAGCGAGTAGCCGAACACCTTCAGGTAGTTGTCGTTGGCCCAGAGGATGGTGCCGTCCATCCCGAGCTCGATGACCGCCTGCGAGCGGCGTATCGCGGCGACCTGGCCGGCGAGATCCGCATACGACAGCTTGTCGGCGGCCGCTGAGCGCGGCTTGGAGCCCTTGCTGCGGGCCGACCGGGTCTTGCGCACGGAAACTTTGCTCATCACGCGCTCGCTCTCGGGAAAAAACCGAACCCGCCTCTTGGGACGGCGCCCCCGAAAAGCCCGGGAGACCGTGGCTATAGCGGCAGTGGCGGGCCGGACTTTAGCTGCCCGCGCCCTCAGGCGACCGTATTGACGAGCTGTCCGGTGCCCGGCGCGCTCGCCGCGGTGCTGGCGCCCTGGGTCTGCTGCAGCAGCGATTGGAGCATTGCGCACATGCCGGCGCCGTGATGATGGCCATGGTGATGCCCATGAGCGGCGCTCACCGCCCCCGCTGTCGTGCCCGCCGCAGCGGTCGTCGCGCCGGATGCGGCGGATGCGCCGGAAGCCGTGGCGGTGCCCGCCTGCTGCAGCGCCTGCATCAGTGCGCTGCCGAAGCTGGCGGCGCCCTGGGCAGCGGCGGCCGTGAAGGGGCTCTTGCTGGCTATCTGGCTCACCAGGGCCGAAGGATTCAAGACGCTCGAGATGGACACTTGCTGGGACTCCTTGTGTTATTCGGTGCGGACGGTCAGGGAACGCGATAAAGCGAACTGCGGGAACCGCTTCGGCCACCACTTGCCGCCGAGGCGTCTCAAGCGGCAAGGCCTTGCCGGCTCGGGCGCGCCAGCCATGGCACTGGCGGTCGTTCCAGGGGAATCGGGTGCCGCAACATGCTGACGTATTCCTCTGATTCCGTTCACTATCCTTGGCTAGTCGCGCCCCCTTCCGTCACCGGTGGGCTGCCGCGAGACAGGCAAAGAAAGTGCAAACGCGGTGCCACGCCGTGTTAGCTGCTTCACGAAATTGGCTGCGGCTTCGGTGAGGCCGTCGCCGGGCTGTAACAGCGAGGCCCCGGGGGCTCGGGCTCAGAGGCCGCAATCGCTCAGGCCCGGATGGTCATCCGGCCGTCGGCCGAGCGGCCAGCGGAATTTCCGCTGCGCCTCCGAGATCGGCAGATCGTTGATGCTCGCGAAGCGGCGCCGCATCAGTCCCTCTTCGTCGAACTCCCAATTCTCGTTGCCGTAGCTGCGGAACCAGTGGCCCGAATCGTCGCGCCACTCATAGGCAAAGCGCACCGCGATGCGGCTGCCGGCGCAGGCCCACAGCTCCTTGATGAGGCGGTAATCGAGCTCGCGCGCCCACTTGCGCTCGAGGAAAGCGCGCACCTGCTCGCGGCCCACGGGGAATTCGGCGCGGTTCCGCCACTGCGTGTCCTCGGTGTAGACCTGCACGACCCGCTCGGGGTCGCGGCTATTCCAGGCGTCTTCCGCCATGCGGACCTTCTGCGTGGCGGACTCTGCGGTGAAAGGCGGGACGGGGGGACGCGCGGGCACGGTGTTGCTCCTCTGTTGTCCATGTAGACAGATCTGTCTACCAGTCAATGTAGCAAGTGTAGACAGATCTGTCTACAATGCTGCGATGCACGCCGACAAGACAGCTAGACCGCCTCGGCCGGCCCGCGAGCGCATCCTGACGACCGCGCACGATCTGTTCTACCGCGACGGTATCCGCGCGACCGGCATCGACGCCGTCATCGCGGCGGCCGGGGTGACCAAGGTGACGTTCTACCGGCATTTCGCCAGCAAGAACGACCTGATCGTCGCCTATCTCGAATACCGCCACGAGCGCTGGATGCGCTGGTTCACGGACGCGTTGCGCCGGCACGGGGGCAGTGTGCGGGCCCTGGTGCCGGCGCTGGCCGAGTGGTTCCGTTCCGCGGATTACCGCGGCTGCGCGTTCATCAATGGCGTGAGCGAAATCGCCCCTGCCCTGCCGCAGGTGGTCGAAATCACCCGGCGCCACAAGGCCGACATGGAGCGCGCGATTGCCGGCTTGCTGCCCGGGGGCCGGCGGCGCGCGTCACTGGCGCGCGCACTCGCCCTGGCAGTCGATGGCTCGATCGTGCAGGCGCAGTTTCGCCCGGACCTCGACACGGTGATCGGGGATCTGCGCCGGCTGGTGGCGGCAGCGGCCGCCTGAGACGCCCGAACCACTAACACGTCACGTTCCCCGGAACACCTCTTTATCCGGGTCGCTCTCGGCCGATCTACCAACGGATAGGCCGGAGTGTCCGTCGATACTATGTCAACTCGCAATTCACCAGCGGTGGCCCGCCCGCGTATTGGGCGCTGCGCGATCGGCGGACTGGCCGCCGCCTTGTGCCTCGCGTGTGCCGCGCCGGCGCTCGGGGGCACGGCGCGCTGGGAGACCCTGGCCTCGCCGCAGTTCCGGCATTACTCCGTCGACAACGGCCTCGCCAACAGCGCCCTCACGGCTCTGGCCCAGGACCGGGACGGCTTCATCTGGATCGGCAGTCAAAGCGGGCTGATGCGCTTCGACGGCTACCGCTTCCGCACCTACCAGCACGACCCTCAGGACGCCGGCTCGATTCCTTCGAATTTCGTGCAGTCCCTGTTCGTGGATGCCGCCGGGAACCTGTGGGTAGGAACGGCCAACGCAGGGCTGACGCGCTACGAACCACGCGCGGGCCGGTTCGTCACCTACCCGGTCGGCGGAGTGCGCGGCACTCGCACGGCGGACGTAGAAGCGGTCATCGATGACGGCAAGGGCGGCCTGTGGGTAGGCACAGACGGCGGTCTCGATCACCTGGCGGTCCGGACCGGCGAGGTCACTCATTACGATTCGCCTCGCGGCGACAGTCTGCCGCACGACTACGTCCTGGGACTGCACCAGGAATCCAGCGGCAGCCTGCTGGTGGGCGACCGCGTCGGTCTCATGCGGTTCCATCCCGAGACAGGGCGTTTCGAGCGCCTGTCCGTCACCGATGCATCGGGCCGGGTAGTGGCAGCCGGGGTGCGAACGTTCGCCGAGGACTCCGATCACCGGCTCTGGTTTGGCACGACTCACAACGGCGTCGGGCTCTTCGATGCGCACGGAGCTGCCGGCTTGCCACGGCTGACCGGCGCGATCGCCGCGCTGCTCGCTGAGCAGTCCGTTCGCAGCATCGCCGCGGGCCCCGGCGGCAAGCTGTTCGCGGCGACTTACGGCGCCGGCGTCTTCGTCCTCGATCCGGCGACTCTCGGCGTTCGACACATCTGTCACAGCGATGCCGATGCGACCAGCCTGTCGTCGGATCAGGCCTATGGACTGCTGCGCGACCGATCGGGCCTGCTCTGGGTGGCGACGGAGCAGGGCCTGAGCGTCACCGATCCAGGTCAGACGGCGTTCCAGACGGTGGTCGTCGACCGTACGCGGCCCGACCGGCTCACGGAGGGCAGCGGCCTCGCCGCCCTCATCGATTCGCAGAACCGGCTCTGGATCGGCCATCACACGAGCGGTGTCGATGTGTTCGGCGCCGATGGCGCTCGCCTGGTGACGCTCCATCCCAACGAGCGCGGAGCCCATGCCGCCGGCGATCACAGTGTGTACGCGCTCGCCCGCACGGCTGACGAGACGGTCTGGATCGGTACCTCCGACGGCCTGTACCGCGTCCGCGCGGGCAGCTGGCAGACCCATCCCGTACCCTTCCCCGGCGACCATGGCGGACCCAACATCCAACGGCTGCTGGTGCACGGCTCTGACCTGTGGGTGGGCTCGCGCAGCGGCCTGCATCGCTACGACATCCGCTCAGGACGCTGGAGCAGTTACAACAGTCGATCACCGGGCGGACTGACTGATGCTGCGATCATGGCCATCCTCCAGCGCCCGGACGGCAGGTTGTGGGTGGGGACACGCAAAGGACTCAACCTGTTTGACCCGGTCACCGGCAGGACCGCGTCCTTCACCCCGCCGTCGCCGGCCGGTACCGCTCTCGCCAACGCGTTCATCGTCGACTTGTGGAGCGGCTCCGACGGCCGTCTGTGGGTCGCCACGATCGACGACGGTGTCTATGTCCTCACGCCCGAGCGCGGCGGCGCACACCTGGCCCGCCACCTCACCGAGCACGAGGGCCTGCCCTCTGTGAACATCGACGCGTTGCAGCCGGACCTCGCCGGCGGAATATGGATCAGCACCGGCAACGGGCTGGCTGTCATCGACTCCGCCTCGCTCCGCGTCCGCGGGTATCAGCGCGCCGACGGCGTCCGGTTCGGCGATTTCTGGGCGCATGCCTCGGCGCTCACGCCGGAGGGGGATCTGGTGTTCGGAGCCGTGGGCGGTCTCACGGTGGTGCACCCGGCCCTGCTGGCGGAGCGTCACTTCGAGCCCCAGCTGCTCGTGAGCGGCATCACGGTCGGTGGCCATCTGCTGCGGACTACGCCCTCGGGCAGCGCAGCCGGAGCCATCGTGGTGACTGCGGACGCCAACTCCTTCCAGGTGGACTTCGCAGCGACCGACTACACCGCGCCACGGATGCTGCGGTACGCCTACCTGCTTCAGGGCTACGACTCCGACTGGACCGTCGTGGATGCGTCCAAGCGAACGGCTGCTTACACCAATCTCAGTCCCGGCAGCTACCAGTTGCTGGTGCGCGGCACCAACCGTGCGGGAGTCTATTCACCGG
>DATIXU010000107.1:0-1287 GCA_035518275.1 Steroidobacteraceae bacterium
GAGCCGCAGCCTCGAGTTCGTGGACGCCGGCACGAGCGGCGGCATCTGGGGCCTCGAGGTGGGGTACTGCCTGATGGTGGGCGGGTCCCGGCCCGCGGTGGAGCGGTGCGAGCCCATCTTCCGCGCGCTCGCGCCGGCCGACGGCTACGCGCACGTCGGGCCCACGGGCGCCGGGCACTACGTGAAGATGGTGCACAACGGCATCGAGTACGGGATGCTGCAGGCGTACGCGGAGGGCTACGAGATTCTCCACTCCTCCAAGCAGTTCGCCCTCGACCTGCACCAGATCGCCGCCGTGTGGAACCACGGCAGCGTGGTGCGGTCGTGGATCAACGAGCTGGCCGAGCGCGCCTTCGCGCCCGGCGCCGACCTGGCGGGCATCAAGGGCTGGGTGGCCGACTCGGGCGAGGGCCGCTGGACGGTGCAGGAGGCCGCGGACCTCGACGTGCCCGCCCCCGTCATCACGCTGTCGCTGCTCGAGCGGTTCCGCTCGCGCCAGCCGGAGTCGTACGCGGCGAAGGTGATCGCGGCGCTGCGCCACGAGTTCGGCGGCCACCCGGTGAAGAGCGAATGAGCGCGCCCTCGCTCGAGATCCCGCTCCGCCTCTCCGAGGTGATGACCTCGCCGCTCGAGCCGCTGAAGCGCGGCGATCCCTGCACCGCCGTCATCCTCGGTGCGGGCGGCGACCTCACGCGCCGCAAGCTGATGCCCGCCCTGTACCACCTGCTGCACGACGGCCTGCTGCACGACGATTTCTCCGTCGTGGGCGCCGCGCGCGAGGACCTGACCGACCAGGGATTCCGGGACAAGATGAAGCAGGCCATCCTCGAGTCCGAGGAGATCGGCCACGTGCCGGACGCCACCTGGGACCACTTCGCCCAGCGCATCCACTACGTCCGCGGCGACATGACCGATCCGAATTTCTTCGCCGCGGTGAGCGCGCGGGTCGCGGAGTTCGAGCGGGAGAGCGGCCAGCCGCGCGGCCGGCTGTTCTACCTGGCCCTGCCGCCCTCCGTGTACGGCACGGCCGTCGAGCTGCTCTCCTCCACCGGGCTCGTGCCGCGAATGGACGACCCCGCGCAGCGCCCGTGGGCCCGCGTCATCATCGAGAAGCCGTTCGGCTCGAGCCTCGACACGGCGCGCGCGCTGAACCAGACCGTCCTCAAGCGGCTCGCGGAGCACCAGGTCTACCGGATCGATCACTACCTCGGCAAGGAGACGGTGCAGAACCTGCTGGTGCTGCGGTTCGCCAACTCGATCTTCGAGCCGATCTGGAACCGCCAGCAC
>DATIXU010000108.1:0-66623 GCA_035518275.1 Steroidobacteraceae bacterium
GCATCGCGGGCACCGCATAGGCCGGCGCCATCAGCAGGCCCTCCTTGCCGCTCACGTAGTCGACCGCCCAGACCTTGCCGTAGGTGAGGTACCCGAGCACCGGGAGATTGCGCCGGGCGGCCCACTCGGGCGTGGCGAGCAGCACGGCGCTCGCGCCGTCAGTGAGCGGCGTCGAGTTGCCGGCGGTCAGCGTGCCGTCCGAGGCGAAGCTCGGCCGCAGCTTCGAGAGCTTCTCGACGCTGGTGTCGGCGCGCACGTTGTTATCGGTCTTCAGGCCGAGGAACGGCACCACCAGGTCGTCGTAGAACCCCTCGCGCCAGGCCGCCGCCGCCTTGATGTGACTGTCGTAGGCGAGCTGGTCCTGCGCGGCGCGCGTGATCTCCCAGCGCTTGGCCATCAGCTCGCAGCTCTGACCCATCGAGAGGCCGGTGCGCGGCTCGACCACCGCCGGCAGCACCGGCCGGAAATGCTTCGGCCGCAGCCCGAAGAAGGGCTTGAGGCGCTGCCAGGCGCTGCGGCCGCGGTAGCTCGCGAGCAGCAGCTGCTGGTAGGAGCGCGGATAGACGATCGGCGCGTCGCTGATCGAGTCGGTGCCGCCGGCAAGCCCCGCCTCGATCTGGCCGAGGGCGATCTTGTTGCCGATGGCGATCGCCGCCTCGAGGCTGGTGCCGCAGGCGCGCTGCATGTCGAGCCCCGGCGTCTGCGGATCGAGCCCGACCGCCAGCACGCACTCGCGCGTCAGGTTGTAGTCCCTCGAGTGCTTGATCACCGCGCCCGCGGCGACGTCGCCGAGACGCTCGCCCTGGAGCTTGAAGCGCTCGACGACCGCACGCAACGCGGCCGTCAGCATCTCCTGATTGCTGGTCGTGGCGTAGACGGTATACGAACGGGCGAATGGAATGCGTACGCCGCCGACGATGGCGACGCGCCTGGCTGCTTGACCGACGAGCATGACACCCCCGTGAGCGCGACAGGTTAGAATTCTAGCCCCATGGGCGAGCTCACCACCATCATGGCCCGCGACGGTCACGAGTTTCAGGCGTGGCTCACGGCGCCCGCAGGCCGCCCGCGTGGCGCGGTGGTGGTGATCCAGGAGATCTTCGGCGTCAACCGCCACATCCGCTCCGTGACCGACGGCTTCGCCGCCGCGGGCTATACCGCCATCGCCCCCTCGCTGTTCGACCGCGTGCGGCGTGGCATCGAGCTTGAATACACGCCGGCGGACATGCAGGCAGGCTCCGGCTACCGCAAGCAGATCCCGGCCGAGATCGCGCTGAAGGACGTCGCGGCCGCGGCGGCCGTGGTCAGGCACTCGGGCCGCACCGGCGTCGTCGGCTACTGTTGGGGAGGGAGCCTGGCCTACTTCGCGGCCTGCGAGCTGCCGCTCGCGGCCGCAGTGGTCTACTACGGCCGCGTGGGGGAGTATCTCGAGCGCAAGCCCCGCATTCCGGTGCTGTATCACTACGGGAGCGACGACCACAGCATTCCGCTCACGGAGGTCGAGCGCCTCCGCGCGGCACAGCCGGCCGCCCCGGTGTACGTCTACCAGGGCGCCGGCCACGGTTTCAACTGCGAGCAGCGCGACAGCTACGACGCGGCGGCGGCGGCGCTGGCGCGCACCCGCACGCTGGATTTCTTCGCGCGCTGCCTCGCCGGTACGGAACGGGCGAACAGTCAGAGCGCCTAACTCACAGGTACAGGCCTGCCATGAAGCTTCGAGATCCCGATCTGCTGCGTACCCGCGCCTTCCTCGCCGGCAAGTGGATGGATGCCGCGAATGGTGCGACCCACCAGGTGCTGAACCCGGCCACCCGTGAGCCGATCGGCACGGTCCCGGACATGGGCGTGGCGGAGACCCGGCGCGCCATCGAGACGGCAGCTGCGGCCTTCCCCGCGTGGGCGGCGCATACGGCGCGCGAGCGCGCGGCGGTGCTGCGCCGGTGGTACGAGCTCATCATGGCGAACCAGGAGGATCTCGCCACCCTCATGACCGCCGAGCAGGGGAAACCGCTCGCCGAGTCCAAGGGCGAGATCGCCTACGCGGCCTCCTTCATCGAGTGGTTCGCCGAAGAAGGCAAGCGGCTCTATGGCGATGTGATCCCCGGCCACCAGGTCGACAAGCGCATCCTCGTGCTGCGCCAGCCCGTGGGCGTGGTGGCCTGCATCACGCCGTGGAATTTCCCGGCGGCGATGATCACCCGCAAGGTCGGGCCGGCGCTCGCGGCCGGCTGCACCGTGGTGGTGAAGCCCGCGAGCCAGACGCCCTATTCGGCGCTGGCGCTCGCGGCGTTGGCGGCGCGCGCGGGCCTGCCCCCCGGAGTCCTCAACATCATCACCGGAGACGCGGCCGCGATCGGCGGGGAGATGACTTCCAACCCGATCGTGCGCAAGCTGAGCTTCACCGGCTCGACCGCCATCGGCAAGAAGCTGATGGCGCAGTGCTCGGGCACGGTCAAGAAGCTCTCGCTCGAGCTCGGCGGCAACGCGCCCTTCATCGTGTTCGACGATGCCGATCTCGATGCCGCGGTGGCCGGCGCCATCGCCAGCAAGTATCGCAACACCGGCCAGACCTGCGTGTGCGCCAACCGCCTGCTGGTGCACGCGCCGGTGTACGAGGAGTTCACGCGCAAGCTCATGCACGCGGTGGCGCAGCTGCGGGTAGGTGACGGACTCAAGGGCCCCACCGACCAGGGCCCGCTGATCGACGTGAAGGCGCTCGCCAAGGTGGAAGAGCACATCGCGGACGCGGTGGCCAAGGGCGCGCGTGTGGCGGCGGGCGGCAGGCGCCACGCGCTCGGCGGCACGTTCTTCCAGCCGACCATCCTCACCGACGTCACCCCCCAGATGCAGGTGGCGCGCGAGGAGACCTTCGGCCCGGTGGCTCCGCTGTTCCGCTTCGCGACCGAGGCGGACGCGGTGCGCATGGCGAACGACACCGAGTTCGGCCTGGCGGCCTACTTCTATACACGGGATCTGGCGCGCTCGTGGCGCGTGGCCGAGGCACTCGAGTACGGCATCGTGGGCCTCAACACCGGCATCATCTCCACCGAGGTCGCGCCGTTCGGCGGCATCAAGGAGTCCGGCACCGGCCGGGAGGGCTCGCGCTACGGGATCCTCGATTACACCGAGCTCAAGTATCTGTGCGTGGGCCTGAGCTAGCTCGGCGCCGCGCGGCGTCGGCCTCATGCGCTACGTGAGCTCTCCGGACTTCCAGCACGACGGCGCCGAGCGCATCGGCATTCTTCTCATCAACTCCGGCACTCCCGAAGCCGCCACGCCGGCGGCGGTGCGCCGCTATCTCAGGCGCTTCCTCTCCGACCCGCGCGTGGTCGAGCTGCCGCGCGCTCTGTGGCTGCCGATCCTCTACGGACTGGTGCTGACGCTGCGGCCGGCGCGGGTCGCGCGCAGGTACCGCAGAATCTGGTCCGAGGCCGGCTCGCCGCTCCGTGATCTGTCCGAGCGATTGCGCGCGGCGCTCACCACTACGCTCGCCCAGCACGTGCTGGCGCCGCTGTCGGTGGAGCTCGGCATGCTCTACAGCCCGCCCTCGGTCGCCGCCGCGCTCGGCCGGCTGCGTGCCTCGGGTGCGCAGCGCATTCTGGTGGTGCCGCTCTTCCCACAGTACTGCGGCGCCACCACCGGCGCGGCCTACGATCAGGTGAGCGAGGAGCTCAGGCACTGGCGCTGGCTGCCGGAGCTGCGCTTGGTCGCCGGGTACCACGATCATCCCGGCTACATCGAGGCGCTGCGCGCGAGCGTCGCCGAGCACTGGAGCCGCGCGGGCCGCGCGGGGCATCTGCTCATGTCGTTCCACGGGATCCCTGAGCGCTACTTCTCGGCCGGCGACCCGTATTTCTGCAAATGCCAGAAGACCGCGCGCCTGCTGGCGGATGAGCTGATGCTGCGTGAGAGCGAATGGAGCGTCGCCTTCCAGTCGCGCTTCGGGCCGAGCGCGTGGCTCAAGCCCTATACGCGCGAGGTGCTGATGAGCATGCCCGCGCGCGGCGCGCGCACCGTGACGGTCGTCTGCCCGGGCTTTGCGGTCGACTGCCTCGAGACGCTCGAGGAGATCGCCATCGAGAACCGCGAGTGCTTCATGCGCGCCGGCGGCGAGCGCTTCGAGTACGTGCCGGCGCTGAACGCGCTCCCCGCGCACGCGCAGGCCCTGAGCGAGCTGATCGTCGAGCACTGCCAGGGCTGGACGCACCTCGAGCACGGACGGCTGCCGAACGCGGCGCGCGGTGCCTCCGCCTGATGGCGCACGCCCCGCTGCCGCCACCCGGGCGGTTTCACGAGGTGAGCCTCGCGACCGACGATATCCGCGCGTCGGTGGAGTTCTACGAGCGGCTCGGCTTCTCCCAGACCGTCACGACCGACACCTACGCGCATCCCTACGGTGTGCTGACCGACGGCCGGGTCTACATCGGCCTGCACCAGCGGCGTGCAGCCACCCCCACCCTCACCTTCGTGCGGCCCGGCGTCGCCGCGAGTCTCGCCGAGTTCACCGCTCTCGGGATCGAGCTCACGGTGTGCCGCACCGGGGAAGAGGTATTCAACGAGATCGGGTTCGAGGGGCCGCACGGGGAATCGGTGCGGGTGATCGAGGCGCGCACCTACTCGCCCGCCGTGCGCTCCCGGGGCGAGGTCTCGCTGTGCGGCGACTTCGCGCAGCTCTCCCTGCCGGCGACCGACTTCGCCGCGGCGCGTGACTTCTGGGAGCCGCTCGGCTTCGTCGCGACCGACGAGGCGGAGGCACCCTACGGGCATCTGCCGCTCACCAGCGACACCCTGGAGCTGGCCTTCCACCGCCCGCGCACCTTCGCGGCGCCTCTGCTCGTGTTCCGCGCGGCCGATATGCGCGCGCGGATCGAGCGGCTGCGCTCGCTCGGCGTGGCCGAGGAATCACTGCCGCGCGGCATCGCCCGCGAGACCAACGCGTTGCTCTCGAGCCCCGAAGGCACACAACTGCTGCTGCTCTCGGATAGCGAATGACGGGGGTTGCCGCAGCGTGTCCGGCGCCACGCATCAGCGCGCGCCGCCTGCGGCGCGCGCCACGATCCGGAAGCGCACGCGCATCTCGTCCTGCACCGCGAGCGCGCCGAGGAGGGCGGTGAAGGGCGTGAGGCCGAGCTCGCTCTGCCGCAACGCAGCCTCACCCGTCAGCGTGACCGTGTCTCCGGCGATCTGGTAGCGCACCGGAACGCTGATCGTGCGGTGCTGGTCGCGCACCTGCGCATCGAGCCAGGCCACGACCGCGCCCGGCGCGCCGGCTGCCGGCGCCTCGAGCCGCTCGGAGCGCAGCACGACCTCGGGGTACTCCGCCGCATCGAGCACGGCGGGACCGAGCATGTTGCGCCGCGTGCCGTCACGCGCCGACTGCGGCAGCTGCGGCTGAAAGTCGCCGCCTGTCTCCCGTGCGCGCAGCTCCGGCTCGTCCACCGTCAGCTCCGCCACCGCCAGGTGCAGCTCGATGCTGCTCTTCAGCACCTCGCCGGGCACGTAGACCGTTCCGGCGAGCGTGTGGGAGGCGATGAGGTGGTTGTGCCCGGCGCTCGCGAGCGTGCCACCGCGGTAGACCCGCACGGTGAGCAGCGACTCCGCCGCGGCGATGTCGTAAGGCCTGCCCGTGTGCGGCGCGACCGGAGCAGGCGGCGCCGCGTGCACCTGCGACGGGGGCGGCGGCGGACGCGTCGGGCAGCCGCTGAGCGCGCCCGCCAGGAACAGCGTGGCGGCGACGCGAATCTTGCAACCGCCGCTCACGCCTTTAAGCTTAAGGTCCAATGGCCCTCCGCAACACGACTCACCGCTGGGGCGCGATCGCGCAAACCTTCCACTGGGTCATCGTCGCGCTGATCATCGCGCAGGTCACCCTCGCCGAGATGGCCGACGATCTGCCGAACGGCCTGCGCAAGCTGACCCTGCTGGCGCGCCACAAGTCGATCGGTATCACGATCCTCGGCCTCGTGATCCTGCGCCTCGCGTGGCGCTGGCTGAGCGAGCATCCGCCCCTGCCGGAGAACCTCAAGCGCTATGAGCTGGCCCTGGCGCGCTTCAGCCACGTGGCGCTCTACGTGCTGCTGCTCGCGGTGCCGCTCACGGGCTGGATGTTCTCCTCGGCGCGTGGGTTCCCGGTGAGCTGGTTCGGGTTCTTCCAGCTGCCGGACCTGGTGCCGAAGAGCCGCCCCCTCTACGACGCGCTGCAGATGACGCATCACACGCTCGCCTGGACGCTCATCGCAGTGATCACGCTGCATGTGATCGGCGCCCTCAAGCATCATTTCTGGCACAAGGACGACGTGCTCAAGCGCATGTTGCCGTTCACGCGCCACTGACGAGGAGTCCCTGCATGCGCCCCCCGATCCTCTGCCGGCTGCTCGCCGCGGCATCGCTCGCCGTCGGCCTGGACGCCGCCGCGGCCCCGCCCCTGACCTCGCATTACACCCTCGATCCCGCGAACAGCTCACTCGAGTTCATCTTCCTGCAGGCGGGCGCGAAGAACACCGGGCGTTTTCCGCGCTTCTCGGTGACTCTGGATTCCTCAGGCGCCGATCCGACGGGCGGGCGGCTCGAGGTCACGGTGGACGTCGCGGCGCTCGATACCGGTGACAAGGACCGTGACGACACGCTGCGGAGCGATGACCTGTTCGACGTGAAGCACTTCCCCCAGGCGCACTTCCTCGCCACGCAGATCGTGAAGACCGGGGGCGGCTACGAGGCTGTCGGCGCGCTCACCATCCGTGGCATGACGCGGGAGACCAGGGTGCCGTTTACGTTCCGCGAGGCCACCGAGGGCGGCGCAACGGTCGGCTACCTGGCTGGCAGGACGATCGTGCGCCGGCTCGACTTCGGCGTCGGCCAGGGCGAGTGGCAGGCCACCGACCAGGCGGGGAACGAGGTCACCGTGTCATTCACGCTGCGCCTGACGCGCGCCGCGCCCTGATCACCTGATGTAGCAGCCGCTCACGTGCCGCTGCGGATGGCTAACAAGCCGTCCCGTCGCGGCGCGTCATCCGGCCGCCCACGTAAGCGAGATCCACCTCGGGGTCGGAGTAGCTCGCCCGGTCCTCCGGGTCGCGGTTGCTCACCTCGAGATACACCGCCGGACGGTCGCTGCGGTTGACGAGCTGATGCCCGTCCTCGAGGCCCGCCGGGAAGCCGGCGCACATGCCGGCCATGAGCAGCTGCTCACCGGCGCCGGTGCGCAGCACCACTTCGCCCTCGAGCACGTAGACGAACTCATCCTCGCGCGTGTGCCAGTGCCGCATCGAGGACTCCTTCCCCGGCGGCAACGTCGTCTGGTTGACGCCGATGCGCGTCAGGCCGAAGGCATCGCCGAGGGCGCGCTTCTCGCGCGGCAACACGCGCGAACGATAGGGTTCCGGATAGCCGGAGCGGCTGAGCGCCGCCACGCTGCCTGCCTCGAGCGCCGGCTTGTGCACTGCCATGTCCCGCTCCTCAAGCGCTGCGCGCGCGGTTGACGCGCGTCGGTGGCTTCGGGGAGCATGCCACAAGTCGCATGCCTGAAGTATTCAACGATGTCGGCCACTGCGTCGACGCGGTACTGCGCCGCGTGGGGCCGCGCATCGTGCTCGCGTTGCCGCTCGCCATCGGCAAGCCCATCCCGTTCGTCAACGAGCTCTATCGGCGGGCGCTGCGCGACCCTTCGCTCAACCTGACGATCCTCACGGCGCTGTCGCTGCTCAAGCCCGTGGCGCGCGCCCCGCTCGAGGCGCGCCTGCTCGATCCCCTGGTCGCGCGGGTGTTCGGCAGCTACATCGACCCGGAGTACGCGCGCGCGGTGCGCGCCGGCCGGGTGCCCCCCAACGTGCGCGTGATCGAGTTCTTCCTCACGCCGGGCGCGTTCCTCGGCGCGCTGCACGCCCAGCGCAACTACCTCTGCGCCAACTACACCCACGTCCAGCGCGAGGTCCTGAAGCAGGGCGTCAACGTGGTGGCGGGGCTGGTCGCACGCCGCACGGTGAACGGCCAGATGGCGCTCAGCTATGGCTCCAACCCCGACGTGATCGTGGACCTGCTGCCGCAGCTCGAAGCGGCGCGGCTCGCCGGGCGCGAGGTGGTGACGGTCGGGGAGGTCCACGCGCAGATGCCCTTCATGACCGGGCACGCGCAGATCGACCCGGCGCGTTTCGACTTTCTCATCGACGACCCGCGCTACGACTTCGATCTCTTTTGTCCGCCCAATCCGCCGATCGGCACCGCCGACCACGCCATCGGCATGTACGTGAGCGGCCTGGTGCGCGACGGCGGCACGCTGCAGATCGGCATCGGCGAGCTCGGCGACTCGCTGGCATATACGCTGCTGCTGCGGCATCAGCAGAACGCCGCCTGGGTGAGCGCGCTCAGTGCGCTCGGCGTGCGCGAGGCCGAGCGGCTCATGCGCGACGAGGGCGGTTTGGAGCCCTTCGCGAGCGGCCTGTTCGCCTCCACGGAGATGTTCGTCGACCAGCTGCTCGAGCTCTACCGTGCCGGCATCCTGCGCCGCCGCGTCTACGATTCGCTCCCCCTCGAGCGGCTGCTGGCGACGGGGACCACGGCTGAGCGTTTCGACACGGGCATTCTCGAGCGGCTCGTGGCGGCCGGCGTGGGACCGCGCCTCACCGAGGCCGAGTTCGCCGACCTCCGGCACCACGGGGTATTCCGCGAGGAGGTGGAGTTCGACGGCGGGCGCCTGCGGGTGTCGGGCGGCGAGTGGATCGGCGCTGACCTCGCCGATGCGGGCTGCCGCGCAGCCATCGCCGCGCAGTGCCTCGGGCGCGAGCTGCGCAACGGCGTGGTGCTGCACGCCGGCTTCTTCATGGGTCCGCGCGCCTTCTACGCGGCGCTGCGCGACCTGCCGGAAAGCGACCGCGTGCAGCTCGACATGTGCGGGGTCGCCTTCCTCAACCAGCTGTATGGCCCGGACCAGGAGCTGCGCATCCTGCAGCGCCGGGCGGGGCGCTTCGTCAACACGACCATGCTGGTGACGCTGCTCGGGGCGGCGGTGTCGGATGCGCTCGAGAGCGGCCAGGTGGTCTCGGGCGTCGGCGGGCAATACAACTTCGTCGCCATGGCGCACGCGCTGCCGGACGCGCGCTCGATCCTGTGCGTGCGTGCGACCCATACGCGCCACGGCCGCACCACCTCCAACATCGTCTGGAGATACGGCCACGAGACGATCCCGCGCCACCTGCGCGACATCGTGGTCACCGAGTACGGCATCGCTGACCTGCGCGGCCGCACCGACGAGGAGATCATCATGGCGATGCTTGCGGTCGCCGATTCGCGCTTCCAGGAAGAGCTGCTGGCGCAGGCGAAGGCCAACGGCAAGATCCGTCCCGACTACCGCATCCCGGAGGCCTGCCGCGACAACACGCCGGCGCGCCTCAACCGCGCGCTCGCGGAGCACCGCCGGCAGGGATTCTTCAGCGCCTACCCCTTCGGCACCGACCTCACCGCCGAGGAGATCGCGCTTGGCGCGGCGCTCATGTTTCTCGACGCCCGTACCGGAACTCTCCGGGGAAAACTCGCGACCGTCGCAGCCGCCGTCTGGCGCGGAAATCCCGCGCCCCGGCACGCCGCCGCACTCAAGCGCATGGGGCTCGATCAGCCGGGCCGCATGAGCGAGCGGCTCGAGCAGCGGCTGGTCGTGCTCGGGCTCGATGCCACCGCCCGAGCACCCTAGCGCTTGCGCCGCGGCGCGGCGCGCTTGCGCCCGGCGCGTTTCGCCGTCTTGCGTGCCTTCGCCGCCCGGCGCCTGGGTGCAGCCGATCGTTTCGCCTTGAGCCGCTTCGGCCTGGCCTTGAGCCGCTTCGGCCTGGCCTTGGGCCGCTTCGGCCTGGCCTTGGCTGCGGCCGGCTTGGCCTTCGGCGCCGCCGCCTTGCCTGCCTGATCGGTGCCGCGTAGCTGATCGAGGATCGCTGGATTCTCGAGCGTCGAGACGTCCTGAGTGACTTCCTCGCCGCTCGCCACCGCGCGCAGCAGCCGGCGCATGATCTTGCCCGAGCGTGTCTTGGGAAGATTGTCGGCGAAGCGGATGTCGTCGGGCTTGGCGATGGGACCGAGCTGCTCGCCCACCCAGTCGCGCAGCTCCCGGGTGAGCGCGCTCGTGTCCCCGGTGGGACGCGGGCCGCGCAGCACCACGTAGGCGAATACCGACTCGCCCTTGATCTCGTGCGGCTTGCCGACCACGGCCGCCTCGGCGACGCGCGGATTCGCGACCAGCGCCGACTCGATCTCCATGGTGCCGAGGCGGTGTCCCGACACTTTGAGCACGTCGTCGATGCGGCCCATGATCCAGTAGTAGCCGTCCTTGTCGCGGTGCGCGCTGTCGCCCGCTACGTAGCAGCGCGTGTGGAACTTCGCCCAGTAGCCCTCGATGTAGCGCGGGTTGTTGCGCCAGATGGTGCGCAGCATCGACGGCCAGGGCCTGCGGACCACGAGGTAGCCGCCCGCGTCCGGGCGTTTCACCGAGTCGCCGTGATCGTTGACGATGTCGGCATCGATGCCGGGCAGCGGCTGGGTGCAGGAGCCGGGCTTGGTGGCGGTCACGCCGGGGAGCGGCGAGATCAGGATCGCGCCCGTCTCGGTCTGCCACCAGGTATCGACGATCGGGCAACGCTCCCTACCGATCACGCGGTGATACCACATCCACGCCTCGGGGTTGATCGGCTCGCCGACCGTACCGAGGAGGCGCAGCTTCGACAGGTCGTACTTGTTCGGCAGCTCATCGCCGAGCTTCATCAGCGCGCGGATCGCGGTCGGCGCGGTGTAGAAGACGGTGACGCCGTGCGTCTGGCAGTTCCTCCAGAAGCGGCCGCCGTCGGGCACGGTAGGCGTGCCTTCGTACATGACGATGGTCGCGCCGGCGGCGAGCGGCCCGTAGGCGATGTAGGTATGTCCCGTGACCCAGCCGACATCCGCCGTGCACCAGAAGACATCGTCGTCGCGCAGGTCGAAAACCCACTGGGTGGTGACCTTGGCGCCGAGCAGATAGCCGCCGGTGGCGTGGACGATGCCCTTCGGCTTACCGGTAGAGCCCGAGGTGTAGAGGACGTAGAGCGGATGCTCGGCCTCCACCCACTCGGGGTCGCAGGCGGGCGGCTGTCCCTCGATGGCCTCGTGCCACCACAGATCGCGCCTGGGGTCCATGGGCACCGCCCGGCCCGTGCGCTTGAGCACGATGACCTTTCTCACGGTCGGGCAGCCGGCGGCGAGCGCGTGATCGGTGGCGACCTTGAGCTCCACCGCCCCGCCGCCGCGCCAGCCGCCGTCGGCGGTGATGACGAGCTTGGCTTCGGTGTCCTCGATGCGATCCTTGAGCGCGGGCGCGGAGAAGCCACCGAACACCACCGAGTGGATCGCGCCGATGCGGTTGCAGGCGTGCATCGCGACCACGACCTCCGGGACCATCGGCATATAGATGACGACCCGGTCGCCTTTGTTGATTCCCTGCGCCTTGAGCGCGTTGGCGAAGCGGCAGACGTCGGCGTGCAGCTCGCGGTAGGAGAGCCGGCGCACATCGCCCGGCTCTCCCTCGAAGATGATCGCGGTCTTGTGGCCGCGCTCGTTCAGGTGCACGTCGAGGCAGTTCCAGGAGGCGTTGAGGCGCCCGTCGGTGAACCAGCGGTAGTTGGGCGCGCGCGCCTCATCGAGCGCCACCGTGAACGGCCGGTGCCAGCTGAGCTCCTGGGAGGCGAGATCCGCCCAGAATCCGACGTGATCGTCGGCGGCGCGCTTGCGCAACGCCTCGAGATCGTGCGGCTTGATGCGTGCCTGCGCGGTGAACTCCGGCGAGGGCGGGAAGCTGCGCTGCTCGATGAGGATCGACTCGATGTTCTTATCCGTCGCTGCGACCGCCATGACAACCTCTCGTACAGCTTGAGACTCACCCGCACGGGCCGGGTGCGCAGCATAGCCTCTAACCGTGCAGCTCTGCGAGCAGCCGCTGGATCATGGCAAGCGCCCGGTGCGCGTAGCTCTCGCCGAACAGGTTGGCGTGGTTCAGCACGTGATAAAGGTTATAAAGGTCGAGGCGCAGCTCGGCCCCGTGCGGCAGCGGAGCCGCACCCCCATATGCCCGGTAGAAGCGCGCGCCGAAGCCCCCGAAGAGCTGCGTCATGGCGAGATCCGTCTCGCGGTCCCCGTAGTAGACCGCCGGGTCGAAGATCACCGGATCGCCGTCGCGGGTGGCGAGCCAGTTGCCGCCCCACAGATCCCCGTGAAGGAGCGACGCCTCCGGGCGATGCGTCGCGAGGAGCGCCCCGACCCCGGCGAGCAGCCGCTCGCCGGGCGCTTCCAAAAGCGGGCCGAAGCCATTGGCCATGGCGAGCTCGAGCTGCGGCCGCAGCCGCCGCTCGCGGAAGAACTCGGCCCAGGATGCCGTCGGGCCGTTCGCCTGCGGCGTGCGGCCGATGGTGTTGTCACGCCGCCAGCCGTGCTCCGGGGCGGTGACGGCGTGCTGCGCCGCGAGCCCGGCGCCCAAGCACTCTTCGCTCTCGCCGGTGGCGGCGCCGGCCTCGAGCCACTCGAGCGCGAGAAAGGCCGATGCCCCGCTGCGTCCGCATGCCAGCACGCGCGGCACCCGCACGGCGTGCGCCCGCGCGAGCTCGGCGAGCCCCGCCGCCTCGGCCTCGAGCATGGAGCTCGCGGCGCTCTCAGCCACCTTGACGAATATGGGGCCCGAGCGGCTCGGCCAGCGATAGCAGCGGTTGATGCTGCCGCCGGCGACACGCTCCGCCGGCTCGGGCGAGAGCTCGAGGCCCGTGAGACGCGTCAGCTCGCCCGCGACCGACGCGTCAATCAGGCGCACGCCGCGGGCAGCTGTGCCAGGCGAGCCCCCTGTGCGCGCAGGAACGGGCCGAAACCGAGCCGGTCATAGAGCCGCGACAGCCCCGGGAGATCGGGTGCGCGGCGCCGCAATCCCTCGGCGCCGACGCCGATCGGAAGGTCGCAGCTGATGCGGGTGAGGCGCTGCGCCAGATACACCGCCTCTCGATGCTCGGCGAGGCGCGCGCCGAGCGTGCCCGCGCCGCGGATCCTGAGGCGCGCGACGCGTTCGAGATCGTCGTAGAGCTCGTCGAGCGAGGCAAAGGCCTTCATGAGCGAGGCGGCGGTGCGGTGTCCGACGCCCGGCACGCCCGGGATGTTGTCGGACTCATCGCCGGCGAGCGCCAGGTAATCGGCGAAGCGCTCCGGCCGCACCCCGAAGTGGTGCTCGATGTCGTGATAGCCGAACTGCCCGCGGGCGCCGAAGTCCCAGAACACATCCCCATCGCGCATCAGCTGCGCGAGATCCTTGTCGCGGGTGATGAAGGCGGCACGGATGCCGGCGGCGCGCATCGTGCGTGCCAGGGTGCCGATGATGTCGTCGGCTTCGTACTCGGGATAGACGAACTCCGCGACACCCAGATGCCGGCAGACCTCGCGGCAGCGGCCGAACTGCTGCGTCAGCGCTGCCGGTGCCGGCTCGCGGTTGGCCTTGTACGCCGGGTAGATCCCGCGCCGGTAGGAATGGGGGCTGCGCTGGTCGAAGGCGACCGCGATGTGGGTCGGGCGCACGCGCTCGATGAGATCGCCCAGGAAACGCGTGAAGCCGAACACCGCGTGCGTGGGATTGCCGTCCGCGTCGCGCATGTCGGGCAGCATCGAGTGATAGGCGCGGAAGACGTAGACCGAGGCGTCGACCAGGAAAATCACGCGCGGCTCCTGGCTCCTTGAAGGGTGCGCGGAGGACCTTAGCAGGTGCCGCCCCCGATCGTCACGCGCTTGCGTTGGGCCACGGGCGCCGACTGCGCATAGTCCATTCGGCAATGGTTAGGCAAGTGACTAACTGTCGCCGGGAGGAACTATCAACGCTGCGCCGACGAGCCGTGGCAGGTGGCAGGCTCAGGACAGGTACGCGCGGATACGGTCGTGCAGCGGGCTGGTGCGCGGGAAGTGCGCGACGAGATATTCCATCTGGTCGGCCAGCACGCGTCGGCCCTTGAGGAAGATGTATTCGGCGTAGGTCGGCGTGAACGGCACCGCAATCAGCTGCATGCGCGCCTGCTCGGGGGTGCGCGAGGCCTTCTGGTTGTTGCAGCGGCGGCAGGAGGCGACCACGTTGGTCCAGATGTCGGCGCCGCCCTGGCTGAAGGGACGGATGTGATCGCGCGACAGCTCGCGCGAGGGAAAGCGCAGCCCGCAGTACATGCAGAGGTAGGCATCGCGCCGGAACAGCGTCTGGTTGTTGAGCGGCGGGATGTAGTCGTGGCGCGTATTGCCGGGATTGCCGGTGTGGCCGATCGTCGCGACGATGGAGTTCACGTCCAGCACGGTACGGCGGCCGGTGCGCGCATTGGTACCGCCGAAGAGCTGGTAGAGGAGCGATCCGCACGTGTAAGCGACCTGCTCCTGGGTGTAGAGTCGCGCGGCTTCCTTGTAATCGATCCACTCGAGTGGCATGCCGGCCACGTCCGTGCGCAGGACGAGCTGCGACAGCCCGCGCGCCGCGGGGGTCGCCGCGATCACCGCGAGGTCGTCGGAGAAATCGATCCCGAGCATGGCGCTGTAAGATACGGCACTTTTGTGCAAGAATTCAACATCGCAAGGTCTTAATTAAATTGAAATTTTCCAGTCACGTGGCCGGCCGGCCACGCACTGCCGAAGGGGCCTTTGAATGCCAGTGACGATAGGCGCGCTGACAGAGAGCGCGCCCCAGGAAACACGCGTCAGTCTGACTCCGGAGATTGCCGATAAGTTCGCGAAAGAAGGCGCGCGGGTGATGCTCGAGCGCGGCGCGGGCGAGCGCGCGCGCTTCCCCGATTCCGCCTATAAGAATGTCAGCTGGGCCGATTCCGCCGCCGCGGTGCTCGCGGGCGCGGATGTGCTGCTCACGGTGCAGCCCCTCAGCGTGGCGCAGATCGGCCAGCTCAAACGCAGCGCCGTGGTGATCGGCTTCATGCAGCCGTACGCGCGCGCCGCCGAGGTGCGGGCGCTGAAAGAGCGCGGCCTCACCTCCTTCGCCATGGAGCTGGTGCCGCGCATCTCGCGCGCGCAGTCGATGGATGCGCTGTCCTCGCAGGCAGCCATCGCCGGCTACAAGGCGGTGCTGATCGCCGCGAGCCACCTGCAGAAATTCCTTCCCATGCTCACCACCGCCGCCGGCACCATCCGCCCGGCGCAAGTCCTGGTCATCGGCGCGGGCGTCGCGGGGCTGCAGGCGATCGCCACCGCGAGGCGTTTGGGTGCGGTGGTCGAGGCCTACGACGTGAGGAGCGCCACCCGCGAGCAGGTGAAGTCCCTCGGGGCGAAGTTCGTCGAGACCGGGGTGAGCGCCGAAGGCGCCGGCGGCTACGCGCGCGAGCTCACCGCGGAAGAGAAGGCGAAGCAGCAGGAGGCGCTCGATGCCCGCATCGCGGTCGCGGATGCGGTGGTCACCACCGCCGCCGTTCCGGGCAGACCCGCGCCGAAGATCATCTCGCGCGGCGTGGTCGAGCGCATGCGCCCCGGCTCGGTAGTGGTCGACATCGCCGCCGAGCAGGGCGGTAACTGCGAGCTCACCCGCACGGGCGAAGTGCTCGAGCACCAGGGAGTGAAGATCGTGGGACCGGTGAATCTCGCCGCCGAGCTCGCCTACAACGCGAGCGAGATGTACGCCCGCAATCTCTTCAATTTCCTCAAGCCCGGCATCTCCAAAGGGGAGCTGGCGATCGACTGGAACGATGAGGTGTTCGCGCAGTCGTGCCTGACGCGCGACGGCGTGATCAAACACGAGCCGACGGCCAAGGCGCTCGGAGGCTGACATGACCGGAATGGTGGCACTCTATATCTTCATGCTCGCGGCCTTCACCGGCTACGAGGTCATCTCGCGCGTGCCGGTGATCCTGCATACGCCCCTGATGTCGGGCTCTAACTTCGTGCACGGCATCGTGCTGGTGGGCGCGATGGTGGCGCTCGGCAGCGCCACGACGCCGCTCGAGAAAGTCATCGGTGTCATCGGCGTGTTCCTCGCGGCCGGCAACGCGGTTGGCGGCTACGTCGTGACCGAGCGCATGCTCGAGATGTTCAAGTCGAGCGGCCAGCGCGGCGCGAAGAAAGGGACACACTGATGCCGGGCTGGATGTCGGCGAGCCTCGCGATCCAGGCGAGCTACTTCGTCACCGCGGTGCTCTTCATCATGGGCCTGAAGCGCATGAGCTCGCCCGTGACGGCGCGCAGCGGCATCCTCTGGGCCGGCGCCGGCATGGCGGTGGCGACGCTGGTCACCTTCCTCTATCCAGGAATGACCAACTACGGCTGGATCCTCCCGGCGATGCTCGCCGGCGGGGTGCTCGCGTGGTGGAGCGGCAAGCGGGTCGCCATGACCAACATGCCGCAGATGATCGCGCTCTACAACGGCATGGGCGGCGGCGCGGCGGCGGCGATCGCGGCGGTCGAGCTGTACCGCGGCGAGACCTCAGGCTACGTCACCGTGTCCCTCGCCGTCCTCGGCGGCATCATCGGCGCGGTTTCCTTCTCCGGCAGCCTGATCGCTTTCGGCAAGCTCCAGGGGCTCATCAATCGCAGCTTGCGCTTCGCGGGCCAGCAGCTCCTGAACCTGCTGGTGCTGGCGGCGGCGCTGGTGCTCGGCGCCATGGTCGCGGCCCACCTCAACGCGAGCCCGGCCGTGGTGACCGGCTTGTTCGTGCTGGCGCTGGTGCTCGGCGTCACCATGACGCTGCCGATCGGCGGCGCCGACATGCCGGTCGTGATCTCGCTCTACAACGCGCTCACCGGGCTCGCGGTCGGGCTCGAGGGCTTCGTGCTCGACAACGCCGCGATGATCATCGCCGGCACCGTGGTGGGCTCGGCCGGCACGCTGCTCACGCAGCTGATGGCCAGAGCGATGAACCGCTCGCTCGGCAACGTGCTGTTCTCGGGCTTCGGCGATACCGGCGGCGAGGCGACCGGCACGGTGACCGGGAGCCTGAAGCCGATCGAGGCCGCCGACGTCGGCGTCATGATGGCGTTCGCCTCCAAGGTCATCGTGGTGCCGGGCTACGGCATGGCGGTCGCCCAGGCGCAGCACAAGATCTGGGAGCTGGTTCAGCTGCTCATCGACCGCGGCGTCACCGTGCGCTTTGCGATCCACCCGGTCGCGGGACGCATGCCGGGCCACATGAACGTGCTGCTGGCGGAGGCGGGCGTGCCCTACGACCTCATCTCCGACCTCGACGAGATCAACGCGGAGTTCGAGACCGCGGACGTCGCGCTCATCATCGGCGCCAACGACGTGGTGAATCCCGTGGCCCGCACCGACAAGTCGAGCCCGATCTACGGCATGCCCATCCTGAACGCCGACAAGGCGAAGAACGTGATCGTCATCAAGCGCGGCAAGGGCGCGGGCTTCTCGGGGATCGAGAACGCGCTCTTCTATCTCGACAACACCCGCATGCTCTATGGAGATGCGCAGAAGGCGGCCGGCGAGCTCATCGCGGCGGTGAAAGCGGTCGGCTGAGGAGACGACGCGACTGAAAAGGAGCTCTGGCGATGCGGCGCAGGAGTCTCTTGAAGCTCGGTGCGGCGCTGCCGCTCGCTCTCAGCGTGCCGGCGCGGCTCGCGGCGCGCGTCATGTCACCCTTCGCGCGCGTGCGTCCCGGCGATCCCTACTGGCCGACGCCCGCGCAGTGGGATGAGCTCGAGGCCGCGGTCGGCGGCAATCTCCTCGAGCCCCACGCGCTCTTCGCTCCCTGCGTCGCCGACGCGGCGAGCGCCGCCTGCGCCGACGCAGCGGAAAATCAGCGCAATCCCTTCTACCTCGGCGATCAGCCGGGCGGCACGCAGGTCTCGGGCTGGCTCGATGCCTGGACGCCCGCGCCGAGCGCCCGCGCCGTCAAGGCACGCAACGCCCAGGACGTCGCCCACGCGGTGAATTTCGCCCGTACGCACAACCTGCGCGTGGTCGTGAAAGGCGCTGCCCATAGCTATCTCGGCACCTCGAACGCGCCGGACTCGCTCCTCATCTGGACGCGCGCGCTCACCGACATCCGGTTGCAGGATGACTTCGTGGGCGCGGGCTGCGCCGGCAAGGTGGCGCCCCAGCCTGCGGTCTCACTCGGCGCCGGCTGCATGTGGATCGATGCCTACAGCGCGGTGACGACGCGCGCCGGGCGTTACGTGCAGGGCGGCGGCTGCGCCGACGTCGGCGTCGCCGGGCTCATCCAATCGGGCGGCTTCGGCAGCTTCTCCAAGGGCTTCGGCAATGCGGCCGCGGGACTCCTCGAGGCCGAAGTGATCACGGCCGACGGCAGGGTGCGGATCGTCAACGCCCGCCAGGAACCGGATCTCTTCTGGGCGCTGAAGGGCGGCGGCGGCGGAACCTTCGGCGTGGTCACTCGCCTCACGCTGCGCACTCACGCGCTGCCGCAGTTCCTCGGCAGCGCCTGGGGCGCCTTCAAGGCCAGGAGCGACGCCGCCTTCCGCGCGCTGCTCGCGCGCTTCGTCGCCCATTACGCCGAGCGCGTCGCCAACCCCCACTGGGGCGAGCAGGTGGCCGTGAAGCCCGACAACTCGCTCAAAGTCTCGATGGTGCAGCAGGGCCTGTCGCGCGAGGAGGCGCGCGCGGTGTGGCAGCCGTTCTTCGATTGGATCAAGGCGTCCGCCGACTACACGGTTGCCGAGGAGCCGGGTGCGAGCGGCCACAAGGCGCAAAGCTGGTGGGAGGTCCAGGGCAATCCCAGCATGATCCCTGACAAGCGTCCCGGCGCACCCCCGGACCATGGCTACTGGGAGGGCGACCAGGACCAGGTGGGCGTCTTCCTTCATGGCTACGACTCGCTGTGGCTGCCGGCGGCGCTGCTCGAGCCGAGCGCGCAGCCGCGCCTTAGCGAGGCGCTGTTCGCCGCCTCGCGCTACAAGGAGGTCGGCCTGCATTTCAACAAGGGACTCGCATTCGCCGCGCCCGAGGCGATCAAGGCCTCGCTCGACACCGCCATGAACCCGGGCGTCACGGAGGCCTTCGCGCTCGCGATCATTGCCGACGGCGAGCGGCCTTCCTACCCGGGCGAGTCGCGCCCGCCGATGGACCTGGACGCGGCGCATCGTGACGCCCGCGCGATCGACGCGGCGGCGGCGGAGCTGCGCAAGGTGGCGCCGCAGGCCGGCTCGTATCTTTCGGAGAGCAATTTCTTCAATCAGCGCTGGCAGCAGGACTACTTCGGCCCGAACTATCCGCGCCTCAGGAACATCAAGAAGCACTACGATCCCGAGGGTCTCTTCATCGTGCACCACGGCGTGGGGAGTGAGGACTGGAGCGCGGACGGCTTCACGCGCCTCAGGTGAACGGGGGAAACACATGAGAGAGCACATCCGGACGCTCCCAGCCGCGGCCTTGGCTGTGCTCGCAGCCGCCGGGCTGGCGCCCTTGGCAGCCGCCGCCCCGCCGGCGCAGGCATCGAAAGCGTTCACCACCGCGGAAGTCCTGGCCGCTTCCTCGCCCTCCGACTGGCGGCCCCTCGACCCGCAGTACACGCTGTACCTGGAGCTTCCCCCCGGGCGCGTCATCATCGAGTTGGCGCCGGTCTTCGCCCCGAACCACGTCGCCAACGTCACCGCGCTCGCGCGCGAAGGCTACTTCGACGGCCTCGCCTTCATGCGCTCGCAGGAAAACTACGTGGTGCAGTGGGGCGATACCGGGGGCAAGAAACCGTTGCAGAAGGCGCAGCGCACGCTCCCCGCCGAGTTCGAGCGGCCGCTGCGGGGCCTCACGCTCACGCGCATCACCGATCCCGACACCTACGCGCCGCTGGTCGGCTTCCTCGACGGCTTCCCCGTGGCCGCCGATCCGCAGCTCGGGCGCGCCTGGCTGGTGCACTGCTACGGCATGGTCGGCGCCGGGCGCGACAACGACGTCGACTCAGGCGGCGGCACGGAGCTCTACGTCGTGATCGGCCAGGCGCCGCGGCACCTCGACCGCAACGTGACGCTGCTCGGGCGCGTGGTACGCGGCATGGAGCTGCTGTCGGTGCTGCCGCGCGGCCACGGGGCGCTCGGGTTCTACGAGGGCTCGGAGAGCGGCATGCCGATCCGCTCGATGCGCCTCGCCGCGGACCTGCCCGAGGCTGAGCGCACCGCGCTCGAGGAGCTGCGCACCGACACGCCGACCTTCGCCGCCTACGTCGAAGCGCGCCGCAACCGTCACGAGGAATGGTTCAAGGTGCCTGCCGGGCGGATTGACGTGTGCAACATCCCCATCCCGGTGCGGCCGGTGAAGGCCGGTACCCGCTGATCAGCGAATGTGCGGCGGCGGCGCGCGCCCGCCGCCGCCGCGCTGCTGCTGCAGGTGCTCCATGCGCCTGGCGCGCTGCTCGCGCGCGTGCTGCACCATCTGCTGGCGCTGCTCCGGAGTGGCGTTGCGCCACTGCTGACGCAGCATCTGGCGCTGCGCCGGCGGCAGCTGCTGGAAGCGGTGATAGTTCTGGCGCACGGCCTCGCGCTGCTCCGGCGGCAGTGCCTGGAAGCGCTGCCAGCGATCGCGCAGGGCGCGGCGCTGCTCGGGCGGCAGAGCCTGCCAGCGCGAGAAGCGCTCGCGCGCCTGGTCGCGCTGCTCGGGCGACATCCCGAGCCAGCGCTCGCTGCCGTGGGCGAGTGCCTGCTGCCGCTCGGGCGGCAGGCTCTCCCACTGATTGGCCATCGGACCCAGGAGCTTCTGCTGCTCGGGCGAGAGGCTCGACCAGGCCACCGGCGCGCGCGGACTGGCGGCGGCGGCTGCGGCCGGCGGAGCCGCAGGCGGCTCCTGCGCGAACGACGGCGCGCCTGCTGCCAGCAGCAAAGCGGCGAGGAGCGCGAACATCCGGGGTTTCATTGTTACCGGGCTACCCATCGTTCTTGTCTCCGGAGGGAGTCGGCGCCGGGGCAGGCGCGGGCGGCTGAGTCGCCGGAGGTCTCGTGCCGCCGTTGGCCGCGGGCCGAACGGTCTTCAGCGGAATCGGCTGTGAGAGATAGTTCGCATTCACCTCGGAGAGCCGGTCGACGCTGCCGAGAAACTCGAGGAAGCCCGCCGCGGGCTGCGGCGCCTTGCTGGCGTCGTCCGAGCGGCCGATGGCGCTGCCGAGCGCGAATGCGCTCAGCACCGCGATCGCTCCGGCGCGATGGAGCCACATCAGGTGTTGCTCTCGGCTCCGCCATCGGACTGCGCGGCCGCCCATTCGTAGAACGAGCCGTCCCAACCCTCAATCAGGTCAATCGAGTCGTTGTCTGTCAGCAAATCCATGTCCTCGACGGCTGCGGCATGCGGCGCATCGGACGCCATGGGCGCGGTGCCGGCGGGCTCACGGTGCCAGAGCACCACGGCCACGAGCAGCGCCGCGGCGACCGCGCCCGCGGCCGGCATCAGCGTGAAGCCCGCCCACCATGCGCGGCGGCGCCTGCCGGCCGCGGCGAGCGCCGCATGGCGCGCCTGGTTCAGGCGCGAGCGCGTGCGGCCGTCGATGCGGCGCACGCTCTCCTCGAGCACCAACTTCGCGTTGCGCTCGAGCTGCGTCAGTGATTCATCAGCCCGGCTCATAAATAGAACTCTCCGAGTTGCGCGCGCAGTGCCTGCACTGCGCGAAAGTAATGAGTCTTCACGCTGCCCTCCGAGCAGCCCATCGTCCGCGCCGTCTCCGCCACATCGAGCCCCTCGAGCGTGCGCAGCAGGAATGCCTGCTGCTGCCGCGGCGGCAGCCGCTCGAGCGCCTGCTCGAGCTCCCCCACGGCCTCGTCGAGCTCGAGCCGGCGTACCGGCTGCGGCTCGGGGCTCGGCGCCTGAGCCACGGGGTCGTATTCCTCGTCGTCATCCTCGCCGCGCAGCGGCAGCCACGCCATGATGCGGCCGCGCACGGTGCGGCGGCGCTGCATGTCGCGTATGCGGTTCTCGAGAATCCGGTAGAAGAGCGGCTTCCACTCCTCCGCCGGACGGTCGGAATAGGCCCGCGCCAGCTGCAGCATCGCGTCCTGGACCGCATCGAGTGCGTCGTCCTCGTGCCGCAGCGCCGCCTGGGCGATCTTGAATGCCTTCAGCTCGACGCCGGCCAGGAACTGGTTCAGCGCTCGAGTTTGCGTTTGCTCTTCGGAGTCCGTCACGTCGCCGTGTAGTGCGGCCGGCATGCTATAAGGCGACGCGAGCGTAGCAAACTCGGGCATGGGTGTATAACGCGCGCCCGCGATGCCCGTTGACGCTCCCAATAAGCGCAAGTCATTGATTTAGCTGTTCAGGTGGGATGGGTTCAGAAAATGTTCAGGGTGGCTGTGGACACCCCCCTGCGGCGGCTCTTCGACTACCTTCCGCCGGACTTGCCGGAAGGCGCCGCGGAGCTCAAGCCGGGCGCGCGGGTCCGGGTGCCGTTCGGCCGCCGCCGACTCATCGGCGTCGTCATGGAGGCCGCAGACTCGTCCGATCTGCCCCCGGAGCGGCTGAAGCCCATACTCGAGGTGCTGGACGCGGCGCCCGCACTCGAGGGTTCCGCGCTCGAGCTCATCCGGTGGGCGGCTGAGTATTACCACCACCCCATCGGCCAGGTGCTCGCGGCCGCGCTGCCGAAGCGCATGCGCCTCGGTGCCGGCGTCACCGCGACCGAGGAGCGCTGGGCGGTGACCGCCGAAGGCCGGGAAGCCGCCGTGGCGGGTGAGCCGCGGCGGGCGCCGAAGCAGCGTGCCCTCCTCGACTTCCTCCTCTCCCGGGATGGCGCCGCGTCGGCGGAAGCCTTGAGCGAGCATTCGGAGAGCTGGCGGGACGCGGCGCGCGCCCTCGGGGTGCGCGGCTGGCTCGAGCGCTCCGAGGTGGCGCTGGTCGAGGTGGCGGAGCCGGCGCGCGTGCGCGCCGCGGGACCGACGCTGCTGCCCGAGCAGCGTGATGCGGTCGAGCGCGTCGCGGCGGCCGCGGGCGCCTACGCGGCGTTCCTCCTCGAGGGTGTCACCGGCAGCGGCAAGACCGAGGTATACCTGCGCCTCACCGAGGAGGCGCTCGCGCGGGGACGCGCGGTGCTGGTGCTGGTGCCGGAGATCGGCCTCACGCCGCAGCTGGTCGGCCGTTTTCGCGAGCGCTTCGCGGCTCCGCTGGCGGTGCTGCATTCGGCGCTCACCGATTCCGAGCGCCTTGCCGCTTGGCGCGCGGCGTGGAGCGGGCATGCGCGCATCGCGCTCGGAACGCGCTCGGCCGTGTTCGCCCCGCTTCCCGACTTAGGTCTCATCGTCGTCGACGAAGAGCACGATGCCTCCTTCAAGCAGCACGAAGGGGCGCTCAGGTACTCGGCGCGGGATCTTGCGGTGGTGCGCGCGCGGCTCGCCGGTGTGCCGGTACTCCTGGGGTCCGCGACCCCTGCGCTCGAGACGCTCAACAACGTCGCCGCCGGCCGCTACACGCGGCTGCGGCTGCTGCGCCGGCCCGGGGAGTCGCAGCCCCCGCTCCTCAAGCTCGTCGACCTGCGCGTGAACGCGATCGACGCCGGCATCTCGACTCCAGCCGCGCTCGCCATCGAGCGGCACCTGGCCGCGGACGGCCAGGTGCTGGTGTTCCTCAACCGCCGCGGCTACGCGCCGACGCTGCTGTGCACCGCCTGCGGCTGGATCGCGCCCTGCCGCGAGTGCGACGCGCGCCTCACGGTGCATCTCGCCGCGGGGCGCCTGCGCTGCCATCACTGCGGCGCCGATGCGCCGCTGCCGGCACGCTGTCCGCAATGCGGTTTTGCGGTGAAGCCGGTCGGCCAGGGGACGGAGCGCATCGAGACGACGCTCGGCACGCGCTTCCCCGGGATTCCCATCGTGCGGCTCGACCGCGACGTAGTGCGGCGGCGCGGCGATCTCGATCAGGTCGTCAAGCGCATGTCCTCGGGCGAGGCGCGCATCCTCGTCGGCA
The DNA here is from genome assembly GCA_035518275.1 of Steroidobacteraceae bacterium. Lineage (GTDB taxonomy): Bacteria > Pseudomonadota > Gammaproteobacteria > Steroidobacterales > Steroidobacteraceae > 13-2-20CM-66-19. Next base: position 23,852 of record DATIXU010000108.1, read on the forward strand.
CGCAGATGGTCACCAAGGGTCACGACTTCCCCAACGTGACGCTGGTAGTGGTGCTCAACGCCGACCAGGGACTTTTCAGCAGCGACTTCCGGGCGCCCGAGCGGCTCGCGCAGACCATCGTACAGGTGGCAGGCCGCGCGGGGCGCGGCGCCAGGGCGGGCGAGGTGCTGATCCAGACCGAGTTTCCACAGCATCCGCTGCTCCTGAGCCTGCTCGAGCGCGGCTACGATGGCTTCGCGGAAGCGGCGCTCGCCGAGCGGCTGCAGGCCTCGTGGCCGCCCTTCAGCCGGCTCGCGGCGCTGCGCGCCTCGGGGAAGACACACGAAGCGGCGCTCGGATTCCTCGCGGAGGCGCGCGCTGCGGCCGGCGCGCCGCCGCGGGGACTCAGGCTCCTGGGTCCGGTGCCCGCGGCCATGGCGAAGCGCGCCGGGCGCTACCATGCGCAACTCCTGATCGAGAGCCAGGAGCGGCCGCCGCTGCACCACTTTCTCGACAGCTGGCTGCCGCGAGTCGAAGCGCAGAAGAGCGCGCAGCGCGTGCGCTGGGCGCTCGATGTCGACCCGCTCGAGCTGTTCTAGGCTATTCGGCGAACGGCGCGGCGGCGATATGCCGCTCCACCGCATCGTCCGCAGCCGGGTGCGCCACGTGTGCGCGGCACACGCCCTCGAGCCAGGTGGCGCGCTGCGAGTCAGGCTTGCGCTGGCAGTGCTCGATGAGCAGCGCCGTGAAGCGCCGCTTGAACTGCAGGCGCGGGAAGGCGGCGAGGACCTCCGTCATCTGCCGCTCCTCGAGATCGCCGGGCTCCGGGCCGTAGACGTCGATCCCCGCCCCCAGCGCGACCAACATGGCCTCCGGCCCCTGGCGGCGGGTGAGTGCAAAGGCGCCGTCGTGCATCTCGACGGCGTGCCAGACGAGATCGGCCTCCTCCGCCGATCCCAGGTTGTCGCGCACCCAGCGCTCGGCCGCATTCGCACCGTCGATCTCGAAGGAGCTCCTGGGGCTCTCGAACTCGGGCAGCAGGCCCAGGTCGTGCAGGGCCGCGCCGACGAAGGCTTCCTCGCAGCGGCAGGCGCGCCGCTCACGGGCGAGCTGCAGCGCGCCGAAAAGGAAAGTGCGCATGCAGTGGTTGAAGAGGTAGTCGGGACAGCGGGCGCGCGCAAAGGCCGCGGCCGCGGCCGCGAGCGGCGTGCGCGGCAACGCGATGCCCGCAACCTCCGCGGGGAGCTCGGCCGCGCGCGCCGCGCAGCCGAGCCACGGAGCGGCTACGAGCGTCAGTGCACCGGAGAGTCTCAGCAGCTCACGGCGTCGCATGGGGCGAGTCTAACGCCTGCTTCGGGTAAACTGCCCACGAGGCGCCCGCGTGCGCGTTTCGTCCCCGAAGAGCACCCTTGAAGCAGGAACTCGAGCAGCTGCTGCTGGCTGCCCTTGAAAAGCTGACCGGCAGCCTCCTGGCGGAGACGCCCTCTCAATCGAGCGTAGTGGTCGAGCGCACCCGCGAGGCGCAGCACGGCGACTTCGCCAGCAACGTGGCGCTGCGTCTGGCGAAGGCTGCCCGGCGCAACCCGCGCGAGCTCGCCGCCGCGATCGTCACAGCGCTGCCGCCGAATGAGCTGGTAGCGCGGACCGAAGTCGCCGGCGCCGGCTTCATCAATTTCCACCTCGCGCCCGCGGCCTATGCGCGCGAGCTCGCGCAGATACACGAGCGCGGCGCGCACTATGGCGAGAGCCGCTCAGGTTCCGGGGAGCGCGTGCTGGTCGAGTTCGTCTCGGCGAACCCCACGGGCCCGCTGCATGTGGGCCACGGGCGCCAGGCCGCCTACGGCGCGACGCTGGCCAACATCCTCGCCGCCGCCGGCTACGACGTCGCGCGCGAGTATTACGTCAACGACGCCGGCCGGCAGATGGACATCCTCGCGGTGAGCGCCTGGGTACGCTATCTCGAGCTCTGCGGGGAAGCGCTGCCCTTCCCGGAGAACGGCTACCGCGGCGACTACGTGCGCGTGCTGGCGCACGACCTGAAGGCCGCCGCCAGTGAGGCGACGCTGCGCCGCCCGGCCGCCGCGGTGCTCGCCGCTCTGCCAGCGGATGCTCCCGCCGGAGACAAGGAAGCCTACATCGATGCGCTGATCGCGCGCGCCCGCGAGCTGCTGGGCGCGGCTGGCTTCCGCCAGGTGCTCGAGCTGTCGCTCGAGGCGATGCTCAGCGACATTCGCGAGGATCTCGCGGAGTTCGGCGTGGTGTTCGATCAATGGACCTCCGAGCGCGCCTTTGTCGACTCGGGGGCGATCGATCACGCGCTCGAGGTGCTCGAATCCCAGCAACGCCTCTACCGCCAGGACGGGGCGCTCTGGTTCCGGGCCACCGAGTTCGGCGATGAGAAGGATCGCGTGGTGGTGCGCGAGAACGGCCAGAAAACCTACTTCGCCTCCGACATCGCCTATCACCTCAGCAAGCGCGAGCGCGGCTTCGCGCATCTGATCGACGTCCTGGGCGCCGATCATCACGGCTACGTGGCGCGCGTACGCGCCGGGCTCGTGGCCATGGGCCAGCCGGCCGATTGCCTCGAGGTGCAGCTGATCCAGTTCGTGAGCCTGTTCCGCGGCGCCGAAAAGATCCCGATGGGCAAGCGCGAGGCGCAGTTCGTGACGCTCCGCCAGCTGCGTGCGGAGGTGGGCAACGATGCCTGCCGCTTCTTCTACCTGATGCGCAGCCACGACCAGCCGCTCGACTTCGATCTCGAGCTTGCCAAGTCGCGCACCAACGAGAACCCGGTTTACTACATCCAGTACGCGCACGCGCGCGTCGCGAGTGTCATGAAGCAGCTCGCCGCGCGCGGCCTCACCTTCGACCGCGCCGCGGGGCTCGCCGCCGTAGCGAGCCTCACCGACAGCCACGAGCAGGCAGTGCTGCAGGCGCTCACCCGCTACCCGGAAGTGCTCGAGCAGGCGGCGGCCAACCGCGCGCCGCATGCGCTGGTGCACTACCTGCGCGAGCTCGCCAACACCTTCCATACCTATTACAACGCGCAGGTCTTCATCGTCGAGGACGCCCGGCTGCGCAACGCGCGCCTGGCGCTGGTGCTCGGGGTGCAGCAGGTGGTGCGCAACGGGCTGACGCTGCTCGGCGTGTCGGCGCCCGAGACAATGTGAAATAAGCGCACGATGGCGCGACTCACCACCCGCGACTACAAGAGAACGACGCGCCGCACGCTCGACTTCTCACGCTGGCGCGAGTTCGGCTACGGCCTGCTGGCAGGCGCCGTGCTCGCGACCGTCGCCTTCGTCTACGCGGGCGGCAAGGCTCACAGGGCGCCCGAGCTCGCCGACGTGCCGCACCCGGACCCGCACCGCGCGCCAGCCGCCGACAATGACCCGGCCGCGGCGGGCCCGGACAAATCCTCCGAAAAGTACGACTTCTATCAGATGCTGCCGAACTTCGAGGTAGTGGTGCCGGAGAAGGACAAGGACGTCAAGCGCGATCTGTCCGCGGGCGCGCCCATCGAGCGACCGGGCGTCTACGTGCTGCAGGCCGGCTCCTATCGCAACGAGGCGGACGCCGAGCGCGTGCGTCAGCAGCTCGCGCTCCAGGGCGTGCAGGCCAAGGTGCAGCGCGTCGCGGTCGATGCCGACGTGTGGCACCGGGTGCGCATCGGCCCGATCACGAATCTCGCCGAGCTCAACAAGGTGCGCAAGCAGCTGCAGGCCGCCGAGGTGGATGCGCTGGTGATCCGCGTGGGGGACTAGGACGGGAGGAGGCTCGCATGAGAAGCGTAATTGCGGGATTGCTCATGTTGTTGGCGGCGCCGGCTGTCTGGAGCCAGGACGCGCCGCCCACGGAGGCCTCCATCAGACAGCTGTTCGAGGTCATGCACACCAGCAGGCTCCTGGACAGCATGATGACGCAGATCGACCAGGTGATGCACAGCTCAATCCAGCAATCGCTCAAGGGACAAAAGCTCAACGCTGAGCAGCAGCAGATCCTCGATGACATGGGGAGCGAGCTCGCCGGCATGGTGAAGCAGTATCTGAAATGGTCCGATCTCGAGCCGCAAATGATCGCAATTTACCGCAAGACCTTCAGCCAGCAGGAGATCGACGGCATGCTGGCCTTTTACCGCTCGCCGACCGGCCAGGCGGTGATCGAGAAGCTTCCACTCGCGATGCAGAACACGATGCAGTTCACGATGCAGCGCGTCGGCGACCTGCAGCCGAAGATTGCGCAGCTGCAGCGCGACACGATCGCCGCGTTGAAGCGCGCGCAGAGCCGCTCCGCCGAACAGGGGCAATCCGAGCCGCCCCCTCCGGCTGCGCCGGCGTCGCCGTCAGCGCCGCCGACCGCTCCGCACTGACTTCGGCCGGGGCTTCTGCTCTTTGGGCGGCGCGCGCTGTGCCACCGCCACCGAGCGGCGCGCCCATTCGGCGAGCCGACGGGCGTCTTCCAACACCTCCGCCGGGGCCTCGTAGTAGCTCATGCTGAGCTGCGGCCGGTCGGCGTACGGCCGGAACGGCTGCGCGCCGCGCACGGTGTAGTCGGCGCGGTTGGAATCATCGACCCGCAGGTACAGCGTGTCGTCCGCGATCAGCCCGAAGAACAGCTCGCCGCAGTACAGCCCCGCCCCGCCGAACATGCGCCGCGCGCTGAGCTCCTCCAGCGCCGCGAGCTGCTCGAGCACGTAGGCGAGAAAGTTGGCGCTGAGCGTCATGCGGAGCGCGACACCGGCGCACCCTCAGTCCTCGCTGATGTTACGGAAGTCGACTCCCAGCGACCGCAGCTTCCGATACAGGTGCGTGCGCTCCATCCCCACCCGCTTGGCGAGCTGCCCGACCTTGCCGTTGCAGAGCAGCAGCTGCTGCTGCAGATAAGCGCGCTCGAACTGCTCGCGGGCCTCGCGCAGCGGCAACGCCAGCAGATCCTGTTTCACCAGCGGCTCGTCGGGTGGCGCCTGCACGGCGAGCTCGCGCTCGATCTCCTCGAGCCGGATCTCCTCACTCCCGCCGTGGATCAGCAGGCGATGCACCAGGTGGCGGAGCTCGCGCACGTTGTCCGGCCAGGGGTAGTTGCGCAGGCGGTTCTGCGCGGCGACGCTGAACCGCCGGAAGGGGAGCCCTTCGGTGTCGACCACGCGGTCGACGTGGTAGCGCAGCAGGTCCGGCACGTCCTCGGCGTACTCGCGCAGCGGCGGCACGCGCATGATGAGCACGTTGAGGTGCGCGAGCAGATCGCGGCGCAGTGCCTCACCCCCGGCGCGCTGCTCGATCCCCGGCTGCGCCGAGGAGATGAGGCGCGCACGAAACGCCACCGGCTCGGCTCCGCCCAGGCGCGTGAACTGTCCCGACTCGAGCACGCCGTAGAGGAGCCGCTGCACCCCGGCCGGCAGATCCTCGATCTCGTGAACGAAGAGCGTCCCGTTGCCGACCTGCTCGAGCAGGCCCTCCTGGCCGCCGCCGTCCGCGCCCACGCGCCCGAAGAGGCGCTCCTCGGCGTCCGCCTCGCGCAGCGTGCTGGCGATGAGCGTAATGAACGGCGAGGCCGCGCGCGGACCGTGCTCGTGCACGTAGCGCGCAAAAGCTTCGCGCCCCGAGCCCGGCTCGCCGACCAGCAGCAGCGGCGAGGGATTGGCCGCCATCTGCTGCAGCTCGGCGCGCAGCTGCTGTATCAGGCGGCTCTTGCCGATCGGCGCCGTGAGCGCGGCGCCGAGGAGCTTGCCCGACTGGCGATGGCGCCGTCCGGCATCGAGCGCGCGCTCCACCGTGCGCAGCAGCTTGGCGAGCGACAGTGGCTTCTCGACGAAGTCGAAGGCGCCGAGGCGCGTGGCCTCGACCGCAGTCTCCACCGTGCCGTGCCCGGACATCATCACGACCGGACAGCCGTCGGCGACGCCGGTCGACCACTCGCGCAGCAGCGTGATGCCGTCGACGTCCGGCATCCAGATGTCGAGCAACACGAGATCGGGGATCTGCCGGGCGCGCGCGGCGCGCGCCTGGGCCGCGTTGGCGGCGACGTCCACTTCGTAGCCTTCCTCGGAGAGGATCTCCTTGAGGAGGCCGCGGATGTCCGCCTCGTCATCGACTACGAGAATGTGTGGGTTGCTCATGCCCGTTCCCTCCGCAACTGATCACGCCGCTCGCGCGCACCGGCGGTGCGGGTGCTGTCTGTCACCGGCAGCACCACGCGCACGCGGGCGCCGCCTTCGGGGCGGTTGTCCGCATCGATGCGGCCGCCATGCTCCTCGACGATTTTCTTGACGATCGCCAGCCCCAGACCCGTGCCCTTCGGCTTGCTGGTCACGTACGGGTCGAACACCCGTCCCAGGAGCTCGCGCTGAAATCCCGGCCCGTTGTCGCACACCGTGACGCTCGCGTACCCGCTCTCGTCGGTGCTGTCGAGCCGGGTGGCGATCTCGAGGGCGGGCTGCGCGACGCCCTCGAGTGCCTCGAGCGCGTTGGTCACGAGATTGTTGAGAATCTGCCGTACGCGGCCGCGGTCCGCCTCGATTCCCGCGAGGCGCGGATCGAGCTCGAGGCGGATGCGGGTACGCGGCGCCTGTGAGCGGTACAGGTCGGCCACCTCGGTCACCAGTTGATTCAGGCTGAAGCGCGTCACCTGCATCTCGGGGGCGCGCGCGTACTCGCTGAAGGCGTTCACCATCTGCTGCATGGTCTCGACCTGCTGCACGATGGTGCGGGTGCCGCGCTCGAGGATCTCGGCGTCCCGCTCGCTCATGCCGGCGAGCAGGCGCCGTCGCAGCCGCTCGGCCGAGAGCTGAATGGGAGTGAGGGGGTTCTTGATCTCGTGCGCGAGGCGCCGCGCGACCTCGCCCCAGGCGGCGTCGCGCTGCGCCGCGAGCAGCGTCGTGATGTCGTCGAACACGATCACGAAGCCCATGTCGCGGTCCTCACCCGGCAACGGCGTGCAGGCGCACATCAGCGTGCGCCGGCCCGCGGTGCCGTCGAGGTCGAGCTGCTCGCGCCACTCCTCGCGGCCGGCGGCGAAGCGCACCGCGAGCGCGCCCACGAACTGCCCGAGGCGCTCGTTGCCGGCGGCGAGCTCGGGGAGCGGTCTCCCGGTGGCCGAAGCAAAGTCGGTGCCGAGAATCGCCCCGGCCGCCTGGTTCGCCATGCGCACCGTCATGTGGCGGTCGATCGCCAGCACCCCGGTGGAGAGCCGGGCGAGGATGATCGCGAGGCGCTCGCGCTCGCGCTCCACCGCCTCCTGGCTCGACTGTGCCTCGGCGCGCGCGCGCCGCAGGCGCTTGGTCATGTCGTTGAAGGAGTGCACCAGGAAGCCCATCTCGTCGCGCGACGGCAGCCGCAGCCGCGTGGCGAAATCGCCCTTGCCGACCGCGCGCGTGCCCTCGATCAGATCCTGCACCGGGCGCACCAGGCGCTGCGCCGAGAAGATCGCGCCGTAGATGGCGGCGAGCATCGCGAGCAGCAGCACCAGGGTCAGGGTGAGGCTGAAACTGTACTTGAGCGGCTCGCGCATGGCGGCGAGATTGCCGTACTGCGAGTAGGCGCCCTGCACCGCCTCGGAGAGGGCCGCGAGCTGCGCCGGCACCGGGTAGATCGCCACCACGAAGCGCGGATCGTGGCTCGCCGATTCACCGAGCGGCGCACCAGTGCGGATCAGGTAGCGCCCGCCGGCCTGCGGCTCGAGGCTCACGTAGGGGAGATGCTGGGCCACCTGGCGCACCAGGTCCGGCGGCGGCTGCGCCGGCAGCGCTTCGAGCGGGTTCTCGAGGCTCGCCGCAACGATGCGCCCGCGCGCGCCGAACAGCGCGATCTCGAGCGCGTCCCCGGCGAGCCGCTCGGCGTCGAGCCGCGTCTGCACGGCCGCCGGCGAGGCGGCCGCGAGCTCGCGCGCCAGCGCCTGAGTGCGCTGCGAGTACTCGCGCATACGCAGGTCGAGCGCAGCCCGCGACAGCACCACCGCATCGTTGAGCCCCTGCTTCACCTCCAGCGTGAACCAGCTGTCGATGCCGCGGTTGAGGAACTCGAGCGAGGACAGGTAGACGATCAGCAGCGGCGCGATCACCAGCGCGCCGAAGATGCCCACGGTGCGCGCGGTGAGGCGCGAGCCCGGGACGTGCGCGCGGTAGTCGCGCACCAGCCGCCAGATCTTGCGTGTCACCAGCACCGTGAGCACCAGCGCCGCGCCGGCGTTGAGCACCACGATCCACCACTGCAGCCGCGCGAACTCGCCCGAGTTCTGCGTGCTCTTGGCGAGCAGCAGGAAAGCGCCGATCGCGGTGATGCCCCAGAAGACGCTGAGTGCCAGCGCATTCAGCCGCGCGCGCCGCTGGCCGCGGGGATTTACACCGGCAGCGACCATGTGTACCACTCGCTCTGTCGTGCCCAGTCGTCGGTCCAGAACAGCAGCGCCCGCAGTGACGCCGGCAGCTCCCCGCGGCGCACGCCGGCGCGCACGCTGATGGTGTAGTTGCCGCCATCGAGCTGCGGCTCCACCAGGATCGGCCAGCCGTCGACTTTACCCAGGGTTTCGAGCGCCTCGTCGAGCGTCGCGAAGGTGTCCTGGTCGCCGCTGCGCACGTCGCGCACCACGTAACGGTCACTCACCCCGTGATAGCTGAGCTGCCGGTGCAGGGTCAGCTCGACGATGTTGGCGTTGAACCAGAGGCGCCGCTCCCGCTCGATGCGCACGTCCAGGTCGAAGTCCAGCGTGATTCCGTCCCGCAGCGCGTTACGGATGGCAGGCCCTTGCGGGTACTCCACGCGCGCGTGCAGCAGGAACACCCCGTGATCGATATTGACGTACGCGGAGCGCACCGCGAGCACGCCGTCGAGGGCATCCGCATGCGCCCGGCCGGCTCCGCCGCCGAGCGCCAGCACGCAGAGCGTCGTGAGCAGTCCGCGCCCGATCAAACCGTCCCTTGCTGGATCGCTGCGTAGCATGGATGCAACTGGCGCTCAGGTTTCGGCCGTTGTCTTTTCGATACAAGCATAATAGAAGCCGTCGGTCCCCGCCTCTGCCCCGGGCAAAAGCTGAGTGCCCACGGCTCTTTCCCGGGCCTTGGGCGCGAGCTCGGCGGCACGCGGCATTTCAGCGACAGCCATATGGGGGGTGCCCTGCAGGAAGCGCTGCACCACGGCCTCGTTCTCCTCGGGCAGCACCGAGCACGTGCAATAGAGGATCCGCCCGCCCACGGCCAGCATGCGGCCCGCTGCCTCGAGAATCGCGAGCTGCATGGCGGCGAGCGCCGGCAGGTCGCTCTCGCGCCTCAGCAGCTTGATGTCCGGATGACGGCGGATCACACCCGTGGAGGAGCACGGGGCGTCCACCAGAATGCGCTCGAAGGGGCGCCCGTCCCAGAAGCTCTGCGGCTCACGCGCATCGCCAACCCGAAGCTGCGCGCTGCGCCGGAGGCGCACGAGGTTCTCGCGGATCCGGTCGACTCTGGATGCGTCGATGTCCACCGCGGTGACGTCCGCGCCCTGGCCGAGCTGCTCAAGAATGTGTCCGGTTTTTCCGCCGGGCGCTGCGCAGGCATCGAGGACCCGCATGCCCGGACGCGCCGCGAGTAACGGCGCTGCGAGCTGGGCGCCCGCGTCCTGCACCGAAACGATGCCGTCCGCGAAGCCCGGGAGTCGATCAACAGGTTGCGGGCGATCCAAAATTACCGCTGATGGCATCCATTGTATCTTTTGAGAGTCAATTCCCGCGGCGCGCAACTGACTCATGTACTCGGCCGCCGTGGTGCGCGAGAGGTCGACCCGCAGCGTCATTGGCGGATGCGCGTTGTTGGCGGCGAGAATGCCTTCGCAGGACTCTCCCCAGACGGCCCTCAGGCGATCGACGAGCCAGGCGGGATGGGCGGTGCGACCTGCGAGGTCCTGATCCACCCGTGCGAGGAGCGCAGCGTGCTCTGCGAGATAGCGGCGCAACACCGCGTTCACGAGCCCGGTGGCGCGCTCGGCACCCAGGATCCGCGCTGCATCGACCGCGGCGTGCACCGTCTGCTCCGGGACGTTGCGCGAGTACTCGATCTGATGAGCGCTCACCGCGAGCAGCGCGCGCACCGCGGAGGCAATGCCCGCGGGCCGCTTCAGGAGTGTCTCGAGCGCCGGCGCAAGCCGCAGATACCACCGCAGCGTCCCGAGCGTGATCGCGCGCACCGCCGACCGATCCGCTCCGGAGGCAGCGTCCGCGAGCGCCGCATCCGCGGAGCGGCCATGCGCCACGACAGCGTCGACGACCCGGGCGCCTGCGGCGAGAGCCGTGGCGCCCGGAGCCCAGCGCGTCCTAGCCAAGGCGCCGGCCTGCGAGGTCCAGGTTGTGTGCGAATTCGGACATCATCAGTACACGGCCACCCGGCCTCTGAACTTTCTTCACGCCGAGCAGGCCCTGGCCGCACTCAACCAGCATGATGCCCTCACGTACGGAGATGATCCTACCTGATTCAAGGTATTTAGCGTCATTTGAAGGCATGATCTCAGCAGAATGGATACGAAGACGCTCCCCGTCCAGCGTGGTCTCGGCGACCGGCCAGGGATCGAAAGCCCTCACCTGGCGAGCGATGCTCGCCGCATCGCGGCTCCAGTCGATGCGAGCCTCGGATTTGTCGATCTTGGCAGCGTAGGTGACGCCCTCTCCGGGCTGCGGGTGCGCGGCGAGCGTTCCTGCGGTCATTCCCTCGAGCGCCGCGAGGAGCGCCTGCGCGCCAACCCTTGCGAGCCTGGCGGCGAGTGAGCCGCCGGTGTCGTCCGCACCGATGCGGACCTCCCGCGTGAGGAGGATCGGGCCGGTGTCGAGCCCGGCATCCATCCGCATGATGCTGACGCCCGTCACTTCATCTCCGGCGAGGATCGCGCGCTGCACCGGCGCGGCGCCGCGCCAGCGCGGCAGGAGCGAGGCGTGGATGTTGACACAGCCGTGGCGGGGAAGACCGAGCACCGCGGGCGGCAGAATGAGCCCGTACGCGACCACCACCAGAAGATCGGGCTTCCAGGCGGCGAGCGCCGCCTGCGTCGCCTCCTCGCGCAGGCTCACGGGCTGCAGCAGCGGCAGTTGGCGCGTCTCGGCGAGCCGCTTCACGGGCGATGCGCGCAGGTGTCGGCCGCGTCCGCTCGGGCGATCGGGTTGCGTCAGCACACCGACGACCTGGTGAAATCCCAGCAGTGCCTCGAGCGCGGGCAGCGCAAACTCCGGCGTCCCGGCGAAGGCGACGCGCAATGTGCTAACCCGCCAGGGACGGCCGGCGCACTGAGCGCCGCAGGCGACTTTTTCCCATCTACAGAGCGCGCGCGCTGCCGACGGGCGCCGCAGTGCGCGCCGAGCGCTCCTTGCGCTCCTTGTCGAGCTTCTTGCGAATACGCTCGCGCTTCAGGTCGGAGAGGTAATCGACGAACAGCTTCCCCTCAAGATGATCCATCTCGTGCTGGATGCACACCGCCAGGATATCGTCGTAGTCGCGCTCGAATACCGCGCCGGTGCGGTCCTGGGCGCGCACCCGTATCTTCGCCGCGCGCTTCACCTCATCGAAGATCCCCGGAACCGAGAGACAGCCTTCCTCGGTGCTCTCCTCGCCCTCACGGCTGAGGATCTCCGGGTTGACGAGCGCGAGCTGCCCGCTGCGATCGCTCGAGACATCGATGACGAGGACCCGCTGGTGGACGTCGACCTGGGTGGCCGCGAGCCCGATGCCCGGGGCGGCGTACATGGTCTCGAACAGATCGTCGACGAGCGTCCCGAGCTCGGCGTCAAACACGGTCACCGGCTTGGCGCGCGTGCGCAGCCGGGGGTCCGGGAACTCCAGGATGGTTCTTAAGGCCATGATTTCGACGTATATGGGGGCGCCGGCGCCCGTGATCCAGCGCACGATTTTGACATTAATTCGTCTGCCAAATGCGCCGCGTGCCAGTATAACAATTAGAATCTCGGGCGCTGCTTGTGCACCCCGCCTCGCGCGAAGAGGAGTGGAGGATGGTCTCTAATCAAGTACTTGGAGCCCGCTTAGGCGCGGGCCTGCTCACCCTGTCGCTGACGCTCTCCGGGTGTGCGCTCTTCAGGCATCCAAAGCCGGCCGCCCCGGAAAGCTCCGCCCCCGCGCCCGCGGCGAGCACGAGCCAGGCGGCCGAGACCGCCCCGGCACCGGACATGACGGCGACCGAGGCCGCGATTGCGGCCGCCCCCGCGGAGGCGCCCGCACCCGCGCCCGCCGCCGCGCCGGCGTCGGTCCCCGCCAACATGGTGAATCCGACCGCGCCGAAGAGCTACGTCGTCAAGAAGGGCGACACGCTCTGGGGCATCGCCTCGATGTTCCTCAAGGATCCCTGGCTGTGGCCCGAAGTGTGGATCATCAATCCCAAGATCCCGAACCCGCACCTGATCTATCCGGGTGACACGCTGGCGCTCGCTTATGGAGCGAGCGGCAGCCCGCAGGTCATGGTCTCGCAGGTGGGCGCCGAGCGGCTCGAAGCGGTGCGGCTCGATCCGCGGCTGCGCAGCACGGCGAACGATACTGCGATCCCCACGATTCCCTACTCCTCGCTCCGGGGCTTCCTCTCGCATCCGACCCTGCTCGACCGCGATCAGATCAAGACCGCTCCCTACGTGCTCGCTTTCCGCGACATGCACCAGGTGGGCGGCTCGGGTATCGAGGTGTACGTGAGCAACCTCAACGCCGAGCAGAATGCACGCTACGCCGTCATGCACGTCAGCGACGAGCTGCGCGATCCCGATGACAACACGCTGCTCGGCTACGAAGGGATCTACACCGCCACCGCGCTGGTCGAGCGCCCGGGCAATCCCGCCAAGGCACTGCTCACCGAGCCCGCGCTCGAGACCGTCGCAGGCGACCGCCTGGTGACGGCGTCCGAAGAGGCGACCCCGGTCAACTTCACGCTGCGCGCACCCTCCGGCGACGTGAAGGGCCGCATCATCGCCGTCGTCAACGGCACCGATCTCGCGGGGCAGTTCGAGGTGGTGGCTATCAACCGCGGTAAGCGCCATGGGCTCGAGGCCGGCAATGTGCTGGCCGTCGACTCGGCGGGCGACGTCGTCACCGATCTCTACCGCAACGGCGCCACGCGCGGCGATGCGATCCCCGGCTTCACCTCGTTTGCGCCGGCGGTGAAGCTCCCCGACGAGCGGGTCGGCACCCTGCTGGTCTTCAAGGTGTTCGACCGCATGAGCTACGCGCTCATCGTCGGCGCCTCGGACACCATCCACGTCCGCGACGTCGTCCGCAATCCTTAACTGATCCCTTCGCAGCATTAAGTGCGCGCCGCGTTCGCGGCGCGTTGCCCTTGCCGTATGCTCGGGCGCCATGGACTCTGCCCTGGCTCGCGCGACGCTCGCGCGCACACCCGGACTCACGGCGCAGGCCGCGGGCGCGCTGATCGCGGCCGCCGGCGGTGATCTCGCCGCAGTCCCGCGCAGGCGCGGCGCCGCCGGTATCGAGCTGCCTCCGGCGGCGCGCTCTTTCCTCGGCCGACCGGATGAGCGCGCCATCAGTGCCGATCTCGAATGGCTCGCCTCGAGCGGCACCGTGATCGTGCTGTGCACCGACCCCGAATATCCGCCGCTGCTGCGACAAACCGCGGGCGCGCCCGCCGCGCTCTACGTGCAGGGCTCGGTGTCGCTGCTCGCCTCGCCGCAGCTCGCGATGGTCGGCTCGCGCAGTCCCACTCCCGCCGGCCGCTCGACGGCACGCGAGTTCGCCGCCTGGTTCGCGCGCGCGGGATTCACGGTGACGAGCGGGCTCGCGACCGGGATCGATGCCGCGAGCCACGAAGGCGCGCTCAAGGTGCAAGGCGCGACCATCGCCGTGTTCGGCACCGGCCTCGATCGGGTGTACCCGTCCGCCAACCGTGCGCTCGCCGAGCGCATCCGCGCGCACGGCGCGCTGGTGTCGGAGCTCCCGCCGGGCACCCCGCCGTTGCGCGCGCACTTTCCCCTGCGCAATCGCATCATCGCCGCTCTCTCCCTCGGCACGCTGGTGGTGGAGGCCGCGAGGGAAAGCGGCTCGCTCATCACCGCGCGCCACGCGCTCGATGCAGGCCGCGAGGTGTTTGCGATCCCGGGCTCGATCCACAGCCCGGTGTCGCGCGGCTGTCACCTGTTGATCAAAGCCGGGGCAAAGCTGGTCGAGGAGGCCAGGGACGTGACGGACGAGCTGGGATTTTCGGTTTTGAAAGAACGACTTACGGACGCGCCGGCGGCGTCGCAGGACCTGCGCGTATTGGACAAGGAGTTTGAAATGCTGTTAGATGCCCTCGGCTTCGAGCCAGCGACCATCGATAGCCTGGTGGCGCGCACCGAGCTGCCGAGCGACTCAATCGCCTCGATGCTGTTGATACTCGAGCTCGAGGGACGCGTGGCGGCTCTTCCGGGCGGCCGCTATGGCCGCATACCTTAGAAAATGACTGGCAGCATTCTCGACATCCTGATCTACGTCTTCGACCGGTACATGCTCGCCGATGCGCCGGAGGTGCCCGAGCGCGAGCATCTGGCGCGCGACCTCGAGCGCGCCGGGTTCACGCCGGCGAAGGTCGAGCGTGCGCTCGACTGGCTCACCGATCTCGCCTTCGGGCACGAGCGTCCGCCGCTGCCGGCGGCGGAGCCGGGTGCGCCGTCCTCATGCGTGCGCGTGTTCACCGACAGCGAGCTCACGCGCCTCTCGACCGAATGCCGCGGCTTCCTGCTCACCCTCGAGCGGCTCGGCGTCCTCACCGCCCAGCAGCGCGAGATCGTCATCGAGCGCATGCTGGCGCTCGACGCCGACGAGCCCGACACCGAGCAGCTCAAGTGGGTCGTGCTCATGGTCCTGTCGAGCCAGCCCGGGCAGGAGCTCGCCTTCGAGCGGCTCGACGGGCTGGTGTCCGACAATCGCCCGGTGGCACCGCATTGACCGCTGCGGGTGAGCTCGCTGATTGCGTCTGGTCCGCGGCTCGTCCGCGGTTTTTTGTTTTAGGCTGAGGCGTTTTCTTACCCCATGGCAGACAACCTGGTCATCGTCGAATCGCCCGCCAAGGCCAAGACCATCAAGAAGTATCTCGGCCGCGACTTCGACGTGCTCGCCTCCTACGGCCACGTGCGCGATCTGGTCCCCAAGGAAGGCGCGGTCGATCCCGACAACGGCTACGCGATGAAGTACCAGGTGCTCGAGAAGAACCAGCGGCACGTGGAGACAATCGCCCGCACGCTGAAGAAATCCCGCGCGTTGCTGCTCGCCACCGACCCCGATCGCGAGGGCGAGGCGATCGCCTGGCACCTGAAGGAGATCCTGCGCGAGCGCGGCGACCTGAACGGCAAGGATGTACGGCGCGTGGTGTTCTATGAGATCACGCGCAATGCGATCCGCGCCGCGGTCGAGCAGCCGCGCGATCTGTCGCTCGAGCTCGTCAATGCGCAGCAGGCGCGCCGCGCGCTCGACTATCTGGTCGGCTTCAACCTCTCGCCGCTGCTGTGGAAGAAGGTGCGCCGCGGACTCTCGGCGGGCCGGGTGCAGAGCCCGGCGCTGCGCATGATCTGCGAGCGCGAGGAGGAGATCCAGGCCTTCAGGGCACAGGAATACTGGACCATCGACGGCGAGGGCACGCACTCCGGCCAGGGCTTCCCGCTGAAGCTGCTCGAATATCGCGGCAACAAGGTCGAGCAGTTCAGCTTCACCAACGAGACCGTCGCGCGCGAGGCCGAGCGCGCGATCAATGCGGCCGCGCGCGGCGCCGGAGGCGAGCCGCTCCTCGCCGTGCTGGCCATCGACCGCAAGCAGCGCCGCCGCAATCCCGCCCCGCCCTTCACCACCTCGACGCTGCAGCAGGAGGCCGCGCGCAAGCTCGGCTTCAACGCGCGCCGCACCATGCGCCTCGCGCAGCAGCTCTACGAGGGACTCGACATCGGCGAGGGCAGCGTCGGCCTGATCACCTACATGCGCACCGATTCGGTGTCGCTCGCCGCCGAGGCGGTGCAGGAGATCCGCGCGGTTGCCGCGCGGCTCTACGGCCAGGCCGAGGTTGCCGAGGAGCCGCGCGTCTACAAGACGAAGTCGAAGAATGCACAGGAGGCGCACGAGGCAATCCGGCCCACCTCGGCCGCCATCACGCCCGCGGACGTCGAGGGCAAGATCGAGGACGACCTCTATCGGCTCTACTCCCTCATCTGGAAGCGTGCGGTCGCCTCCCAGATGGCGCACGCGATCTTCGACACCGTGGCGGTCGACCTGCTCGCCGGGCCCGACGGTCCGCAGCGCCACCTGCTGCGCGCCAACGGCTCGACGCTGGTCAAGCCCGGCTACATGTCGGTCTACCAGGAGGGAAGCGACGACCAGAAGACCGACGAGGGCGATCACGTGCTGCCGCCGATGCAGGCAGGCGAGCGCGTGGCGCTCACCGCCCTCAAGGCGGAGCAGCACTTCACCGAGCCGCCCCCGCGCTACAGCGAGGCCTCGCTGGTGAAGGCGCTCGAGGAGCACGGCATCGGCCGGCCCTCCACCTACGCTTCCATCATCTCGACGCTCCAGGACCGCGAGTACGTCGAGATGGACAGCCGCCGTTTCGTGCCGACCGACATCGGCAAGATCGTCAACCGCTTCCTCACCCACCACTTCCACCGCTACGTCGAGTACGGCTTCACCGCGGCGATGGAGGACGAGCTCGATGCGGTGTCACGCGGCGAGGAGCCGTGGACCGTGCCACTGGCGAAGTTCTGGAAGCCGTTCATCCACCAGGTCGAGAAGATCGACAAGACCGTCACCCGCGAGCAGGTGGCGATGGCGCGCGAGCTCGGCAAGGACCCCGGGGGCAGCGGCAAGCCGGTCACGGTGCGCATGGGACGCTACGGCCCGTTCGTGCAGATCGGCACCAAGGACGACGAGGAGAAGCCGCGCTTCGCGGGCTTGAAGCCCGGGCAGAAGATGGACGCCATCACGCTCGCGGATGCCATGGAGCTCTTCAAGCTGCCGCGCACACTGGGTGAGACCGCGCAGGGCGAGAGCATCCTCGCCAACGTCGGCCGCTTCGGCCCCTACGTGAAGTACGGCGCCAAATACGTCTCGCTGAAAGACGACGATCCCTACACCGTGACGCTCGAGCGTGCGCTCGAGGTGATCCGCTTGAAGCAGGAGGCGGACGCGGCGCGCCTCATCCAGGATTTCCCCGACGACGGCATCCAGGTGCTGAACGGGCGCTACGGCCCGTATGTCACCGATAAGAAGAAGAACGCCAAGGTGCCGAAGGAGCGCGACCCGAAGAGCCTGACGCTCGAGGAGTGCAAGGCCATGATCGCCGCCGCCCCCGAGCGCGGCGGCCGCTTCGGGCGCTTCCGCCGCGGCAAGCAGGCGGCGGCGGCGGGCACCGCGGCTGCCACACCGGCCGCCAAAGCCACGCCGGCCAAACCGGCGGCGAAGAAGGCCGCGACGGGCAAGGCCGCCGCTGCAGCACCCGCCGCACACGCCAAGACCACCCGCGCGCATGCGCGGCCGGCGGCGCGCAGCGCGCGCAAGCCCCTCCGCAAGCGCCCGAAGGTGAAGACGGCGGCCGCGCGCGCCGCGTCCAGCCGCAAGGGCTAAGCCGCGGCGCTACCGAAGCGCGGCCAGGAACCGATCGATCGCCTCGAGGCTCTCCGGCTCGTCGAGCAGCGGCACGTGGCCGCGATTGGCGACTTCCAGTGTCTGCAGATCCGGCTTCTCACGCTGCATGCGCGCCAGCGTCGCGGCACTCAGGATGTCCGAGTGCGCGCCGCGGATCGCCAGCAGCGGTACCTTCGCGATCGCCCCCCACAGCGGCCACAGGTCCGGCGCCGCCTTGGAGGTGTCCTTGAGCGGCTCGGCGATCATCGGGTCGCTGTCGGGCTGCGGCACGCCCTGGGCGTCGGCGCGGTAGCTGGCCCGCGCAATCTTCTCCCAGCGCGCGTCATCGAGTCCGGGCCAGGCCGAGCCGTAGACCAGGCGCACCTGGGCCACCGCGCCCGCCCAGTCCCGGACCGGCGGCGACTTGCCGACGTAACCGCGGATGCGCTCGAGCCCGGCCGGATCCACCTCGGGCCCCACGTCGTTCAGCACGATACCGCTGAGGAGCGTCGGCTGCATCGCCGCCAGCACCATCGCCATGAGTCCGCCCATCGAGGTGCCGATGATCGCGACGCGCGCGGCTCCGAGGCCGACGAGCAGCCGCTGCAGATCGGCGAGGTACACCGGGATCTGGTAGTTGTTGAAGTTGGGATCGCGCGCCGACAGGCCGCGCCCGCGCACGTCCGGCACGATCACCCGGTAGCACGGGGCGAGGTGCGCCGCGAGATCCTCGAAGTCGCGGCTGTTGCGTGTCAGGCCGTGCAGGCACACCACCACCGGCGCCGCCGCCGCCGGCCCTGCGTAAACGCGGCTGAAGAGCCTGAGCCCGTCCTGACTATCAAACCAGTACTCTGCTGCCACGGCTACTCCTAATACTCGCGCCCGGCGAGCTCGGCGCGCAGCTCGCGCTTCAGGATCTTGCCATTGGCATTGCGCGGCAGCGAGCCGCGCAGCACGACGTCGGCTATGCGCTGCTGCTTGCCGACCCGCTCGTTGGTCCACTCGATCAGCGCCTGCGGGTCGATGCTCTCATCCGCCTTTGCCACCACTACCGCGACCGGCGTCTCGCCCCACTTGGCACTGCGTGCCGCGACCACCGCCACCTCCGCGACGCCCGGGTGCTCGCGCATCACCTGCTCGATATCCGCCGGATACACGTTCTGGCTGCCCGAGAGGATCATGTCCTTCTTGCGGTCGACGATGTAGAGAAAGCCGTCGGCGTCGAGGTAGCCGAGATCGCCGGTGCGCAGCCAGCGGCGCCCGTCCGGGCCCTCCCAGGTGGCCTCCGCGCTCGCCGCGTCGCGATTGTTGTAGCCGTGCATGAGCAGCGGGCTCACGCCGACGATCTCGCCCACGGCCTCGGCGGGGAGCTCGGCCCCGTCCTCGCCGATGATGCGCAGGTCAGTGCCGAGGAAGGGCTTGCCGACGGAGGCGGTCTTGGCCTCGAAGTCCTCGGGCGCGAGGATGGTGCACAGGCCCTCGGTGAGCCCGTAGAGCTCGATGAGCGTCGCTCCGGTGCGGCGCGGAAACTCGCGCTTGATGCCAAGCGGTAGCGGCGAGCCGCAGCACATGATGGTGTCGAGGCTGTCGAGGTCGTGGCGCCCGAGCTCCGGGAGCGCGAGCAGCCGCTCGAGCTGCAGCGGCACGAAGTTACCGTGGGTGACGCGCTCACTCTCGATGAGCGCCGCGCAGGCGCGGGCCTCGAAGTGCGGCATGATCACGATGGTGCCGCCGACCAGCGCCGTGCACAGCATTGCCACCCAGCTGATGTTGGAAAAGAGGCCGAGCGAGCACAGCGTCACGCAGTCGCTGCGGTAGCGCAGCGTCAGCGAACAGTCCACCGCCCAGTTGAGACGGCAGCGGTGGGTGTGGACGATACCCTTCGGCACGCCGGTGGTGCCGGAGCTGTAGATGATGTTGCACTCGGCCTCAGGGCTCACCGCCACGCGCGGCGCGGCGGCGGACTGCTGCGCTACCCAGGGGGCGAGCTCGATCCAGGGCGGCCCCGGTGAGTGGTGTGCCACGCGCACCGCGGTCGCAACCCGGCTCCAGACCTTGGCGAGCGCATCGACGCGCGCGCAGTGCGCGCCGGAGGCGAATACGGCACGCGCCGCGGCATCCTCGATCATGGCGCCGACCGCGGCGTCGGTCACCGAGGTGTTGAGCGGCACCGCCACGCAGCCGGAGCGCAGGATCCCGAAGATCGTGAGCGCCGTCTCCAGGCTGTTGTCCATGAGAATGGCGATGCGCTCGCCGGGCTTCAGTCCGAGCGCCGCGATGCCGTTGGCGATCCGGGCCGTGTCCCGCTCGAGCTCGGCCCAGCTGAGCCGCCGCTCCCCTTCCACGAGCGCGGTGCGCGCGGCGCGCCAGCGCCCGTGGCGCGCGATCAGCTCCGGCAGCAGCGGCTCCGGCGCCTCGAACCAGCCCATCGGCGTGCCTTGAGCAGGACGCGCGTCAGTAGTGGTACTGGACGGTCACCGACCAGGTGCGGGGCGGACCGTAGAAGCCGAGCTCGCTCACGCCGCCGACGAAGCTGTAGAGCGGCGGCGAGGCGAGCGGCGGCGGGCCGAACTCGTAACCGGCGACGCGGTAGTACTTGTTGGCGAGGTTCTGGCCGTCGAGCGACACGCGCCAGTGCTGGTCAGCGCTGGTGAAGGCCAGGCCCGCGTTGACCAGCCCATAGCCCGGCTGATCGGTCGCCGTCCAGGCCGTGATGGTCGTCGCGGTCTTGGCATAGGTGCGGTAGTCGTAGCCGGCCCGCGCCGTCAGCGAGCCCGCCTGGAGATTCCAGGTGTAGGTCTGATACTCGGAGACCGTCCAGTGCGGCGCATTCAGGGGCTGCTGCTGGGAGGACAGGTCGACCGACGCCACCCCCGGCCCGCACCCGGGCGTGATCTGGGGCGTGAGCGGGAAGATATTGCAGGGAACGATGTAGTCCTTGTAGTAGGAGTCGAGGTAGCCGACGTTGAGCCCGAACGTGAGTGTACGGATGGGCCGCCACACGCTCTGCAGCTCCGCGCCCTCGTTGATCTGCTTGCCGGCGTTGGTCGTATAAGTGACGTTGGCCGGAAGTCCGTTGTTGATCGTGACCTCGCCGAGCTCGATCTGGGCATCGGTGTAGGGGTCGTAGAACACGTCGGCGTTGAGCAGCAGCGTGTCATCCAGCAGCGTGCTCTTTACACCCAGCTCGAAGCTGTTGGCGGTCTCGGCGTTGTAGCCGTTTTGCGTGCTGGGGCTGAGCGTTGCGTTGCCGCGCATGTCGAAGCCACCGCTCTTGAAGCCCTTGCTGTAGGTGAAGTAGCCCATGACGTTCTTGGTGAAGTGGTAGTCGAGGCCGAGGCGCGGGTCGACGTTGGAGAACGTGCGCGCGCCGGTATAGTTGGTGACCACCCCGGGAAACGGGATGAGTCCTGCCGGCGCCTGCGCGGGCGTGGTGAAGGTCACGCCGGGTGTGACCGGGGGACCGACATAGTCTTCCTGGAACACCTGCGCGGTGACTTTGTCCTGGTTCCAGCGCAGGCCGACATCCACGTTGAGCTGATCGGTGAGCTTCCAGGAGCTGTCGCCGTAGACTGCCGTGCTCTTGGTGAGATCGCAGCCGGAAACCAGCTCGGTGATGTAGGTGTCGAGGGCCGGGATGCCGAGCAGCGGCAGCGTGCCGATATCGGCGTCATAGTCGCCGCAGGCATTGCTGTCCATGTAGAAAAAGCCGCCGACGGCCTTCACCAGGTCGTTGCTGAAGCTCAGCTGCGCCTCCGCCGAGGACTGCTGGTCGTGGTACAGCCCGTCGACGTCGAACAGGTTCTCCGCCGTCTCGGAGAAGTTGATGAACTGCTGACCGTGGCCCTCGTAGTAAGCGCCGACGAGCTTCAACGAGAGCTCGTTCGTCAGGTTCTGAGTGTAGGTCGCGGACGTGCCCTGGCGGTGGAAGAAATCCTGGTTGGCCGGCAGGTTGTCGTAACTGTCGAACGGATTGCTGAGGGGCGGGGCGTTCGGCGTCACGATCGGCAATGCCGGGATGCCGAGGAGCGGCAGCGGCAGCACCGAGACCCCGCCGTTGAGGTAGTCGTTGAGCCGCTGGCCGCCCGAGGCGTTGGAGTTGTCGAGGATGTCGTCGGCGACCAGCCGGAGCTTCGAGCTCTCGCCCCAGGTGACAGTGAGATTGGCGCGCCCGACCACGATGTCCTTGTTCGAGAGGTCCACGCCGAGCGGGCTCGTGGGCGGCTGCGCCACGCCCGGCTCCGCGACGACCTCGCCGTAGCCGTCATGCCTCAGGTCGGCAAGCGCCACGCCGAAGTAAACGTGATCGGGAATCACCGGCAGGGAGCCGGTGAACTTGAAGTTGCGCGTGTCGTAATTACCGCCGGTCGCCGAGGCGGTGAGGGTCGCCGGGCCGTCGATGTCGCGCGTTACGTACTTGACGGCCCCGGCGATGGTGTTCCGGCCGTACAGCGTGCCCTGCGGGCCGCTCAGGACCTCGAGCCGATCGACGTCGAGCACGTCGAGGAGCGCGGCCTGCGGCCGCGCCATGTAGACGTCATCGATGTACACGCCCACGCCCGGCTGGAATCCCCACAAGGGATCGCTCTGGCCGACGCCGCGGATATAGATGTTGATGGTGCTGCTGGTGGCGCGGTCCTGCGAAATCTTCATGTTCGGCACGAAGCTGCCGAGATCCGTGATGTTTTGAATGTTGTAGTTCTGGATGGCGTCGGCGGTGATAGCCGTAACGGTGAGCGGCACATCCTGCAGCTGCTCCGTGCGCCGCCGCGCGGTCACCACCACTTCCTGGATTCCCGCGCTCTCGGCGCCGGTCTCGGCCTGGGCGGCTGCGCCGCTGCTGGCCGTCTGCGCCGGCAGTGCCGCCGGCAGGAGCAGCGTGCCGCAGGCCGTGAGCCACGCCGTGAGCGGCGCGCGTGCGTTCTTGTCCATCGTGATCCCCCCCGAGCATCATTCAACAAGTGTTGAGAATATATTCAACAACCGTTGAAACCGTCAAGGCGGCATGAATGTTTGCCCGCGGCGGCGAATCACAGGAAACTGTCGGGGGTCTCCACCGATGTTGCAGCGCACCAGAATGAAGAGAAAGTCCACGGGACGGCCGGCCAAGGAGCGGATCCTGGACGCCGCCGAGCAGCTGTTCGCCCAGCGCGGCTTCTACGGCGTGTCGCTGCGCGACATCACCCAGGCGGCGGGGGTGGACGTCGCGCTGGTCAGCTACCACTTCGGCGGCAAGCGTGAGCTCTTCACCGCGGTGTTCGAGCGGCGCGCCGAGGTCCTGAACCGCGAGCGGTTGGAGCTCCTCGAGGAAGTGCGGCGGCGCGCCCTGCCGGCGCCCCCCTCGCTCGAAGCGATCGCCAACGCCTTCTTCGAGCCGCTGCTCGAGCGCTCCGCGCGCGGCGGCCCCGGCTGGAAGAGCTACTTCGCGCTCGTCGCCTATGTGAACAACTCGCCCGAGTTCGGCCCGATGATGATGACGCGCCACTTCGACCCGCTGGTCGACAGGTTCATCACCGTGCTGTGCGAGGCCCTGCCTGGATGTCCGCCACGCGAGATCTACTGGGGCTACCAGTTCCTCACCGGGGCGCTCACGCTGACCTTCGCCGAGACCGGCCGCCTCGACAAGCTCTCCGGCGGCCTGTGCCGCTCAACGGACCTCGACAGCGTGCGTGAGCGCCTGGCGCCGTACGTGGCGGCGGGCTTCCGCGCCCTGTGCGAACGCGCCCTGGCAGGCGCTCCGGACAAGCCCGGACGGGTGGGCGCGGCGCGCAGGTCGCGCCGCCGCCCATGAAATACCGCCACAGCTTCCACGCAGGCAACTTCGCCGACGTACACAAGCACGTGACGCTGCTCGCGCTGCTCGCGGCGCTCGAGCGCAAAGAGAAGGGCTTCCTCTACTTCGAGAGCCACGCGGGCCGCGGAGCCTATGACCTCTCTGGCGGCAGCGCCGAGGCGGCCGGCGGCATCGGACGCTTCCTCGCGAGTGAGCCGGGCGCGGCGGAGCTGCAGCATTACGCCGCGCTGCTCGCGCGGCTGCGGGCGGCGCGCGCCTCGAGCCACTTCTACCCGGGCTCGCCCCTCATCGCGCTGGCCGAGCTGCGGCCCCAGGACCGGGCGATACTCGTCGAGTGGCAGGCGGCGGAAGCGCAGGCTCTCCGGGCGGCTGTCGGGGAGCTCGGCGATGCCGCTAAGCCGGAGGCGGCGCAACCGGCGAGGCCGCGCGTGCGCATCGAGCATGGCGATGGCCTGAAGCTCCTGCGCGCGGCGCTCCCGCCGCCCGAGCGGCGCGCGCTGATCTTCATCGATCCGCCGTTCGAGGAGAGCCGCGAGGAGTTCGTGCGGGTCACGGCCGCGGTCGCCGACGGGCTGCGGCGCTTCGCGACCGGAGTGTTCACCGTCTGGTACCCGATCAAGGAGCAGCGTGTCACGGCCGCCTGGCAGGCCGAGTTCGCGCGCGCCGTCGCCGCGCCGACACTCGCCGCGGAGCTGTGGCTGTATCCGCGCGACTCGCGCGTTTCTCTCAACGGCTCGGGACTCCTGATCGCGAATCCTCCGTGGCAGACCGGGGAACGCATGCGCGCATGGCTGCCGGAGCTCGCATCAGCGCTCGGCGCCGGAGCCTCGGGAGGCAGCGAGGTCCGGATGCTGTCACAATAGGTTAAATGAACGCCGCACCCGATCCCTACGGAGTCGTCGGGCACCCGATCAGCCACAGCCTCTCGCCGTTCATTCACGGCATGTTCGCGCGCGAGACCGGACAGGCGATGAGCTATCGCCTGTACGACGTGACCTCCGACAAGTTCGCGGAGTTCGTCGCCGGGTTCTTCGACCGTGGCGGTCGCGGGCTCAACATCACCGTGCCGCATAAGATCGCGGCGGTCGAGGCCGCCAACGAGCTCACGGGGCGCGCGGCGCACGCCGCCTCCGTGAATACCCTGGCGCTGCGCGACGACGGCACCATCCTCGGCGACAACACCGACGGCGTGGGCCTGGTGCGCGACCTGTGCGACAACCTCGGGCTCGTGATCACCAACCGGCGCATCCTCATCATCGGCGCCGGCGGTGCTACGCGTGGCGTGCTGGCCCCGCTCCTCGGCCTCTCGCCCACGCTCATCGTCATCGCCAACCGCACGCCCGAGCGCGCCGCTTCGCTCGCCGCGGCCTTCTCCGACCTCGGCGCCACGCACGGCGTCGGCTTCGAGGACATCGGCACCGAGCCCTACGACTTCATCATCAACGCGACCTCGGCCAGCCTCTCGGGCGAGATGCCGCCGGTCCCTGCCGGCGCCGTCGGCCGCGCGACGGTGTGCTATGACCTCGCCTACGGCCGCGCGGCGACCGCCTTCGTCGACTGGGCTCGGGCCCGCGGCGCCGCGCAGGCTCTGCAGGGCTGGGGCATGCTGGTCGAGCAGGCCGCGGAGTCGTTTCGCCTCTGGCGCGGCATACGCCCGGCGACAGCCACGGTGCTCGCGGCGCTCAAGGAGCGGTCGGGGAGCCTCTAACGGCGCGGCCTGAGGACGTGCAGGAGGCTGCCGGGCGGGGCCTCGTAAGCCTTGCAAACGATTCGCGCCATCCAGTCGTGTGCCTGCTTGAGGCCCTCGGGCTGAAGGGTATAGAGGCGTGTTCGGCCCTCTTTCCGGCTGAGCAGCAGGCCGCTTTCGTCGAGCACCTTCAGGTGGTGGATCACCGTCGGCTGCGAAAGCGGAAAGAGCTCGGCGAACTGGCGCAACCTTACATCGCCGTCCAGCAGAGCCTCGATGTACCAGAGGCGCCTGGGATCGGCGAGCGCGCGGAACACGGGACACAGGTGCTCGTTGAACACCCGCTGAGCGTATGTGGTACCCGCAAAATGACTCAACCCCGCAATTGTTAGAAAAGTGTCTAACTACGGCCCCTCGGGTTCCTCTATTGAGGGTCCCGGGCCCAAATTAGACCGTTTTCTAACATTGCGCCCCGAAAGCGTTTCCGGAGACCATCACACGCACACCGGCGCTTCCGAGTGCGCCGGCTAGCGCATCGTGACGAACTCCTCCGCGCTGGTCGGATGGATCGCCACGGTGTCGTCGAAGTCTTTCTTGGTGGCGCCCATGCGCACCGCCACCGCGAATCCCTGCAGCATCTCGTCGGCCCCCGGCCCGACGACGTGCACGCCCACGATGCGCTGCTCGGGGCCGAGCGTCACGAGTTTCATCTCGGTGCGTGGCTTGGCCTGCGTCACCGCGTGATAGAGCGGCACGAAGCTCGAGCGGAAGACCTTGACGTCGTCGTCTCCATGGCGCGCCCGGGCCGCCGGCTCGGTGAGCCCGACCGTGCCGATCGGCGGATGTCCGAAGATCACCGTCGGGATGTTGTCGTAATCGAGATGCCGCCCGGCAACGTCGCCGAACACGCGATCGGCGAGGCGCCTGCCGGCGGCGATCGCGACCGGCGTGAGCTGCGCCCTTCCGGCGACATCGCCCACCGCGTAGACGCCCTCAGCGCTCGTCGCCTGGTACATGTCGGTGGCGATGAAGCCGCTCGCATCGAGCCGGACCCCGGCACGTTCGAGGGCGAGCTCGGCGACGGTGGCGTTCCTGCCCACGGCCCACACCAGGCAGTCGAAGGGGCCGATGCTGCGGCCGTCGGCGAACGTCGCGATGAGCGCGCCGTCGGCGTTGCGCCCGATCGAGCCGGGTTTGATGTCGGTCACCACCGTGACGCCCGCCTCACGCAGCATCCCGAGGCTCGCCGCGCCGATCATCGGGTCGAAGGTGCGCAACGGCGTCGCGCCGCGCAGCGCCAGCGTCGTCTGTGCGCCAAGAGCTGCGAAGATCCCGCTGAGCTCGACGGCGATGTAGCCGCCGCCCGCGACCATGACGCGCGGCGGGAGGGCCTCGAGCCCGAAGAAGCCGTCGGAGGTGATGCCGAGCTCCGCCCCCGGAATGCGCGGCACCAGGGGATGCCCGCCGGTTGCGATGATGATGTGTGGCGCGCTCAGGGTGCGGCCCGCGGCGCTAACGGTGTGCGGATCGACGAAGCTCGCGCGGCCGCGCAGCAGCTCGACGTTGCGCCGGGCGAGGTTGGCGGCGTAGATGTCGTTGAGCTTCGCGATATAGGCGTCGCGCCGCTGCTTGAGCGAGCGCCAGTCGTGGCCCGCCGCCGCGGCTGCGAACCCGTACTCCGGCGCATCGTGCAGCGCGCCGCCGAGCTCCGCCGCGTTCCACATGATCTTCTTCGGCACGCAGCCGACATTCACGCAGGTGCCGCCGAGGCGGCCCGACTCGATGAGCACGGCGCGGGCGCCATATTCGGCCGCCCGCTGCGCCGCCGCCAGCCCCCCGCTGCCACCGCCGATCACCACCAGGTCGAATTTCTCGCCCATAAATACCTCGGACTGCCATGATAGCGGTACCGATGGACAACCCCTTACTTGACCAGGATCCGCTGCCACGCTTCGTGCAGATCCGCCCCGAGCACGTGGAGCCGGCGGTGCGTGAGCTGCTGGCGCGCAACCGCGCGCGCATCGGCGAGCTCGCCGCTCTCCCCAAGCCCACCTTCGCGACGCTCATCGAGCCGCTCGAGGAGCTGCAGCACGGCGTCACCCGCGCCTGGTCCCCGGTGAGCCACCTGAACGCGGTGCTCAATTCCGATGCCCTGCGGGCCGGCTACAACGCCTGCCTGCCGCTGCTCTCGGCCTACCAGACCGATCTCGCGCAGAGCGAGCCGCTGTTCCGCGCCTACCGCACCATCGCCGAGCGCGACGCTGCCGCGCTCGCGCCGGTGCAGCGCCAGGTGATCGAGCACGCGGTGCGCGACTTTCGCCTCGCCGGCGTTGGCCTGCCGGCCGAGAAGAAGGCGCGCTTCAAGACCGTGATGCAGGAGCTGACGCAGCTGCAGGCGAAATTCGAGGAGAACGTGCTGGATGCGGCCAATGCCTGGAGCTGGCACGTCACCGACCCCGCCGAGCTGCGCGGCCTCAACGAGATGCTGATCGAGCTGGCCGCGCGCCGTGCCCGGGAGCGCGACGTGAGCGGCTGGGTTCTCACCCTCGACCAGCCCACCTATGTCGCAGTGCTGACGGATGCCGAATCGGAGAATCTGCGCCGCGCCTTCTACGAGGCCTGGACCACGCGCGCCTCGGACCGCGGGCCGGGCGCCGGCCGCTGGGACAATTCCTCCGTGATGGAGAAGATCCTGCGCCTGCGGCACGAGGCCGCACGCCTGCTCGACTTCCCCAACTACGCCGAATACGCACTCGCGACCCGCATGGCGAGGAGCGTCGACGAGGTACTCGAGTTCCTGCACGAGCTGGCGCGCTCGGCGCGCCCCGCCGCGGTCGCCGAGTTCGCCGAGCTGGAGGAGTTCGCCGGGCGCGAGCTCGCGCCCTGGGACGTGGGCTTTCACTCCGAGCGGCTGCAGCGCGTGCGCTTCGCCGTGTCGCAGGAAGAGCTGCGCCCGTACTTTCCGCTCCCCAGGGTGCTCGGCGGGCTGTTCGCCGTGGCGCAGCGCCTCTTCGGCGTGCGTATCCGCGAGCGCTCGGGCGTCCCGGCCTGGCACGAGGACGTGCGCTTCTTCGACATCGAGGGCGCGAACGGCGCGCGTATCGGCAGCTTCTACCTCGACGCCTACGCGCGCCCCAACAAGCGCAGCGGCGCCTGGATGGACGAGTGCGTCGGGCGCAAGCGCCTCGCCTCGGGGGCGGCGCTCCCGGTCGCGTATCTGGTGTGCAATTTCCTGCCTCCCGGCGCGGCGCGACCCGCGCTCCTCACCCACGACGACGTGGTGACGCTGTTTCACGAGTTCGGCCACGGGTTGCACCATCTGCTGACGAGGGTCGACTACCCGAGCCTCGCCGGCATCAACGGCGTTGCCTGGGACGCGGTCGAGCTGCCGAGCCAGTTCCTCGAGAATTACGCCTGGCACCCGCAGGTGCTGCAGCAGATCTCGGGCCACTTCGAGAGCGGCGCGGCGCTGCCCGAGGAGATGCAGTCGCGCCTCATCGCCACGCGCAGCTTCCAGGCGGGGCTGGCGATGATGCGGCAGCTCGAGTTCGCGCTGTTCGATTTCCGCCTGCACACCGAGTACTCGCCCGGGCGCGGCGGCCGCGTGCTCGAGATCCTCGCCGAAGTGCGCCGCGAGGTGGCGGTGGTGCCGGTGCCGGAGTGGAACCGCTTCCCGCACAGCTTCGGCCACATCTTCGCGGGCGGCTACGCCGCCGGCTACTACAGCTACAAGTGGGCCGAGGTGCTGGCGGCGGATGCCTTCGCGGCCTTCGAGGAGAGCGGGGTGTTCGATAGCGGCACGGCACAGCGCTTCCTCGATGCGATCCTCTCCCGGGGCGGCAGCCGTGACGCGCTCGAAGCCTTCATCGAGTTTCGCGGCCGCACACCCGAGCTGCGCGCGCTGCTCCGGCAGCACGGCATCCTGGCCGCGGGCGAGCTGGCCGCTTGAGGCGCGCGCTCGCGGCGGGGCTGCTGTCGATTGCGCTCGCGGCGCAGGCGCAGCCGCCCCCTGAGCCGCCGACGCCCCCCACCGAGACCCCCACCGAGACCCCCACCGGGACTCCCACCGGGACTCCCACCGGGACTCAGCCCGCGGCGCCCCCGCCCGCCTCCAGCGAGGCCCCGCCGGCGGAGACGACCCCGCGGCCGACCCGGCCCGCTGCGCCGAAGACTCCGCGGGCGTTGCCGCCCACGCCCGCGCCCGCGGCCCAGGAGAGCCCGCGCGAAACTGAGGTGGCGGCGTTGCGCGCGGAGGTGAGCCGCCTGCAGTCCGAGCTCGACGCCGAGCGCAACGCGGCATTGCCTCCGCCGGAGGACGGCGCGTCCGGCACGCAGCCCGCGCGCAGTCCCTGGGGATGGCTGGTCGCGACCGCGCTGCTCGCGCTCACCGCCGGGTTCCTGCTCGGCTGGCGGCTGCTCGACCGGCGCATCCGGGCCAGGTACGGCGGGCTGCGCATCTACTGACACGCCTCGAGTCATGCGCATCGCGACCTGGAACGTGAACTCGTTGCGCGTGCGGCTGCCGCAGGTGCTCGAATGGCTGGCGCGCACTCCGGTCGACGTGCTCGCGATGCAGGAGACCAAGCTCACCGACGAGGATTTCCCGCGCGCCGAGCTCGAAGCTCTAGGCTACCGGGTGCTCGCGAGCGGCCAGAAGACCTACAACGGGGTGGCGCTGCTCTCGCGCTGGTCCTGCACCGAAGTCGTGACCGACATCCCGCAGCTCGAGGATCCCGCGCGCCGCGTCCTGGCCGCCAGCACCGGCGGGCTGCGCGTCGTGAACCTCTATGTGCCGAACGGCCAGAGCGTCGACTCGGACAAATACCACTACAAGCTGCGCTGGCTCGCAGCGCTCGCGGCGTGGCTGCGCGCCGAGCTCGCCGCGCACCGCCGGCTCGTGGTCCTCGGTGATTTCAACATCGCGCCCGAGGACCGCGACGTGCACGACCCGGCCTCCTGGGCAGGCTCGGTACACGTGAGCGAGCCCGAGCGGCGCTCGTTGCGCACGCTGCTCGACTTAGGTCTGGTCGACGTGTTCCGCCGCTTCGAGCAGCCGCCCGGAACCTACAGCTGGTGGGACTACCGCATGCTCGCGTTCCGCCGCAACCACGGCCTGCGCATCGATCTGCTGCTCGCCGATGCCGCATACGCTGCGGCCTGCACCGCCTGCGTCATCGACCGCGAGCCGCGCCGCGCCGAGCGCCCTTCCGATCACGCGCCGGTGATCGCCGACTTCGCCACTTAGACTCTCACCCGGAGCTGTCGCCGTTCGGCGACGATTGGATCCACGGAACCCATTGAAAGACAAGGGTTATTTACCACTGCAGGCCGCACTGGCGGGGAAAAGTGTGCGCCGCGTCATGGAGAGCAGAGGCTGCAACTAACTAGACTGTCCGATCAGCGGCGGCATCTCGTTCCAAATGCTCAACAACCGGCGCAGCGATTTCGACGTTACCAACACGGTGCAGGTGAGCTCGCCGCGCGCGGTGCTGGAGGCCGTCACGGCGCTCCTCCGCCCGACCTGGCCCAAGCTGTCGCTCGACCCGGTCGAGCGCGCCTTCGAGCACTTCGAGCGGCTGTTCGCCGGCGAGGTGCCCGGATTTCACGGCGTCGACACCGTCTACCACGATCGCCAGCACACGCTCGACATCACTCTCGCGCTCTCCCGCCTGATCGCCGGCTACGAGCGGCAGGCGCCCGAGGAAGCACACCTGGGAGGCACCCGCGCCATCGTCGGGCTCGTCACGGCGCTCTTCCACGACGTCGGCTACCTGCGGCGCACCGATGAGCTCGAGTCGCGCAACGGCGCCGAGTTCACCCGCGTGCACGTCTCGCGCGGCGCGCGCTTTCTCGAGGAGTATCTGCCGGTGCTCGGCCTCGGGGCCTGGGTACCGATGGCGACCCAGATCATCCACTTCACCGGTTACGAGGTGCCGTTCGCACAGATCGAGTCGCGGCTCCCGGATCGGCGTGACGTGCTGGTCGGCCACCTGCTCGGCACGGCCGACATGATCGCGCAGATCGCCGACCGCTGTTATCTCGAGAAGTGCCGCGATCGCCTCTATGCCGAGTTCGTCCTGGGCGGGGTGGCGCTGCCCTTCTCCGGCGGCTACCGCCAGGTGAAGTACGCCTCGGGCCTCGACCTGCTGCGGCAGACGCCGGAGTTCATCGAAGAGACGCGCCGCAATCGTCTCGACCGCGACTTCGGCTCGGCCTACCGTTACCTCGAGATCCTCTTCAACGGCCGCAATCCCTACATCGAGTCGATCGACCGCAATGTCGAATTTCTGCGACAGGTCCTGCGCAGCGAGAACTGGCAGCTGCTGCGGCGGCGGCCGCCGATCTTCGCCGCCGTCGAGGATCCGATGGGGACCATGCGCGGCCTGATGCTGGGATATATAAAGAGAGTCTGGGCCAACTACTGAGCCCGGAGTAAGATCGATCCCCAAAAATCAGGGGATCATGACCGCCGCCAGCTTCAAGTTCCGCTACGCGGGCGCCGCGTTTCTCACTGCGCTGCTTACCTGCGCCGCGGTGGCCTTGCTCTTGATCCTGCGCCAGCAGGCCGAATCCTCCACCCTGAGCACGCTCGCGGAGGCCACGGCGAAGGAGCGCGTGGGCGCGGAGCTCAAGGCGCGCGCCCAGAGTATCGCCTCCCACGCCGCTGATTCGGTCGCCGGCGCAGTGCGCGCCCAGGACACGGCCGGGATCGCGCGCCGCCTGCAGCCGTTCCTCGACGATCCCACGGTCACCGCGCTTTCGGTCGACAACCGCCTGGGCGGAACGCTGTATTCGTGGGACCGCGGCACGGCGCCGACCCCCGGTGCGCAGAGCGCGCAGGCCGTCGCGCCGGTGCGCCTCATGATGGAGAGCTTCCCCGGAGCGACGACCCCCGAGACGCTGGCGCAGCTCGCTGTCACGCTCGAGCAGACCTCACCGGTGGCCGCCGCGCCGCTCAGCGGCCAGCTCGCCGCGCTCAGCGGCTCGCGCAGCGACCTCACCTGGTGGCTCGCGCTGCTGGTCGCCCTCGGCGGCGGCATCGCGTCCGCGCTGCTCGCGTGGCGCGCGCTCAGCGAGCTGCAGGCCCCGGTCGAATCGCTCATCCGGAGCGCCGAGCGCATCGGCGTCGGCGACTACACCCGCCCGGTCGAGGTACGCGCGCAGGATTCGCTCGTCGGGCTCGAGCAGGCCTTCGAGCGCATGCGCGGGCGGCTGCGCACCTCTACCATCAGCAAGAGCTACCTGCACAGCATGCTGAACAGCATGACCGATGCGGTGTTCGTCAGCTCCCCCGACGGCGTCATCAAGCTGGCGAACTCCGCGGCCTGCAAGCTCCTCGGCTACAGCGAGGAAGAGCTGCTCGGGCGCGGCATCGCCGCGATCCTCGAGGAGCGCGAGCGCGCCAGCTTCGACCTGCTGCAGGCGGCGCAGGAGACGCGCGAAACCGTGGTGCGCACGCGCGCGGGGCAGACCATTCCGGTGTCGCTCACGGGCTCGGTGATCGCCAGCGACGACCCCCAGTTCCAGGGCAACATCTTCGTGGCGCGCAACATCACCGACCGCAAGCGCGCCGAGCGCCGCATCCGCTACCTGGCCCGCTACGACACGCTCACCAAGATCCCGAACCGCATGCAGTTCTACCACGTGCTGCAGCAGACCATCGCGCGCGCGCTGCGCGCGGGGCAGATCGTGGCGGTGCTGTACCTCGACATGGACCGCTTCAAGGAGGTCAACGACACCTTCGGCCACGGCGCCGGCGACCGCGTGCTCGAGGTGCTGGCCGAGCGCCTGGTGCGCGCGGTGCCCAAAGGGACCGTGGTCGGGCGCCTCGCCGGCGATGAGTTCGCGCTCACCGTCGACGGGCTGGCGGCGGAGGCCGACAACCGCGGGCCGATCGCCCAGCTCTCGCGCGCCATCCTCACCGAGGTGAGCCGGCCGTTCCAGCTGAACCAGCAGGAGGTGTTCCTCACCGCGAGTCTCGGCATCGCCTTCTCTCCACGCGACGCCGAGAACGTCATCGACCTGATCCGCAACGCCGACGCCGCCATGTACTACTCCAAGCAGAACGGCGGCAACACCTTCGCGTTCTACTCGCCGGAGATGAACGCCGCGGCGGTCGAGCGGCTGATGCTGAAGAGCAAGCTGCGCCGCGCGCTCGAGCGCGACGAGCTCGAGATCCGCTACCAGCCCAAGGTCGACCTGCGCAACGGGCGCATCATCGGCGCCGAGGCGCTGCTGCGCTGGCGGCTGCCCGGGCACGGCGACATTCCGCCGTCGCAGTTCATCCCGCTCGCCGAGGAGACCAACCTGATCCTCGACATCGGCGAGTGGGTGCTGAACCGCGTGTGCATGGACTACCGGCAGATGCAGAGCGAGGGCGGCGACCCGGGCCGCATCTCGCTCAATCTGTCGCTCAAGCAGCTGCGCCAGGCGAGCTTCATCCTGCGCTGCCGTTCGGTGTTCCGCCGCCACGGCGTGTCGCCGACCGCCTTCGAGCTCGAGATCACCGAGACCACGCTGATGGCGGATGCGCCGCGCACCGTGCGGCTGCTCGATGAGCTGTTCGCCATGGGGCTGCACCTCTCGATCGACGATTTCGGCACCGGCTACTCGTCGCTGTCGGCATTGCAGCAGTTCCCGATCGGCACGCTCAAGATCGACCAGTCGTTCGTGCGCGACGCCAGCGAGGACGCCGGGGACGCCACCATCGTGCGCACCATCATCGAGATGGGACGCTCGCTCGGAATGGAAGTGATCGCGGAGGGCGTCGAGTCGCGCGCGCAGCTCGAATTCCTGCGCCACCACGCCTGCCTCTACGCGCAGGGACGCCTGTTCGGCGAGCCGTGCACCGCCACCGAGCTGCTCGCGCTCCTCACCCGTCAGGCTGCCGGCACCCTGCCCTTCGCGCACCTGTTGCGCCCGAGCGTCGAAGCGGCGGCGCCGCGCTCAGCCTGAAAACCCGCGATTGGCCCAATCAGCGCTTAGCCGTGCCGCGCCCGGCGAAGGCGCGCGTCGCCGCCACGGTCTGCTGCGACATCGACCTGAGTGCCGCGCTCGCTGCGGTCTCGAAGGCCGCGATCACCTCGCTCATGTGATCGCCGGCCGCGGTGGCGCTGCCTTCCGCCACGAAGCTCGCCACCAGCTCGCGCCCCGCGCGCGCACCCAGCGTGCAGTCGAGCACCACCCGGATCTCCGGCGCCGAGCGGGCGCGGGTGTAGTCGGCCTCGAAGCGCCGCACCGAGATCGAGAGCAGATACTCGGAGGTGAACGGGCTCCCCGAATCCTGCACCGACTGCCATTCGCCCGAGGCGCGCAGCGTCTCGACCGCCAGCGCCTCGACCATGTCGGGGAGCGGCGCCGGCCAGCGGCTGCCGAGGTAAAAGTTCATGCGGTGATCGGCCTGCACCAGAATGATGTGCGGGCCGTCGAGTCCGGGGGCCGAGAGCGGATGCCCAATCTGTATCGGCGCGAGTGCGGCCGCGGGCGGGGCCGCGCTGGCCGCGGCCGCCGCGCCGTCGTCCGTAGCTCCCGCCGACGGGGCGCGCAGCACATAGGTCTGCTCGGGCTTGGCGTCGCTGTGGAAGAAGTTGGTGCAGCCGGCCGCCGCCGCGGCCAGTGACAGCGTCAGAGCCGCCGCCGGCCGCCTCATCGCGGAATCTCCACGCCGCGCACCGGCGGCTGATAGAGGAGCTGCGCCGGGTTCTCGCGCAGGCTGTTGGAGAGCTCGCGGATGTCGTGGGCCGCGGCGCGGCCCTCGCGCACGAAGCGCTCGATCTCCGGCAGTCCCTGGCGTGTGAACGCGCGGATGTCCTGGCGGTTCTCGGCGATCGCCTTGTCGAGCTGGCCGCTCGCGTCCGCGAGATTGTCGGTGATCGTGCGGATGCGCTGCGCGGCGGAGCGCACGTCCGGGTCCACGGCCACGAGCGTGCCGTGTGCGATGCTCGCGGTAGCTGCGAGCTCCGAGCTCGCACCGCGCAGCTCGGCGACCAGCGAATTGAGCTCCTTGAGCGTGCGCGGCAGCCCCGCCGATGCCTTGTCGAGGTTGCCGACGGCGTCAGTCACGGCGGCGATGTTCTCATCGCTCAGCAGGCGATCGGCGCGGTTGACGAGATTGCCGGTCGCAGCCACCAGCTCCGGGAGCCCGGCGAGGAACACGTCGAATTGCGAGGGCGCCGAGCGGATCACCGGGTACCTGAGTTGCGCCACCGGCGGCGGCAGGATCTTGCCGCTGCGGTCCTCACTCAGGTCGATGTAGAGGAGTCCCGTAACTCCCT
Source organism: Steroidobacteraceae bacterium (assembly GCA_035518275.1). Classification (GTDB taxonomy): domain Bacteria; phylum Pseudomonadota; class Gammaproteobacteria; order Steroidobacterales; family Steroidobacteraceae; genus 13-2-20CM-66-19. The sequence goes on from DATIXU010000108.1 coordinate 59,134, forward strand.
GGAGCTGCAGCTGCGCCACCGTGTGCTGCGAGATCGGCGTGCTGGCGTCGATGTCGACGACCACCTCGGCGCGGCTCGAGTCGCGCGGATCGATGCGCAGGTCCTCCACGCGCCCGACCGGCACGCCGAGATAGCGCACCGCCGCGCCCTTCTCCAGCCCGCTGACACTGCCGGTAAAATAGATCTCGTAGCGGTCGTAGTTGCGATGCTCGCGGGTGTCGGAATACCAGTAGACGAACAGCGCCCCGGCCAGCGTCACCAGCAGCACGAAGGCGCCGACGGCGGCGTAGTTGGCCTCACGCTCCATGCGCGGCTCCGAGCCGGGCGCGGGCCCGCTCGCCGTGGAAGTAGGCCCGGATCCACGGGTGCGGGTCATCGACGATGCGGTCGAGGGTGCCCGAGATCATGCGCTGGTCCACGATCACCCCGACACGATTGCAGGTACGGAAGATGCTGTCCAGATCGTGCGTGATCATGACGATCGTGAGCTTCAGGTGCTGCTGCAGGTACAGCACCAGGTCGTCGAAAGCCGCAGCGCTCACCGGATCGAGGCCCGAGGTGGGCTCGTCGAGGAACAGCAGCTGCGGGTCGAGCGCCAGGGCGCGCGCCACCGCCGCGCGCTTCACCATGCCGCCGGAGAGCTGTGCCGGGTATTTCGCGGCGGCGTCCGCCGGCAGCCCCACCAGGCGGATCTTGAGGAGCGCCAGGCCCTCGAGCGCGGCCGGCGGGAGCTTCAGATGCTCGATCATCGGCAGCTGTACGTTCTCGAGCACCGTCAGCCCCGAGTACAGCGCCCCGGACTGGAAGGCGACGCCATAGCCGGCCTTGATGGGCCGCAGCTGCGCCTCGGAGAGGTGCGTGATGTCGCTGCCGCGGATGCGCACCGTGCCAGCGGCCGGGCGCTGCAGACCGAGGATGGTCCGCAGCAGCACCGACTTGCCCGAGCCCGAGCCGCCGACGATGCCGAACACCTCGTCCTCGTTGACCTGCATGTCGAGCCCGTCGTGCACCACCTGCCGGCCGAAGCGGTTCACGAGCCCGCGCACCTCCACCACCGGCTCCATCAGATCTTCATCCGCATGAACAGCACCGCGAACAAGGCGTCGGCGAGGATCACCAGGAAGATCGCCTGCACCACTGCGACCGTCACCAGGTGCCCGAGCTCGCGCGCCGAGCCGCGCACCTGCATGCCGCGATAGCAGCCGGCGAAGGCGATGAGCAGCGCAAACACCGGCGCCTTGATGATTCCCACCCAGAAGGTGGTCGCGGAGATCGACTCGTTGACCCGGTTGACGTACTGCGTGAGCGGCATGTCGAGCAGGTAGCGGCACAGCAGCGCCCCGCCCGCGAGCCCGATGAGATCCGCGATCACGGTGAGCAGCGGCAGCGCAATCGCGAGCCCGAGCACGCGCGGCAGCACCAGCAGCTCGATCGGATCGGCACCGGTGGCGGTGAGAGCATCCACCTCCTCGTTGAGCTTCATCGAGCCGAGCTCGGCGGCGAAGGAGCTGCCGGAGCGGCCGGCGACGATGATCGAGGTGAGCAGCACCCCGAGCTCGCGCAGCACGCCGATCGTGACCAGGTCCACGACGTAAATGTCGGCGCCGAGCCCGCGCAACTGCTGGGCGCTCAGGTACGCGAGGATGACGCTGATGAGAAAGGCGATCAGCGCCACGATCGGCATGGCGGTGATGCCGGTATCGTAGACATGGCGGACGATCGAAATCGGCCGCAGCCGCCACGGGCGCGCCAGGTCCGCCACAAAGGTGGTGCAGGTGCGGCCGAAGAAGGCGAGCCCCGCGACCAGGTCGCGGCTCGAGCGCACCGCGTAGCGGCCGATGGCGACCAGCGCGCGGCCGCCCGGCTCCGCCGCCGCGAGGCGCTCGGCCGGCAGAGCTGAATCGTCGGGCGCCGCCGGTTCGGTGAGCGTCTCGTCCACCAGGCGCAGCTGATCGGGTGGGGTGCCGCGGAAATCCACCTCGGCACCGGCGCGGCGCGCGCGCTGCACGAACCCGCGCAGCGCCCAGGCGCCGGAGAGGTCGAGCTCGGTAATCCCCTCGGCGGCGATCCGCACGCGCGGCACCGAAGCCACGTCGATCCTCGCGAGCGCGGCCTCGATCGAGGCCAGCGCGCGCACGCTCCACTCGCCCGTCAGCTCGAGCTCGAGTCCCTCAGCGGTGCGCCGGACTTCGACGGCCTCTCTGCGGGTAAGCGTGGCTGACACGCGCGGATCATAAGCGCGATCCCGCGACGCCGCGAGTCAGCAAACTGTTAGGTATCGTCTCTGTAGCGCCGCACGCGGGCGGCGGCGTAGGCCATCGCGAAGGCCGCAACCACGCCCAGCCACAGGTCGATATCGGTGAACGCGCCGCGGATGTTGAAGGTGTCGAGGACCACGCCCACCGGGGGCAGGTTGTGGAAGCTCGCGAACACGTTCGGTCCCTGCACCAGCTTGTGCCAGATGCCGTTGATGCGATAGGTCTCGAAGCTCCAGACGTAGTGGGTGCCGAGCCCGACGCGCTCGACGATCGGCGCCACGACGGGCACCAGCGAGGCCCACAGGACCGGGTTGCGGGGGACCCAGGCGGAGAACAGCAGCAGCGCAGCGGCGACGGGCGAGTACCACAGCACGCCGAGGATCACCTCGAGCAGCAGCACCAGCTCGGTCCGCAGCCACTCGTAGGTGCTCCAGCTGAGTGCATGCGGAACGCGCAGCGCGAGGATCCCGGCGAACAGCAGGTTCGCTGCGCTCGCGAGCAGGAACACTCCGAGCGGCGCGACCACGGCGGCAACCAGGAGCTTCGAGCCGACCGTGAGCTCGTCCGACAGCGGCAGCGACTTCCAGAAGAGGATGCTGCGGTCCTTGCGCTCGGAGTACAGGCAGTCGAGCAGGTAGAACCCGAGCACGATCGCGGTCACGATGAACAAGGGCTGCGCCAGCGCCCATTGGATGATCGTGAAGATCGACACCTTCTGCTGCGCCGTGAGCACCTGCTCCGGCAGGTCCATGTTGATGCGGCCGACGAGCAGCGCGACGGCGAGCAGCCCCTCGACCACCAGCGCGCAGATCCACAGCGAGCGGTGCTCCCAGAGCTCGCGGCGCACCAGCGCCACCACGGTATCGAGCGTCCCGGCGCGGCGCATGATGGCGGGCGCGGGCGCGACGGTTGCGGCGTTGGCGTTCATATGAGTGCGGCCCCGCAGCTGGTGTACATGACGAAGGTGGCGAGCGCGAGCACTCCGGCGGTCAGGAGCGGCGCCACCCAGGGCGCGGAGCGCTCCCATGAGCCGTGCGGCCCATCGCCGCGGGCGTAGCGTTTCATGTCGGCGAGCCTCCCTGCATCTTGGCAACGAACAGGTCGGCGATCGAGGGCGTGTGCAGCTCGCCGTAGGCGCCGAGCTCGGCGGCCGAGCGGCCCTCGAAGAACATCGCCACCCGCCCGAATATCTCGCGCTCGTAGAACGGCTTGAGCGCGCGCGCACGGGCGGCATCGTCGGCGCTCACGGTGAGCTGCTGGTAGCGGTTGCCGAGCTCCTCGACCGGGGAGTTGAGCGCGAACTTCCCGTGGTTGATGAAGATCACGTCGGTGAAGAGGTGCTCGACCTCCTCCACCTGGTGCGTGGTGAGGAGGATGGTGCGCTCCTTGTCGAAATAGTCGTTGAGGAGCGTGTCGTAGAACTGGCGGCGATACAGCAGGTCGAGCCCGAGCGTGGGCTCATCGAGCACCAGGAGCCTCGCGTCGATCGCCAGGATCAGTGCCAGGTGCAGCTGCGTCACCATGCCCTTGCTGAGCTGGCCGACGCGGCTGGTGCGCTTGATGTCGGTCTTGGCGAGAAAGTTCTCGGCGACGCTGCGGTCGAAGCGCGGATGCACGTGCTCGACGAACTCGACCGCCTGGGCGACGCGCAGCCAGCGGGGCAGCACCGCCACGTCCGCGATGAAGCACACGTCGCGCATGAGCTCGTCGCGCTGCGAGCGCGGGTCGAGCCCGAAAATCCTGAGATCCCCCGAGAATGAGGTGAGGCCGAGGATCGCCTTGAGCGCGGTGGTCTTGCCCGCGCCGTTCGGACCGATCAGGCCGACGATGCGCCCCGGCTCGACGCTGAAGCTCACCGAGTCCAGCGCGTGGGTCGCGCCGTAGGACTTTGCGAGTCCCCGCGCTTCAATTACCGCTGTCATCTTTGTCCCCTTTGGCGGGCGCGGCCGGGAAAGGCGCCGCGGGTGCGGCGGCTCCGGCGCGCAGCAGCTCGTCGCTCGAGAACCCCAGGCGCTGGATGGTCGCGTAGACCTTCGGCCATTCGTCCTCGAGAAAGCGCTGCCGCTCGTCCTTCATGAGCGCCTTGCGGGCGCCGAGGCTCACGAACATGCCGAGGCCCCGGCGCTTCTCTACCAGCTGCTCGTCCACCAGCTGCTGGTAGCCCTTGAGCACCGTCAGCGGGTTGAGGCGAAAGTCCGCCGCGACATTGCGCACCGAGGGCAGCGGGTCGCCTTCCTTCAGGACGCCCTCGAGGATCATGGCGACCACACGGTCCCGCAGCTGCCGGTAGATCGGCTGACTGTTGTCCCATTGCGGATCCATGATCGCTGTTGTCACGGGGGCGTCTGTGGGTTGGTCAACTAATCTACCAAAACGGCCGGCTCGGGCTTGCCGAACCAGGACGGCGCGGACACGTGAGCGATGCTGATGAACTCGGGCTGCGTGCCCGGGACAACGGCAGTCGACTCGACGAAGGCCATGCTGGACAGCACGCAGATCAGGGCGGCGGCAGCGGCACAGGTGGTGTTGCGATAGACGGTTGTGAGTGCGTTCATGGTCATCTCCTCTCTTGGCTTCCTTACTCTTCGGCTCTCTGCACCATGCAGATCGCCTTCCTTGGTGTTGTACTCTACTAGAACACTACTTGAGTGTCAAACTATTTCAGTACATGACCTTGAGACCCCAAAAAAGGCGGGTCTGAGGCCTTTTCAGGCCCCGTTTCCAAGGGGCCGGGGTCGGTGTCTCGAGCCGGGGACGCCGTTTGTGCGGGCTCCAAGGGGCGCACACGCTAAACTTTCTCGCCCTTTCCCCCTCGCCGCAGAGAAAACCCCTCATGAAACCCGCTGTGAATGTCGCGATCACCGGCGCCGCCGGGCAGATCGGCTACGCTCTCGCGTTTCGCGTCGCCTCGGGAGCGCTCCTCGGGCCCGAGACGCGCGTGAATCTCCGTCTGCTCGAGATCAGCGCGGCGCTGCCTGCGCTGCAGGGCGTGCTGATGGAGCTCAGCGACTGTGCTTTTACAACACTCGCGAGCGCGAGCGCGAGTGACGATGCGAACGTCGCCTTCCGCGACTGTCAGATCGCGCTGCTGGTGGGCGCGCGGCCGCGCGGTCCCGGCATGGAGCGCAAGGATCTGCTGCTCGCCAACGCGCAGATCTTCTCCGCGCAGGGCAAGGCGCTGAACGCGGTCGCCGACCGCAACGTGCGCGTGCTGGTGGTCGGCAATCCCGCCAACACCAACGCGCTCATCACCATGCAGAATGCGCGCGACCTCAACCCGCGCAATTTCACCGCCATGACGCGCCTCGATCACAACCGCGCGCTGGCGCAGCTCGCGGAGAAAACCCACACGCACGTCACCGACATCCGCCGCATGACGATCTGGGGCAATCACTCCGCGACCCAGTACCCCGACCTCTCGCACGCCACAGTGCGCGGCGCGGCCGCCGCCTCGCTCGTCGATCGCGCATGGATCGAGGGCACTTTCATTCCGACGGTGCAGCAGCGCGGCGCCGCGGTGATCAAGGCGCGCGGCGCCTCATCCGCCGCCTCGGCGGCATCCGCGGCGCTCGATCACGTGCACACCTGGGTGCACGGCACGGCGAAAGACGACTGGGTGAGCATGGCGGTGCCTGCGGACGGCAGCTACGGTATTCCCGCCGGCGTCATCTACTCGTATCCGGTCAGCGTGCACAATGGCGACTACCGGATCGTGCCGAATCTCGCCATCGATGAGTTCAGCCGCAAGCGCATGGACGCGACGCACGCGGAGCTGCGCGAGGAGCGTGACGGCGTGAAGAATCTGTTGGGCTAAAGGATAACTATGATCGGCGCAATCATCGCACTCCTGCTGGTGGTGGCCGCCGCCTACGCCGTCACGCAGATCGGGGGCGTGATCACGCTGCTGTTCGTCGCGGCGGTGCTGTTTCTCGCCTATCGGCGCTTGTCGCTGCTCGTCTTTACGGTGACTTTCACGGTGCTGCTGGCGCTGTATACCACCGCGGGCGCTCCGGCCGGCATCTGGAAGGGACTGCTGTGGGTGCTGCTCGCGGGGCTGTGGCTGCTCAACCTGCGGCCGCTGCGCAAGTCGCTCATCACGCGCCCGTTCCTCGGCGCGTACCTGAGGCTGCTGCCGTCGATGTCGCAGACCGAGCGCGAGGCTCTCGAGGCCGGCACCGTATGGTGGGATGGGGAGCTGTTCACCGGCGCACCGCAGTGGCAGAAGCTCCTCGCGGCGCGGCCCCCGCGCCTCTCGCCCGAGGAGCAGGCGTTCCTCGACGGCCCCTGCGAGGAGCTGTGCCGCATGCTCGATGAGTGGCACATCACCCACGAGCGCGCCGACCTGCCGCCCGAGGCCTGGGAGCTCCTCAAGACCCGCGGCTTCTTCGCGATGATCATCCCGAAGAAATACGGCGGCATGGAATTCTCCGCCTACGCTCACTCGTGCGTGCTCGCGAAGATCTCGAGCAGGAGCCCGACCGCCGCTTCCAACGCCGCGGTACCGAATTCACTCGGCCCCGCCGAGCTCCTGAACCACTACGGCACGGAGGCGCAGAAGAACTACTACCTGCCGCGCCTGGCGCGCGGCGACGAAGTGCCGTGCTTCGCGCTCACCGGTCCGCGCGCCGGCTCCGATGCCGCCTCCATCCCCGACACCGGCATCGTGTGCCGCGGCATGTGGCAGGGCGAGGAGATCGTCGGCCTCAGGCTCAACTTCTCCAAGCGCTACATCACGCTCGCACCCGTTGCGACCGTCATCGGCCTCGCGTTCCGCATGTTCGATCCGGACAAGCTCCTCGGCGGCAAGACCGACATCGGCATCACGGTCGCGCTGATTCCGCGCAATACGCCCGGCATCAGCATCGGCCGGCGGCATTTCCCGCTCAACGTGCCGTTCCAGAACGGGCCGATCCAGGGACGCGACGTATTCGTGCCGCTCGACTTCATCATCGGCGGCACCGCGATGGCAGGTAGTGGCTGGCGCATGCTGGTCGAGCAGCTGTCGGTCGGACGCTGCATCTCGCTGCCATCCAACACCACCGGCGCCGCCAAGGCCGGCGTATGGGCAACGGGCGCCTACGCGCGCATCCGCAGCCAGTTCAACACGCCGGTCGGCAGGTTCGAGGGCGTCGAGACGGTGATCGCCCGCATGGTGGGCCTCACCTACACCATGGACGCCGGCCGCTCGGTGACCGCGGGCGCCATCGACGGCGGCGAGAAGCCCTCGGTCCC
>DATIXU010000109.1:0-114517 GCA_035518275.1 Steroidobacteraceae bacterium
GCTTGCGGAATTTCGCGGAGCCGGTGACGTTGGTGCGCTCGCCGACATTGACGAACAGACTGTCCTCGTCGATGTTGAGTGGCTCGAGTCCGGAGAGGCGGCACTTGACCGGCTGCGATCCCACGCGCCGCGGCGCGCGCCCCGCCACCGCAGCGCTCAGCAGGCGGATGTGCTCCGGGGTGGTGCCACAGCAGCCACCCACGATGTTGACCAGTCCCGACTCGGCGTATTCGCGCAGGATGTCGGCGGTCTGCTGTGGCGCCTCGTCGTACTCGCCGAAGGCGTTGGGGAGCCCCGCGTTCGGATAGGCGCACACGAAAGTATCGGCGACGCCCGCGAGCTCCTCGATGTAGGGACGCAGCTGCGCGCCCCCGAGCGCGCAGTTGAGCCCGACGAACAGCGGCTGCGCGTGCCGGATCGAGTTCCAGAACGCCTCGGGCGTCTGCCCCGAGAGGATGCGGCCCGAGGCATCGGTGATCGTGCCCGAAACGGCCAGCGGCACGCTCACGCCGCTGTCGTCGAACAGGCTGAGCGCGGCATAGATCGCCGCCTTGGCGTTCAGGGTGTCGATCACCGTCTCGATGAGCAGCAGGTCGACCCCGCCCATCAGCAGCGCGCGCGCCGCCTCGAGGTAGGCGGCGGCGAGCTCATCGAAGCTCACGCTGCGGTGTCCCGGGTCGTTGACGTCGGGCGAGAGCGAGGTCATGCGGGTGGTGGGCCCGAGCGCCCCGGCGACGAAGCGCGGCGTGCCGGACTGGCGCGCGAACTCATCGGCGGCGGCCCGCGCCAGCCGTGCGGCGCGATAGTTGAGCTCGGGCACCAGCGCCGCCGTGCCGTAGTCGGCCTGCGAGATCGCATTCGAGTTGAAGGTGTTGGTCTCGATGATGTCGGCGCCGGCGGCGAGATAGGCGCCATGGATGCCGCTGACGATGTCCGGGCGCGTGAGCGTCAGGATGTCGTTGTTGCCACGCAGGTCATGGCCATGGTGCGCGAAACGCTCGCCGCGGAAGCCGCGCTCATCGAGCCGGTGCTGCTGGATCATGGTGCCCATGGCGCCGTCGAGCAGCACGATGCGCTCGGCTGGCAGGCGCGCGAGAAGCTCGATGCGGGTGCGCCGCTCGGTCTCGTCGAACGGCTCGATGGCGAAAGGCACGGCGCCGCTGCGCTGCGCGGCCGAGGCGTCCGGCTCGGCCTCACGGTCGGCGCGCGCCGGCGCGGCGCCATCCGGATCCGCCGCAAGGTGCGCGTGAGCGCCGGAGGCGCAGCCGCTCATGCCGGCAACCCGGTGCGTGCAGCCGGCGGCAACGTGCGCGCCGCCGCCCGCAAACCCAACGCATGGCAGATCGCGTACGTCAGCTCGGCACGATTGAGCGTATAGAAGTGGAATTCGTGCACGCCGTGGCGCTTGAGCGACTCGACCTGCTCGATCGCGACGCTGGCGGCGAGCAGCCGCCGCGTCTCCTCGTCAGTGTCGAGGCCGGCGAAACGCTCGTGCAGCCAGGACGGGACGCTGGTGCCGCAGCGCGCGGCAAAGCGCAGCACCTGCGGAAAGCGCGTGATGGGAAGAATTCCCGGTACTATGGGAGCGGCGATGCCGGCCGCGGCGCAGCGGTCACGGAAGCGCAGGAAAATTTCGCTGTCGAAGAAGAACTGGGTGATGGCGCGGTTCGCGCCCGCATCGATCTTGCGCTTCAGGTTATCGAGATCAGCTGCCGCGGAGCGGGCCTCGGGGTGCACCTCCGGATAAGCCGCCACCGAGATGTCGAACGGCGCGACACGCTTCAGCCCCGCGACCAGATCGGCGGCGCAGGCAAAACCGCCGGGGTGCGGCTGGCAGAGCGCCTCGCGGCTCGGCGGATCGCCACGCAGCGCGACCAGATGGCGGATGCCCTCGTCCCAGTAGCCGCGCGCGATCCCGAGAATCTCAGCGCGCGCCGCGCCGATGCAGGTGAGGTGCGGCGCGCCGGTGAGCGGCGTCTCGTGCTGGATCCGTGTCACGACATCATGGGTGCGGTCGCGCGTCGAGCCGTCCGCACCGTAGGTGACGGAGACGAAGGACGGGGCGAGCGGCGCCAGGCGCTCGATGGATTTCCACAGCGTCGCCGCCATTGCCTCATCGCCGGGAGGAAAGAACTCGAAGGACACCCGGATGGGGCACGCCGGGGCGGGCGCTTCGGGACTGATCATCAGACGCTCCGGGCACGCTGCGCGGGCCCGCTCGCCGGACGCGCGGCTGCCGCGAGGATGTGCTCGCCGTCGGCCTCGATGGGACTCAGGCGCTCGCACGCGAGCCCCGCCTCGTCCAGCAGCCGCCGCAGCCGCGCGAGCGGATGCTCGACGACGCGCGCGCGCGCGTTCTCGAGCGATTCGTAGCGCTGGAAGATCCACAGCCGGCCGCCTGGAGCCACCACCGCGCGCAGCTGCGCGAGCAGCCGCGCGAGCGAGGGCTCGCCGCCGGCCTGATGACTGACCAGCACCGCATCGAAAGGTCCCCCGCTCCGCGCGAGATCCTCCGCGGTGAGCTCCCCGGGGCGCTGTGCCGTGAGCACGCGGCAGGCCAAGCCGCGCCGCTCGGCGAACGCGCGCGCCGCCTGAGCCGCGCGGCGCGACGGAGCCAGGATGGTCGAGGCGCGCGCCCCGGCTGCGATGCTTCCGAGGAGATCGAGGGACGTGGCGCCGACGGCGAGGATGCTGCCGCCGGGCGCACCCGCGCCGGCAGCCTCGAGGAACGCACGCTGCGCGCGGTCGAGGCGCGAGGACTCTGCCGGCACGCCCTCGGGTGCGGCGAGAGCACGCACGTCGGCGCGATCGCGCAGGAGAATCGGGTCGCGCCGGTCGACCTGCAGCATCAGCCCGCGCACGAAGGCGACCACACCCGCATCGTCCGCCAGGACATGGCGCACCCATTGGCCCTCGCGCGTCCGCACCAGCAACCCCGCCCCAGACAGGATCTTCAGGTGCCGCGACACGCGGGGCTCGCTCTGCCTGACCGCCTGGGCAAGATCGGAAACGGTGAACGCCCCTTCCGCGCACAGGGCCAGCAGTCGCAGCCGGGTCGGCTCACCGGCCGCCTTGAGCCAGAGGACCAGCTGAGAAGGAGCTGTCACGTTCATTCAGTAATTGTACATGTCTTTATATATCGGCGCATGAGATGGAAAGCCCGCCGCAGCCAAGGCAGGAGGCATTGCAGGTCCTCGAGCGCAATAGGTTAGGCAACCACCTAACTCTCGCTGGAACGGACCCTCATCGGGTCTGCCCACGCGCCGCGGCCCGATATTGACTCTCTTATGAGACAATTAGGGCACAGACGCGGCCTTAGTGAATCTCTCTCGGTCCTGACCTCGTGCTGGCAGCAGTCGAGAACAGCGCATCGACGTCGGCGGCACCGAACCGATAAGGGCGCCGGCAGAACTCGCACGTGACCGTCACCGACCCCTGTTCGCGCAGGACATCCCTCACCTCTTCCTCTCCGAGGGCCCTCAGGAGACCGGCTACTCGCCCCTCCCCGCATCGGCATTCGAAGTGCACCGGTGCTCCCCGGAAGATCCGCAGGTCGTGCTCGGAGAAGGCGCGCGCCAGGAGCTCCTCCATCGGGTGCTCGAGCAGCTCCGCCTCACCGAGTCGGCGGATCCCGCGTTGTGCGCCCTGCCAGGCCGCGTTCGACTCCTCTTCGCCGAGTCCGAGTCCGCCGGTCCCGGGGAGTTTCTGCACGAGGAGGCCCGCGCCCCGGGCCGAATCCGCCGCCAGCACCACGCGCGTCGGCAGCTGCTCGGAGGTCGCGAAATAGGCCTCGAGGGACTCGGCGAGCGAGCCGCCCTCGAGCGGCACGACGCCCTGGTAGCGCGCGCCCTTCTCGTCGGCCTCGATCGTGACGGTCAGACGCCCACCCGCGCCGACCAGGGTGCGAAACAGCGGGCCACGGGGTGCGTCGGCCGGCAGGGCGGCGATCGCCTGCTCGTCGAAGCGCGCCAGCGCACGCAGGCGGAAGTCATGAGTGCACTGGGCAACCAGCAGGCGCACCGCACCATTGCCCTGCAGCTGGAACGTGAGGGTCCCGTGGAACTTGAGGCTCGCGGCGAGCAGCACTACCGCGGCCACCGCCTCGCCCAGCAGCCGCTCCACCGGCCTGGGATAGTGACCGTGGGCGCGCAGATCGCGCCAGGCGCTCTCGAGCCGCACCCAGTGCCCGCGGACGGGCTGTCTTTCAAAGATGAAACGCCGCACCCGGTCGTCCATCCGGGCACAATGGAGCAGGCGTGAGATCAACTCAACCCGTGAGCCGTGTCACGTCGTCGGCCCGGGCAGGCATGGCAAGGTCGCCCGCGTGCCTAAGCTGTTGATTTTCGAAACCCGCCGGCTCGTGCTGCCGCTCGAGACGGCAGTCGACGCCGTGCTCGAGCTCGATCACCAGCGCGGTGGGCACCTTGCTCACTCGTCCATCAGGGACGCCCGCATTGAGGCCGGCGAGAACCCGGCTCTCGTGCTCGAGATGCTCCATCCGGATGCGCTGTCACCGGAGCAGCGCCGCTACTCGCTGCCGGCAATCGCCGCGGCGGTGATCCACTATTGCTGGAAGACCAAGGTCCCGTTGCCGCGCAACTGGACCAAGAGCATCGAGATTGTGCCGGAAGGCTTTGCGCTCTCTCTGCAGGGCACCGTGCAGATACCCAGGCGCCACGGCGGCTTTTCCACCAACGCGCCGGCCGATGCACTCGAGCCGACGGCGGCTGAGCTCAGCCGTTGAGCTTGCGGCGCAAGAGCTCGTTGAGCTGCGCCGGGTTGGCCTTGCCTGCGGTCGCCTTCATCACCTGGCCGACGAAGAAGCCGAACAGTTTGTCCTTGCCCGCGCGGTATTCGGCGAGCTGACCGGGGTTCTTGCGCATCACCTCATCGATCACGCGCTCGATCGCGGCACTGTCGGTGATCTGTCTCAAGCCGCGCTCGGCGATGACCGCATCGGCATCCGCGCCCCCCGACCACATGGCCTCGAAGACCTCCTTGGCGAGCTTGCCGGAGATCGTCTGGTCGGAGATGCGCTGCAAGAGCCCCGCCAGCCGCCCAGCCGTCACGCGGCTCGCGCCGATCTCGAGGCTCTCCTTATTCAATGCGGCGGCGAGCTCGCCCATGACCCAGTTCGCGGCGAGCTTCGCATCCGCCGGCGCGCCACGCACCACCTCCTCGTAGTAGTCGGCGAGCTCGCGGCTCGCGGTGAGGACCCCGGCGTCGTAAGCCGACAGCCCGTGCTGCGACACGAAGCGCGCGGCCTTATGATCGGGGAGCTCCGGCAGCGTCGCGCGCACCGACTCGATGAAGGCGGCATCGACCACCACCGGCAGCAGGTCCGGATCGGGGAAGTAGCGGTAGTCGTTCGCTTCCTCCTTCGAGCGCATGGAGCGCGTCTCGCCCTTGTCCGGGTCGTAGAGGCGCGTCTCCTGCACCACTGAGCCGCCCGCCTCGAGCAGCTCGATCTGCCGCTCGATCTCGTGGTTGATCGCGCGCTCGACGAAGCGGAAGGAATTGAGATTCTTGATCTCGGCGCGCGTGCCGAGCTTCGCAGCTCCCGCCTTGCGCACCGAGACGTTGGCGTCGCAGCGGAACGAGCCTTCCTGCATGTTGCCGTCGCAGATCTCGAGATAGCGCACCAGCGTGTGCACCTTCTTCATGTAGGCGACTGCTTCCTTCGCCGAACGCAGGTCGGGCTCGGAGACGATCTCGACCAGCGGCGTGCCGGCGCGGTTCAGATCGACGCCGGTCACTCCCGGCAGCCCCTCGTGCAGCGACTTGCCGGCATCCTCCTCGAGGTGCGCGCGCGTGATGCCGACGCGCTTCACGGTGCCGTCGTCCAGCACGATATCGAGCGCGCCCCGGGCGACGATCGGCAGCTCGTACTGGCTGATCTGGTAGCCCTTCGGCAGATCCGGGTAGAAGTAGTTCTTGCGCGCGAACACCGAGGTCGGCGCGATGCGCGCGTTGATCGCGAGCCCGAGCTTCACCGCCATGCGTACCGCCTCCCCGTTCAGCACCGGCAGCACGCCGGGGTAGCCGAGGTCGACGAGATTCGCCTGGGTGTTGGGCGGGGCGCCGTAGGCGGTCGCGGAGCCGGAAAAGATCTTCGAGCGCGTCGCGAGCTGCGCGTGGATCTCGAGCCCGATGACGCTCTCCCAGCCGCTCATGCAAAGCCCCTGGGCACGCGCGTGTGCCAGTCGGTCACGCCCTGAAAGGCATGCGCGGCGCTGAGCAGGCGTGCCTCGGAGAAGTGCGGGCCGACGATCTGCAGCCCCACCGGCAGCTCGCCCGCGAAGCCGCACGGCACCGACAACCCGGGGAGCCCGGCAAGATTCGCGCCGATGGTGTAGATGTCGTTCAGGTACATGGTGATCGGGTCCGAGGTCTTGGCGCCGATCGCGAACGCGGGTGTCGGCGTGGTCGGGCCCATCACCACGTCGACGCTCGCGAAGGCGCGCGTGAAGTCGGCGCTGATCAGCTGGCGCACCCGCTGCGCCTTGAGGTAATACGCGTCGTAGTAGCCGGCGGACAGCACATAGGTGCCGGTCATGATGCGGCGCTTCACCTCGGCGCCGAAGCCCTCGCCGCGTGAGCGCCGGTAGAGGTCGTGGAGATCGCGCGGATTTTCGCAGCGGTGCCCGTAACGCACGCCGTCGAAGCGTGCGAGGTTCGAGGAGCACTCGGCCGGCGCCACCACGTAGTAGACCGGCACCGACAGCGGCAGGTTGGGCAGGCTCACCTCGGTGAGCTGCGCGCCGAGGCTCTCGAAGACCTTGAGCGCCTCGCGGATGCGCTGCTCGTTCGCGGGATCGAGGCCCTTGTCGAAGAACTCCTTGAGGAGCCCGATGCGGAGGCCCGCGAGCGGCGCGCCGAGCTCGGCGACGTAGTCCGGCACCTCGCGCTCGACGCTGGTGGAATCGTTGGGATCGAAGCCCGCCATCTCGCGCAGCATGAGCGCCGCGTCGGCGGCGCTGGCAGTGAGCACTCCGCCCTGGTCGAGGCTCGAGGCGAACGCCACCATCCCGTAGCGCGACACGCGCCCGTAGGTGGGCTTCAGGCCCGTGATGCCGCAGAGCGCAGCGGGCTGGCGGATCGAGCCGCCGGTGTCGGTGGCGGTCGCACCCGGCACCAGCCGCGCAGCCACCGCGGCGGCCGAGCCGCCCGAGGAGCCGCCCGGCACCAGGCGCTGATCCCAGGGGTTGCGCACCGGCCCGTAGTAGCTCGTCTCGTTGGAGGAGCCCATCGCGAACTCATCCATGTTGGTCTTGCCGAGCATCACGGCGCCGGCGCGTTTGAGCTTCGCGACCACGGTAGCGTCGTAGGGCGAGACGAAGTTATCGAGCATGCGCGAGCCGCAGGTGGTGCGCACACCCCGGGTGCAGAACAGGTCCTTGTGTGCGATCGGCACGCCGGTGAGCGCCCCACCCGTGCCGGCGGCGAGCGCCCGGTCGGCGGCGGCGGCATCGCTGAGCGCCTGATCTCGGGTCACGGAGATGAAGGCGTTGAGGGTGCCCTGGCTGGCCTCGATGCGCTTCAGAAACGCCTCGGCGAGCTCGACGCTCGAGAAGCGCCGCGCCCGCAGGCCGGCGGCGAGCGCCGTCAGCCCAATGTGATGCAGTTCACTCATCCCGCGCTCACTCGATCACCTTGGGCACCAGGTAGAGGCCCGCCGCGGTCTGCGGGGCGTTCTGCTGGTACTCGGCGTGGTGGTCCTGCTCGGTGACCTCATCCGGCCGCAGCCGCTGCGAGAGGCCCGGCAGCGGGTGCGCCATGGGCGTGACGCTCGCGGTATCGGCGCGCTCCAGGGCGCCGACGAACTCGAGAATGCTCGAGAGGCTCGTCTGGTAGACGGGCAGCTCGGCGGCGGTCAGCTCCAGGCGCGCCAGGGCGGCAATGCTCTCGATCTGCTCGCGAGTGAGTGCCATGGGAGTGCGGCTCGTGTGCGGCGGCGGGATGCGAAAAATGAGCGGAAAATCATACATGTTGCCTTGCTGAATGTCCTGTCGGTTGCTAGATTACCGGCCACTTTCGGGGTCTTCCCCCACTTTCCGGTCGCTTCATGCTCAAACGCCTGCGTGGTTATTTTTCCAGCGATCTGTCGATCGACCTGGGCACGGCCAACACTCTCATCTACGTCCGTGACAAGGGCATCGTGCTCAATGAGCCGTCGGTGGTCGCGGTCCAGGACGAGCCTGGGCGCGGCAGCAAGGTGATCGTCGCCGTGGGCACGGAAGCGAAGGCCATGCTCGGCCGCACGCCCGGGCACATCACCGCCGTGCGCCCGATGAAGGACGGCGTGATCGCCGACTTCACCTACACCGAGAAGATGCTGCAGTACTTCATCAACAAGGTGCACGGCCAGCGCATGATCAAGCCCTCGCCGCGCGTGCTGGTGTGCGTGCCGTTCGGCTCGACCCAGGTCGAGCGGCGCGCGATCCGCGAATCGGCCGAAGGCGCCGGCGCGCGCAACGTGGCGATCGTGAGCGAGCCGATGGCGGCGGCGGTGGGCGCGGGGCTGCCGGTGCACGAGGCGCGCGGCTCGATGGTGCTCGACATCGGCGGCGGAACCTCCGAGGTCGCGGTGCTGTCTCTCAACGGTGTGGTGTACGCCAACTCCGCGCGCATCGGCGGCGATCGCTTCGACGAGGCGATCATGAACTACGTGCGCCGCAACTACGGCATCCTGATCGGCGAGGCGACCGCCGAGCGCATCAAGATCGAGATCGGCTCCGCCTACCCGGGACAGCAGGTGCGCGAGCTCTCGGTCAAGGGCCGCAACCTCTCCGAGGGCGTGCCGCGCAGCTTCACGCTCAACAGCAACGAGATCCTCGAGGCGCTGCAGGAGCCGCTGCAGGCCATCGTGAGCGCGGTCAAGCAGGCGCTCGAGCAGACGCCCCCCGAGCTCGGCGCCGACGTCGCCGAGCGCGGCATCGTGCTCACCGGCGGCGGGGCGCTGCTGCGTGACATCGACAAGCTCCTCACCGAGGAGACCGGGCTTCCGGTCGTCGTGGCCGACGATCCGCTCACCTGCGTGGCGCGCGGCGGCGGCCGCATCCTCGAGCTGATGGATGAGCTCGGTCCGGGACACTTCGGTCTCGAGTAGCGCAAGGAGCGCGCAGGTCCTCAAGTGACGGCGTTCGGGACAGCAGCCGGCAGACCGCTGCAGGGGCGGGGCGGCTCTCCCGGCTTCCGTTTCACGCTCTACGCCGTGCTCGCGGTCGTCATCATGTATCTCGATCAGCGTGCGCGTTACCTCGAGCACGTGCGCTTCGTGCTGCAGGCCGCCGCCTATCCCGTGCAGCTGGTGGTGAACTCGCCCCCGGGCGCCTGGCGCTGGATCAGGGAGAGCTTTCAGACCCGCGAGTCGCTGCGCGCCGAGAACGAGCGGCTGCGTCAGCGGCAGCGCGATCTCGAGCTCATGTCGATGCGCTACCAGGCGCTCGCCCGCGAGAACGGCGAGCTGCGCGGGCTGCGCGCTGCGCTGCCCCCGGTGGCCGAGCGCTGGCTGCCGGCGGAGATCATCAACATCCAGCTGAGCGGCCTGCGGCAGCGCCTGCTGATCAATCGCGGTGTCAGCAACGGCGTGTTCAAGGGCCAGGCGGTGCTCGATGACCGCGGGCTGATCGGCCAGACGACCCACGTCGGTCCGTGGAGCGCCGAGGTGATCCTGATCACCGATCCCGAGCACGCGGTGCCGGTGCGGGTCGATCGCACCGGGCTGCGCACCATCGCGGTCGGCGGCGGCGACGGCAGCTCGCTGGCGCTGCCCTATCTGCCGGCCAATGCCGACATCAGGAGCGGCGACCTGCTCGTGACCTCGGGCCTCGGCGGAGTATTCCCCGAAGGTTATCCCGTGGCGCGCGTCACCGAGGTGCACCACGATGCCGTGCAGCCGCTCGCTCAGGTGCGCGCGCTGGCCCTTTCGCATATCAACAGTGATTCCGAGGTGATGCTGGTGTGGTTCCGCCAGGGTCAGCCGGCGTCCCCCACCACGAGCGCGAGCAGCGCGGCCGACGTGAAGAGTGGCAACGTCGCCATGCAGCCGCTCGCGGCTCCCGCCGCACGCGCGCCGGCAGCAGCCGCCCCGGCCGCGGAAGAGGCCCCGGTGCGCACCCCGCCGAAGAAGCGCGTGCCGACCCCGGCGCCGGCGCCCTCTTCGGAGGCCGCACCGCCGGACGACAATTCCGCCCCGGCGCCGCAGCCGCCGCCCGCGGAGCGGGACGCGGAGCCACCGAGGCCGCAGCCATGACCGTCGGCCAGATGCGCTTGCGCATGGCGCTCACTGCGCTGGTCGCGCTCATTCTCACGGTGCTGCCGCTGCCGACCTGGCTCGACGTGCTGCGGCCCGCGTTTCTGGTGCTCACGGTGCTCTACTGGTCGATCAACACGCCGCGCGCCGGCGGCATCGGCCTCGGGTTCCTGTGCGGGCTGCTGCTCGATGTGTTCCAGGGACCGGTGCTCGGCGAGCATGCGCTCGCGCTCTCGATCGTCGCCTACATCGCCGTGCGCGAGCACCAGCGCATCCGCTCCAAGCCCGCGTTCCAGCAGTCGCTGCTGGTGTTCGCCGCGCTGGTTTTCTACGAGTTCGTGGTGTTCGCGATCGACGGCTGGACCGGGCACCCGGTCACGAGCCCGCTGCGCTGGCTGCACTGCCTCACCGGCGCGATCGTGTGGCCGCCGGCCGCGGCGATTCTCTCCTACAGCGAGGGGCGGCTGGCGTGAGCCCCGCGGTCCGCATCAAGGATCACTGGCGCGAGCAGCGCATGTTCGACCGGCGCGCACTGGTCATCGGCGCGCTGATGGCGCTCGCCACCCTCGGGCTGATCGCGCGCCTGGTGCTGCTGCAGGTGGTGCGCCACGAGTATTACTCGGATCTGTCGCAGGGCAACCGGGTACGCACCGAGCCGATCCCGGCTGCCCGCGGCCTGATCCTCGATCGCAACGGCGAGGTGGTGGCCGCCAATCAGCCCGCCTACCAGCTCGAGCTCGTGCCCGAGGAAGTGCCCGATATCAGGGAGACGCTCAAGCGGCTGGCGACGCTGCGCCTGCTGCGGCCCGAGGAGATCGATGAGTTGCGGCGCACGATCGCCGTGAGCCGCAGCTTCGACAGCGTGCCAATCCGCCTGCGCATGTCGGACGAAGAGGTGGCGCGCTTCGCGGTGCGGCGCTTCGAATTCCCCGGCGTTGACATCAAGACCCGCCAGACGCGCTGGTACCCGAACGGCGATCTGGCCGTGCACGCCCTCGGCTACGTGGGTGCGATCAGCGAGGAAGACCTGAAGCACATCGATCGCGCCAGTTACGCGGGCACCGCCCTCATCGGCAAGCTCGGCGTGGAGAGCACCTACGAGGAGGCGCTGCACGGCCAGAACGGCTTCCGCGAGGTGCTGGTGAACGCGCAGGGCCGCTCGGTCGAGCGCCAGGGGGCGTTCGTGCCCAACCTGCGCACCAAGGCTCCGGCCGCGGGCGAGGACCTGCTGCTGTCGATCGATCTCAAGCTGCAGCGCGTGGCCGAGGCGGCGCTCGCCGGCCACCGCGGTGCGGTCGTGGCGCTCGATCCCGCCAACGGCGACGTGCTGGCGCTCGTCAGTCTGCCCGGCTTCGATCCCAACCTGTTCGCGCGCGGCATCACTCCGGCCGAATACGGCGCGCTGTCCAACGACATCGACCGGCCGCTGTTCAATCGCGCGCTGCGCGGCACTTATCCATCCGGCTCGACCATCAAGCCGGTGCTCGGACTCGCCGCGCTCACCGACCACACGCTCGCGGCGGACACCAAGGTGTTCTGCAACGCCGAGTTCTTCCTGCCGGGCAGCCGCCACGTATGGCGCGCGGACAAGGACGAGCCGCGTGGCTGGCTCGACCTGCCGGAGGCGATCTCGCGCTCCTCCGACGTTTTCTTCTACCGGCTCGCTTCGACGCTCGGCATCGATCGCATGGCGGCCTTCCTCGAGCCGTTCGGCTACGGACAGCCCACCGGCATCGACATCGGCGGCGAGAAGGCCGGCCTCCTGCCGACCCCGGACTGGAAGCGCAAGGCATTCAAGCGGCCGGAGGATCAAACCTGGTTCCCGGGTGAAACCGTCAACATGGGAATCGGACAGGGCTACCTGCTGGTGACGCCGCTGCAGCTCGCGCACATTACGGGAATCCTCGCGGAGCGCGGCCGCGGCTTTCGCCCGCGCGTGGTCAAGGGAATACGCGATACCGCCGGTCACACGAGCTGGCTCGCGCCCATCGAGGCTCCCCCGATCAAGGGCGTGTCCGATGCGGACTGGAAGGTGGTGGTCGATGCGATGGTCGGCACCACGCACTGCGCCCGCTATTGCGGCACCGCCTGGGTCGCCTTCAAGGGCGCGGCCTATGAGGCCGCGGGCAAGACCGGCACCGCCCAGGTGTACACGGTGGCGCAGGGCGCCAGGTACAACGCGAGCACCGTGGCGGAACGGCTGCGCGATCACGCCTGGTTCATCGCCTTCGCGCCGGCCGAGGCGCCACGCATCGCGGTCGCGGTGCTCGTCGAGAACGCCGGCTTCGGCGCGAGCAACGCCGCCCCGGTTGCACGCAAGATGATGGACGCGTATCTCCTGGATGCGGAAGGCAAGCTGAAGCCCGCGCCGCCACGCGCCGCACCCGAGGCGCCGCCGAGCTCCGTACCTCCGGTTGCGCCCGCGACGACCGTCACGACTACCGCCGCTGCTGGCGCCCGAGCGGCGGGAGCCGGCCACACATGATCTACGAGGAAGTACCCTACGGCTCGCGCACCCGGCGCACGCTCACCGGCGCCGCGCGTGTGCTGTTCGCGCTCAAGATCGACGGTCCGCTGGTGGTGGGACTCGCGCTGATCGCGGCCTTCGGGCTCATCGTCCTCTACAGCGCCTCGGGCCAGAGCACCGGCACGGTGGTGCGCACCGTCATGCGGCTCATTCTCGGGACGGTGGCGATGCTGCTGCTGGCGCGCGTCAATCCCAACTTCCTGCGCCGCATGACGCCGTGGCTGTACCTGGCCGGCGTGTTCCTGCTGGTAGTGGTGGCGGCCGCCGGCCATACCGGTCTCGGGGCGACGCGCTGGCTGAATCTCGGCCTGTTCCGCTTCCAGCCCTCCGAGCTCATGAAGCTCGCGGTGCCGATGACTTGCGCCTGGTACCTGCACGAGCGCCCGCTGCCGCCGAGCTTCCTGTCCCTGGTGGCGCTCGGCGCGCTGATCCTGCTGCCGGTCGGATTGGTCGCGGTCGAGCCGGACCTCGGCACCGCGGCGCTGATCGCGGTGGCGGGCGCCCTCGTCATCGTGCTCGCAGGCCTGCGCGTGCGGGTGATGGTGGCGCTGTTGGGCGTCGCCGTGGTGTGCGCCTGGTTCGGCTGGAGCTTCATGCACGACTACCAGCGCCGCCGCGTGCTCACCTTCCTCAACCCGCAGACCGACCCCCTCGGCGCCGGCTATCACATCATCCAGTCGCAGATCGCGATCGGCTCGGGCGGCGTGTTCGGCAAGGGCTGGATGAACGGCAGCCAGGCGCAGCTCGAGTTCCTGCCAGAGCGCTCCACCGACTTCATCTTCGCGGTGGTCGGCGAGGAGTTCGGCCTGCTCGGGCTGCTGCTGCTGCTGCTCCTTTATCTCTTCGTCGTGGCGCGCGCGATCTATCTCGCGACGCAGACCCAGGACACGTTCGCGCGCCTGCTCGCCGGCTCGATCGCGCTCACCTTCTTCGTCTACGTGCTGATCAACGCCGGTATGGTGACCGGGCTCCTGCCCGTGGTCGGCGTGCCGCTGCCACTCGTCAGCTACGGCGGCAGCCAGGTCGTGACGCTGCTCGCCGGCTTCGGTATTCTCATGGCGCTGTATTCACGGCGGAAGCTCGTGGGCTCCTGAAGCGAGCACGGATCCAACTTGATTGACTGGCGTCACGCTCTGCTTGCGGCACTCAGCTGCGCCCCCCTCATTGCGCAGGGCGCGACCGCTGCGGGCACCGCACCGCCCGAGCCGACCCCCTCTCCGGGGACCGCACCGACCCAGGCGATCGCTGCTCCGCCCGCGGCCGCCGCGCCCACTGAGGCGGCTCCGCAGGCACCCACTCCAGCGGCCTCCGGCCCCGCTGCGCCCGCGACGGTCCCGGGCGTCACGGGCACCGCGCCCGCGGCCTCCCCGGGCACCGCAGCGACTGAGGCGCCCGCCATCTTGATCGCGGCGCCCTTCGACGTGCACCGGCCGGAGATCGCTCAGTGGATCGACGAGGTGGTCGGCCACGACGGCTGGAAGCGCAAGTCGGTGGTCGCGCTGCTCGAGCAGGCGCAGCCGCAGCCGAAGGTGCTCGACATCATGACCCGGCCGCTCGAGAAGGTCGCGCCCTGGTGGGAGTACCGCGAGCGCTTCATGACGGAGGAGCGCATCCAGAAGGGCGTGCAGCTGTGGCTCGATCACGCCAATGAGCTCGAGCGCATCTCCGGCGAATACCACGTGCCCCCCGAATACCTGGTGGCGATCCTCGGCGTCGAGACCTTCTACGGGCGCAACACCTGCCGCTACCGCGTGCTGGACGCGCTCGCCACCCTGGCGTTCGACTATCCGCCGCGTGCCAGCTTCTTCCGCGGCGAGCTCGAGCAGTACCTGCTGCTCACGACGGAGAGCAAGCTCGATCCGCTCACCACCTGCGGCTCCTACGCGGGCGCCATGGGTGTGCCGCAGTTCATGCCCTCGGTCTACCGGCGCTACGCGGTGGATGCCGACAGCGACAAGAAGCGCGACCTGTGGAACAGCTGGGACGACATCCTGGCGAGCGTCGCCAACTATCTGCACGAATGGGGCTGGACGCCGGGAGGGCCGGTGCTGGCCGAGACCACGCTCGACCCCGATCCGAGTTTCCAGATCGAGCCGCACAACCTCGATCTCAACGAGACCGTCGCCTCCCTCGGCGCGCACGGCATCCAGGTCGACCTGGAGGTCCCGCCCGACACCCCCGTGGTGCTGATCTCGGCGGAGCAGCGCGATGGTCCCGCGTACCGGGTGGGGTTCCATAATTTCTACGTCATCACCCGCTACAACCACAGCGCGCGCTACGCCATGACCGTGCACGACCTCGCCACCGCCCTTGCGGCGCGCGTACACGCGATGCAGCCGTGAGCGCGACGCTGCACCGGCTGCCGTCTGCGCGCGCGGGCGCCGCCGCGCTCCTCGCGCTGCTGCTCGCCGCCTGCGTCACCACCCATCGCCCCCCGCCGCCTGCCCCCGCACCCGTCCCGGTGCCGCCGCCGCCCGCCGACATCACCCGGGTCCCCGACGCCGTGCCGCGGGCCGAGCCGCGCAGCCTCCACGGCAACCCGCCCTTCTACGATGCGCTCGGCCGGCGTTACTTCGTGCTGTCTTCCGCGGACGGCTACGACGAGCGCGGGGTCGCCTCCTGGTATGGGCCGACCTTTCATGGCGGCAACACCTCGAGCGGCGAGCCTTACAACATGTACGGCATGACGGCCGCGCACAAGACGCTGCCGCTGCCGAGCTACGCGCGCGTCACCAACCTCGCCAACGGCAGGAGCGTCGTGGTACGCATCAACGATCGCGGCCCGTTCGTCGCCAACCGCATCATCGATCTGTCATACACGGCGGCGGCCAAGCTCGACATGCTGCGCGACGGTACCGCGATGGTCGAGGTGCGGGCGCTGAGTCCCGGCGCGCGCGAGGCGCCGGCCGTCACCATCGCGGCTTCGACCCAGAGCCCGCCGGCGCCGCCCGCACCTCCGCTCCTGTACGTGCAGACCGGGGCATTTGCCGATCCCGCCAATGCCGGGCGTGAGCTCGGGCGGCTGCACGCCGCGGGCCTCGCGAGCGCCTTCGTGATGCCGCCGCCCGAGGGCTCGCAGCTCTTTCGCGTGCGGATCGGGCCGGTCGGCAGCGTCGCCGAGTACGACGCGCTCGCCGCGCGGCTCGCCGCCCTCGGCATTCCCGACGCCCGCCTGGTGACCGACTGAGCTAGACTTCAGGGTTTTCCGCAGCCGAAGGAATTCCCGCCGTGACTGGTACGCGTCCTGCTCTATGCTCCGCGCTGCTGCTGCTCGCCGCGGCCGTGCCGCTGGCAGCGCGCGCCGCCGTGCCGGTGCCCGCGCCGCCGGGCGTCAACGCCCGCGCCTGGGTGCTGGTCGATCACTTCACGGGCAAGGTGCTGGCCGAGCACAACGCCGACGCGCGCGAGGAGCCGGCGAGCCTCACCAAACTGATGACCGCCTACGTGGTCTTCCAGGCGCTGGCCGACGGCCGGCTCAAGCTCACCGACGAGGCGACGATCAGCAAGCACGCCTGGAAGGCGGAGGGCTCGCGCACCTTCGTGCAGGTCGGCACGCAGATCCCGGTCGACATCCTCATCAAGGGCATGATAGTGCAGTCGGGCAACGATGCCACCATCGCCCTCGCCGAGAAGCTCGGCGGCACCGAGGATGCGTTCGCGCAGATGATGAACGAGTACGCGCGGCGGCTCGGGATGAAAGGCAGTCATTTCGTCAACAGCGACGGGTTGCCGGCGCCGGAGCACTACACCACCCCGCGCGACATGGCGACGCTCGCCGGCGCGATCATCCGCCAGTTTCCGCAGTACTATGGACTGTTCAGCCTGCGCGAGTTCATGTGGAACAACATCCGCCAGGGCAACCGCAATACGCTGCTCGGCAAGGACCCGTCGGTCGACGGACTGAAGACCGGGCACACGGACGCCGCGGGCTTCTGCCTGGTGAGCTCCGCCAACCGCGCGGGCATGCGGCTGATATCGGTGGTGATGGGCGCACCGAGCGAGCGGGCGCGCGAGGAGGCGAGTGCCGCACTGCTCAATTACGGCTACACCTTCTACGAGTCGTTCCGCGTCAAGACCGCGGGCACGACCGTGCTCAAGCCGCGGGTCTACAAGGCGGCGACTGAGTTCGCCGCGGTCGGCGTTCCGGCGGATGTCTATGCGCTGGTGCCGCGCGGCCAGGGCAGCTCGCTCACCACCACGGCGCGCCTCGATCACGAGCCGCTGATCGCGCCGCTCGCCCCGGGTGAGCGTCTCGGCGAGCTGACCGTCACCGACGGCACGGGCGAAGTGCTGGTGCGCGCGCCGCTGGTGTCGCTGGCGGCGGTACCGCAGGGGGGCCTGTGGACGCGCCTGATCGACACCATCGCGCTGTGGTTTCGCAGGAAGTAGGAAATCGTCCATGGCCGAACCGCTCCCGCTGTGTCATCTGAACGGCAGCTGCCTGCCTCTGAAAGACGCGCGCATCTCCCCGCTCGACCGCGGCTTTCTCTACGCCGACGGGGCCTACGAGGTGATGCCGGTGTACGGCGGGCGGCCGTTCCGTTTCGCGGCCCACGCGGACCGCCTGACGCGCAGCCTCGGGGCGCTGCGCATGGAAGACCCGCACACGCGGCCCGAGTGGCGCGCGCTTCTCGGCGAGCTCATCGAGCGCAACGGCGGCGGCGACATCTACGTCTACTGGCAGGTGACGCGCGGCGCGCAGAACGGACGCACCCACGCGCCGCTGCCCGATATCCCGCGCACGGTTTTTGCCTTTTGCGCGCCGCTGCCGCCGATCACGCCGGAGCAGCTCGCCAACGGCCTCGCCTGCATCACCGCGGCCGACACCCGCTGGGCACGCTGCGACATCAAGTCGGTGGCGCTGCTCGCCAACGTGCTGCTGCGCCAGGAATCGATCGACGCCGGCGCCGCCGAGACCATCCTGCTGCGCGACGGCGAGCTGACCGAGGCGTCGGCCTCCGCCGTGCACGTGGTGCTGGGGCGCGAGGTGCTGACGCCGCCCAACTCGCGCCGCATCCTGCCGGGCACGACGCGCAGCGTGGTCGAGGAGATGGCGACCCGCGCCGGGCTCCCGTGGCGCTCGGCGCCGGTGAGCGCGGCGCAGCTGCGTGATGCCAACGAGATCTGGATCTCGGCCGCCACGCGCGAGGTGCAGGCGGTCACGCGTCTCGACGGGCGCCCGGTGGGTGAAGGCCAGCCCGGTCCGTACTGGCGCGCGGTGTACGAGCAGCTGCAGCACTACAAGCGCGAGTTCGCCGGGACCCCCTGGTAGCCCTCTACGGCGGCCGTGACGCTTCGATGATGATTCGCGCGCCGCGATCGTAGGTCCAGTAGGCATCGGCCCAGTCGATCAGCACCACCAGCCGGTTGCGAAAGCCGATCAGGAAGTACACGTGGGCCAGCAGCCAGAACCACCAGGCGAGCAGCCCTGAGAGCCGCACGCGGCCGAGATCCACTACCGCGGCGTGCCGGCCGATGGTTGCGAGCAGCCCCTGATCGCGGTACCTGAAGGGCGTTGACGCGCGGCCCGAGAGCCGCGCGCCTATCGTGCGGGCGGCGTGCACTCCCATCTGCTTGGCCGCGGGTGCGATGCCCGGAACCGGGCCGTGTGGCCCGCTCACCGCCGCGAGATCTCCCGCGACGAAAATGCCCGGGTGCCCCGGCACGCTGAGGTCGCTCTCCACGAGCACGCGCCCGGCATGGTCGACACTCACCCCGAGCGCCCGTCCCAAGGTCGAGCCAGTGACGCCGGCGGCCCAGACGACCGTTCGTGTCGGTACGGTGTCCGCACCGATCCGGACAGAGTCGGCACTGATCGATGTGACGGCCGAGTTGGTTCGAACCGTGACCCCGAGGCGCTCGAGCTGCCGGTGAGCGCTCTGCGAGAGATCCGCGGGAAAGGCAGGCAGGACGCGCGGGCCGGCCTCCACCAGCAGCACCTGCGCCGCACGCGGGTCGATGCGGCGGAACTCGCGAGGCAGCGTGTGACGGGCGATCTCCGCCAGCGTCCCGGCGAGCTCGACGCCCGTCGGCCCGCCGACGACGACCACGAAAGTCAGCCAGGTGCGGGCGTCCGCGGCGGAGCCGCTGCTCTCGGCGCGCTCGAATGCGGTCAGGAAGCGCGCGCGCATGTGCAGGGCATCGGCCAGCGTCTTCAATCCCGGCGCGTGGTCCGCCCAGTCCTCGTGCCCGAAGTAGGCGTGCGACACCCCGGTCGCAAGGATCAGGTAGTCATAAGCGCAGCGTGCGCCATCCACGGTCAGCGTGCCTGAGGCCTTGTCGATCTCCGTCACCGTACCGAGCTGTACCGTGACATTGCGCTGGCGGCGGAGGATCTGCCGCAGCGGGGCGGCGATCGAAGGCGCGGCGAGGCCGGCGGTGGCGACCTGATAGAGCAGCGGCTGAAAGAGATGGTGGTTGCAACGGTCGATGAGCGTGATGTCGACCGGCGCGCGCGCCAGCGCCCGCACCGCCCACAGCCCGGCAAACCCGCCGCCGACGACCACTACCCTTGGCACGTTGTTGAAATACCACGAAGGCCGACGGCCGGACAACACGCCCGGCCAGGCTCATCTGACGGACCAAGCCTCCCCTCAGGTAGCATCCCCGCTTGTGTCCATCACCCTGCAGCAGGTCACCAAGCGCTACGGCGGCATCCCCGTCGTCAACGACGTGTCGCTCGACATCGGCGATGGGGAATTCTTCGTGCTGCTCGGACCGAGCGGCAGTGGCAAGAGCACCCTGCTGCGCGCCATCGCCGGGCTGACCGCGGTGGACCACGGGCGCATCGCGCTCCACGGCCGCGATGTCACCCAGGTCGCCGCGCGCAAGCGCGGAGTCGGGCTCGTATTCCAGAACTACGCGCTGTTCCGTCACATGACCGTGGCCGACAACATCGAGTTCGCACTGCGCGTGCGGCACATGCGTGCCCGCCGCCGCCGCGAGCGCCGCAAGGAGCTGC
Organism: Steroidobacteraceae bacterium; assembly: GCA_035518275.1. Lineage (GTDB taxonomy): Bacteria > Pseudomonadota > Gammaproteobacteria > Steroidobacterales > Steroidobacteraceae > 13-2-20CM-66-19. Next base: position 19,744 of record DATIXU010000109.1, read on the forward strand.
TGCGCCTGGTCTCCCTCGAGGGTCTGGACGACCGCTTTCCGGCACAGCTGTCCGGCGGCCAGCAGCAGCGGGTGGCCGTGGCGCGCGCCCTGGCCCACAAGCCGGAGGTACTGTTGCTCGATGAGCCCTTCGGCGCTCTCGATGCCAAGATCCGCGAAGAGCTGCGCCGCACCATCCGCGAGGTGCAGCGCGAGCTCGGCATCACGACCGTTCTGGTGACGCACGATCAGGAGGAGGCGTTCGCCATGGCGGACCGCATCGGGATCATGAATCTCGGGCGGCTGCTCGAGAGCGGTGCGCCTCACGATCTGTACTCGCGCCCGGCGACGCGCTTCGTCGCCACCTTCCTCGGCGCCGCGAATCTCTTTCTGGCGCGCAGCAGCGCCGGCGGCATCCACCTCGGTGCCGGCACCGTGGCCGCGGGCGAGCAGCCGCGGGACGCGCACGAGCACGAGGTGGTCGCGGTGGTGCGTCCCGAGGAGGTCGCGGTGGCCGCCTCGCCTGCCGAGCTCGGATCCGGCTTTGTCGCGCGGGGAGTGGTCGATGAGCTGGTGTTCAGCGGCGCGCTCGAGCGGTTGCGGGTACGCCTCGAGAACGGCGCCGCCGGGAGCCCGCTGCTCGCCGCCGCAGACGGCGCCGCCACCACCTGCCTCGAGGTTACCCGAACGCAGCACGAGCAGCGCGCCTTCGAGGTGCATACCGGGCAGAGCGTCGCCATCGGTGTGCGGCGCGTGCACGTGCTGCCGACGCCGCTGTCGAGCTTCGCCGCGTGCGCCGCGAGCGCGGCGGACGCCGAGGCGCTTGCGCACCAGCCGCTGCTCACCGAGCTCGCGGCGCGCATGAAGACGCGCATCGCGGTGCGCTGCGAGCCGCAACTCGGCATCGAGCCGGCGGGACCCGCTGGAGCTGCGGCCTTCGTCGGCGCCACTGTGATTGCCTCCGCGGCCGGCGCGGCGCAGCGCGGCGCCTGGCTCCTCGAACGTGGGGCACGCGAGGTGCTGGTGCTGCCGGAACAGTCGGCCGCCCCGCAACGGGTGCTGATCCACTGGCTGGACGAGGCCGCACGCGCCGCAACGCTGGCCGCGTCCGAGAGCGTGCTGCGCCATGTGCCCGCCGAAGCGACCTACGTCGGCACTCTCCCCGATGGCGCCGGCGAGCGGCTGCAGGCTCTGGCGCGCCGCCTGGCAGAGGCGCCCGGCCAGATGCTGATCGTCGGCGTGAGCGATCTCGAGCGCTTCGCCGAGCGCTTCGCTGCGCTGCTCGACGGCGGCCGCTGGCCAGTGCTGATCGTGTATCGCGCGGCGTCCTGAAGGAGCATCCGGCCATGAGCTTCCGCAAGCCCAGTGTGCTTCCCGGCTTCGGCCTGACCTTCGGCTTCACCACCTTTTTCCTGAGCGCCATCGTGCTGCTGCCGCTCGCGGCGCTGGTGCTGGCGGCGGGCTCGATGCATTGGAGCGAGCTCGTGGCGGTGGTGTCGAGCCCACGCGCCCTCGGTTCCTACCGCCTGTCCTTCGGAGCCTCGGCGCTGGCCGCAACCATCAACGTGGTGTTCGGCTTCGTCCTCGCCTGGACGCTGGTGCGCTACGAGTTCCCCGGCCGCAAGCTCATCGACGCGCTGATCGATCTGCCGTTCGCCCTGCCCACCGCGGTCTCCGGCATCGCACTCACCACGGTGTTCGCCCAGCACGGCTGGATCGGCCGCTACCTCGAGCCGCTCGGGATCAAGGTCGCGTACACCTGGCTCGGTGTCACCCTCGCCCTCACGCTCATCAGCATGCCGTTCGCGGTGCGCACCCTGCAGCCGGCGCTGCTCGAGGTGCAGCGCGACCTCGAGGACGCGGCGGAGACCCTCGGCGCCACGCGCTTCTACACTTTCCGCCGCGTCATCCTGCCGACGGTGCTGCCCGCGCTGCTCACCGGCTTCACGCTGGCCTTCGCGCGCGCCGTGGGCGAGTACGGCTCGGTGATCTTCATCGCGGGAAATCTGCCGATGAAGACCGAGATCACCCCGCTCCTCATCGTCATCCATCTCGAGCAGTTCGATTACCGCGGTGCGGCGGCGCTCGGTGTGGTGATGCTGCTGATCTCGTTCGCGGTGCTCCTCACCATCAACCTGCTGCAGGCGTGGGGCCGGCGGCGCCAGGTGCAGGCGGCGCACTGATGGCGGCCGCACTCCCCGCCGGCCGGCCCGCCGACCAGTTTCGGGCGGACGCGCCCGCGCGCCCGGGCCACGACACCTGGATCAGCGCCATCATGCGCTGGCTCTTCATCGCGGTGTCATTGACCTTCCTCGCCGCGCTGCTGCTCGCACCGGTCGCGACGGTGTTCGCCGTGGCGCTGGCGCGAGGATTCGAGACCTATCTGGTGAGCTTCGCCGATCCCGACACGCTGGCGGCGATCCGCCTGACGCTCATCACCGCGGCCGTGGTGGTGCCGGTCAACACGGTGTTCGGGCTGGCGGCGGCCTGGGCGATCGCCAAGTTCGAGTTCCGCGGCAAGAGCGTGCTGATCACGCTCATCGACCTGCCGCTGGCGATCTCGCCGGTGATCTCCGGCATGGTGTTCGTCCTGCTGTTCGGGCTGCACGGCTGGTTCGGCGTGTGGCTCGAGCAGCACGACCTCAGCATCATCTTTGCGCTCCCCGGAATCATACTGGCGACCATGTTCGTCACCTTCCCCTACGTCGCGCGCGAGCTGATCCCGCTGATGCAGCAGCTCGGCAACGACGAGGAGGAGGCGGCCATCACGCTCGGCGCCGGCGGCTGGATGACGTTCTTCCGCGTGACCCTGCCGCGGATCCGCTGGGGCCTGCTCTACGGGGTGATCTTGAGCAACGCGCGTGCCATGGGCGAGTTCGGCGCCGTATCGGTGGTCTCGGGCCACATCCGCGGCCTCACCAACACCATGCCGCTGCACATCGAGATTCTCTACAACGAATACAACTTCGTGGGCGCCTTCGCGGTGGCCTCGCTCCTGACGCTGCTCGCCGGGGTTACGCTGGTGGTAAAGAACCTGGTCGAGCGTACCGGCTACCGGGGGCACTAGGGCGCGTAGATCTGATCGAACACGCCGCCGTCGCTGAAGTGTTTCTGCTGCGCGGCGGGCCAGCCGCCGAAAGCCGCGATAGCGACGAGCTGCAGGGGCGGGAAGCGCGCCGCGTAGCGTGCCGCCACCTCCGGGTCGCGCGGCCGGTAGAAATGGCGCGCGATGATCTCCTGGCCTTCCTTGCTGTAGAGATAGTCGAGGTAGGCCGTGGCGACCTCGCGCGTGCCGTGGCGCAGCGCCACTTTGTCCACCACCGCCACCGGTGGCTCGGCCAGAATGCTCACCGACGGCACCACGATCTCGAGCTGGTCCGCGCCCAGCTGCCGCACCGCGAGCTGCGCCTCGTTCTCCCACGCGATCAGCACGTCGCCGAGTCCGCGCTGCACGAAAGTGGTCGCCGAGCCGCGCGCGCCGGTGTCGAGCACCGGGACGTTCCTGTACAGCCGCCGCACGAACTCGCGCGCGCTCGCCTCGCTCCCGTCCGGCTGCGCCAGCGCCCAGGCCCAGGCGGCCAGATAATTCCAGCGCGCCCCGCCCGAGGTCTTGGGATTCGGCGTGATGACCGAGAGACCGGGCCGCACCAGGTCGCCCCAGTCGTGGATGGCCTTGGGGTTGCCGCTGCGGACCAGGAACACGATCGTCGAGGTGTAAGGCGCGCTGTTGTCGGGCAGGCGGCTCTGCCAGTTGAGGGGCAGGAGCTTGCCCTGGGTGGCGATGGCGTCGATGTCGGCCGCGAGCGCCAGCGTCACCACATCCGCCGCCAGCCCGTCGATCACCGAGCGCGCCTGCTTGCCCGAGCCGCCGTGCGACTGATCGATCCGCACCCGCTGGCCGGTCTTCGCGAGCCAGAAGCGGGCGAACGCGCCGTTGAAGTCCTGGTAGAGCTCGCGTGTCGGGTCGTAGGACACGTTGAGGAGCGTCACCCGCGTCGCCGAGCTCTGGTGCCGGCTGTCACAGGCGGCGAGCAGTGCGAGCCCGGCGAGCAGGACGAGTCCTGCGAGCAGCAGGCGGCGAGCGCCCGCGGTCATCGGATCGTGAGCGCCCGCCTCAAATGCGGCTCGAGCGCATCGGCGCACTCCCACACCGAGCGCGGTCCGCCGAGCGCGGCGAGCTGCGTCATCTTCAGGCCCTGATAGCCGCAGGGGTTGATGCGTGCGAAGGGCTCGAGATCGAGCGCCACGTTGAGCGCGAGGCCGTGGTAGCTGCCGTTGCGGCGCACGCGCACGCCGACGCTCGCGAGCTTCTCGCCGGCGACGTAGACACCCGGGGCGCTGCGCCGACCCTCGGCGGCGATGCCATACCCGGCCGCGAGGCCGATCACGGCGCGCTCGAGCGCGGTGACGAAGTCGCGGATGCCGAGCCCGAGGCGCTTGAGATCGATCAGCGGGTACACGACCAGCTGCCCCGGACCGTGATAGGTCACCTGCCCGCCGCGGTCGATCTGCACCACCGGGATGTCGCCGGGCGCGAGCAGATGCGCGCGGCTCGCATTCGCGCCGAGCGTGAACACCGGCGGGTGCTCGAGGAACCAGATCTCATCCGGCGTCCCGGAGCCGCGCTCCTCGGTGAAGCGCTGCATCGCGCGCCAGGTCGGCTCGTACTCGACCCGCCCGAGCCGGCGGGTCTGCAGCGGCGGGATGGCGGACGCGGCCAGCGCGTCCGGCGCGCAAGCCGCCGCGGAGAGCAGCGCGCCCGCAGCGCTCACGGCTCCTGGCTCCGGTTGTCGAGACCGGCGTTGTTGCCCTTCAGCGCCTGCTCGGCGCGGTAGCTCGAGCGCACCAGCGGCCCCGATACGCACTCGAGGAAGCCGAGCGCCAGCGCCTGCTCGCGGTAGCGATCGAACTCGGCGGGCGTCACGAAGCGCTCGACGGGCAGATGGTTGAGCGTCGGGCGCAGATACTGCCCGAGCGTCACGATGTCAACCTGCGCGGCGCGCAGGTCCGCGAGGGTCGCGGCGATCTCGGCATCGGTCTCGCCGAGGCCGAGCATCAGGCTGCTCTTGGTGAGGACCGAGGGGCGGTGGCGCTTGGCGTGCGCGAGCACCTCGAGCGTCTGCTCGTAGCCGGCGCGCGGATCGCGCACCGGGTGCGTGAGGCGCCGCACGGTCTCGATGTTCTGCGCGAACACCGCGATCCCGGAGTCGACCACGGTGGCGACATCCGCGAGCGCTCCCTGGAAATCGGGCGTCAAAGCTTCGACCGCCGTGTCGGGATTGCGCTCGCGGATCGCGCGTACGCAGGCGGCGTAGTGGGCGGCGCCGCCGTCCGGAAGATCATCGCGGTCGACCGAGGTGAGCACCACGTAGTGGAGCTTCATGAGCTCGACGGTGCGGGCGGCATTCCCGGGCTCGTCGGCATCCAGCCACCCATGCGGGTTGCCGGTGTCCACGGAGCAGAAGCGGCAGGCGCGCGTGCACACCGCGCCCATCAGCATCAGGGTCGCAGTGCCGGCGTTCCAGCACTCGCCGATGTTGGGGCACCTGGCCTCCTCGCAGACCGTGGCGAGCCGGTGCTCGCGCACCGCGGCCCTGACGTGCTGAAAGCCGCTGCCCATCGGGGCGCGCGCCTTGAGCCACGGGGGCTTCCTCGAGGACGGAGCCGGGGGCTGGGGCTTGAGCGCCTTCACGCCGTCGCGGATGGCGGTAAATCCCTGAGGCGTAACGTATTTTTCTCCGCTGCGAGGAGCCGCGGCGTCGGCCGTTACGACCGGAATCCCTTTGAGCTGCGGCATGCGTTCATTGTAACGCACGCAGCCGCGCATCCAGCGCCGCGAGCCGCTCGGGGGTTCCCACGTCGCTCCAGGCTCCACGGTGCAGCTCGCCCCGCACGCGCCGCGCCGCGATCCCGCGGTTGAGGAGCGGCAGGAGCGGGAAGCGCTCGCCGCTCGCGCCGTCGAAGAACTCGCGCCGGAACATGCCGACACCCGAATAGGTGAAGCGGCCGGTGTCGCGGCTCACCACGAGGTCGCCGTCGAGCCCGAAATCCCCGCGCACGTTATGCGGCGGGTTGGGTACCAGCACGAGGTGCGCATGCGCGCCATCCTCGAGCGACAGTGTCGCGAAATCGATGTCGGTCCAGATGTCGGCATTCACCACCAGGAAGGGCCCGGGTCCGAGCAGCGGCACCGCCCGGAAAATTCCGCCCCCGGTCTCGAGCGGCACCGGGCCCTCATCGCTCCAGGTGATCGACACGCCCCAGGCGCTGCCGTCGCCGAGCGCCGCGTGCAGCTGCGCCGCGAGCCAGGAGGTGTTGACGACCACTTCGCGAAAGCCGGCACGGGCGAGCGAGGCCAGATGCCAGGCGATGAGAGGCTTGCCGGCGACCGGCACCAGTGGCTTGGGGAGCGAATCGGTGATCGGGCGCATGCGCTCGCCCCGACCCGCCGCGAGCAACATGGCCTTCATGCGCGCAGCACCCGCGCATTGGCGCGCGGCAGCGCCTCTGCGACCCGCTCCTCGAGAAAGCCTCCGAGAGGCTTGAGCTCCGCGTACTGCCCGCAGGTCTCGCGCACGTAGGCGAGCACCCGCGGCAGATCCGCGAGATATCCCGCCTTGCCGTCGCGGTACCACAGCCGGCAGAAGATGCCGAGCACCTTGATGTGCCGCTGCACGCCGATCAGATCGAACCAGCGCAGGAACTCCGCCTCGCTCGCTCCCGCCGCGCCGCCTTGGTGCGCGAGCTGCGCGCGATAGGCGCTCACCCAGCCGACTACGCGCGCCCGTGGCCAGGCGATATAACAGTCCTTCAGCAGCGACACCAGGTCATAGCCGACCGGCCCGCGCAGCGCATCCTGGAAATCAATCACCCCGGGGTTGCGCCCGCTCACCACCATGAGGTTGCGCGAGTGATAGTCGCGATGCACGAACACCTCGGGCTGCGCGAGCCCCTCGCGAATCAGGAACGCGAAGCTGTCGGCGATCAGCTGCGCCTCCGCACCGCGCAGCTCGAGCGCCAGATGCCGCCCGAGCAGCCACTCGGGCATCAGCGCCAGCTCGCGCTCGAGCGCCGCGTGATCGTAGGGCGGGAGCTCCCGGCTCGCGTCCTGTCCGCGCACCTGGATCGCGGCGAGCGCGCTGAGCGCATCGCGGTAGAGGGGCTCGGGGTCGTCGCCGGCGTTCAGCCGGTCGAGATACAGCGTGGTGCCGAGATCCTCGAGTAGCAGCAGCCCGCGGGCCGCGTCGCTCTCGTGCACGTGCGGTACATGCGCGCCGAGCGACTCGAGCAGCCGCGACACCTTGAGGTACGGGCGCACGTCCTCCTGCGGCGGAGGCGCGTCCATCACGACGTAGGTCGCCGCCGGGGTGAACACGCGAAAGTAGCGCCGGAAGCTGGCATCGCTCGAAGCGGGCTCGATGCGCGTCGCCGGCAGCCGCAGCTCGCGCGACAACCACTCCTCGATCAGCGCAAGTCGCGCGTCGGTCTGGGACATGCGGGGGACTACGAAGGTCCGCGTAGCTGCGGCGCGCCATTATAATGCGGCCCTTAATGGTGCGTCCGGGCACATTCGTCCTCGCCGTCGTCGCGCTCGGCAGCATCATCTCCGCCGCCCGGGCCGACGAACCACCCTGCCCGTCACAGACCGCACCGCCGGCCGCACCCGCCCCCTCCACCGCCGCCGCGGCCGCTCAGGGCGGGAAGCCGGCCGCCGCCGCGCGCGGCAGCGGCAACATCGAAGTCCAGGCCGACACCGCCGACGTCAGCGTCGAGGGCAAGGGGTCGCTCAAGGGCGATGTCGTGGTGCGCCAGGGGGACGTCGAGCTGCGCGCCGGTGAGATGCAGATCGACAAGCCCAACCAGTTCGTGAAGAGCACCGGCAGCATCGAGTACCGCGACCCGCTGGTGCACGTGACGGGTGCCGGCGGCAGTTACTCGGCGGCTACGGGCGCCGAGTTCCAGGGCGCGCACTTCGACCTGCGCGAGCGTGGCGCCCGCGGCGCGGCCGACAGCCTGGCGCTCACCCCCGACGGCGTGCTGCACTTGAGGAAGGTCACCTTCACGACCTGTCCCGCGGCGCACGAGGCCTGGGCGCTCAAGGCGAGCAGCATCACGCTCGACACCCGTGATCAGATCGGCACGGGGCGCAATGCCAGCGTCGATTTTCTCGGCGTGCCGCTCATATATCTGCCCTGGGTGTCGTTCCCCCTGAGCAGTGAGCGCAAGAGCGGCTTCCTCTTCCCGAGCATCGGCAGCACTTCGAACAACGGCTTTCAGCTCGCGGTCCCCTACTACTGGAACATCGCGCCCAACGCCGACTTCACCTTCCAGCCCGTCGAGTACACCAAGCGCGGGGCGGACCTCGGAGGCGATCTGCGTTTCCTCACCTCCGACCAGCGCGGCGAGCTGCAGTGGGACTATCTGCCGAACGACACGCTGTACGGTGGCAGCCGCAACCGCGTGCAGCTCGACGACGTCGTGCAGCTGCCGGCCGCCGTCCGCCTCACGGTTGATGCGCAGGCGGTGAGCGACGTCTTCTATTTCCAGGATTTCGCACAGACCCCCGCCGGCACCAGCACCTCGTTCCTCAACCGCAGCGCCACCCTCTCCTACCGCGACGCGCACTGGAGCGTGGACGCCGAGGCGCAGCAGTACCAGACGATCGACACGACCGTGCTGGTCGACGAGCGCCCCTACGCGCGCGTGCCGCGGCTCGCGGTCGACAGCGACTACACCCTGTTCGGCGTGCTGCACTACGGCTTCGAGTCGGAGATCGTCGACTTCCAGCACGCGCCGGGTAGCGCCGGCCTGCAGCAGCCCGGCGGCGTCACCTTTGCGCTGCCGCCGCTGCCGGCCGGCTGGCGCGAGGATCTGACGCCGGGGCTATCGCTGGCGCTCGCCGGCCCCGGCTATTTCTTCCGGCCGGCGCTCGCCTGGCGCGCGACCTGGTATCAGCTCACCGACACGCTCCCGGGGGCGCCGACCTCGCTGTCACGCAACCTGCCGCTCGCGCGCGTCGACACGGGCCTCGCGTTCGAGCGCCAGTCGGGCTCGCATGATCAACGCACCCTGACACTCGAGCCGCGCATGCAGTATCTCTACGTCCCCTACCGCGACCAGAGCGCGCTGCCGGTATTCGACACCGGGCTGCCGGACCTCAACGCGGTGGAGCTGTTTCGCACCAACCGCTACGTGGGCGCCGACCGGGTGAGCGATGCCAACCAGCTGACCACGGGACTCACCAGCCGGCTGCTCGATACGCAGAGCGGCCGGCAGTTCCTCGCGGCGACCATCGGCCAGAGCTATTACTTCACGACCCCGCGCGTGACGCTGCCCGGCGAGACGCCGTTCACCGCACCGCACTCGGACTTCGTCGCCCAGCTCGCCATCACCGCCTTCGCCGACTGGAACGCGGACGCCGGGGTGCAGTGGGATCCCGACAACCAGCGCAGCGAGCGCACCCAGCTCAACCTGCAGTACAAGCCGGCGCCCGACGCGGTCGTCAACCTGAGCTACCGTTACGAGCGCTTCGTGCAACTGCCGGAGTTCGTCCGGGGAGTCCAGCTGCCGTGCAACCCGGCGGTGCCGATTGAGCCCGGCATCGCGACCGGCTGTGACAGCCAGGGCTTCGACCAGCTGGACGCCTCGGCCGCCTGGCCCATCCACCGCTCCTGGAGCGCGTTCGCCCGCGAGGTCTTCGACCTGCGCAACCACGAAGAACTGGAGGGATTCGCCGGCTTCGAGTACCGTGCGTGCTGCTGGCGGCTGCGGCTCGGCGCGCGGCGATACGTCAGTACCTTCACCGGCGCCCGGGATACCGGAATCTGGCTGCAGCTGGAACTTGCGGGGCTGGCCGGTGTCGGATCGGCGACGGACACCTCGCTCAGTGAGGAGATCCGCGGTTACACTCCCGCGGACACGAGTGTCCAGAAAATCAAGGCCCCCTGAGGGCCCTTCCTGAACCTTAAGGAAAGAAAAGCGATGCGGCGGATCAGTACTCCGGCTCCCACCCTTGTTGCCTGCGTGGCGGCGCTCGCCATGTGCGGACGCGCGGCGGCGCAGACCCGCGAGCTCGACACCCGGGGCGTGATGCTCGATCGCATCGCCGCCATCGTCAACGATGGCGTGGTGCTCAACAGCGACCTCGACATGCAGGTCGAGGCGGTGAGCGAGCGGCTGCGGCAGCAGAAGCTCGACCTGCCGCCGCAGAACGTGCTGCGCCAGCAGGTGCTGGAGCGGCTGGTGGTGCAGGAGATCCAGCTGCAGCGCGCCCAGCACGACGGCGTCAAGGTCACCGACGAGACCCTCAACGCCGCCCTCTCCGATGTGGCGCGGCGCAACAACCTCTCGCTGTCACAGCTGCCGCAGGCGCTCGCAAGCCAAGGGCTCGACTACGGCGCCTACCGCGAGGATCTGCGCAAGGAGATCACGCTGTCGATGCTGCGCCAGCGCGACGTCCTCGAGCGGATCGTGGTCACGCCGAAGGAGATCGACCAGTACCTCGACAAGCAGGCGAGGATGCCTTCCGGCAACCACGAGTACAACGTCTCCCACATCCTGATCGCGGTTCCGCAGGAAGCGAGCCAGGCGCAGCTCGACGACGCCGCCCGGCGCGCCCGCGAGGTCTACCAGAAGGCGAGCGGCGGCGAGGACTTCGCGCGCCTCGCGGTCGCCTACTCCAACAGCCAGACCGCCCTCGAGGGCGGCTCGCTCGGCTGGCGCAAGGAGACCGAGCTGCCGACCTTCCTCACCGAGGTGGTCGCAAAACTGAAGCCCGGCGAGGTGAGCCAGCCGCTGCGCACGCCGACCGGTTTCCACATCGTGAAGCTCAACGAGGTGCGCGGCTCCGAGGCCAAGGCCATCGAGAACCAGGTCCACGCCCGCCACATCCTCATGAAGACCACCGAGCTCGCCGACGATGCGACCGTGAAGCAGAAGCTCAACGCGCTGCGTGAGCGCATCCTGAAAGGCGAGGACTTCTCGGGCCTGGCGCAGACCAACTCCGAGGATCCGGGCTCGGCCCCCCAGGGCGGGGATCTCGGCTGGACCGGACCCGGGAGCTTCGTACCCGAGTTCGAGCAGCAGCTCGCGACGCTCAAGGACGGCGAGATCAGCGAGCCGTTCAAGACGCAGTACGGCTGGCACATCGTGCAGATGCTCGGCCACCGCCAGTTCGACGCCACCGACGAGGTCAAGCGGCGCAAGGCCATGGAAGCGATCCGCGCCAGCAAGGCGGATGAGGAGACCGAGATCTGGCTGCGGCGCCTGCGCGATGAGGCGTACGTGGAATTCAAGTCGTAGGTAAGCGGCGGGCGGCGACATGATTCCCCGCATCGCCGTCACGACAGGAGAGCCGGCGGGGATCGGTCCGGAGCTCTGCCTCGCGCTCAGCGGACGCCCGCTCGACTGCGAGCTGGTGTGCCTGGGCGATGCCGGCCTGCTCGCCGAGCGCGGCCGCCTCACGCATGCGACGGTCGAGCTGCGGCCCTACGCGGCGCACGCGCCGCGTGCGCGCCAGCGCCACGAGCCGGGAACGCTGCTGGTGGAGCAGGAAGCCTTGAGGACGCCGAGCACGCCGGGAAAGCTCGATAAGCGCAACTCGCCCTACGTGCTCGCGCTCCTCGACCGCGCCATCGACGGCGCGCTCGCCGGCGAGTTCGACGCCGTGGTCACGGCCCCGGTCCACAAGGGCGTCATCAACGATGCCGGCGTCGCGTTCCTCGGCCACACCGAGTACTTCGCGCAGCGCGCTCACGCGGCGCACCCGGTCATGATGCTCACCACCGGCACGCTGCGCGTGGCGCTCGCGACCACGCATCTGCCACTCGCCGCGGTCAGCGCCGCGATCACGGTCGAATCGCTCACCCGCACGGCCGCGACCCTCGCGCGCGCGCTCACCGACTGGTGGGGGATCAGCGCGCCGCGCATCGCCGTCTGTGGACTCAACCCGCACGCCGGCGAGAGCGGCTATCTCGGCGACGAGGAGCTGAAGGTGATCGGGCCGGCGGTCGAGAGCATGCAACGCGCCGGGCTCCACGCACGTGGGCCGCTGCCGGCCGATAGCGTATTCGTGCCGCAGGTGCTGGCGGGCTTCGATGCGGTGCTCGCCATGTATCACGATCAGGGGCTGCCCGTGGTCAAGCACGCGGGCTTCGAGAGCGCGGTGAATGTGACCCTGGGGCTGCCGTTCGTGCGCACCTCGGTGGACCACGGTACGGCGCTCGAGCTCGCCGGCACGGGCAAGGCCGACGCCGGCAGCCTCGCCGCCGCCGTGGATCTGGCGATCGAGCTGAGTGCGCGGTAGGCGCTCGTGGCGCGCGAGGCAGCCCGCAGCCGGCCGCCGCGCCGCAAGCGCTTCGGCCAGCATTTCCTGCACGACCCGGCGGCGATCCGGCGCATCGTCGCCGCGCTCGCTCCACGCGCCGGCGACACCCTCGTCGAGATCGGTCCGGGGCGCGGCGCCCTCACCCGGCTGCTGCTCGAGTGCACCGATTGCACGCTCGATGCCATCGAGATCGACCGCGATCTCGCCGCACAGCTCGCGCCGCTGTTCACCGCCGATGCGCGCCACTCGCTGCACGTCGCCGACGCCCTGGAGTTCGACTTCACCGGCCTCGCGGCGCAGCGCGGCGGACGGCTGCGCATCGTCGGCAACCTTCCCTACAACATCTCCACCCCGCTGCTGTTTCGCTTGGGCGCCCACGCCGATGCGATCCTCGATGCACACGTTATGTTGCAGCGGGAAGTCGTGGCGCGCCTCGCGGCGCAGCCCGGTGGCGGCGACTACGGCCGGCTCACCGTGATGCTCGCCCCGCGCTTCAGCGTCGAGCGGCTGTTCGATCTCGGGCCGGGCGCTTTCCAGCCGCCGCCGCGGGTGTGGTCGGCGGTCGCGCGCCTCACGGTCCTGCCCGCGCCGCGCTTCGCGGTGAGCCCGCACTACGCCGAGGTGGTGGCAGCGGCCTTCGCGCACCGCCGTAAGACGCTGCGCAACGCGCTCGCCCGGCTGATGAGCGGCGCCGACATCGCCGCCTGCGGGCTCGATCCCGGAGCCCGTCCCGAGACACTGGCGCCACGGGAATTCAACACCCTGGCATTGGTGCTCGACCGCACGCGCCTCTCGGGCTAGGCTTGAGGCTTGGGGGCGCGCTGCAGGGGGAGATTCCGATGACGGTCTACCGTCGCATCCTGCTGGTCGTGGATCTGACCGAGGACAGCCTGGTGCTGGGGCGCCGGGCCGCCGCGCTCGCCGGCGCCCTCGGCGCCGAGATCGAGCTGCTGCACGTCGTGGAGTTCGTGCCGGTCGAGCCGATGGGCGAGACGCTGATGCCCTCGGTGCCGATCGAGGAAGAGCTGCTCGAGCGCGCCCGTTCGCGCCTCACTGCGCTGGCCGCCGACCTCGGGCTCAGCGGCGCGCCCTGCCGCGTCGAGAGCGGCAATGTCAAATCGGAAATCGTGCGGGTGGCGCGCGAGCGCCACGCCGATCTCATTATGTTGGGCAGCCGCGAGCGCCACGGCCTCTCGATCCTCGTGAACCTCACCGAGGACACGGTGCTGCACGCCGCGCCGTGCGACGTGCTGGCGATGCGCGTCGGCCGATCTTAAAATCACCGGGATGACGCACCAGGACCACAAGATCCGCGTCGACGTCGAGACCAGCTATCTCGACGAGCAGTCCGATCCGCGCGAGCGCCGCTTCGTCTTCTCCTACACCATCACCATCCGCAACGAGGGCCAGGTGCCGGCGCGCCTGCTGACGCGCCACTGGGTGATCACCGACGCCAACGGCAAGGTGGAGGAGGTGCGCGGCGACGGCGTGGTGGGTGAGCAGCCGTACCTGAAGCCCGGCCAGGGGTTCCGCTATTCGAGCGGCGCGGTGCTCGAGACTCCCGTGGGCGCCATGCAAGGCAGCTACCAGATGCTGGCCGACGACGGCGCGCAGTTCGATGCGCCGATCCAGCCATTCCGACTCGCCATGCCCGGCATCGTGCAGTGACGCGCTATGCGATCGGCGACGTCCAGGGCTGTCATGACGAGCTGCGCGCACTCCTCGCGCTGCTGAAATTCTCGCCGGACCGCGACCGGCTGTGGTTCGTCGGCGATCTGGTCAATCGCGGACCGCGCTCCCTCGAGACGCTGCGCCTGGCACGCTCCCTCGGCGACAACGCGGTAGTGGTGCTCGGCAACCACGATCTGCACCTGCTCGCCGTCGTGCATGGCAGCGAGCGTAAGAAGAAGACCGACACCCTGGACGCGGTGCTCACGGCCCCGGATCGGGACAAACTCCTCGAGTGGCTGCTGACCCGCCCGATGGCGCACAGCGAGGCGGGCGATCTCATGGTGCACGCCGGCGTCGTGCCGCAATGGACCGTGGCGCTCACCCTGCAGCTCGCGCGCGAGGTCGAGGCGGCGCTGGCGCGCGACCCGCGGGCGCTGTTCGATCACATGTACGGCAACGAGCCCGATTGCTGGAGCCCGGAGCTTTCCGGGATGGAGCGGCTGCGCTTCACCATCAATGTGCTGACGCGCCTGCGGGTTTGCACGGCCGACGGCCGGGTCGACTTGAGTCTGAAGGGCGATCCACCCCCGCCGCCCTCGCCGCTGCGGCCGTGGTTCACGCTCGGGCAGCGCCTGAGCCGCGACGCGCGCATCATCTTCGGCCACTGGTCGGCGCTGGGATTCGTGCAGAGCCATGGCGTGGTCGGGCTCGACAGCGGCTGCGTTTGGGGCGGAGCGCTCACCGCGCTCGACCTCGACAGCGCGCGCCCCCCGGTGAGCGTGCCCTGCCGGGGCTACCAGGAGCCTGACGTCGGCTAGTTATCCATCGCTCGGCACGAATTGCCCGAGCGGCATCGACGCGATGCACAGGCACAGCGACGCGCCCGCCGCCGCAGGCGGCGGGCGCAGCGCAATGTCCGCGAGCTTCAAACTAGGGCTCGGCGGCTGCCGCCGGTCCCCACGACACGGTGATCTGCGGCGTGCCCGCCGTATAGATTCCGGGCGGCAGCTCGAGGTCCACCGGCCTCACCCCCGAGGAGTCGATCGGCAGCACCTCGCGCGCGGCGCCGCGCACCTCGAGGGCGCCGAACGCGCCCGGCTGCACGCGGAAGGCGAGCCGTACCGGCCAGGGGTTGCCGGCGGCGGGCGTGAGCACGAGGCTCCCCGAGCCGCCGACGCCGCTCAGGTCGATGAGCAGCGTGTTGCGCTTCCAGTACTGCGCCGGCGTCGCACTGCCGCTCACCTCGAGCGCGTGCACCGGAGCGGGCGGCGGCGGGGGCGCGTGGTGCCAGGGCCAATGCAGGTGGCTGCAGGCGCCGAGCGCAAGCAGCGCAGCGAGCGCTGCGGCGCGCGCAGTGATGCCCGTAACCAGGCTCGCCTCCATGGGATTCTCCTCGCTTTGCCGCAGCGCGTACCATACGCGAAAGAGGCGGAGGACACATGCCATCCCTGCAAGCATTCAACTTCCGGCAG
Source organism: Steroidobacteraceae bacterium (assembly GCA_035518275.1). GTDB lineage: Bacteria > Pseudomonadota > Gammaproteobacteria > Steroidobacterales > Steroidobacteraceae > 13-2-20CM-66-19. The sequence goes on from DATIXU010000109.1 coordinate 35,190, forward strand.
TGGATCGACGCCAACCGGGCGCAACTCAAGCCCCCGGTCGGCAACAAGCGCGTATTTCACGACGGCGACTTCATCATCATGGTGGTGGGCGGGCCCAATGCGCGCAAGGACTACCACGTCGATCCGGGCCAGGAATTTTTCTATCAGCTCGAAGGCGACATGGTGCTGAAGACCATCCAGGAGGGACGCGTGCTGGACGTGCCGATCCGCGCCGGCGAGGTGCTGTTGATTCCGCCCAACCTGCCGCACTCGCCGCAGCGGCCCGCCAACACCGTGGGCCTGGTCATCGAGCGCACCCGCCGCGCGGGCGAGCTCGACGGCTTCCAGTGGTACTGTGAGCGCTGCGGCAACCGCCTGTACGAGGAGTTCTTTCAGCTCACCGACATCGAGAAGCAGCTCGCGCCGGTGTTCGAGCGCTTCTACTCGAGCCTCGAGCGGCGTACCTGCGCGCGCTGCGGCGCGGTGCTGGAGCGCGCATAAGCCATGAATGCGCGCATCGCGCTCGGCGGGGGCGAGGTCGGCGTCGACATGGCGCGCCCGGTGAGCCTCGCGCTCGAGCTCGACTTCGCCGGCCCCCAGCCGCGGCATTTCGGCGCACCGCCTGCCAGCGCGCACCCGTTCGCGGTGCCCGGCTTTCCCGGCTCGGTGGCGCGCGGCGCGAGCTGCAATTGCGAGGTGATCTCGCTCACCCCGCATTGCAACGGCACCCACACCGAGTGCGTGGGACACTTGACCCGCGAGCGGCTCGATGCGAGCCGCGTCGCCCCTCTGGGCCTCCTGCCGGCGCTGCTCGTGACCGTCGACCCGGAGCCGGCCGGCGCGGCCGCCGAGGGCAGCGATCCCGAGCCGCGCCCGGGCGACCTGCTGGTGACGCGGCGCGCCCTCGAGCGCGCCTGGCCGCCGCGCCCGCCGTTCGCGGCGCGCGCGCTCATCGTGCGCACGCGGCCCAACCGCGCCGACAAGCGCGCGCACGATTACTCCGCGGAGACGCCGCCCTACCTCACGCGCGAGGCCGCGGAGCTCCTGGTCGAGCGTGGCATCGCGCACCTGGTCGTCGACCTGCCCTCGATCGACCGGACGCGCGATGAGGGGCGCCTCACAGCGCACCGGTTGTTCTTCGGCCTGCCGCCCGCGTCCACCGCGCTCGCCGAGGCGCGGCGGCCCGAGGCTACCGTCACCGAGCTCGCCTTCGTGCCGGACGAAGTGCGTGACGGCGCCTGCCTCCTCGAGCTGCAGGTGCCGGCGCTCGGCGGCGATGCGGTGCCGAGCCGACCGCTGCTGTACCCGATCGCCTCATGAGCACGGGCACAATCGGCGCGGAGGTCCTCGCGCGCGCCCGCGCCCGCGACGCGGCGGATCCTTTGCGCAGCTTCCGCGAGCGCTTTGCGCTGCCGGTGGACGCCCGCGGCGCGCCGCTCATCTACCTGTGCGGCCATTCTCTCGGCCTGCAGCCGCTGGCGGCGCGCGAGCTCGTCCTCGAGGAGCTCGACGAGTGGGCCCAGCGCGCCGTCGAGGGGCACGAGCATGCCCGCCGCCCCTGGGTGCCGTATCACGAGAACCTGCGCAGCGGGCTCGCCGCGCTCACCGGCGCCCGCTTGAGCGAAGTAGTCGCGATGAACTCGCTCACCGTGAACCTGCACCTGATGTTCGCCAGCTTCTACCGCCCCGTGGGCGAGCGGCGGCGGATCCTGATCGAGGCCGGCGCCTTCTCCTCGGACCGTCACGCCGTCGCCTCGCAGATCGCCTGGCATGGCCTCGACCCGCGCGAAAATCTCATCGAGCTCGCTCCGGCAGCCGGCGCCGACCTCGTAGAGGAAGACGCCATCGAGGCGTTGCTCGCCGAGCGCGGCAGTGAGATCGCGCTCGTCTGGTGGCCCGGCGTGCAATTCCGCACCGGCCAGGCCTTCGATATCGCACGCATCGCGGACGTCGCGCACGCCCACGGCTGCCTCGCCGGCTTCGATCTGGCGCACTCGATCGGCAACACGCCGCTCGCGCTGCACGACAGCGCGGCCGACTTCGCCGTGTGGTGCAGCTACAAGTACCTGAACGGCGGCCCGGGCGCGATCGGCGGCTGCTTCGTGCACGAGCGCCACACCGGCGCGTTGCCGAAGACCGCACACCGCGGCACGCTGCCCGGCGCGCGCCTCGCCGGCTGGTGGGGCCACGAGGCCGATACGCGTTTCCTCATGGAGGCCGAGTTCCACGCCGCCGACGGTGCCGACTCCTGGCAAGTGAGCAACCCGCCGATCCTCGCCGCGGCGCCCCTGCTCGCCTCGCTCGGCCTGTTCGCCGCGGCGGGCATGGAACGGCTGCGCGAGAAGTCGCTCGGGCTCACCGCCTTTCTCGAGGAGCTGCTGGGGCCGCTCGAGCCCCGGGTTGAGATCATCACGCCGCGCGACCCGGCCGCACGCGGCTGCCAGCTGTCGCTGCGCATCGCGGGCGGCGCCGGCCCGGGGCGGCGGGTGTTCGAGCATCTGCGCGCGGCCGGAGTGGTATGCGACTGGCGCACGCCGGACATCATCCGCGTGGCGCCGGTGCCGCTCTACAACCGCTTCGAGGACGTGGCGCTGTTCGCCGACCGCCTCACGCGCGTGCAGTGGGGAGCGGTGTGAGAAGCTCCGCCGGCACGGTCAACATCATCGGCGCCGGCCTGGCCGGCGCGCTGCTCGCGGTGCTGCTGGCGCGGCGGGGCCTCGCCGTGACGCTCTACGAGCGCCGCCCCGATCCGCGCCAGGCGCAGCCTGAGCGCGGCCGCTCGATCAACCTGGCGCTCGCCGCGCGCGGCATCCACGCGCTCGAGCGTGCCGGAGTCATGCAGCGGGTGCGGCCGCTCGTGATCGCGATGCGCGGACGCATGGTGCACGAGCGCTCAGGCGCGAGCGCGCTGCAGCCGTACGGCCAGCGCGAGCATGAGGTCATCTACTCGGTCGGCCGCGCCGACTTGAATCGTGTGCTGATCGACGAGGCGCTGCGGCATCCGAACGTCGCGGTGCGCTTCAACCAGCAGTGCACCGGTGTGGATGCGCCGGGCAACCGCCTGCGCCTGCGCGATACGGTCAGCGGCACCGAGCAGGAGCTCGAGCTCGCGCCCGCAATCGCGACCGACGGGGCGGGGTCGGCGGTGCGCGCCAGCCTCGCGGCCGCAGGCTTGGTGAGCGTGCGCGAGCAGTGGCTCGACCACGACTACAAGGAGCTGACGATTCCGCCGGTCGCGGGCCGCCCCGCGCTCGCCACACACGCGCTGCACATCTGGCCGCGCGGCGGCTTCATGCTGATCGCGCTGCCCAACACCGACGCGAGCTTTACCGCGACGCTGTTCCTCGCGCGCGCGGGCGCTCAGGGCTTCGCCTCCCTCGACAGCGGCGCCGTGGTGGCGAAGTTCTTCGCCGAGCAGTTCCCCGACGCCGTGCCGCTGCTGCCGCGCCTCGCCGAGGAGTTCGCGCGGCATCCGCAGGGCCAGCTCGGCACCGTGCACACCGCTCCCTGGCACGTCGGCGGCAGGGTCCTGCTGCTCGGTGACGCCGCGCACGCCATCGTGCCCTTTCACGGCCAGGGGATGAACGCCGCCTTCGAGGACTGCCGGGTGCTCGATGAGCTGCTCGACGGCCAGGAGGATTGGGAGGCGCTGTTCGCTGAGCTCGAGCGTGCGCGCCGTCCCAACACCGAGGCGATCGCGCAAATGGCGCTCGAGAACTACATCGAGATGCGCGACACGGTGCTCGATGCGCGCTTCGTGCGCCTGAAGGGCCTGGGCCTGGCGCTCGAGCGGCGTTTCCCGGAGCGCTTCATCCCGCGCTACGCCATGGTGATGTTCCACCCGGAGATAACTTACGCGGAGGCGCAGCGCCGCGGCGCGCTGCAGGCGCAGCTGCTCGCTGAGCTGGATCCGGGGGAGTCAGCCGGCGCCGCGCCCGATCTCGCGCGTGCCGAGAGACTGATACGCGAGCGGCTGGCGCCGATTGGAGCGGGTTCGCGGTCAGTGTGGCCTGGGCGGCGCGGGTGAATTGCGCCGCTCGAGCGTCACGAAGGTGATCGGATGCGCGTGGCGCTCGTCGGCGGGTTGGGTGTGATAGTCGAGGTCGTCCCACTGTGCCGGGTCGAACGCCGGAAAATACGTGTCGCCCGGCACGTCGGCGTGCACGTGGGTGAGATAGATGCGCCGCGCGAACGGCAGCAGCAGCCGGTAGATCTCCGCGCCACCGATCACCACCAGCTCGTCGCAGGTGCGCGTCTGCAGCAGCGCCTCCTCCACCGAGTGGACCGGGATCACGCCCGCGGCGCGCCAGTCGCGATCGCGCGTGAGCACGAGATTCGCACGCCCAGGGAGCGGGTGGCCGATGGCCTCGAAGGTCTTGCGGCCCATGAGCAGCGGCTTGCCGAGCGTGAATTCCTTGAAGCGCTTCAGGTCCTCGGGCAGCCGCCAGGGAAGGGCGTTATCGCGGCCGATGACGCCGTTCTGCGCCATGGCGACAATCAGGGAGATCAGCGGCTGCCGCGGCTGGCTCATGTCACGGCATTATTGCAAGCCGTCTTTCAGATCTCCACCGCGGTATTGAGGATCACGACGTCGCGGAAGGGCATGCGGAAGAACTCCGCCGCCTGCGTGCTGTATTGCTGCATGCGCGCAAACAGCCGCCGCTGCAGGCCGCGCACGCCGGGCAGCGGACGGGCGCGCACCACGTGACGGCCGACGAAGAACGAGCTGTCCTCGGTGAAGACGCGCAACCCGCGCGTGCGGCAGGCCTTGAGCGCCTCGGCGACGTCCGGAGTCTCCATGAAGCCGAAGCGCGCGGTGATGTAGTACACGCCCGGCACGGGCTCCTCGATGTTGAGCCGTCCGGCCGGATCCTGGCGGGGCGTGTCGGCGATCTCGACGTTGAGGATGATGACGCGCTGATGCACTACGCCGTTGTGCTGGATGTTGCGGATCAGCGCCGAGGGCACCAGCGTCGAGTTGCTGGCGAGGAACACGCCGGTTCCGGGCACGCGCTGCACGCCGGCCACCAGCTTCGGCAGCTCGCTGCGCGGCACCGCGAGCTTGGCGAGCGCCGCGCGCAGCTCGAGCCGGCCGCTGCGCCAGGTCATGAAGATGAAGTACAGCAGCGCGCCGAGCGTGAGCGGGATCCAGCCGCCGGCGGGCACCTTGGTCATGTTACCGGCGACGAAGGCGAGGTCGCTGACGAGTATCAGGCCGAAAACGCCCGCCACCTGCCACTTGGGCCAGTTCCACTGCGTGGTGGCGACGAAGGCGCCGAGGACCGTCGTGACCGCCATGGTTCCCACGACGGCGGCACCGTAGGCCCCGCCCAACGCCTCAGAGGACCCGAAGCCGACGACGAACAGAATCACCGCGGGGAATACCAGCCAGTTGACGATCGGCACGTAGATCTGGCCCTGCTCGAGCGCCGAGGTCTGCAGCACCTTGAGCCGCGGCAGGAGGTCGAGGTGCACCGCCTGGCTCGCAATGGAGAAGGCACCGGAAATGGTGGCCTGCGAGGCGATCACGGCGGCGGCCGTTGCCAGGATCACCAGCCACGGCAGCACCGCCGCCGGCACCAGGTGAAAGAGCGGGTGCTCGACCGGCTTGCCGAGCTCGAGCAGCAGCGCCCCCTGGCCGAAGTAGTCGATCACCAGAGCGGGCCCCACCAGAGCGAACCACGCGATGCGCACCGGCTGCTTGCCGAAGTGGCCCATGTCGGCGTAGAGCGCCTCGCCGCCGGTGATGGCGAGGAACACCGCGCCGATGATCGCCAGCGCCACCTGCGGGCGGTGAAGAAGCAGTGTCAGTCCGTACCACGGATTGAGCGCCACCAGTATCTGCGGGTTGCGCGCTATGGGGAACGCGCCGATCACCGCGATCACGACGAACCACACGACCATGATGGGGCCGAACAGCGCCGCCACGGCGGACGTGCCGCGGTGCTGGTAGGCGAACAGCACGGTGATGACCGCGATGGTGGCCGGTATCACCCAGCGCTTGAACTCCGGATCGAGCACCTCGAGGCCCTCGACCGCACCCAGCACCGAGATAGCCGGCGTGATGAGCGCGTCGCAGAAGAAGAACGCGGTGCCGGCGAGCGCGAGTCCCACCGCGACCCTGGCCCAGGTGCTGCCGGTGATGAGGCGCCGCTGCGCGAGCGCAAACAGCGCGAGGATCCCGCCCTCTCCCTGGTTGTCGGCGCGCATGATTACCGTGAGGTATTTCAGGCTCACCGAGATCGTGAGCGCCCAGAAGATGAGCGACAGCACGCCGAGCACCGCCTCGGCGTCGAAGTTGCCCGCGGCGCCGAGCGCGGCCTCCATGGTGTAGAGCGGGCTCGTGCCGATATCGCCGTACACGATCCCGGTCGCGGCCACCACGGCAGCCAGCCTGAAAGGGCGCGCCTGGTTCATGCCGTCAGCGCCGCTGGCCGCGACGCGCGCGCGCTGCACGCCGCGGCGGCCACATCATGGTGCCGCGGCAGCCCGGCGCGCCACAGTGGCAGGCGAAGATGGCATCGACATCGGGAGGGTCGTCGGCTTCGCGCTGGATCTGGTAGTCGTAGGTGAGCTCCTCCCCGGGCGCGATCGCGCGGATCGTGTCGATGAAGACCCGCGCCTTCTCGATCACCGACTCGCAGTTGGGCTCGCAGGCGTGATTGACGAAGCGCGCCTCGTTGCCTTCGACGCCGGCGTCGATCACCGTGGTGTCGTCGGCGATGAAGAGGAACGTGTGGCTGTCGTCGGCGCTCTTGCCCTCGTGGCGCCGGTCGGCCTCCTGGTGCGAGATGCGCTCGCCGAGGTACTCGATCACGCGCGTGCCCGCCTCGATGCGGTGCAGCGCAAACACCCCGAGCCCGTGCAGCCGGGAGGCGCGCACCTCGATGAGCGGTTGCGCCGCCTCTTCTTTGGCGCTCATACCGCCACCGGTGCCCTGATGCTCGCGTGATAGCGGTAATCCACGAACTCGAAGTCCTCGAACTGGTAGTCGAAGATGCTCGGCGGCCGGCGCCGGAGCACGAGCTGCGGGAGCGGATACGGGGCGCGCGACAGCTGCAGGTCCGCCTGCTCGAGGTGATTGAGGTACAGGTGGCAGTCGCCGCCCGTCCAGACGAGCTCCCCGGGCTCGAGGTCGCATTGCTGCGCGAGCATGTGGGTGAGGAGCGCGTAGCTCGCGATGTTGAAGGGTACGCCGAGGAAGAAGTCGCAGCTGCGCTGGTAGATCTGCAGCGACAGCCGGCCGGCGGCGACATACAGCTGGAACAGCAGATGACAGGGCGCGAGGGCCATGCGCTCGAGCTCGCCGACGTTCCAGGCGCTCACCAGATTGCGGCGCGAGTTGGGATCGCGCTTGAGGCGCTCGATCGCCTGGGCGATCTGGTCGATGGTGCGGCCGTCGGCCGCGCCCCAGGCGCGCCACTGCCGGCCATACACCGGACCGAGCTCGCCGCGCTCGTCGGCCCACTCGTCCCAGATCGTGACGCCATGCTCATGCAGCCAGGCGATGTTGGTGTCGCCGCGCAGGAACCACAGCAGCTCGTAGATCACCGCCGGCAGATGGATCTTCTTGGTAGTCACCAGCGGAAAGCCCTGCGCCAGATCGAAGCGCAGCTGATGCCCGAAGAGCGACACGGTGCCGGTACCGGTGCGGTCGTCCTTGCGCACGCCCTCGGTGCGGATGCGGCGCAGCAGCTCGAGGTACTGCCTCATGCCGGCCCGACGGCGAAGTTGCCCGACGGCGTGCGCGTGCGATAGGCCCAGCCGAGCAGCACGACTCCGCCGATGATCATCGGCATCGACAGCAGCTGGCCCTCGGTGAGCCAGCCGCCGGCGAGATAGCCGATGTGCTCATCCGGGACGCGCACGAACTCGATGAGGAAGCGCACCGTGCCGTAGATGATGAGGAACAGGCCCGAGGGCGCGAGCCGCGGGCGTGGCCGCGAGGTGAACCACCAGAGCACCGCGAACAGCAGCAGTCCCTCGAGGGCCGCCTCGTACAGCTGCGAAGGGTGGCGCACCTGGCCGTTCACCTCGAAGCCCCAGGGCACGGTGGTCGTCTTGCCCCACAGCTCCCCGTTGATGAAGTTGCCGATGCGGCCGAAGAAGAGGCCAAGCCCCGGCAGTGGCGTGGCGAAGTCGTACACGTCGCCGACGCTGCGACCTCGGCGCCAGGCAAACAGCGCCATCGCCACCGCCACGCCGAGCAGGCCCCCGTGGAAGGACATACCGCCCTCCCAGATCTTGAGCGGGTACCACACATCGCCCGCCCAGAACTTCAGCCCGTAGAACAGCACGTAGCCGACGCGCCCGCCGAGAATCACGCCCAGCATGCCGAAAAAGATCAGATCGTCGACGTCGGCGGGCTTCCAGGTCGAGCGCGGCCCCGCGGCACGCCGGCGCGCCAGCCACCAGGCGCTGGCGAAGCCGAGCAGGTACATGATCCCGTACCAATGCACCTTGACCGGGCCGAGGTGGAACGCGATCGGATCGAAGCCGGGGAACTTCAGCATGAGGCGCGCTAGTTTAGCGGTTTAGGCGAGCTCGCGCGTCACGCGGCAGAAGAACGCCTTCAGGTAACGCGTCTCGGGAATCGCCGGGTGCACCGGGTGGTCGGGCGACTGGCCGCCGGCCTCGAGGATCTGCACGAAGCGCCCGCTGTGGCGCGCGGCGCTCTGGATGGCGGCCATGAGCTCCTCGGCAGCGAGGTGATACGAGCACGAGCACGACACCAGCAGGCCCTCATCCTCGATGAGTCCGAGCGCGAGCTGATTGAGCTTGCGGTAGGCGGCCTGGCCCTGGGGGATGTCCTTCTTGCGCTTGATGAAGGCCGGCGGATCGAGGATCACCACGTCGTAGCGCGCATGCCTGTCGTTGAGGGTCTTGAGCGCTTCGAAGGCATCCGCCCGCAGCGTCTCGAGCGTAAGTCCATTGCGCGCGGCGTTGGCCTCGGCGAACTCGAGCGCCGCCTGCGAGGAGTCGACACACGCAGCGCGCGCAGCTCCGGCGCGCAGCGCCGTGACCGCCCAGGCCCCCACGTAGGAGCACACATCGAGTACGCGGGCCCCCCGGGTGAGGTAGCGTGTGAGGCGCGCGCGATTCGCGCTCTGGTCATAGAACCAGCCGGTCTTCTGTCCGTGCGCGAGCGGCGCGCTGAAGGCGAGCCCCGACTCCATCACGGTGAGCTCGTCCGGCACGGTGCCGAAGGCGAGCTGCGCCTCCTGCGGCAGTTGCTCGAGATCGCGCGCCGCGGTGTCGTTCTTCCAGTAGAGCCCGGCCGGGCCGACCACGGCCCGCACCGCCGCCGCCACGTCATCCTTGAGCGCCTCCATACCGGCGGTGGCGATCTGGCCGACGATGACGTCGCCATAGCGGTCGAGCACCAGGCCGGGGAGCGCGTCGGACTCGCCGAACACCCAGCGGTAGTAAGGAGCGGCACTCAAGCGCGTGCGCAGCGCGAGCGCCGCGGCCAGACGACGCTCGATGAGCGCGCGATCGACCGGGCGTGCGGCATCGCGCGACAGGATGCGCGCGCAGATCAGCGCGTGCGGATTGACGTAGGCGTAGCCGACGAAGCCGCCGCGATGAGTGGTGAGCCGGGCCAGCTCGCCGGGCGCAAAGCCGCTGAGCGGGGTCCTGTCGGTGTCGATCTCATTGCTGAACACCCATGCATGCCCTGCGGCGAGGCGCCGCTCTTCGCCGCGTTTCAGCAACAGCTCGCGCGCGGCATTGCCGGCCGCGGGCTCGGGCTGAGGTAGCTTCGCTTGCAACACAAGGATCCGCTGCTCCGGGGGGCGGCAAGTATACAATTGCGCCCTGTCCTTCGAGGTGCAACGTGTCCTCAGCGCGCAGCGGCGTGGCGCTCCTGGTACTGGTGTCCGGTCTGTGCGCGCTGCCGGCGCGCGCGGCGGCCGAGCCGCTCGCGGCGGCGCTGCTCAAGCCCCTCGAGTGGCGCTCCATCGGACCCTTTCGCGGCGGGCGCGTGCTCACGGTCGCCGGCGTGCCCGGCGAGCCGGATCATTTCTACTTCGGCGCGGTGAACGGCGGTGTGTGGGAGACGCGCGATGCGGGGCGCACCTGGGCGCCGATCTTCGACTCGGCGCCGGTCGGCTCGATCGGCGCGCTCGCGGTGGCGCCGTCCGACAGTCATGTCATCTACGTCGGCAGCGGCGAAGCGGACATGCGCTCGGACATCGCGCAAGGGGCCGGCCTCTACCGCTCGCGCGATGCGGGGCGCAGCTGGCAGGCGATCGGCCTCGAGGACTCGCAGCAGATCGGCCGCATCCTGGTCGATCCGGCGAACCCCGACGTCGTGCTGGTGGCCGCGCTCGGCCACCCGTACGGCGCCAACGGGATGCGCGGAGTGTTCCGCTCGACCGACGGCGGAGCGAGCTGGCAGCGCACGCTCTTCAAGAATGCCGACACCGGCGCGATCGACCTCGCGTTCGAGCCGGGGGATGCGCGCGTGGTGTATGCCTCGCTGTGGCAGACGCGGCGGCCGCCCTGGAACGTCTACCCGCCCTCGAGCGGACCGGGCGGCGGGCTGTACAAGTCGCAGGACGGCGGTCGCAGCTGGGTCGAGCTCGCGGGCCACGGCCTGCCCGCCGAGCCGGGCCGCATCGGTATCGGCGTCGCGCCGTCCAGGCCGCAGCGCGTCTACGCGCTCATCGACGCCTCCGCCGGGGGCCTGTACCGCTCCGACGATGCGGGCGCCAACTGGACGCGCGTCAGCGCCGACGCGCGCATCTGGAAGCGCGGCTGGTATTTCGGCGGCGTCACGGTCGATCCCACCGACCCGGACGTGGTCTACGTCTGCAACACCAGCGTGCACCGCTCCACCGACGGCGGCCGGACGTTCTTCCCGGTCAAGGGTGCGCCGGGAGGCGACGATTATCACACGCTGTGGATCGACCCGCGCGACCCGCAGCGGCGCATCCTCGGCGTCGATCAGGGGGCGGTGGTGACGCTGAACGGCGGCGCCACCTGGAGCTCGTGGTTCACCCAGCCGACCGGCCAGTTCTATCACGTCATCACCGATGACCGCTTCCCCTACTGGGTGTACGGCGCGCAGCAGGACTCGGGCGCGGCGGGCATCCCGAGCCGCACCGACAACATCGACGGCATCAATCTCACGGAGTTCCGCGAGAGTGCGGTCGGCGGCGAGAGCGACAACATCGCGCCCGACCCGGTAGATCCGCAGATCATCTTCGGCGGGCGCGTCGACAGGTTCGACGCGCGCACCGGCCAGAAGCAGAGCGTCGCCCCGGGGTTGGCCTCGCCGGGGCTGTATCGCGGCACCTGGACGTTGCCGCTGGTGTTCGGCAAGACCGCACCGCATGCGCTCTACTTCGGCACTCAGCGGATCTTCCGCACCACCGACCGCGGCGCGCACTGGCAGGCGATCAGCCCGGACCTCACCCGCCCGGACCCCGGGACGCCCGCCAACCTCGACGCGGCCACCGTCGCCGATAACGACAGCAACGGGCCGCGCCGCGGCGTCGTATATGCGATCGGTCCCTCGCCGCTCGAGGCCGGCCTCATCTGGGCGGGCACGGATGACGGGTTGGTATGGAAGACGCCGGATGGCGGCGCCCATTGGCAAGAGGTCACGCCGGGAGCGCTGACGGCCTGGGCCAAGATCGGCGTGGTCGAGCCCTCGCACTTCGACTCAGGTACTGCCTATATCGCCGTCGACCGGCATCGACTCGATGATCCGCGGCCGTACGTCTATCGCACACACGACGGCGGCGTGAGCTGGACGCTCATCGTCGACGGGATCGCCGACGGCGGCTTGCACAACTCCGTCAACGTGGTGCGTGAGGATCCGGTGCGGCGCGGCCTGCTCTATTGCGGCACTGAGCATGGTTTCTACGTGTCGCTCGACGACGGGGCCCACTGGCAGTCGCTGCAGCAGAACCTGCCGCGCACCTCGGTGCGCGACCTCGAGGTACATGGCGTAGATCTCGTGATCGCGACGCACGGCCGCGGCTTCTGGATCATGGACGACATCGCGCCGCTGCGCGCATTCGCCGACGCTGCGGGTGGAGGCGCGAGTGCCGGCACGCGTCTGCTGCCGCCGGCGCAGGCGGCGCGCGTGCGACCCACCGGCTTCCTCGGCTCGCCGATGCCGAAGGACGAGCCGATGGGCGCCAACCCAAAGCCGGGCGCCTACATCGACTACGTGCTCGACGCAACCGCGACGGGGGCGGTCCAGCTGACAATTTACGCTGCGAGTGGCGCGACGGTGCGGGCCGTCTCGAGCGAGGACCAGACCGCGCAACCCGATCTCGCCAAGGTGGTGATCGCACCCGAGTGGATCGCCGTGCCGCCGCCGCTCGGCGCCGGCGCCGGCGCCCATCGCTTCGTGTGGGACCTGCACTACGCGCCGCGGACCGGGCTGGTTCCGGACGATCCGGAGGAAACCGAGGAGGGCGTGTGGGCACCGCCCGGTGAGTATCGGATCGAGCTCAAGGCAGGCGACCGCGTCTATCGGCAGACGCTCAGCGTCGCTCCCGACCCACGCGTCACGCTGCCGGCGGCTGCTTATGCGCGGCAGTTCGCGCTCGCGCGCGACCTCGAGGCGGCGCGCGTCGAGATCGCAGCGGCGCTCGGGCAGGCCGAACGGATTCATGCGGGCATCGCCGAGCGCCGCAAGAGCGCCGGCGGCGCTGCGGCCGCAGCGCTCGCGTCCGCCGATCAGGAGCTGCTCGCGATCAGCGATCTCGCGCCCGCGAAGCGCTCACCGGACTCCATGGGCCCACCCCCGACGACGGTCGGAGGGCTGCGCTATCTCGCCGCGGCGTTCAAGAATCTCGAGCGGGCGGTGGACGGAGCAGACGCCGCGCCGACCGTGGACGCGCAGCGCGGCTACCAGCGCCACCGCGCGCTGCTCGACGCCGCGCTGGCAAAGTGGGCGAAGTTCAAGAGCGGTACGCTGGCGAGCCTCAACGCACAGCTTCAGGCTGCTGGCGAAGCGGTCATCGCGCAGTAGGTGCGCCGGAGCAGCCACGATGCAGACGCCGAAGTTCACCAACCATCTGATCAGCGAGACCAGCCCGTATCTGCGGCAGCACGCTCATAATCCGGTGGACTGGTACCCCTGGGGGAGCGAGGCGCTCGAGCGCGCGCGCCGCGAAGGCAAGCCGATTCATCTCAGCATCGGTTACGCAGCCTGCCACTGGTGTCACGTCATGGCCCACGAGAGCTTCGAGGACGAGGCCACGGCGCGCCTGCTCAACGACAACTTCGTCAACATCAAGGTCGACCGCGAGGAGCGCCCCGACATAGACCGCATCTACCAGATCGCGCAGCAGATGATCACGCAGCGCGGCGGCGGTTGGCCGCTCACCATGTTCCTGACGCACGACGATCAGCGCCCGTTCTTCGGCGGCACGTACTTCCCGCGCGAGCCGCGCTACGGCCTGCCTGGCTTCAGGGACCTGCTGCCGCGGGTGGTCGAGTTCTACCGCACCCACGAGCCGGAGATGCGCGCGCAGAACGAAGCCCTGGCGACCGCGCTCGCCGGCATCAATTACCCGCCCGCCCCGGCCGGTACCGAGCTCACCGACGCACCGCTCAAGGCGTGCCGCGCTCAGCTCGCGAGCACCTTCGACCGCCACTACGGTGGTTTCGGCGGGGCACCGAAGTTTCCCGCGCCCAAGGTGCTCGAGCGGCTGCTGCGCGACTGGCGCGCCAGCCCGACGGGAGACGAGGCGGGGCTGCAGTCGCTCCACATGGCGAGCTTCACGCTGCAGCGCATGGGCGACGGCGGCATCTGCGATCAGCTCGGCGGAGGCTTCTGCCGCTACTCGGTCGATGAGCGCTGGATGATCCCGCACTTCGAGAAGATGCTGTACGACAACGGCGCGCTGCTCGCGGTGTACGCCAACTTCTCGCTGGCGAGCGCGGATGCGTTCTACGCCCAGGTCGTGCTCGAGACCGCCCGCTGGGCGCTGCGCGAGATGCAGTCCCCCGAGGGCGGCTTCTACTCGAGCCTGGATGCCGACTCCGAGGGTCACGAGGGCAGGTTCTACGTATGGGACCGCGAGCAGGTCCGGCACGCGCTGAGCGCGGAGGAGTTCGCGGTGTTCGCGCCGCGCTTCGGCCTCGACTCAACGGCCAACTTCGAGGGCCGCTGGCATCTGTACGTCAATGCGACCGTGGAGCAGATCGCGGCGGCGGTGCAGCGTCCGGCCGCGGAGGTCGGCACGCTGCTCGAGAGCGCCCGCACGAAGCTGCTCGCTTTGCGCGCACAGCGCGTGCGGCCGTCGCGTGACGAGAAGATCCTCACTTCCTGGAACGCGCTCATGATCCGTGGGCTGGCGATCGCCGCGCGCGCACACAATGCCGAGCTGCTGGCGGCCGCGGCGAGCCGCGCCCTCGAGTTCCTGCGCGAGAGGCTCTGGCGCGATGGCCGGCTGTTCGCGACCTACAAGGACGGCCGCGCGCACCTCAACGCCTACCTGGACGACTACGTCTACCTGGTCGACGCAGTGCTCGAGCTGCAGCAGGTGCGCTTTCGCGCCGGGGAGCTGGAGTTTGCCCGGCAGCTGACCGAGGTGGTGCTCGGGCACTTCGCCGATGAGGCCAACGGCGGCTTCTACTTCACCTCCGACGATCACGAGCAGCTGATCCACCGCTCCAAGACCTTCAGCGACGATGCCATCCCGTCCGGCAACGGCATCGCGGCCTTCACCCTGCAGCGCCTGGGACATCTGCTCGGCGAGCCGCGCTACCTCACGGCGGCTGAGCGCACGCTGCGCGCGGCGTGGCCGGCCCTGGAGAAGTACCCGGTGCCGCACGTCACGCTGGTTACCGCACTCGAGGAGCTGCTGCAGCCGCCGGAGATCGTCATCCTGCGCGGCGAGGCGGCGGCGATCGAGGCCTGGCGGCGTGAGCTCGCGCGCATGTTCGTGCCGCGGCGGCTGGTGCTCGCCATTCCAGCCGATGCCGGCGATCTGCCGCCGGCGCTCGCCGACAAGGCGCCGCGCGGCGCGGCCGTGGCTTACATCTGCCGCGGCAGCACCTGCTCGGCGCCGGTGCAGTCACTCGAGGCGCTGCTCGCGCAGCTGCAGCGCAGCGCTAGCGGAAAGTGAGCGCACCGCCCACGAGGATGTTGAAAGGCGCCGCGCTCTCGAAGTAGCGGCTGTTCGCGTCGTCCACGATCACCGAACCGACGTAGTGGCGGTTGAGGAGGTTGTTCACCCGCACGAACAGATTCCAGCCACCGTGCGGCAGACTGGCGCTGTAACCGGCGCTCGCCCCGAAGAGCGGATAGCCTCCCGCGAACACGCTGTTGACGTCATTCACCGCCACGGTGCTCACGTACTGCGCGCTCGCGGTAGCGAACGGACCGAGCTCATTACCGAAGCGCAGCAGTGCGTAGGCGTCGTTCTTGGGCACGCCGGGCAGGCGGTTGCCCGCCGGCACCAGCACATTGGCGACCGTGCACGGTGCGGTGGTGCACGTGTAGTACGCGTCCGCGTAGGTCGCCTCCACCAGCGTGTAGGCCAGCTGCAGGTGCAACGCCGGGTCCACGTGCCAGTCCAATGAGGCTTCGGCGCCGCCGCGCGTGGTGCGGCCGGCGTTCTGATAGGTCGAGCGCCCGCCGAGATTGGTGTCGATCACGATCTCATCGTGCGTCCGGGTCTCGAAGATGGTCGCCTCGGCGCTCAGCGACTCGTGCAGCCGGATCTTGGCCCCCAGCTCGCTGTTGATGCTGCGCGCCGGCTGCAGATCGAAGTTCGGCCCGGAGCCGCCGTCAGGACGATAAGCGAGCTCGGATCCGAGCGGCGTCTGGAAGCCGCGCCCGAAGGAGGCATAGAGGTTCACCCAGGGGCTTGCTTTGAACACCACGCCCGCCACCGGGGTGTCGGCACTGTAGGTTACGCTGCCGCTGTCGTCGCCGTTGGCGGGGGCGACGAAGTGATCCTCGACGCTGAAGTTCACCGCGCTGTGGCGGATGCCGATCATCAGCGACCACCTCGGAGCGATGTCCCAGCTGAGCTGCGTGTACTCATCGAGATCATAAGTGATGTCGTTCTCGTTACGCCGCAACGCCCCTTCGATGCCGAGCAGGCTGCCGACGTAGTTGTCGTAGCCGCGGCGCAGCTCGTTTTGCCGGTCGTAGCTGACGCCGGCCACCCAGGTGAACGGCCGGCCGGCGAGCTCGGTCCGCCACGACCAGCGCACGTCGCTGCCGCCGAAATCGCGGTCGAGGTCTACCACGCCGCCGGAGCTCGTGGGCGGGCCCTGGGCAGCGATCGGGATGGCCAGGAACTGCAGCACGCTGCGATGGCCGTCATAGCCCGTGACCTGCAGCGATTGGCCGTTGGTGAAGTCGTGGTTCCAGATCAGACCTGCCTGCTGCTGCTCGAGGCTCTTGCGCGTATTGAACTGGAGCGCCGCCGGCGCCGCCTGATTAGGATCGGCGAAGTACTGCGCCGACGTGAGCCCGAGGGGGTCTTGAGCATCGGGGCGCGAGATCACGTTGAGCACCAGCGACAGATGGTTGCGCTCATCCACCTGGTAGCCGAGCTTGGCGTTGAAGGACTCGTTGCCGGCGGCGCTGTGCGGCCGGTAGCCCTCCACCGCGAAGTGCGTGAAGGCGGCGTCGTAAGCAAACGCCCCGGCGGCACCCGAGGCATCGATCCCGGCGCGCCACGCCCCGAAGCCGCCGTAGGCGGCAGCGGCACGCTCCTGATCCGGCGGCATGCCGTCGGCGGTGAAGACCTGGATCACACCACCGGAGGAGTTGCCGTAGAGCGCTGAAAACGGGCCGCGCAGCACCTCCACGCGCTCGGCGGAGTCCAGGTTGAACTGCGAGACCTGCCCCTGCCCGTCGGCGCCGGTTTGCGGAATACCGTCCTGGTAGATGCGCACGCCGCGGATGCCGAAGGTCGAGTTGGCGCCGATGCCGCGGATCGAGATCTGCTGGTCCTGGGCGTAGTTGTTGCGGTTGCGGGCCAGCAGGCCCGGCACCGTCGACAGGTCGTCGGAAACATTCACGCCGAGTGCGTCCTCGGTGAGCTGCTCGCCCGAAACTCTGGAGATGGCTGCCGGCACGTCGAAGGAGGTGCTCGCGATGCGCGTGGCCGTGACAGTGACCGTCTCGGGCGCGCTGGGGCTCGGCGCTGCATCCGCCGCGTAGGCGCAGGGCGCAAGCAGCAGCGAGGCGGCTGCCCGGGATAGATCGCCCGCGATAGTCATCGCGGCGTACTCCGGACCTGCGCCCAGCGGCGTGCCGCGGCCATTTTATGCGCGTTGCGCATCCGCGCGTCGCATCACTCCGGCAGCGTCTCGCCCGAGCCGCCAAATTCCTTCGGGAAGTCCTTGAGCTTCGGCAGCCCGTCGCGCATCCGCAGCACCGTCTCCTGGTAATTGACGTGGACGCCGGGCGTGAACTTGAGCGTCGGCAGCATCGCCGCGAACACGTCCGTGAGCTTGAGCGGCGGGTGCTCGGTAAAGAGATGGCCGCCGCAGCTCTTGCACCACTTGCGGTAGCTCACCGGGGTCTTGTTATAGGTCCCGATGTTGTCGGCCCCCTTGGTCACTTTGACGGCATTCGGCTGCCACAGGGTGAACGCGTTCACCGGCCCCGCGGACCAGTGTCGGCACGATTCGCAATGGCAGTAGCCCATCGCGACCGGCTCGCCGCTGACGGTGAACTCGACGGCACCACAGAAGCATTTGGTCTTGTATTCAGCCATGTTGCTCTCCTAGTAGCTCGACGTTGCCGCCGATCGCGGCGGTGTTGATCGTGAGCGTGCGCTCGTTGGCGAAGCGCAGCAGGTAGTGAGGACCGCCGGCCTTCGGCCCGGTGCCCGATAGTCCCTGGCCGCCGAAGGGCTGCACCCCCACCACCGCGCCGATCATATTGCGGTTCACGTAGGTGTTGCCGACGGGGAGCGATGCGAACACGTGGCTTGCGACGCTCTCGAGGCGGCTGTGGACGCCGAGCGTGAGCCCATAGCCCGTGCCGCGGATCGCCGCCAGCACCTGCGGGAGCTGATCGCTGCGGTAGCGCGCCACGTGCAGGATCGGTCCGAATTCCTCGCTCTTGAGCTGATCGAGCGAGCGCAGCTCGAACATCTGCGGCGGGAAGAAATGTCCGCACGCCGCGAGCGCCGGGTCGAGCTCACAGGCGTACAACAGCTTCGCCTCCACGCGCATGCGCTCGGCATGGCGCGCCAGGCGCGCGCGCGCCGCCTCGGAGATCACCGGCCCGACATCCGTCGCCGGCTCCGCCGGCGAGCCGATGCGCAACTCCCGCATCGCGCCGATCAGCATCCCGATCACCCGATCGGCAATCTCCTCCTGGAGGTACAGCACGCGCAGCGCCGAGCAGCGCTGGCCCGCGCTGGTGAAGGCCGAGGTGATCGCGTCATCGACCACCTGCTCGGGGAGCGCCGTCGCATCCACCACCATGGCGTTCACGCCGCCGGTCTCGGCGATCAGCGGCACGATCGGGCCGTCGCGGCTGGCGAGCGTGCGATTGATCGTGGCCGCGGTCGCGGTCGAGCCGGTGAAAGCGACGCCGGCGAGCGCCGGATGGGTGAGCGCGACCTCGCCGAACGCCGGCCCGTCGGCGGGCGTCAGCTGCAGAGCCGCAGCCGGAATCCCCGCCGCGTGCAGCAGACGCGTCATCGCGTGCGCGATGAGCGGGGTCGCGGGCGCGGGCTTCGCCACCACGGCGTTACCGGCGGCGAGCGCCGCGGTGATCTGGCCGGTGAAGATCGCCAGCGGGAAGTTCCAGGGGCTGATGCACACGAACACGCCCCGGCCGTGGAGCGAGAGCGTGTTGCGCTCGCCGGTGGGCCCCGGCATCACCTCCGGCGCACCGAAGAGCTCGCGGGCGCGCGCCGCATAGTAGCGGCAGAAGTCGACCGCCTCGCGCAGCTCCGCCACTGCATCCGGCAGCGTCTTGCCCGCTTCGCGCACCAGCAGGCTCAGAAACTGTCCGCGCCGTTCCTCGAGCAGATCCGCCGCGCGCGCCAGGCTCGCGGCGCGCGCGGCCGCCGGGGTGGCATCCCACGCGGGCTGGGCGCGCGCCGCGGCCGTCATCGCCTCGCGGATCTCCTCGGCGGTGGCATCACGGGTGAAGCCGACGGTCGCGGCGGTGTTGGCGGGAGACACGACCGCGACGTTCGCGTCGCGCACCGGGCGGCCGCTCAGGATCGGGCCGCCGGCGTAGGTCTCGCCGGCGTGCGCGCGCAGCTGGCCCTCCAGCAGCGCGAGCGTCGCCGGATCGCCGAAGTCCTCGCCGGCGGAATTGGCGCGCTCCGTGCCGAAGAGCGCCGCGGGCTCGCGCACGCGCGGCGCACCGGTTGAGGCGTCGTTCAGGGATGAGATGGGATCGCGCACGACCTGCTCCACGGGAATCTGCGGGTTCATGAACTGGTGGACGAAGGAGCTGTTGGCGCCGTTCTCGAGCAGCCGCCGCACCAGGTAGGGCAGGAGCTCCTCGTGCGTCCCGACCGGCGCGTAAACGCGCACCGGCGGGAGGTCCGGCAGCTCGGCGCGCGCCGCCGCGTACAGGGCGTCCCCCATGCCGTGCAGCCGCTGGAACTCGTAGCGCGCGCCGGAGGGCGCGAGCGC
Organism: Steroidobacteraceae bacterium; assembly: GCA_035518275.1. Classification (GTDB taxonomy): domain Bacteria; phylum Pseudomonadota; class Gammaproteobacteria; order Steroidobacterales; family Steroidobacteraceae; genus 13-2-20CM-66-19. The sequence continues at coordinate 54,765 of DATIXU010000109.1, forward strand.
CAGCACCGCAGCCGCGGTGTAGGCATTGTGAGTGGCGAACTGGGGATAGAGCACCTCGCGTGCCGCGAACAGGCGCTTCACACCCTCGAGGTAGCTCGCGTCGGTGGCGGCCTTGGAGGTGAACACCGGAAAGCTCGCGAGCCCCCGCTCCTGCGCGCGCTTGATCTCGCTGTCCCAGTAGGCGCCCTTCACCAGGCGCACGGTCATGCGCCGCCCCGAGCCGCGCGCGAGCTCCGCCACCCACTCGAGCACCAGCGGCGCACGCCGGCCGTAAGCCTGCACCGCGAGCCCGAGTCCCTCCCAGCCGCGCGTCGCGGTATCGCGAGCGAGCGTCTCGATGATGTCGAGCGACAGGTCGAGCCGGTCCGCCTCCTCGGCGTCGATGGTCATGCCGATGCCGGCGCGGGCGGCGCGGCGCGCGAGCTCGAGCATCCGGGGGCCGAGCCGCTCCTGCACCAGCTCGCTCTGCAACAGCGTGTAGCGCGGCTCGAGCGCCGACAGCTTCACGGAGATCGCCGAGCGCGTGTGCACCGTTCCGGTCGGCTGAGCGCCCAGCGCGTCGATGGCGTGCGCGTAATCCTCGAGGTAGCGCTGCGCGTCCGCCTCGGTGCGCGCGCCCTCGCCCAGCATGTCGAAAGAGCACAGCTCCAGCTCCGGATCCGAGCGCGAGCGGCTCAGCGCCGCATCGATCGTCTCGCCGACGATGAACGCGTGGCCGAGCGTCTGCATCGACTGGCGCAGCGCCGCGCGCACGATCGGGGCGACCACGGGCTTGGCGAGACTCGCCGCCGAGACCTCCCCGGAAAGCTCGGCCGAGACCTCGGGCAGCAGCCGGCCCGCGGCACTGAGGAGCGTGAACCCCGTGCGCAGCAGGAGATCGGTGTCGCCGCGAACGCCGGCGTCGCGGATCGCCGCGAGCCGCTCGGCGATCAGCTGATCGGCGCGCTTCGCATCGGGCGTGCGCAGCAGCGCCTCCGCCAGACTCATGAGCGCCCTGCCCTGCGCGCTGTCGAGCGGAAACTGCTCGAGCATCCGGTCGACGAGTGGCCGCGAGCGCTGATCGGCGCGCGCCACCTCGACCCAGCGTGCGGCGCGCGCGCGGGCACCGGCGAGCGCCGCCTGCACGGCGGTGAGGTCGGCAATCAGCTCGTTGGAAGCGCCGGCCTCCGGGCGCAGCGTCGCCTCGCGCAGCTGCGTCCGCAGCTCACCGAGGCTCATGTCAGCGGCCCGCCCCGTCCGCGAGCACCGCGGCGACCGAGCGCGCGAAGTACTCGAGATTCTCGCGCCGCAAGCCGGCGATGTTCATGCGGCTGTCGTCGACCATGTAGACATGATGGCGCGCGCGCAGCGCGCGCACCTGCTCGGGGGTGACGCCGAACAGCGAGAACATGCCGTGCTGGCGCGCGATGTAGCCGAAGTCGCGGCCGGGGCAGTGCTCGGCGAGCTGCCGGACCACCTCGCGTCGCAGCCCCTGGACGCGCGCGCGCATCGCATCGATCTCGGCGATCCATTGCGCCTTGAGCGCCGCATCGGTCAGGACCCCGTGGACGATGGCGGCGCCGTGATCCGGCGGCATCGACCAGAGTCCGCGCGCGAGGCGCACCAGCTGGCTCATCGCGGCATCCGCCTCGCCCGGCGACGCGCACACGATGCCGAGCGCTCCGGCGCGCTCGCGGTAGAGGCCGAAGTTCTTCGAACACGACACGGCGAACATCACCTCGGGCAGCTCGGCACAGAAGAGCCGCAGCCCGAAGGCATCCGCATCGAGCCCCGCGCCGAGACCCTGATAGGCCATGTCGATGAACGGCAGCAACTGCCGGCGCTTCACCAGCGACAGCAGCTCACGCCACTCGCTCTGCGACAGGTCGGCGCCGGTTGGGTTGTGACAGGAGGCGTGCAGCAGCACCACGGCGCGCGGCGGCAGCCGCTCGAACGCCGCCAGCATCTCGGAAAACAACACTGCGCCGCGCGCGGCGTCGTAGTACGGATAGCGCTCGAGCTTGAGTCCGCTCCCCGAGAGCAGCGGCACATGGTTGACCCAGGTCGGGGTGCTCACATGCACGAGGGAGTCGGGCGAGGCGTAGCGGATGAGCTCCGCGCCGAGGCGCAGCCCGCCGCAGCCGCCGGGTGACTGGATGAGGCGCACCCGGCCCGCGGTGAGCGCTGGATGCTCGCCGCCGAGCACCAGGCGCGCCATCTCCTGATTGAAGCCGGGATTCCCGGCCGGCCCCACGTAGGTCTTGGTCGTCTGCCGCTCGATCAGAGTGCGCTCCGCCGCGCGTACCGCGGCCGGCACCGGCGTCTCGCCATGGTCGTCGCGGTAGACGCCGACGCCCAGGTCCACTTTGCGCGGATCGGGATCGGCGCGAAACGCCGCCATGAGGCTGAGGATGGTGTCTGCAGTGATCAGCTCGAGCCGCTCGAACATGGTGTGCCTTCCGCTTCAGTTGCCGCCCACGGCGGCCAGCGCGCGCTTGCGCGCCGCCTCGCCGACGTTTGCGGTTTGCGCGCGCGACAGCTGGTTGGTGAACGCGATCGAGGTGCGCACGCCGAGCGGAACCGGCTGGAACGAGCGCGAGCGGGCCGCCGCCAGCAGCTTGTCGAGGTCGAAGCCGCCGGCCTTCACCAGCCGCCGGACCGCTTCCTCGGTCGCCCAGGCCTTGAGCCGCACCCGCGCCTCGCCGGCGTCCGGCAGCTGGAACGACTCTCCGCCCCAGGAGCTCTGCACCACCTGCCAGGGATAGCCCGCCGAGGGGGTCGTGTGGATGATGATGGCGCCGGCGGCGCCCTGACGCGCGGCGCTCTCGTACTTATAGTCCCAGCGCCCGTAGTAGAGCCGCCGCTTGCCGGCGAACAGCTTCGGATCCCAGTCGGGATCGTAGTTCATCATCACCAGGATCTTGCCGGCGAGCTTCGCGCCCTTGAAATCGTCCCACTGATACTCGGGCGACTGGATGCCGTAGCCGACGAACACCAGCTCCGCATCCTCGATCGACACGTTCTCGCTCTGAACCCCGCTGGTCGCGATGTAATCGTCGCGCCAGGCGAGGTCCACGCCACTGCGCTTACCCTGGAAGCTCCAGGTGCGGGGCAGCTGCGAGCGGATGCCGACGATGTCGAAGGGCTGCTGCCACTCGCCGTTGCCGAAGGCGGGCCGGTAGCCCATGCCCTCGAGCCGCGTCTGCAGGTAGAGCCGTGTCAGCTGATCGGCACGCGTCGCGGGTCCACGCCCCTCGAGCAGGTCGAAGGACAGGAAGCGGATCGGCGCCTCGAGCGCGGGGCGCGTGATGTGGCTGCGGGCGGACTGCTCGACCTCCGACGGCACCGGAGCCTGCGCGAGCGCGACGCCGGTGAGCGCGAGCCAGGCAACCAGGGTCTTGAGCATGGCACCTCCGTGGGGGCGCAACGGTAGCACGCTGTCCGGGGACGCTGCACCGGCAAGGTCAGGATGCTCCCCTTGGCGGACGAGCCGGACTCGCAGAAACTGGCGATGGTATCGGCCAATGGCATTCGAGGGGGGGGGCGTCCGTGGTTTGGCGAGGCTTCGCCCGCACTACCCTGTCGCTGTTGCCAGCCATCGCGTCGGCAGCCACAGCCCCCGCTCCCGCGGGCACTGCGCCCTCCTCCAATCCCGCCACCGTGACAGAGCTGCCGCAGGTGGTGGTCATCGCGACCACGCCGCTGCCGGGTCTCGGCCTGCCCGCAAATCAGATACCCTCTAACGTGCAGACGGCCGGCAGCCAGGACCTGGAGCGGCAGCAGGCTCTGGGCATCGCCGACTACCTGAACAACAACTTTACCGGGGTCAATGTCAGCGCGAGCGCCGACAACCCGCTGCAGCTCGACATCAACTATCACGGGTTCACCGCATCGCCGCTCCTCGGCACGCCCGAGGGGCTGTCGGTCTACGTGGACGGCGTACGCGTCAACGAGTCGTTCGGAGACACGGTGAACTGGGACCTGATTCCAGAATCGGCGATCTCCACCGTGACGCTGATGTCGGGCTCCAATCCGGTCTTCGGGCTCAACACCCTCGGCGGCGCCCTGTCGCTGCGGACCAAGAGCGGACACGACGACGCCGGCACGGACCTCGAGGCTTACGGCGGCTCGTTCGGGCGGCGCTCCTTCGAGGGCGAGACCGGCGGCGCGCTCGGCGGATTCGATTACTTTCTGACGGGGAATTACTTCGATGAGGTCGGCTGGCGCCAGAACTCCCCGACACGGGTCTATCAGGCTTTCGGCAAGGTCGGCTGGCAGAACGAGCAGACCGACCTCGATCTGAGCTACACCTATGCCGACACCAGTCTGTACGGCAACGGCGCCACGCCGCTCGGCATGCTCGATTACCTGCGGGAGAGCAGCTACACGCCGGACTTCACCCAGAACCTCCTCGACTTCGTCAACCTCACGGGCACGCAGTTCCTGAGCGAGAAGCTGCTGCTGTCGGGGGGCATCTACTACCGTCGCCTGACCACCGGCGCGATCAACGGCAATGTCAACGACAGCTATCTCGACAGCGATTATGCCGGCCCGCCGTTCGACTGCACGACGCCGCCCGCGAGCCGTGCGCAGCTCGCCTACTGTGCCCCCGGCCAGAACGCCACCTCGCGGCTGGCTCAGAGCAGCCGCGGCTTCGGCCTGCAGCTGACTGATTCGCACGAGCTGCGCGGCTGGAGCAACCAGGCGATCGTGGGTGCGGACTTCAGTGACGCAGACGACACCTTCGTGCAGTCCTATCAGTACGGCGGCCTGACGGCGAACCGCATACTCATCTACCAGGTCAGCCCGTTCAACGACCCCACGGTCATCTCGCTCGCGGGCAGCAACCGGATCTACGGGGTGTACGCGACCGATACGCTCTCGCCGCGCAAGCTGCTGCACTTCACGCTCTCGGTGCGCTACAACCGCAGCACGGAGACCCTCGCCGGCTCCAGCGTGGACACCGCCGTCAGCGACAGCAGCTTCGGCCAGGCGAGCCCGCTCAGCGGCGATCACGCCTTCAGCCGTGTCAATCCGTCCTTCGGATTCACCGTCACACCCACCGAAACCCTGACCTACTATGCCGAGTACAACGAGGCGAGCCGCGCGCCGACGGTGATCGAGCTCGGCTGTGCCAACGCGGCGGAGCCGTGCGGCCTGCCCAATGACTTTGCCAGCGACCCGGATCTGAAGCAGGTGGTCGCGCGGACGGCGGAGGCCGGCATCCGGGGAGGTCTGCCGGGCGGGCGGCTGGCATGGACCGTCGACGTGTTCCGCACCGTCAATGCCAACGACATACAGTTCGTGGCCACCGCGACCAATTCCGGCTACTTCGCCAACGTCGGCGATACACGCCGGCAGGGCATCGACCTCGCTCTCGGAGGGAGGCAGGGGGGCCTCACCTGGCGCGCGACCTACAGCTATGTCGCAGCCACGTTTCAATCGAGCTTCGTCGTCAGCGCCGCGTCCAACAGCACTGCCGACGCCGATGGCAACATCACGGTGCGCCCCGGAGACTCCGTACCACTGGTCCCCCGCCACACCGGCCGCCTGGTACTGGACTACGAGCTCGGCAGCCGCTGGGATATCGGCGGCAACCTGGTAGTGGCTTCGGGGTCCTACCTGCACGGCAACGAGAACAACGCCAATCAGGCCGGGGCGACGGCCAGCGGATGGATTCCCGGTTATGCGGTCGTGAACCTGCAGGGCACGTGGCACGCGAGCCGGCGTGCGGACCTCTTCGCCCGCGTCGTCAATCTGTTCGACCGTCAATATGCGACCGCCGGATTCCTCACCAGCAGCGCGTTCAACCCGGACGGTTCGTTCATTGCCGATCCGGCACGCTGGCCGAACGAGAACGCCGTCTCTCCCGCCGCGCCGCTCGCGGTCTGGGCCGGTGTGCGGGTCCGGCTGGACTGACTACTGCCGAGGCCAAGTTGCTCGCCGGACAGCACGGCACCCGCAGGAGTAACATCAGCGGTCGGGTGGCCATGATGCACCATGAGAGGAAATCCCTCGTCGGCCTGGCCCGCGGCGCTCTGCTCGGGAGCGTGCTCGCGTGCCTTGCGCCGGTCGCCGCTGTGGCCGCCGACAACCCGGCCGCGGGGGCCCCGCAAGTGCAGTTCGGCGGTCAGTGCGCCGAAGGCCTCGCCGAGGGTCGGCACGTCGAGACCAATTGCACGGTGAGCTGGACCGACAAGGACGGCAAGGTCTACTGCTTCAGCAGCGAGGCGGCGAAGAAGGCCTTCCTCGCGAACCCGCAGGCGAACCTCGAGAAGGCCCGCGACTTCATGGCCGCGAGCACGGTGCAGTCCACCGAGCAGGCCATGCAGAACTTCTCCAGCAGCGACGCCGAGACCGTCGTCAAGCAGGTGATCGAGGCAAACCTGAAGGCGAACGGCGGCCTGTTTGCACTCCAGGATCCGCTCGACGGTGCGCAGCTGAAGCTTGCCTACGACGGCATCGACTTCACGCGCACCATTGACGGCTACGGCTTCTTCCCGGATGTGAAGTTTCACGACCCGGCCGACGCTAGTAAGCGCTGGCTGATCGATTTCTGGGTAGCCCCGGCCGACGGGCTCCTCAAGGTGCAGGAGACCCGCATCTACAAGGCGCCACTACAGAGTGAGGGTAAGTGGGTGCTGATGGCGCGTGATCCGATTCCCTGGTGGTGGATTCCCGCTTCCGAGCACCCCGGGCACCTCGCCACCAAGCGCGGCTGGGAGGTGATGTCAGCCGTCGAGCAGGGCGCACTCAAGGAACAGGCGAAGAACAACGGCATCTTCAAGCTCAAGGACGACAAGACCGGCAAGGTGCTCGACCTGCAGTTCATCGATACCCACCAGCCGATCCGCCAGCTCGACAGCGGGGAGTACTTTGCCTGCACCGATTTTCGCGCGGCCGGCACCAAGGATCAGATCTACGACATCGATTTCTGGATCGCCGACAAGAACGGCAAGATGACGATCCAGCAGACCCGGGTGCACAAGGTGCCGGAGTTCAAGGACGGCCACTGGGTGGAGGTGCCGCGCTACGAATGGAAGGATCTCGGCAGCTCGCACGTGGTGCCGTGACCCCCGCGCACGCTGCCGGCGGCGCTAGCTCGCCGGGATGGCCAGGACCAGGCCCCAGGGACTGCCACCGACCTTGATCCGCTGCTTCACCTGCCCGGATCTGAGGTCGATGATGGACACGTCGCCCGAGGGTCCATTCGCCGTGTAGGCGGTCTGGCCGTCGGCGCTGAGCGCAAGCCCCCAGGGGCGCTCGCCGACGTTATCGATGGTGCGCACGACCCGGCCGGACTCCGTGTCGACCTCGAGCAGCTTGCCGAACCTCCCGGTCGTGACGTACAGCCGCCGGCCGCCGTCCGGCGAGGCGAGCCCCATGGGACGCATGACCTTCGGATCCCCGAGATCTATGGTCCTGAGGACCTCGTAGTCCTCGGTGCTGAACTCCGTCAGCGCCGCGCCGAACTCATCGCTGACATAGCCGCGATGCGCATGCCGCGACAGGTAGATCGCCCGCGGCCGCCGCTGCGTGGGAATCTGCGCCAGCACTTTCATCGTGCCGGCCTTGACCACGTAGACCGCGTTGGAGGTCTCGCAGGCGACGTACACGACGCGATCGTCGGCGCTCACGGCCACGCCCTCGGGCTCGGTGCCGACGGGCACGCTGACCCTGAGGCGCCCCGTGGCGAGATCGATCGCCGAGAGCTGGCCGCTGTCCTCGTTGGAGACGTACAGCACCTTGCCGTCGTGCGACAGCGCGAACGTCTCCGGGTCGATGCCGCTCGGGTAGATGTTGAGAAGGCGCTGCGAGGCGAGGTCGATCACCCCGATACCGTCGTAGCGATGGTCAGGCGGAGGCAGCTTTGATTCGTCGACACCGGGTCCCGCCGCGGGCGAGCCCGTCAGCGCCACGTACAGCCGCCTGCGATCCGGGGAGATCACGATGCCACGCGGCCGTTTGCCCACGGCGATCCGCCCGAGCACGCGCGCGCTCTGCGGGTCGACTATCACCACGTCGCCGCCGCGCTCGTCCGAGACATACAGCCGCTCGGCCGCAGCGGGAGTGCCCGCCCCGGCGGCCGGCATTAGGACACTCAGCAACACCGCCACCGCGGCGGCCGGCCGCCGCCGCCGGTGGCCGTCGCTGCCTCGCGCGCTCACTCAATACCTGACCACGCTGCGGATCGACTCGCCTCTATGCATGAGATCGAAGGCGTCGTTGATCTTCTCGAGCGGCATCACATGAGTAATCAGATCGTCGATGTTGATCCTCTTATCCATGTACCAGTCGACGATCCTCGGCACGTCGGTGCGCCCGCGTGCGCCGCCGAACGCGGTCCCCTTCCACACGCGCCCGGTGACCAGCTGGAAGGGCCGGGTCTTGATTTCCTGGCCGGCGCCGGCGACGCCGATGATGACCGACACGCCCCAGCCGCGGTGGCAGCACTCGAGCGCCTGGCGCATCAGATCGACGTTGCCGACACACTCGAAGCTGTAGTCGGCGCCGCCGTCGGTGAGGCTGACGAGGTGCTGCACCAGATCTCCGCCCACCTCCTTGGGGTTCACGAAGTGCGTCATGCCGAAGCGCTCGGCGAGCACCTTGCGGCGCGGATTGATGTCGACGCCGATGATCTTGTTCGCGCCCACCAGGCGTGCGCCCTGAATGACGTTGAGCCCGATCCCGCCCAGGCCGAACACCACGACGTTCGCACCCGGCTCGACCCTGGCGGTGTTGATGACGGCACCGATCCCGGTCGTCACACCGCAGCCGATGTAGCAGACCTTCTCGAACGGGGCGTCCTCGCGGATCTTCGCGACCGCGATCTCCGGCAACACCGTGAAGTTCGAGAACGTCGAGCACCCCATGTAGTGGTGCACCATCTGGCCGCCGAGCGAGAAGCGGCTGGTGCCGTCGGGCATCACGCCCTTGCCCTGGGTCGCGCGGATCGCCGTGCACAGATTGGTCTTCCTCGACAGGCAGCTCTTGCACTGGCGGCATTCCGGCGTGTAGAGCGGGATCACGTGATCGCCCTTCTTCACCGAGCTCACGCCCGGGCCCACCTCGACGACGATGCCGGCGCCTTCGTGCCCGAAGATGACGGGAAACAAGCCCTCGGGGTCCGCTCCCGAGCGCGTGAACTCGTCCGTGTGGCAGATCCCGGTCGCCTTCAACTCCACCAGCACCTCGCCGCTCTTCGGCCCATCCAGATCGACGGTCGTGATCTCGAGCGGCTTGCCCGCGGCGTAGGCGATTGCGGCGCGTGTTTTCATGACTGGCAGATCTCCGGTCGCACTTCCATGGCCCTATGCGGCAAGGACACCCTTCGCCTTGGCAGCGTGGGTCGCGATCAGGTCCATCAGCTCCGGCGACAGGCAGTCGTACGGCTCGAGCTTGAGCTCCTTGAGCCGCGCACGGACTTCAGCCATGCGCGCCGGCGGGAAGCCAGACTCGATGATCGAGGAGACGAAGGCCGCGAATCTCGGCTCCTCCCAGCCGCTGTCCTTCGACAGCTCGACGTGGAAGAAATCGAAGCCGTAGAACGGGTGCCCCCTGTTCTCGATGCGGCCGTACATGTGCACGCCGCAGCCGGTGCAGGCATGGCGCTGGATCGGCGCCTTCTCGTCGACGATCTTGAGCTTGTTGGCGTTCGCAGTCACCGAGACCTTGTCGCGTCCCGCCACGCCGACCAGCGAGAACAGCGCACCGGCGGGCTTCCAGCACTTGGTGCAGCCGCAGACGTGATTGAAGGCCACGTTGGACGCAACGCGCACCGTAACCGGGTCACGCGTGCACTTGCAGGTGAGCGTCCCGCCCCCGAAGCCGGGCGTGCCCCTCTTGACCCCTTGGTCCACCAGCGGATGAATGTTGAGTGTCGCCATGATTGTTCCTGCCTCATATCGCGTTGAGCACGATGACTTGAGTTGCGGTTAGAGACTCATTCGGGCTCGCCGCCCGCCCCGAGGTGCGGAGCGTGCCGCAGCAGCCCGTGCCGATGAATCTTGCGGTAAATGGTGCGGCGGCTGATGTGCAGCCGGGCCGCGGCCGCACTCACGTTCCATTGACACGACTCGAGTACCCGGCGCAGCGCTTCGCGTTCCGCCTCGCCGAGCACGTCCCCGCCGTCCCCGGACGGATGCTCCGACTCGCCCGCCGCCTGTTCGGTGGCGCCGTAAGCCAGCCATTCCTCTTTGAACTCCGCGAGCGTGAGTCGCTCCGAGGTGCGCAGCGCCAGCATGGTCCGCAGCACGTTGCGCAGCTGCCGGATGTTCCCCGGCCACGAGTGACGCATCAGGCGCTCGATGAGCGCCGGCTCGATGGCGACCGCCGGCCCCGCCCCGGCCTCGCCCGACAGCAGCTTGTAGATGAGCTCGGCGACGTCGGTCCGCTGCCGCAGCGGCGGCAGGCGCACCGTGATGCCGTTCAGCCGGTAGTACAGGTCCTCGCGAAACTGGCCGGCCGCTATCATGTCGAGCGGGTTGTGCTGCGTCGCGCTGATGACACGCACGTCGACGCTCAGCACCTTGTTGCCCCCAAGCGGCATCACCTCGCGGTCCTCGATCACGTTCAGCAGCCGCGACTGCAGCGCGACCGGCATGTCGCCGATCTCGTCCAGGAACAGCGTGCCGCCGTTGGCCTGCAGGATGCGGCCCACGCCTCCTTCGCGGGTGGCTCCGGTGAAGGCCCCCGGCTTATGCCCGAACAGCTCGCTCTCGATCAGAGCCTCGGGAATGGCGGCACAGTTGACCGTCACAAAGGGCTTGTCGGCGCGGTTGCTCGCGCCGTGAACGGCACGCGCGCAATAGCCCTTGCCGGTGCCGGTCTCGCCGAGCAGCAGCACCGAAATGTCGTGATCGAGCACGCGCTGCAGCACCTCGACGCTGTGCGTCACGATCGGATCGCCCGAATAGAGGCACTCGAGCGAGGCGCGTGTCGCGCCGGGCCGGGCAGCGTCCGCCGCGATGCCCGCTCCCATGGCGACCTGCGTGCGCGGCGGCAGGTTGGCCGGTGCGTGGACCGCGGCGAACCAGCGCCGCTCGCTCGTCCTGCAATCGAGCGCCTGCGCCGGAAAACCGTGCTGCCCTGCAAGCCGCAGCAGGCTCGCGACGCTGGTGTCGAGCACGCGGTCGACGCGTTGCCCGCACAGGGAGCCGTGGTCGCGCTGGCCGAGCAGGGCGAGCGCGGGGCGGTTGGCGCCCGTGATCACCCCCTGGTCGTCGAACGCCAGCACCCCCTCGCCCGGGGTGCTCACGAACTCCGCGCAGCGGTGGAAGCGCACCACGTGCAGATCGCGGCAGGCACTGAGCAGGGTGCGGTTCTCGACGTTCTGCGCCGCCATCTCGACCAGCGCGAGCGTGTGGCTCTGGGGATTGAACGAGGCGCCGGAAATGTCGAGCGCGGCGAGCAGCTCGCCGCGCATGTCGAAGATCGGTGCGGCGGAACAGGTGAGCTGGGTGTTCTGCGCGAGAAAGTGGTCCATGCGGTGGATCACTACCGGACGGCGCGCGGTGAGACAGGTCCCCATGCCGTTGGTGCCCATCTCCCGCTCGCCCCACATGACTCCTTCGCGGAAGCCGCAGCGCCGCGCCGTCGCGGAGAAGCCCGAATCGCCGATGTAGCTCAGGATCACGCCGTCGCGATCCGTGAGCATGATGCTGTACTCGGAGTGCTGGATGAGCTTGCCGAGCGCCTCCATCTCGAGGCGCGCGATCGCGAGCAGGACGCCGAGGCGCTCGCGGCGGGCTTGCAGGTCCGCCCCCTCGACGCTGGTCGGACGCCGCGTCTCCCCCGGGTCGAGCGCGTAGCTGTCGAGACAGCGGCTCCAGGAGCTGCGGACGACCTCCGGGATGGGTGGCTCGCGCCCATGACGGCGGATCAGGCTACCGATCAGATCCGCGTGACTTGCGGATCGCGCGCGCATCATGATGAGGCCCTCTCGATCACGCGGGCGGTAAGCCGCCTAATTGGCCGGGCAGCCGTACTTGCATTGCGGCGAGCCGTGATAGTTCGCCCGTACGAAGGCCAGGATGCGCCACAGATCGTCATCGGTCTTCACGATCCCTCCCATGGCCGGCATCGGCGCCACGACGTTCTCCTGTCCCTTGCGACTGTAACCCTTGGCCTGCAGTTCCTGACTGCCGTAGGCCACCAGCCTGAAAAGCGTGTCGTCATCGCCCCCGTACACCCAGGTGTCGTTGGTGAGCGGCGGGCACATGCCGCCGCCCCCGGTACCGCCGTGACAGCCACTGCAGGCGTAGCTCATGAACAGCCTGTTGCCCGCCGCGACCACCGCGGCGTCGGTGTCGGAGTAGGGATTCTCGAGCTTGCCCTTGGGCGTGGAGTCGGCCCGCTGTATCGGCGTCATGACCTCCCCGCTCGCCGCACCGGATGCCGCTGCCGGCGCGGCTGCGCTCGGACGCCCTGCCCAGATCAGCGCCGCAATCGCTCCAGTGACGCATACGATCAAAATGCTCCTGCGCACTACCCGTCCCTGTCACGCGCCCGGTTCATCCAGCAGCTTGATTACCCGCTCGTCGCCGCGCGCGCGCGCGATCGACAGAGCGGTATCGCCGCGGTCGGTCTGGGACCGGGCGTTGGCACCGGCACGCATCAGCAGCTCGACCATGACGACGTTGCCGCCCGCGGCTGCGATCATCAACGCCGTGACCCCGCCGCTGTTGCGCGCGTTCACGTCGGCGCCCTTCCTGATCAGCGCCCGCGCCACCGCCTCCGCTCCGTTATCGGTCGCGAGCATCAGCGGCGTGTAGCCGGCCTCGCCCACCGGGCGCTGCGGGTCGGCCCCTGCTTCGACCAGGGCGACCGCCGCAGCGTTCTTAGCGTACTGCACGGCGATACCGAGCGGCGTCAGATTCTGGGCGCTGCGGGCGTTGGCGTCGGCGCCGTGTGCGACCAGAGTCTTCACCTCGGCGGCATCGTCGTAATAGGCCGCCGTCATCAGCGGCGTCCAGCCGTCGCGATCGCGCTGGTTGACGTCCGCGCCGTGCGCGATCAGATACGCCACCATCGAGGCGGAGCGCTCGATCAGCGCATGGTGCAGCGGCGTCTCGCCCTGCAGGTCCTGCGCGCCGACCTCGGCGTGCTTCTGCTCGACGAGGTAGCTGACGCGCGCCGCATCGTCCGCCATGACCGCATCGTTCAGCTCTATGTTCACATTCGCCCCGTGCGCCAGCCAGTCGTTCAGCTGCGCGATGCTCACGGCAGGGCCCCGCGGTGCGGATCCAGGCTTGGGCCGCGCATACGGCCCGTGTGAGGGCAGATCGCCGCTGATGAGGCAGCTGTCGCACTTCACCAGCGGCACGCCGTACTCGGCGAGGATCGCCCGCAGCGCCTCGCGCTGCTGGCTCATCGCCTGCTCGAGGCGCCGCTGCAGCTCATGATCGCTGCGGCGCACGGCGATCGCCATGTCGAATTCGAGCGGCGTCTCGTCATCCATCAGATTGACCGGCTGGATCACGAGCGGCGCCTGGCGGATCGTGCGGTAGTAGCCGGCCATCGGGCCCCAGGCAGCGGCCACATCGAGCTTGCCGTCGATCACCTGCTGCACCTGATAGCTCGGCTGATCCGCGGGAACCAGGTCGGCGTCGTGGCTCAGGTAGTGGATCACGACGTTGCGGACCACCCCGTGCTCGAGCAGCGCCTCGCGCACCGCTGAGGTCTCGTACACCCCGACCCTGAGACTCTTGAGCTTCGGGTCGTCGAGGCTCTTGAAGCCGGAACCGAGAGCGCGGCGGTACACCAGCACGAAGGTCGAACGGTACAACGGACTGGTGGTGATGACGTCCTCGGAGTCGGGCGGCATGTCGAACATGACGTCGCACTGATCGGCGTACAGCGTGGTGCGCGTCAGGCCCCGCTCGACTCCCGGCCGGTAGTAGTTCTCGACCGTCGTGCCGAGCGCGCGCGCCAGCACCGCGGCCATCTTGTTCTCCAAGCCCTCGCCGCGGTTGTTGGACAGCGGCATGTTGCCCGGGTCCGCGCACACGCGCAGTGCCGCCTGCGCCGCGCTCGGCAGTGCCACGAGCGTGACCGCCGCCATGGCCAGCACTGCCCGCAGCGCCGGCCTCGCCTTGGTCCGCGCTTGCATCGTTCCTCTGCTCCTCCGTCCTGCCGCAACGGCGGACGGTCCTGACGTCCCGGCGGCGAGCCGAGGACGTCAGGACCGGTCACACTGGCCGATTATTGCACGGCAAACGTATAGAGGGTGCCGCCCTGCGGAATCAGGTTCAGCCCCGCGGCCTTAGTCATGGCCGTGGCACCGATGGCACCGAACTTGTCGTTCAGATCGAGGCCTGCCGTGACCGGCAGTCCGATCCAGCCGCCGATGCCGCTCCACACGGACACGTACTGCTTGCCGTGGACGCGGTAGGTGATCGGGTTACCGATGATTCCCGACCCCAGGCGCCTCTGCCACAGCACCTTGCCCGTGTTGCGATCCACCGCGCGGAAGTCGCCGTTGAGGCTGCCGTAGAAGGCCAGCCCGCCGTCGGTGACCAGGGCACCGCCCCAGTTCGGATACGGGTCCGGAATCTCCCACACGGTCTCGCCCGTCAGGACGTTGAACTTCTTGAACTTGCCCGTGATGCCCGGCTTCTCCGGGTACATGTAGACGTTCGCGAATACGTACACCACGCCCTGCTGGGTGTGGGTGCGTTCCTGCGGCTCATCCTCCATGCACCAGTTGTTGGTCGGGCAGTAGGCCATGCCCGGCTCGCTCGGGTCGATCGCGCACGGCTGCTGATCCTTGCCGCCCATCGCCGACGGGCAGGCCTGCGTGTTGTCGTGCACCTTGAGCGGTGAGTGCTCGTAGACCTTCACCGGCCTGCCGGTCTTCAGGTCGACCTTCTCGGCCCAGTTCACGGTCACGTAGTTGTGGGCGCGCAGCAGCGTCCCATCGGTGCGATCCAGCACGTACGCGAAGCCGTTGCGGTCAAAGTGGATCAGCACCTTGCGTTCCTTGCCGTCGACCGTGAGGTTCTCCAGCATGTTCTCGTTGATGCCGTCATAGTCCCACTGATCGAACGGCGTCATCTGGTAGGCCCACACGACCTCGCCGGTGTCGACGTTGCGCGCGAAGATCGTCATCGACCACTTGTTGTCCCACTTGCCGTCGTTGCAGCCCGCCTGGCTGATCGGCTGCGCACCGCAACGGTAGGACGGGCTCCACAGACCGGGGTTGCCGCTCGAGGCATACACGAGCTTCAGCTCCGGATCGTAGCTGTACCAGCCCCACATCGCCCCGCCGCCGCGCTTCCACTCGTCTCCCGGATAGCTCGAGATGCCGACGTCATGCCCGGCTCTGCCGTACTCGTGATGCTTCTTGTTGGTGTCTTTGGTGAGGCATACGTCCTTGTCGCTGCCGGTGTTGTAACACTCCCATGCCTTGGAGCCATCGGCGAGGTTGTAGGCGTCGAAGCGGCCGCGGGCGCCGAACTCGTCGCCGCCGAAGCCGATCAGCACCTTGCCGTCGGCGATGAGCGGTGCCGGGGTGATGGTCTCACCCTTGTCGGGCCAGGCCTGCTTGACGACCCAATCCTCCTTGCCGGTCGCCGCGTCGAGCGCGATCACGTAGCCGTCAAGAGTGCCGAAGACCAACTTGCCGTCCGCGTAGGACATGCCGCGGTTCACGGTATCGCAGCAGGCACGCGCCACCGCCGATTCGTCGCGGTTGCTGGTCTTCTTGTAGTTCCACATCTCCTTGGGATGATCCGGATCGCTCAGGTCGAGTGCCTGGATGATGTTCGGCCAGCCGCTCTCCATGAACATCATCGGTTTGCCGTTGACGTCGACCACCAGAGGCTGGCCCTCGTGGCCGCGCAGCGTGCCGCTCGATTGCGACCAGACCATCTGCAGCCGGCCGACGTTGGAGGCGTTGATGTCCTTCAGCGCGCTGTGCCGCGTCAGCGCGTAATCGGCGCCTGGGGCAGCCCATCGGTTCGGATCCACCCCGTCAGCGCCCGCGGCATACGACGCTCCGACTGCCAGCGCGGCGATCAGAGCGTATAGGTTTTTATCGCGTTGGAATCGCATACGCAGTTCTCCTCACACAGATTTCGACTATGCATCTTGGTGATGGGTGAGCGCCGATTTCCGTATCCCTGTGCCCTTGGTGCTAGAACCCGTTTTGTGAATGTATCCTGATTAAAAAAACATCATAGACTGACTCAGCGACGTCCGCAGCAAGCCAGCCTGGACGGACAAAGTTCGCTACATCATGTGTCACAAATGACACAGTAGCGAAACTGACGATGTCTCAAGGCTGCCGCCCGCTGCATTACAGCTTCACCTCGCCGATCTGGACCACCGGCACTGTGTTGGTGTAGCGCGGCACGTCCGCCATGATCTGGTCGGCGTGCGGCGCGAATGCATTCTGAAACGCTTCCACCGAATCGAAATACAGATGCCCCGACGCCAGAAACGGCGGCGGTGCCCCCGGTATGCCGCCGGCAAGCCCGTACTCGACTGCGATCCGCTGCAGCGGCGCACCGAGCAGGCGCTGCACCATCGGCATGTGCACCCGGCAGTAGTAGTCGAGGTCGAACGTGCTCCCCGGTCCGTTGGGATACAGGACGCTCACTTTGATCATGGTTGCTCCCGTTCCTGGTCGCGCTCAGAACATCAGAAGCCCAGGTAGGCGCCGACGTTGACCGTGTTGGCGCTGTTGCTGCCGCCGACCTGCGCATCGCTCTTCACGTTGCTGTATTCGGCGAGCAGCATCAGGTTCTTCGTCAGCGAGTAGTAGAGTCCGGCCGTAAGCTTCTTGTTGTCCGCCACCAGGGCGGGATTGGCGGCCGCATCCGCGGCGTTCGCGGTGTCGAGCTTGCTCTCGCCGTAATTCAGGCCGACCTTCAACTGGCCGATCTTGTAGGTCGCTTGCGCGAGAAAGCCGTCGGAAGTGCGCGTCTGACCCGCGTCGAAATCGCCCAGGTTGAACAGCGCCGTCGTGCCGAGGCCGTCACCGTGGTAGTAATAGCCGATCACCTCGAAGTCCTGTACATCGAGCTTGGCGAAGACGTCGAAGCCCGTGCCCGTATAGCTGTAGCTGGTGGTCGCGCCGGTGTTGAAATTCTGCTTCTGCGTCAGCAGTGTGGCTGAGAGATACAGCTTGGTGCCCTCGGCGAGCGGCATCGTGTACGCCGCCTTGGCGTGCAGTCCGGGCGCGCTCTTCGGGGCGGGGGCCGCGGCGTCGCTGAGCGAGTTGATCGGGTCGAACACGCCCACCGTCAGGTTGAAGCCCGATATATCGGGCGTGGTGTAGTCGATCTGTGCCAGCCAGTCAGTGTAGATATAACCGAAGCCGATGCCACCGAGCGTCGTATTGGAGGGAAACGGCGTTGCCGCCGAGCCCGGCGCACCGACTCCGGGCAGCGTCATGTCATTGAGGATCGCGTCGGCACCGAATAGGCCGATATTGCGGCCCAGCGTGAAGGTACCCATATCCTTGTTGCCGAACGTCAGGTACACCTGCCGGACGTCGAGGCCGGTGGTACCGAGCGCGGTGTTGGTCGGACCGTTGCCCGTCTGCAGGTTCGGGCTGCCTCCGTCATTGGTGGCGATGCCCGGATAGAGCCCGAGGTGCGCCGCCAGGTCGATGCCGTCCTGGGTCGTCGATACCCCGAAGGTGAACGCCGCCGGCAGCAGGCCGTTGCCGATGTTGGATACGCTGCTGCCGCTCGCCGAGCCGACGCAGGTCAGGCCGCCGTCCACGGCGACTGCGCTGCTCGCACTCTGACAACTCGAGAAGATGTAGTCGACATTGACGTTGCCGTCGAACGAAAAGGTCCACGAGCCGTCGGGGGTCTTCAGATCGATCGCCGCGGCGGGCGCCGCGAGCACAACGAGCAGCAAGCCGGCAGCCGAAGCTCGTGCAAGCTGCTGAGCTGACCAAATGCGTTTCATTGATTTGACTCCTCACGTTGTCCTGTAGCGTTCGCGACCGGCAGCGCCGTCGGGCGTCGCCTGTTGTCAGGACAGCAAAGGATGTGCCAGGCGGCGTTGCCGCGGCGCCACAGCCGTTGAATTGGAACGAAACAAGCAGTTAGCGCCGCGCCCGGCGGAATGTCTCGCGAGGGAGCTGCCGACCTCTGCCAGAAAGGCCACGGTGTGCCGCGCCAGGCGTTACGAAAACGCCACAGTGCTGGGCGCGCCGTGCGCGTCTCAGGCGCGATAGAGCCAGCGCGCGGCGAGCGGCGGGACGAGCAGCAGACTCACCAGGGTCGAAGAGATGAGCCCGCCGAGAATCACGATCGCCATCGGGCCTTCGATCTCATGGCCCGGCTCGTGCGCCTGCAGCGCCACCGGCAGCAGCGCGAGCGCCGTGAGCAGCGCGGTCAACAGCACCGGCGTCAGGCGCTCCTCCGCTCCGCGCAACGCCGTGGACAATCCCCAGCTCTCCCCTTCACTTGTCAGCAGATGCTGGTAGTGCGATATCAGCAGGATCGTATTGCGCGCCGCCATGCCGAACAGCGCCACGAAGCCCACCATCGCCCCGAGCGAGAGCGTACCTCCGGTCAGTGTCACCGCCGCGACCCCGCCGATCAGCGTGCTCGGCAGCGCCGCGAGCACCAGCAACACGTGGCGGCCGTGGCCGAACGCGAGCGCCAGCAGCAATACGATCAACACCAGCGCCGCGGCGGAGTGCCACAGCAGCTCGCGGGCGGCGGCGGCCTGCGCCGGCGCGGTGCCACCGTAGCGCAGATACACCCCAGGCGGCAGGTCGATACGGCGCGCGATCGCGGCGCGTGCCGCACGTGCGAAGCCTGCCTGATCTGCGCCGGTGGGACTCGCGACCACCACCTGACGGCGCAGCCCGTCCTGATGCTCGATGAGGCTGCGGGCGGACACCATGGTGAGCGTCGCCACCGCCGACAGCGGCACCAGCGTGCCGTCACGCGTGCGCAGCGTTAGATCGCGCACCTCCTGCGGGCTGGCGCCGGCCCCCGCGACGTGCACCACCACGGGCACGCTGCGGTCGGACTGATTGAGCTGCGCGGCCACCGCGCCGTGATAGGCGGCGTTTAGAACCTCGAACACGTCCGCGGCCTGCAGGCCGTACAGGCTGAGCCGCTCCGGCCGCAGCTGCACCTGCATCTCGGGCTGGCGCGGCGGCACCTCGAGCCGCACCGCGCCGCTCTGCGGCCATTCGCGCAGCAGCGCCGCGATTTGGCCCGCCACCTGATCGTCCACGTCGAGATCGGGACCGAAGACACTCACGAAGAACGGCGCCACTTCGCCCGACAGGGTCTCGCCGATGCGCTCCGCCAGCACGGAGTAGATCTCCACCAGCTGGTCGGGAAACTGGTCGAACGCCGCACGCACCTGCCGCTCGAGCTGCGCCGTCGGGATGCCGCGCGAGGGGTCGAGCTGGATCTCGAACTCGCTCTTGTTGGGAGCATCCGGATCCTGGCCGTTCTCCGCCCGGCCGATCTGCTCGGCGACGCTCTTCACGCCGGGAATCGCCGTCAGGCGTGCGGCGATGCGGCTGCCAACGCGCGCGGTCTCCTCGAGCGCGATGCCGGGCCGGAGCGCTGCGTGCGCGATCAGGTAGTTCTCGCGGAAGTCGGGCAGCAGGCGCGCACCGAGCACCGGCAGCAGCGCCAGCCCGGCCGCGCCGCTCAGCAGAATGCCGGCCAGTACCAGCGGCGGGTGCGCTGCGAGGCGCGTGATCACCGCCCGCTGCGCGCGCTTGGCCTGCCGCAGCCAGCCGGGCTCCTCGCGCGGGCTGTGTCCGCGCATGAGCAGCGCGCACAGCGCGGGCGTTGCGCTCATGGCGACCAGCAGCGATAGCGCGACCGCCAGCAGAAAGGCGGCGGCGAGCGGCCGGAAGAACGCGCCCTGGAGCCCCGAGAGCATCACGATCGGCAGGAACGCGACCGCCACCGCCGCGGTGGCGTAGAACACCGGCCGCCGCACCTCGAGCGAGGCGTCGAGCAGGAGCGAGCGCAGCTCGCCGCCCGGCGCGGCGCCGCGGCGGCGGCGCGTGATGTTCTCGACGTCGATGACCGCATCGTCCACCACCACGCCGAGCGCCACCACCAGTCCGCCGAGGCTCATGGTGTTGAGCGACAGGCCGCCGATGCCGAGCAGCCACACGGCCGCCAGCAGCGATACCGGAATGGCGCCGAAGGAGATCAAGGCAGCGCGCCAGTCGCGCAACGTCGCGAGCAGCAGCAGTACCACCAGCAGCGCGCCTATCGCCAGCGAATTGCGCAGCTTGGCGATCGCGCTCTCGATGAAGCTCGCCGGCCGTAGCAGTGCCGCGTGGTACTCGACGCCGCGCTTGGCAAGCTCCGGCACCAGACCCTGCAGGCGCCTCTCGAGCTCGCGGGTAACGTCGAGCGTGTTGGCGCCGTACTGCGTCGAGGTCTCGACCAGTATGCCCGGCTGCCCGCCGATGATCGCATCGCCGACGCGCGGCGCCGCGCCGTCACGCACCTCGGCGACGTCGCCCAGGCGGACCGAAGCATCGGAGTGTGAGGCGAGCACCGCCTGTGCCAGCGAGGCGAGCGAGTCGGCCGCGGGCAGTGGTTGCAGCACGAGGCGCTGGGTCGCGGTCTCGAAATAGCCACCCCCCCTGACCTCTGTGGCGCGCCGCGTCGCCTCGATCACGTCCCCGAGCGTGGCGCCGGACGCCGCGAGCCGCAGCGGGTCGACCCAAAGCTGACGCTCGCGCGAATCGCCGCCGAAGAGCTGCGCCTGAGCGACCCCCGGTACCGCCAGGATCTGCGGCTTGACGGTCCAGCGAATCAGGTCGCGCAGCTCGAGCGGGGACAGCCGCTCGCTGGTGAAGCCGAAATGCAGCAGGTACTCCATCGAGGAGCTGAGCGGCGAGAGCTGCGGCGAGCCGACCCCCGCCGGCAGCAGCGTGCCCGCGTCCGCCAGACGCTCGGTGATCAGCTGCCGCTGCCGGTACGGATCGCTGCCGCGGCCGAAGACCACCTGGATCGCCGCCAGACCCTGGCTCGAAGTGGAGCGCACCGACGCGACGTTCTCGGCGCCGGCGAGCAGATTCTCCAGCGGCCGGGTCACGAGTGCCTCGACCTGGGTCGCGTCCATGCCCGGCGCCTCCGCCTGTACCAGCACGTGGGGCGGCGCGAAGTCCGGAAACACGTCGAGGCGCGCGCCGATGAGTGCGGCCACGCCGAGCAGCGCGACGAGCAGGGAGAGCGCCGTCACGATCCTGGGATGCGCCAGCGATCCGCGAACGATTGCGGCGAGCATGAGTGCTAGTCGTGGTCCTCTTCCGCCGCGGAGAAGCCGCCGATGCCCTGCATCGACCACAGCACGCCGACTCCCTGCACCACGACCTGATCGCCGCGCGTCAATCCGGCTACCAGCCACGCCGCGCCGACGCGCACCAGCGGCCTGACCGACACGGGCGCGTACTGCAGGCTGTCCTTTCCTGCCGCCCGGGACTGGCGGTAGACGAACACGCCGTCCGCCGAGTAGACGAGCGCCGCCGCCGGTACCAGCAGCCCGGCCGCGGGCGTCGTCTGCAGACGCACCGCGGCGCGCGCCCCCGGTCCGAGGCCCTGCGGCGCGTGCTCCACCTCGAGCAACCAGCCGGCGCTCTGCGATTGCGCGTCGACGCGCGGCAGCGGGCCCAGCACGCGCGCGGCGACGCTCACGCCGTCAACCTCGAGCAGTGCCCGCGGACCAACGCCGGCGCCGACCCGGTATCCGGGCACCGCAGCGCGCAGCAGCAGCCGCTCACCGCTCACGAGCGATGCAAGCAGCGCGCGCCGCTCGCTCGCGCTCCACGCCGCGAGCGGTCCCCATTGCAGCCTGAATCCGAGCTGCGCGGCCTGCGCCTGCGCCTGCGCCTCGATCGCCTGCGCCCGCGACGCCTGCACGGCCTTGAGCGAGGCCCGCTCGTCGTCGCGATACAGCCGCTCGAGGCGCGCCGCATCGGCTGTCGCCGCCTCCTCGGCCGCCGCGGTGGTCTCGAGACGGCCGGCGTCCGTCAGCAGCGCCAGCGGATCGAGCACGGTGCCATACGCCTCGATCTGCACCGCGGCGCCGAGCGGCAGCGGGTGCTCGGCGCGAATGCCCACGGCCTGCTGCTGCGACGTTGTCAGGGAAAGCGGCGCGGCAGCAGCGCTGTCAGGTTCCTCGGACGCGGCAGCCACGGCTGCAACCGAGAGCAGTGTCGACGACAGCATCCACGCCCGGCGCTTCATGGCTGGGAAGCGGTCGGCAGCCATTCGCTCTCCGCGCCCTGCAGCGGCCGTCGGCAGGCGTCCTCGAGCGCGCCGTAGGCGATCTCGGCCGCATAGGCCGCCTGCAGCGCCGTGAGACGCGCCTCGGCGGCGGCGATCTGCGCCGACTCAAGCGCGGCGCGGTCACTTGCGCCCGCGGCGAGCGCACTTTGCTCGGCCGCGAGCTGCTGCCCGGCGAACACGGCGAGCTGCTGCGCCTCATGCCAGGCGGAGCGCGCCGCGGGCCAGGCCCGCTCGGCGCGATCGATCTGCTCGTAGATCTGTGCCTGGGCGGCCTTCAGCTGCTCGCCCGCGGCCGCGCGCCGTGCCAGCGCCTCGCCGATCGCGCCCTGGTGCTGGTTGAGGAGCGGCAGCTCGAATGACACGCCGACGGCGCTCTCGCGCGCGACATCCTCGAGCGATTCGGCCTGCACTCCGCCCGCGCCCCAGGCGTAGGCGGGCGTCAGCTGCACTTGCGGCCAGCGCCGCGCCGCCTCAATGGCGAGGCCGTTTTCGGCGAGATCGTACTCGCGCAGTGCATGCAGGATCTGCGGCCGCGCGATCAGCGCCTCGGTGCGCCAGCGCTCCGGAATGCTGTCCGGCAGCTCGCCGATCGCCGCCCAGTCGCGCCAGCGCACCGGCACCGCATCCACGGCGCTCGCCGGCACGCCGACTGCGGCTGCGAGTCGCGCCAGCGCATCGCGGCGGCGCGCCTCGGCCTGCTGGCGCCGCTGCCGCGCCGCTGTCAGCTCGGTCTCATCGGTGAGCACTTGCGGGCGCGCGATCTCGCCGAGCCGCACCCGCGCCCGATCGGTGTCGAGCAACCCCTGCCGCTCGGCGCTCAGGGACTCGAGCAGCTCGCCCTCGTCCTGCGCCGCCGCCGCATCGAGCAGCGCCTGGCGCAGCGACGCCCGTACCTGCCAGATCGACTCGGCGAGGTCGGACTGCGCCAGAGCGGTCTCGAGCGCGGCGCGCTCGCGCCGGCGCGCGCGCTCGCCCGGAGCATGCAGCAGAAAATCCAGCGACAGGCCGTACAGCCACGCGCCGCTCTGCGCCGCGGTCGTCAGGTACTCCGCGAACAGCTCCATGCCGGGGTTGCGGCGCTCGGCGGCGGTGCGCTCGGCGGCAGCCACGGCCGCAACCTCGGCACGCTGCGCGGCGAGTGCGGGGTTGAGCTCAAGAGCGGCCTCGAGCCACTGCGCGCGGTCCCAGCCGGCCGTGGCCGGCGGCAGGCCCGGCGGCGGCACGTCGAGACGCCGCGCGCGGAACGCGGCCAGCGTGTCGGTGGCGGCGAGCGGCGCGCGCGGCGGGGCCGCGACGCAAGCACCGAGCGTCGCGCCGACCAACAGCATGGCGAGTGCGGGTCGCGTGCGGGGCCACGTCGAGCGCAACGCCGGAGTGAACTGCCGCACCGATCATCTCCCCCGGCGGGCCTGTTGCGGTGAATTCTCCCGCTATGCCCCGACCCCAGCAAGGGCGTCGGCATGGAAGCGCAGATGGTCCTCGACGAAGGTCGCGATGAAATAGTAGTCGTGCCCGTAGCTCTCGTGGCGGCGCAGCCGCAGCGGCTGGCCTGCCTGCGCGCACGCCGCCTCGAGCAGCTCCGGCAACAGCTGACCCTGCGGCAGAAACTTGTCGGCCAGTCCCTGATCCACCAGGATCTCGGAATGGACGCGCGCGCGCTGCGTCTTGAGCAGCTCCACCGCGTCGTAGTCCGCCCAGGCGGCGCGGTCCTCGCCGAGGTAGCCGCTGAAGGCCTTCACTCCCCATGGGCAGCGGCTCGGCGAGCAGATCGGGGCAAGCGCCGACACCGAGCGGTAGACCCCCGGATTGCGCAACGAGAGCACCAGCGCACCGTGGCCGCCCATGGAGTGCCCGAAGATCCCCAGCTGGCGCGCCACACCGGGGAAATGCGCGAGCACCGTCTCGCGCAGCTCAGTGAGCACGTAGTCATACATGCGGAAGCAGCGCGACCAGGGCGCGCGCGTGGCGTTGAGGTAGAAGCCGGCGCCACTGCCGAATTCCCAATCGTCGGCCTCCCCCGAGATCCCGGTCTGGCGCGGGCTCGTGTCGCAGGTCACGAGCATCAGGCCGAGCTGGGAGGCGACCCGCTGCGCGCCCGCCTTGATCGCGAAGGTCTCCTCGGTGCAGGTGAGACCGGCGAGATAGAACAGCACCGGCACACGGTGCTGCCGGGCTTGCGGCGGCTGATACACCGCAAAGCGCATCGGCGTGCCCGTCACCGCGGACTGCTGCCGGTAGAAGCCCTGCAGGCCGCCGAAGCTGCAATGCTCGCTGATCGTTTCGATGGTCATCGGCCCTCCACCACGACCGGGATTGAGATGCGGTGATCGCGGAAAGCAAGCGAAGCGCCCGGCCGCTCGCCGCCGCCAGCGACGGCGCGCTCGGCCTGCTCGACCGCCGCGGTCACCAGCCCGTGATGCGGCGAGAGCTCGCAGACCGGATCGGCGTTGGCGGGGTCGCCGGTCAGCAGGTAGGCCTGACAACGGCAGCCGCCGAAGTCGCGCTGCTTCTCCGGACAGCTGCGGCAGGGCTCCTTCATCCACTCATCGCCGCGGAAGCAATTGAAGGCCGCCGACTCGTACCAGATGGCGCGCAGGTCCTGCTCGCGCACGTTGGGGAAAGTGAGTCCCGGCAGCATGCGCGCGGCGTGACACGGCAGCGCGCTACCGTCCGGGGTGACGGCCAGGAACACCGAGCCCAGGCCGTTCATGCAGGCCTTGGGCCGCGTCTCGAAATAGTCCGGCACCACGAAGTAGATCCGCATCGCCGCGCCCACCCGCTCGCGAACGCGGCGCGTGACCTCCTCGGCTCGCTCGAGCTGCGCGCGGCTCGGCAAGAGGTGGGCGCGATTGAGCCACGCCCATCCGTAGTACTGCGTGTTGGCGAGCTCGACGTATTGCGCCCCCATACGCTCGGCCATGGCGAGGATTTCGCCCACGTGATCGATGTTGAGCCGGTGCAGCACCACGTTCAGAACCATGGGGTAGCCGTACTTGCGGATGAGCGCCGCAACGCGCGCCTTGAGCTCGAAGGTGCGGGTATTGCTGAGGAAATCGTTGAGTTCGCGGGTGCTGTCCTGAAAGGACAGCTGGATGTGATCGAGCCCGGCTTCCTTGAGCGCGGCGATGCGCTCCTCACTCAGGCCGATTCCGGAGGTGATCAGGTTGATATAGAAGCCGAGCCCATGGGCCTCGGCCACGATCGTCTCGAGATCTTCGCGCAGCAGCGGCTCCCCGCCGGAGAGCCCGAGCTGCACCGCACCGAGCGCGCGCGCCTCGCGCAGCACCCGCAGCCACTCCCTGGTCGGGAGCTCCGCGCCGGTGGCGGCAAGCTCGGTCGGGTTGTAGCAGAAGACACAGTGCAGCGGACAGCGGTAGGTCAGCTCCAGGAGCAGCCAGAGCGGCGGGCCGACACTGTGCTCGGTTCTCATCTCGTGTGATCGGTCGGCGGCGCGGGACGCAGTAACTGCCCGCCGTCCCTGCCGGGGCGGCAAACGGTGAGCAGCATAATTAAGAGGGGCCCGGGCCGCGCGCCCGGTCTTGGCTGGCAGGCACGTGGAGCCCGGCACACCGGGCCCCCAGCCCTATTTGGTTATTCAGCGGTTCGCGATGTACAGCGTAATTTCCATACCGAAGCGGAAATCGGTCGCCTGCGGGGTTTCCCAGCGCATGGTGCTCACTCCTCGATCGGGTCGGTTAGACGGGGTCTAGTATCAGGGGTGTATCCTTCCCTGCGCGGCGGGGGAACGGTAGCGGATCATCATGAAAGTGGTCTCATGATTTTCTTGAGGACGGCCCCCTGAGCCACCGATGAAGCTGCGGACACGCCTAAATCTGGTGCTGACGGGCGTCACCGCGGTGTTCGTCGCCGCCCTCGTGGCCGACGAGATCCGCGACACGCGCTCCTCCATCCGCGAGGAGATCGAGGCCGCCAACCGCGTGGCGGTGCAGGTCATCGGTCAGCTCGCCGTCGCCTATTCGGAGGCGGGAGGAGAGCCGGCGGTGCGCAGGCTCCTCGAACAGCTCGGCCACGTGCGCGCCAACGAGATCACGCTGCGCAACTCCTCGGGGCAGCTTCTCTACCGCTCGCCCCCGGCCGTCTACAAGGCCGGCCGCAATGCGCCCGCGTGGTTCACGCGGCTGCTCGCCCCGCATCCGGCCCGCCAGGGGTTCGAGCTCGCGGACGGCACCCAGCTGATGATCGAGGCTCAGCCCTCGCGTGCCATACTGGATGCCTGGGATGACCTCACGCGGCTGGTGATCCTGGCCGCAGCCACGCTGTTGGTGCTGGCCGTGCTCGCGTTCTGGCTGGCGGGCCGCGCCCTCGCGCCGTTTCCGGTGATCGTCGACGGACTCGAGCGGCTGATGCGCGGTGACCTCACCTATCGTCTCCCGCGACTCTCCGGCGCGGAAGCGCACGCCATCGGCTCGGCGTTCAACCGCATGGCCCAGGCCGTCGCGAACAACGTGCAGGCCGAGCGCGAGGCGCGCGAGGCGCGTGCCCGGCTCGAGGAGCGCCGCGACCTGGCGCTGGTCGTGGAGCAGAACGTGGAGGAAGAGCGGCGTCTGATTGCCCACGAGCTGCACGACGAGTTCGGCCAGTCCGTTACCGCGATCCGCAGTCTCGCCATGGCGATCGCGACGCAATCCGCCGAGCCGAGCTCCGTCTCGGCCGCACGGCTGGTGTGCGAGGAGGCGGCACGACTGTACGACGCGCTGCACGGCCTCATCCCGCGTCTGGTGCCGCCGGCACTCGACACGCTGGGACTCGGAGCCTCGCTCGAGGGCCTGGTGCGCGACTGGCAGCAGCGCCACGGCGCGCCCACGTTGTCGCTGCGCCAGCAGCTGCTCCCGGACCTCGGCGCGAGTGTCTCGCTCGCTGCCTACCGCGTGGTGCAGGAGGGGCTGGTGAACGCAGTGCGTCACGCGCACGCCAGCCGCGTGGACATCGACGTGAGCTCCACGGCCGAGAGTATGACGGTCGCGCTGACGGACGACGGTGTGGGCCTTCCCGCGCAATGGTCGCGCCCGGGTCATTTCGGGCTGCGCGGCCTTGCCGAGCGGGTCGAGCACCTCGGCGGGAGCCTCGAGGTGCGCAATGTCGAGCCTCACGGCGTGTGCCTGACGGCCCATATTCCCCTGGTGCGTCCGTGATCCGCGTGCTGCTGGTGGACGATCACGCGGTGGTGCGCACCGGTTTTCGGCTGCTGCTGCAGGCGCACCCCGATATCACCGTGGTCGGGGAAGCGGACTCGGGCGAGAGCGCCTGTCAGCGCTACCTGGAGCTGATGCCCGACGTGGTGGTCATGGACCTCGCTATGCCGGGCATGGGCGGGTTCGAGGCACTGCGACGCATCCGCGCCCATCACCCGCAGGCGCGTGTGCTGGCGCTGTCCGCCCACGACGATCCGCTGCACGCGCGGCGAGCGCTGCGCGAGGGTGCCCGCGGCTTTCTCTCCAAGCGCAGCGCGCCCGAGGCGCTGCTCGACGCGATCACGGCGGTGGCAGCCGGACAGCGGTTCATCGACGCGGCGTTGGCACAGAAGCTGGCGCTGGATGAGCTGCAGAGCGGCGGCAAGTCGCCGGTGGAGCGCCTGTCGGAGCGCGAGTTCGAGGTGTTCGTACGGCTGGCCGGCGGCGCCGGCGTGCAGCGCATCGCCGAGGACCTGAACCTCTCCGCGTCCACTGTCGGGACGCATCTCTATAACATCAAGCAGAAGCTTGGCGTTTCCAACCAGGCCGAGCTCGCGCTGATCGCCGTCCGCCACGGCCTGATCCAGGCGTGATGGCGCCGCCGGGACCCGGGTGCCATAGTGCACCCTGCCCACGTAGATAAGGTGTCGTTGGCCGGAACCGCCCCCATATAGGGATACAAGTCCCACTTCCGGCGGGCGGCCATGATAAGTTACGCCGCCCTGCCGATTAACTCCCGGAGAGTCCCAGGCCGCCGCATGTCACCGACCCCCAAAGCAAGCAAGCCGCCCCTGATCTGGGCGAACGCCCTGATGTTCGCGCTGACCGCCGCCGCGGCGGCGTTGCTCGTGCCCTGGTATGGCCTCAAGTACGGCTTTACGGGCGCCGACTGGGCCATCTTCGCCTTCTTCCTGATCGCCAACGGCATGTCGATCACCGCCGGCTATCACCGCCTGTGGGCGCACCGCGCCTACGACGCGCGCCTCGCCCTGCGCATCTTCTATCTGATCTTCGGCACCATGGCGCTGCAGAACAGCGCCTTCGCCTGGTGCAGCGGGCATCGCAGCCACCACCTGTACGTCGACGACGTCGATCGCGACCCGTACTCCGCGCGCCGCGGCTTCTGGTTCTCGCACATCGGCTGGATGCTGCGCGAGTACCCGAGCGGCAAGCCCGACTTCACCAACATTCCGGACCTCCGCAAGGATCGGCTGCTCGCCTTCCAGCACCGCTACTACGTGCCGCTGGCTGTGGGGCTCAATTTCGGCCTGCCGCTCGCCGCGGGACTTCTGTTCCACGACCTGTGGGGCATGCTGATCCTCGCCGGGGTGCTGCGCCTGGTGTGGAGCCATCACGTCACCTTCTTCATCAACTCGCTGGCCCACATGTGGGGCACGCGCCCGTACACCGAGGACAACACCGCGCGCGACAATCCGGCGCTGGCGGTGGTCACCTACGGCGAGGGCTACCACAACTTCCACCACATCTTCGCTCACGACTATCGCAACGGCGTGCGCTGGTGGCAGTGGGATCCGACCAAGTGGCTGATCGCGGGCCTGGAATTCGTCGGGCTCACACGGCGCTTGAAGCGCACCCCCTGGTTCCAGATCCAGCGCGCGCTGCTCGCGATGCAGTTCAAGCGCGCCGAGAAGCGCCTCGCCGACCTGCCGGATGCCGGCCACTCGCAGATCGAGCAGCTGCGTGCGCGCGTTGCGCATGAATACGAGGCTTTCCTCGCTGCGATCGCCGACTGGGCGCGCGTCAAGGAGCAGTGGCTCGAGGAAAAGCGCCGCGCGGTCATCGAGCACTGGCAGCAGTCCGACCTGCAGACGAAGCTGCGCGACATCGAGCGCGCACTCAGCCGGCAGCACCGGCGCATGCGCTTGCTGGCTGCGCAGCTCGCCTAGCCGGCGCACGAAGGGTGATGCGACCGCAGGTCGCCGCCTAAACGCGCGGCGGCGCCGCGCTACAATAGCCCGCCATGGGCCGCATCTTCGAAGTCCGCAAGCACACGATGTTCGCGCGGTGGAACCGCATGGCGAAGCAATTCGCCCGCATCGCGAAGGACATCACCATGGCGGTCAAGGCGAGCGGCTCCGATCCCGCCTCGAATCCCACACTGCGCCGCATCATCCAGAACGCGCGCGCCGTCAACATGCCCAAGGACCGCATCGAGGCGGCGATCAAGCGCGCCTCGGGCCGCGACGCGACCAACTACCACCAGGTGCTCTACGAAGGCTACGCGCCGCACGGCGTAGCGCTGCTGGTGGAGACCGCGACCGACAATCCGACGCGCACGGTGGCGGCGGTGCGCAACATCATCACCAAGAACGGCGGCAACCTCGCCACGAGCGGCAGCGTCAGTTTCCTGTTCAAGAAGATGGGCGTGTTCCGGCTCGATCCGGCCGGCATCGACCAGGACGACCTCGAGCTCTACCTCATCGATCACGGCCTCGAGGAGATGGGCGAGAGCACGGGCGAGAAAGGCGAGCCGCAGCTCGTGATCCGCTGCGCGTTCGCGGATTTCCGCAAGCTGCAGGAGGCGCTCGAGGCGCGCGGCATCGTGCCGCTCTCGGCCGAGCATGAGTACATCTGCACCGTGCCGACGGAGCTGCCCGAGGCGCAGGCCACCGAGGTGCTCACGCTGATCGACCGCCTGGAGCAGGACGACGACGTCCAGCGCGTGTTCCACACGCTCGCCTGAGGGCACAGCCGTGCAGGACTATCGCCTCGAGCCCGCCCGCATCGTCGATGCGGCGCGCCTCGCGGCGATGTCGCACGCGCTCATCGAGTCGGGGCTGCGCCCGGCGTGGGGCGCGGCGCGCATCGGCTGGTACGTGCGCCATCCCGAGAGCGTGGTGCTCACCGCGCGCAGCGATCGCACCATCGCCGGCTTCGCCATCATGCGCTACGCCGACGAGGTCGCGCACCTGAATCTCCTCGCCGTCGACCCGGCGCACCGCCGCCGCGGCATCGCGCGGCGTCTCGTGACCTGGCTCGAGGAGACCGCGCTCACCGCCGGCACCTTCGTCATCGGGCTCGAGCTGCGCGCGCAGAACGAAGCGGCGCAGGACTTCTACCGCGTGCTCGGCTACCGCGAGGTCGGGCGGGTCCCCGGCTACTACCAGGGGGTCGAGGCCGCCATCCGCATGGAGCGTGACGTGCGCGTCAGCCGTCCGGCCGCGGCTCGATCCTGAAGTCAAACTCGTAGGAGTGGGCGCCGTCGGCGGCGATCTTGATGCGCATGCTGCCCGTGAGGCCGGTGAGCTCGCCGGTGCCGGAGTCGGGCACGACCGTGATGGTCGACTCGGGCGCACCGCGCTTCATCGTGGCGCTGTGCAGCAGCACGAAGCTGCCGCTGCGCCCCTGAAGCTTGCCGGTCACGCGCTCGAGCGCCACGTAGCCGGCCGAGCCCTTCACGTCGCTCTGAGTCGCGAGCATCTCGCCCTTGGCGCTCGCCTCGAGGTCGCCGTGGAATCGCTTGTCGATCGTGAGCCGCCCGAGGTTCGCGGTCCGTGCGATCTGCGTGTCCGGCTTCTGCGGCGTGACCTTGACATCGAAGGGCCCGCTGGCGTGGTGAGTCATGCGAGTCTCCCTGGGGCTCATGTGATCAGTCCGGCATGGGCGTCATCTGCCCCGCTAGGGCGTCCTCGAACCCGAAGTTGCGCAGGTCGCGCACCCGCTGCGGGAAGAGTATGCCATCCAGGTGATCGACTTCGTGCTGCACGACGCGTGCATGGAAACCCTCGACGGAGCGGTCGATGGGAGCACCCCGGGCATCGAACCCCTGGTAGCGCAGCCGCCGGTAGCGCGGCACGAGGCCGCGCATGCCGGGCACCGAGAGACATCCTTCCCAGCCCTCCTCCTCGGCCGGATCGAGCACGGTGAGCTGCGGATTCACGAGCACGGTGTGGGGCACCGGAGTGAGCTGCGGGTAGCGCGGATTGTCCTTGAGCTCGAAGATCACCACGCGCAGGCCCACGCCGATCTGCGGGGCGGCAAGCCCGGCGCCGCTCAAGGACCGCATGGTGTCGTCCATGTCGGCAACGAGCGAGGCGAGCTCCTCATCGAAGCGCGTCACCGGAGCGGCCACCTGCCTGAGCAGCGGCTCACCCATCTTGAGCACCCGGCGGACGGCCATCGCGGTGCGCCCCTCAGCGCGCCGGCGGCGCGCCGCGGCCCGGCTCGACCGCGATCGAGATGCGGTGATCGCGGAAGAGCAGCGCCGAAGCGCCGGCCGCGGCGCCGCGCTCGGCCTCGGCCACCGCCGCGGTCACCAGGTGATGATGCGGGGAGAGCTCGCACACGGGGTCGGCATTGGCCGCATCGCCCGTGAGGAGATATGCCTGGCAGCGGCAGCCGCCGAAGTCGCGCTGCCTCTCCGGACAGCTCCTGCAGGGCTCCTTCATCCACGCCTCGCCGCGGATGTGATTGAAGGCCGCCGAGTCGTACCAGATGCTGCGCACATCGTGCTCACGCACGTTGGGGAGCTCGAGCCCCGGCAGCATGCGCGCGGCGTGACAGGGGAGCGCCATCCCGTCGGGCGCGATGGCGAGGA
This sequence comes from Steroidobacteraceae bacterium, assembly GCA_035518275.1. Classification (GTDB taxonomy): domain Bacteria; phylum Pseudomonadota; class Gammaproteobacteria; order Steroidobacterales; family Steroidobacteraceae; genus 13-2-20CM-66-19. The sequence continues at coordinate 86,738 of DATIXU010000109.1, forward strand.
ACACGGCACCTAAGCCGTTCATGCACGCCTTGGGGCGTGTCACGAAGTAGTCGGGTACCACGAAGTAGATCTGCATCTTCGAGCCCACCCGCTCGCGAAAGGCCCGCGTCGCAGCCACAGCGGCGGGCCGACGCCGTTTTTTCCCGGCTCGCTCACTCGCGCAGCTCCAGCCAGCGACGCTCGAGCGCGAGCTCGACGAACGCGGTGACATCGGCGCTGAGATCCGCGGCGCCGTAAGTCCGCTCGAGGTCCGCGACGATCTCGGCCACGGTACGCACCCCGTCGCAGCGGGACAGGATCGCCCCGGCGCTGCCGTTGAGCTTCACCATGCCCTCGGGGTAGAGCAGCACGTGCGCCTCCTGCGCCGGCTCCCATTGCAGCCGCATGCCGTGCGCGATCGCCGGCCGCGCCTCGGCGCTCACTCCGCTCACGTCGTCACTCCGTAGGCGAGCGTCATCGCGTCGTTCATCTGCCAGAGGATATCGAGCTTCAGCTTCAGCACCTCGAGCGCGCGCTCCTGCGCGGCGCGCGTATCGAAGCGCTCGAGCGTCAGGGCGAGCGCGAACTCGACGTCGCGCTGTGCGCGACCGACCCGGGACTGGAAGTAAGCGAGGCCCACCGCATCGATCCACGGATAATGCTGCGGCCACCCGGCGAGACGCTGCCGATGGATCTCCGGAGCGAACAGCTCCGTGAGCGAGGCGCACACCCCCTCCGGCCAGGGGGCGCGGCGCGCGAAGTTAACGTACGCGTCGACCGCGAAGCGCACTCCCGGGAGCAGCAGCTTGAGGCTCTCCACCGCGGCGCGCTCGAGACCCACCGCCTCGGCGAGCCGCAGCCAGGATTCGATGCCGCCCGGGTCGTCGCCGAACCCGTCATGATCGAGGATGCGCTGCACCCAGTTGCGGCGCACCGCGCGCTCCTCGCAGTTGGCGAGAATGGCCGCATCCTTCAGCGGGATGTTGATCTGGTAGTAGAAGCGGTTCGCCACCCAGCCGCGGATCTGCTCGCGGCTCGCCTTGCCGGAGTTGAGCATGACGTTGAAGGGATGGTGGATGTGATAGGCGCGCCCGCGCTCGCGCAACCGCGCCTCGAACTCCGCGCGCGTCCAGGCCGCCTCGCTCACAGCGCGATCTCCATCCCGTCGCAGGCGACCTCGACGCCGGCACGCGCGAGCGCCGCGCGCTCAGGCGAGTCTTCGTCCAGGATCGGATTGGTGTTGTTCACATGGATGAGGATCTTGCGCGTGGCTCGCGGGAGCCTGGCCAGCCACTCGAGCATGCCGCCGGCGCCGCTCTGGGGCAAATGGCCGAGATCGCGCGCGCGCTTCACCGCAAGGCCCTGCGTCAGCATCTCCTCGTCGCTCCAGAAGGTGCCGTCGACGAGCACGCAGGCGGCCGATTGCAGCGCGCTCCACAGCACGGGCTCGATCGCCGCGAGCCCGGGAGCGTACACTGCGGCTCTGCCGCTCGCGGTATCACTGATCACGAGCGCCACGTTGTCCCCCGGGAGCGGCGCGCGACGGTGGGGCGAGTATGGTGGGGGTTTGCTCGCCACCGCCAGCGCGCGCCAGCGTACGCCCGCGACGCCGTCGATCGAGAACTCCTCGCCGGAGCAAGCCATGCGCCGCCGGTCGATGCCGCAGTAGTGCCCGAGCACCCTGAGGATCGGATTGCCGCCGCTAAGGTCGGCGTACGCGGCATCGGTGCACCAGAGTGCGAGCGGGTGAGTCGATTCGCGCAGCATATAGAGCCCGGCGGTGTGGTCGATCTGCGCGTCGACCAGCACGATACCGGCGAGCCCCGAGTCGCGCGGCGCGCGCGCGGGCTGCAGGTCCGGATGGTCCTTGAGCTGCGTGAGGATGTCGGGGGAGACGTTGACGAGCGCCCACGCGGCCGGATCGGCGCCGGTGACGGTGATCGAGGATTGAGTCCGGGGCGCGGCACGCACGGTGCCATTGCGCACACCCGCGCAGTTATGGCAGTTGCAGTTCCACTGGGGAAAGCCGCCGCCGGCGGCCGATCCCAGTACCCGGATTTTCACGATAGAGGATTACGCGCTCCGGACCGGTGCCGGGCGCGCCGAGGTGTCAGCGCCTCGCGATATAGAGGGTGATTTCCATGCCGAAACGCATGTCGATTGCCCGCGGGGTTTCCCAGCGCATACCGGTGCTCCTGCTGCTGTGGCGCACCAAGATACCGAAATATCCCCGGCGCCGCAAAGGACCGGGGTCTCGTTATGTCGGCAGGCGCGTCAGCCGCTCAGCGCCCGCCGCCGCGGCTGACCGCCACGCGGCGCGTCAGCCGCTCGAGCGAGCGGCGCGCCGCGGCCTTGGCGATGTGCTTGCACCAGAGCGGCTCGCGCTGCCCCGACTGGCGGCGGAACTTGTCGCAATCGCAGGTCCAGAGGATATGGTCGTCCTGGGTCTTCAGGACCTGGACCGTGCGGCTCGTGAAGCTGTAGGTCCCGAGGACTTCGTTCTCGACCGGCTTCTGCCGGCGCAGGCGGATCGCAACCATGGACGTGAGCCTAATGCATCTGTCCTGTGGATCGCCTGTGGATTACTTGTGAGTGGTTATGTATAGCGGCTCAGGGCGAGACGATCTTTGCCTTGATCGCCTCGTACTCGGCGTCGGTGATGAGCCGGGCGTCGAGTAGCCGTTTCGCCTCCTGCAGACGCCGCACCGCGTCATCGCCCGCCGCGGTGGGGGTGCCTCCGGGGGGCGCTCCAGCCATGACCTGGATGCCGCCCGAGCGCGCCCGCAGCTCCTCGAGCTCGCGCACCCGGCGCTTCTCGCGCCACGCCTGATCCTGCGCCTGGCAGATGCGATAGACCGCCTGCGCCTGATCCTTGCGCAGACCCTTGAGCTCTACCCGCTGTGCGCCCTGTGTGGCGAGGGAGGCAAGATCGGTCGCCTTGCCGGCACGAACACCGAGATCGGCGCCGAACACGCCCACACGCAGCGTGACTTCCTCGAGGTCCTGCCAGCGCACGTTTACCAGGTCGAAGCCGCCGAGGAGCGGGCGCGTAATGATGATGAACCGCCCGCTGGTCGCAGCGACCAGCACCCGGCGATGAGCGAGCGCAAACATCCGCCGCTGGATCGCCCAGGCCTCGATCGTCTCTCCGGCGATGAGCACCGAGCGCAGGTCGGTGAGGGGCTTGCCGAGACCGTTGTCGTCCATGAAGGTCCGCCGCTACTTCTTGGCGACGATCTCCGCACGGAACTCGCGCAGCTTCGCCTTGATGATGCGCGCGTTCGCCGGCCCCATGCGGATCAGCAGCTTCTGTCCGGCCGAGCGCCCCTCGAGGCCGGCGTCCGCGTAGGTGTAGAACACCCGCGGCTGCTCGAGCTGGATCGGCGCCGCGATTTCCGGCGTCTCGAGCAGGTGATCGATCACCTCGACCAGCCGGTCGTTGAAATACTTGCCGGGGTAACCGAGATCCTCATAGGCCTGCTGGAAGAGCGGATAGAGCCGTTGGTAGAGCGCGGCGAGCTGCTTGACGTCGGCGGCTTGCACGGCGCGCACGAAGGTCGTGTAGCGCTCGAAGTTGGCGTCGCTCAGCACCGTGAGGTCGCCCTGCGTGGATACCGCCGTTTGCCCGGCGGTCGCCTTCACCGGCCGCAGCTCCACGGCCACCTTGTGCCGCGGCAGGTTGTCGACCGTCACTACGATGTGCCGCACGATGTTCTGCGGCACCAGCAGGGCCTCGATCGTCGGGCGTCCCAACACGCCGGTGAGCGATTCCTGCACCATCGGGTCGCTGTCGTTGAGCGCCGGCAATGCCTCGGTGCCGGCGGCGGCCGCGGGCATCGGGTTCGAGACGGCGGGCGCGGTCGCGGCCGGCGGCGCAGCCGGCTTGGCGGCGGCGGGCGGAGTGTTCTGCGCAGGATGGAACAGGAACCGGTACCAGAGAGCGAAGCCGGCGACCGCGACGACCACCAGACCACCGATCCACCACAGGAGTTTGCGGCGGAATGAAGCCGCAGTCTCTTCTTCCCACATCGTGAGAGGTCCTCGGAAAGCAAGCCAACCAGGCGCCGACTCTACTCCCCTTTCGAGGCATCCGCGCATACAGGCGCGGTTCAGGTAACTCACTGTACGTTGTATTAATTCGGCGCTCCTCGGCTCCTCGGGAGCCGCGGGCTGTGCTTCAATGCCGGCATGCCCGCCGATTTCCATCCAGCCGTCGCTGGCTGGTTTGCCCGCACTTTCGATGGCGCCACCCCGGCGCAGGAGGCGGCGTGGCCGGCGATCATGGCCGGCCGCCACGCTCTGATCGCGGCCCCGACCGGCTCGGGCAAGACTCTCGCCGCTTTCCTCGCGGTCATCGACCAGCTGGTGCGTGCAAGCATCGCATCGCAAGGGCTCGCCGACGAGACCAGCGTGGTGTACGTCTCGCCGCTGAAGGCGCTCTCCAACGACATCCACCGCAATCTCGAAGCACCGCTCACCGGCATCGCCGACGAGCTGCGCGCGCTCGGCCTGCCCGCGCACGGCATCCGTACCTTCGTGCGCAGCGGCGATACGCCGCAGCACGAGCGCGCCGCGATGCGCAAACGCCCGCCCCACATCGTGGTGACGACCCCGGAGTCGCTCTACATCCTCATGGGCTCGGAGTCCGGGCGACGCTTGCTCGCCACCACGCGCACCGTGATCATCGACGAGATTCACGCCGTGGCGGGAGCTAAGCGCGGTGTGCACCTGGCCCTCACGCTCGAGCGGCTCGAGGCGCTCGCGGGACGGCGGCTGACGCGCGTCGGACTGTCGGCCACAGTCAAGCCGATCGAGCAGGTCGCGCGCTTCCTGGTCGGCACCGGCGGGATGCGTCCCGACGGCAGTCCCGACTGCACCATCATCGACACCGGACACGTCCGCAACCGCGACCTGCAGCTCGAGATCCCGCCCGCGCCGCTCGAGTCGGTCATGTCGGGCGAGGTGTGGACGCAGATCTATGACCGCCTCGCGGAGCTGGTGAGCGAGCACCGCACGACGCTCGTGTTCGTCAACACACGCCGCCAGTCCGAGCGCATCGCGCGCCATCTGTCGGAGCGGGTGGGCGAGGAGCAGGTCGCCGCGCATCACGGCAGCATGGCCAAGGAGTCGCGCCTCGATGCCGAGACGCGCCTGAAGCGCGGCGAGCTGCGCGCGCTGGTTGCGACCGCATCCCTCGAGCTCGGTATCGACATCGGCGAGGTGGATCTGGTCTGCCAGCTCGCTTCGCCGCGCTCGATCGCCGCCTTCCTGCAGCGCGCCGGCCGCTCCGGCCACTCGGTGGGTGGCACGCCGAAGGCGCGCCTCTTCCCCCTGTCACGCGATGATCTGGTGGAGTGCGCGGCGCTCCTCGCCGCGGTACGCCGCGGCGAGCTCGACCGGCTGACGACCCCGCAGAAGCCGCTCGACGTGCTCGCACAGCAGATCGTGGCCGAGGCGGCGGCGAACGAATGGCAGGAGGATGCCCTGTTCGCGCTCGTCACCCGCGCCTGGCCTTACCGCGATCTCGCGCGCAACGAGTTCGACGAGGTGGTGCGGATGCTCGCCGAGGGCTACAGCACGCGCCGCGGCCGCCACGGGGCGCTCATCCATCACGACGGGGTCAACCACCGCATCAAGGGCCGCCGCAGTGCGCGGCTCACCGCTCTCACCTCCGGCGGCACCATCCCCGACACCGCCGACTACCAGGTGCTGCTCGAGCCGCAGGCGCAGTTCGTCGGCACGGTGAACGAGGACTTCGCGATCGAGAGCCTGCAGGGCGACATCTTTCAGCTCGGTAATGTGTCGTACCGCATCCTGCGGGTCGAGCCGGGGCGGATCCGCGTCGAGGATGCGCGCGGCGAGCCGCCGAGCATTCCCTTCTGGATCGGCGAGGCGCCGGGACGGACCGACGAGCTCTCGGCGAGCGTCTCGCGGCTGCGGCGCGAGCTCGAGACGAGGCTCGACGAGGGCGCGGACGCGGCCACCGCCTGGCTCAGCGCGGAGACCGGCAGCAGCGCGCCCGCGGCGGCGCAGCTGGTCAATTACCTGGCCGCGGCGCGCGCCGCTCTCGGCGCGCTGCCGACGCAGGAGCTGGTGATCTTCGAGCGCTTCTTCGACGAAGCGGGCGGCATGCAGCTCGTGATCCACTCCCCCTTCGGCAGCCGCATCAACCGCGCCTGGGGCCTGAGCTTGCGCAAGCGCTTCTGCCGCTCCTTCAACTTCGAGCTGCAGGCCGCGGCGACCGAGGACACCATCGTGCTGTCGCTCACCACCGCGCACAGCTTCGAGCTCGCCGACGTCGCCCGTTACCTGCATTCCAACACGGTGCGGCCGCTGCTGGTGCAGGCGCTGTGCGCGGCGCCGATGTTTCCGGTGCGCTGGCGCTGGAGCGCCACCATCGCGCTCGCCCTGCCGCGCTTTCGCGGCGGCAGGAAAGTGCCCGCACCGCTGCAGCGCATGGCGTCCGAGGATCTCCTCACGGCGGTTTTTCCCGACCAGGTGGCGTGCGTCGAGAACCTGACCGGCGAGCTCGAGATCCCCGACCATCCGCTGGTGCGCCAGGCGATCCGCGACTGCCTCGAGGAGGCCATGGACATCGAGGGGCTCGAGCGGCTGCTGCGCGGGCTCGAGGCGGGCAGTATCCGCTCGCTCGCCCGCGACCTGACCGAGCCCTCGCCGCTCGCGCTCGAGGTGCTCTCGGCGCGGCCGTACGCATTCCTCGACGACGCGCCGCTCGAGGAGCGGCGCACTCAGGCCGTCATGAGCCGGCGCTGGCTCGATCCGCAGAGCGCCGCCGACATCGGCAAGCTCGATCCGGACGCCATCGCGCGGGTGCGGTCCGAGGCCTGGCCCGACGCCACCAACGCCGATGAGCTGCACGATGCGCTCGTGTGGCTCACCTTCCTCACGGGGCCGGAAGTCGGGCGCCAGGCCGGCTGGCCGGAGCTCATGAGGCAACTCGCCGATGAGCGGCGGGTGACGCGGCTCAGCGCGCAGCGTGCCGAGCTGTGGATCACGGCCGAGCAGCTGCCACTGTTCACCGCGCTCTATCCCAACGCCGGCCGCGATCCGCAGGTGATCACACCGCCGGCGCACGCGCGCGAGCCGAGCCCCGAGGCTGCGCTCGTCGAGGTGCTGCGCGGCCGGCTCACGGGCTCGGGGCCCGTGACTGCAGCGACGCTGTCCGCTCTCACCGGCCTGGCCGTGGCGCGCATCGACGCAGCGCTCACGGCGCTCGAGACCGAGGGCTTCGCGATGCGCGGCCTGTTCACGCCCGACGCGTCGCCGAGCGTGCCGGAGTGGTGCGAGCGGCGCCTGCTCGCCCGCATTCACCGTTACACGGTCAAGCGGCTGCGCGCCGAGATCGAGCCGATCGAAGCGCGCGACTTCCTCCGCTTTCTCTTCGAGTGGCAGCGCGTGACTCCCGAGGGCCGCATGGAGGGACCGGATGCGGTCGGCGCGATCCTCGCGCAGCTCGAGGGCTTCGAGGCCGCCGCCAGCGCCTGGGAAACCGAAATCCTCCCGGAGCGCATCAGCGAGTACGAGCCGGCCTGGCTCGATGAGCAATGTCTCGCCGGACGCTTCGTGTGGACGCGCCTCGGCTCCCGGCGCTCGGATCCCGAGCGGCGCGCCGCACCCGTGCGTGCCACCCCGATCGTGCTGCTCGCGCGGCGCAACTTCCGGCTGTGGTCGTCGCTCGCGGGGAATGCGTCGCCCGCGCAGCTCAGCGCGCCGGCCGGGCGCGTCGCCGACCATCTCGCCAGCCACGGCGCCTCTTTTTTCGATGAGCTCGCGAGCGGCACCGGCCTCCTGCCCTCGCAGGCCGAGGAGGCGCTCGCCGAGCTGGTCGCGCTCGGGTTCGTCAACTCCGACAGCTTCGCCGGACTTCGCGCGCTGCTCGTGCCGTCGGATCGCCGCCGCCCCGCCATGGGCGGCCGCCGCCGGCGGCGCATTGCGCTCTTCGGCATGGATGCCGCCGGACGCTGGGCACTGAGCGCACGCGAGACTGCGGCCGCAACGCCCGGCATCGACCGGGCGCGCGAGCAAGAGCTGGTCGAGCACGTCGTACGCACCTTGCTGCGCCGCTGGGGCGTCATCTTCTGGCGGCTGCTCGCGCGCGAGGCCGACTGGCTGCCGCCGTGGCGGGACCTCCTCATGTGCTGCCGGCGGCTCGAGGCTCGCGGGGAGATCCGCGGCGGGCGCTTCGTCGCCTCGGTCACCGGCGAGCAGTACGCGGCTCCCGAGGCGATCGGCCTGCTGCGCGAGGCGCGCCGCAAGCCCCGCGAGGGGCACTACGTCTCGCTCTCGGGCTCGGATCCGCTGAATCTCGTCGGCATCATCACTCCGGGTGCGCGGCTGCCGGCGCTCGCGGGCAATCGGGTGCTCTACCGCGACGGCGTGCCGGCTGCGCTCCTCGCCGGCGGCGAGGTCGAGTTTCTCAGCGAGCTCTCGGCGGCCGAGCAGTGGGAAGCCCGCAACAAGCTGCTGCGCCGTCACGTACCGGCGGTACTCGCGGACCTGGCTTAGGGGCAGCGGCGCGCCCTCGGGACTCTGCAGCCCGGCCGACGTCAGAAACCTTCGACTGACGCTGGAGCGTTATCGCTGTGACCGCGGTCCGGGAGCGCGATACACGATCCTGCCGCCGACGATCGTCGTCTCGACCTTCACGTTACGGATCGCCTCGGGCTGCATGGCGAAGATGTCGCCGCTCAGGATCACCATGTCGGCGAGCTTGCCGGGGCTGATCGAGCCTTTCTCCTTTTCCTGGAATTCCGCAAAAGCGGATCCCAGGGTATAGGCCTCGACCGCCTCGGCGAGCGTGATCTTCTGCTCCGGAATCCAGCCGTGCGGATTCCTGCCGTCGAGCGTCGCGCGCGTGACCGCCGCGTACAGCCCGAGAAGCGGATCGAGCGGCGCGACATCCCAGTCGGTGCCAAAAGCGAGCGTCACGCCGTGGTCGAGGAAGCTGCGCCAGGCATAGCTGCTCCTCGCCCGCTCGCGCCCGATGCGCGCCTCGACCCAACGTCCATCGTCGATCGCGTGGTAGGGCTGCATGGAGGCAATCACGTGCAGTCTGGCGAAGCGCTCGAAGTCCTTAGGCGCCACGTGCTGCGCATGCTCGATGGTCATGCGCTGATCGTGATATCCGTTGACTTTCTCGATGTCGGCGAACATATCGAGGATCATCGATATGGCGCGGTCGCCGATCGCATGCACGCGCAGCTGCAGCCCGGCGCTGTCGGCCTTCATCAGCCGTTCGAGCATGGCCTCGGGCGGATGCATTTCGGCGGAAAGAATGCCGCGATTCTCGGGCTCGTCGCTGTAGGGCTCGAACAGCGCCGCGGTGCGCGAGCCAATCGAGCCATCGGCGAAGCCTTTCACGGCGCCGAGGCGCAGGTACGAGGAGCCCCAGGCGCGGCGCAGACCGACCCTGGCCTGGTCCTGCCACCCGGTCTCGAGCGGCGCACAGTAGATGCGCGTCGTCAGCTCGCCTTTCTCCAGCAGCTCCGAATACACCTCCACGTCGCCGTAGTCGGCAGCCATGTGCTGTACGCTGGTCACGCCCACCGAGGCAGCGTAGGCGAGCGCCCGCCTGGCCGCGGCCAGGCGCTGCTCGTGGGACGGGGGCGGGATGACTTTGAAGATCAGCTCCTGCGCTGCATCCTTGAAAATGCCGGTGGGATTTCCGGCCGCGTCGCGCACGATCACGCCGCCGGGGACATCCGCGGTTCCGGCGGTGATGCCGGCCAGGTTCATGGCCGCGGAGTTGGCCAGCCCCTGGTGGCCGTCGTAGCGGCTGACGAACACCGGCACGTCGCGGGTGATGCTATCGATCATCCACGCCGCCGGCGCCTGCGGCGGGCTCCACTTGGTCTCATCCCAGGCGCCCCCCTGAATCCAGTCGCCCTCGGAGGTCCTGGCCGCCTGCGCTGCGATGCGGCGCGTGAACTCCTTCGCGGAGGTGGCATCGTTCAGTTGGACCTGGGCGAGATCCGCGCCGCCGTCGGTAAAGTGCACGTGCGCATCATTGAAGCCGGGCAGCAGCAGCTGCCCGTGCGCGTCGATCACATGGGTCTCGGGTCCGCGCCACTCATCGATCTCCGCCGGCGATCCCACCGCCACGATGCGCTCTCCGATCACCGCCACGGCCTCGGCCCTGGGATGCTGCCGGTCCACGGTATAAACGTTGGCGTGGGTCACGATCAGGTCGGCGGCCGGCCGGCTCTGCGCCCAGCCCGAGGCGCCGACGAGGAGGATAGAGACCAGGATTCTCATTTTGTTGTTATCCGGCCGCGCTACCCCGGCACGGTACTTTCCCTCTGCGCGTCGCCTGCTGATCGATTATGTGCCCTTCAAGTCAGAGAGGCGCAATTTCCCGCACCCGGGCAGCGAAGGCGCTTGCCATGAATTGGCGCCGGCAAGCAGCCGCGGTAGGCTCATCGCTTGCGCTAACGCGGAGGAGCAGCCGTGGCAATTAAACGTCCATCCAAGAGCCTGGGAACCCCGGTACGCAGGGCGGTGACGTCACCCGGCCTGCGGCACGTCGACATCCGGGTGCCGCATCAGATGGTCCCAGGGGGCACTTACGTCGGATGGTTGTGCAAGAACAAGGCGTGCGGGCTCGTCATGGCCGTCGCGCTCACCCAGGCAGGAAGCAAGCCGGCCGCGGGTGAATCCGACGATCAACTCGCTGCGATCAAGTGCCCGCATTGCGGCAACGAGGATCTGTACCGCTGGGGCGCCCGGAGTGAACACAGATACACGGCGGCAAGCGCCGCTACCTGAGCCTCGCGACGCCGGTTTGCGCAAACACAGATCGCTCAGCGTGCGCCCTCGGCCGCACCCCGGGTCCCGTTCCTGCCGTGTCCGGCCCCCCCCGGCCCTACTTGGAGGCTTGCGCGCTCCGAAAGCCCTTGTCTGCCGCATCGATCGCCGCCTGCACCTGCGGCGTTGCAGCCTTCATCGCCTTCTCGAAACACAACTCCTTGCCATCGGGCGGGAGAGGATACAGCTTGTAGATCTGCTCGCAGACTGACTTCGCGCTATCTTTGACGCGCTGCCGCAGCACTGCCGCCCCATTCGCGGTCGCGATGTTGATATCCGCATAGCCCACCGCTTGCGAAAGCTGAACGACATCCACGCGCTGTCCTGTCGACGTGCGCTCCTGCGTGACGACAGGCTTACCTGCCACCACTTTCACCTCGGGCAACTGTGTACTCGATTGCGCCATGGCAGCGGTCGCCATCACGCCAATCGCGACGGCACTCGCGCTCTTGAGACGAAACATGACGACTCTCCTCTTTCTGGGGATCCAAGCAAAAACTAGTCCCTGGCGTCGTTTGCCGCCATTCGTACTTGCCACCGCAGCCGGGCGCTGGCGGCTTGCGCAGCGCTCGTACGGCAGGTCGATGGCCCCGTGCCGTCGCTCGATACCGGAGCGGGATCGGCGCAGCGTGCGATCTCCGAGCCACAAGTACGTATTGAGGTTGAGTGCCGCAACCATGTGCTCGTGGAGCGAATTTCTCACGCCGGAGGAAGTTAGGTATGAACACCATTCTCGGCAAAGTCGTCATCGGGGTCGCCAGTGCGATGTCGCTGAGCAGCGCGGCGATCGCTCAGGATGTGCCGGAAGTGACGGTGCAGGCAAAGCGGCTTCTCAACACGAAAGTTACCGAGCGCATCGAGGGCGGACTACCGCTCCAGGACATTTCGGTGAGCTACGGCGTACGCACCTGGGACTTGGATCTTGCCACCCACTCGGGCGCCACGGTCCTCGAGCAGCGGGTGAAAGATGCAGCCAAGTTGGCTTGCAAGGAAATCAGCCGCCAGTTCCCGGACGCGTCGCCCAGCGAGACCAAATGCGCCACAACAGAGCATGACGGCGCAAGCCCATGGGCTGTGCTGGCCGCAACGCCAGCACAGTCGGGCTGCGTTCTCGCCTGAGTTACCTCTTCCCAAAGGTGGTCAGGGCAACGGAGCCCGTTTCCAGCAGTGACTTCAGGTTGGAGATGATCCCCGGCCAGCCGTTCGACACCGCCGTGATGAATTTCGATGGCTCGCGCTCGATGCTGTGGGTGATGGAGAGCTTGACTGCCGGTCCATTCGGCTCCAGCTCGATGGTGCACAGTGAATCGCCCTCGGCCTTGAGCTCGGGCATCCTCTCGTGCCGCCAGCGGATCACCATTCGCCGGGGCGGCTCGGCTTCGACGATCTCGCCGGCGTCCGTGATGCCACCGTCGCCGGAAACCATCTTCCACGGGGATCCTGCCGTCCACTGGCTCTCGCAATGCATGCCGAACCAGTACTGCTTCATGAATTCCACCTCGGTCAGCGCGGACCACAGCTTCTGCGGCGTGGTGCGGATGTAGCTCACGTAGACAAAAGTCGATCTAGCCATTGGCTCTCTCCAGTCTTCGTTTCAGATCAGCGAGCGCTTTCAGGCGCGGCTTTTCGAACTTCGCAATCCAGCGCTCATGGATTTCCTGCAGCGGCACCGGATTGAGGAAGTGCAGCTTTTCGCGGCCACGCCTCACGGTGGCCACCAGGTTCGCCGCCTCGAGAACGTCGAGATGCTGCGTGACCCCCTGCCGTGTCATGTCCAGGTGCTCGCACAGCTGGTTGAGAGTGCGCCCGTCGTTCGCATGCAGCAGATCCAGGAGCTTGCGGCGGCTGGGATCGGCCAGGGCCTTGAACAACAGGTCGGTGTCATGGGGGTGTTCGGGCATGGACGATACAGGCAACTAACTACTTGCCTTGATAATAGGCAAGTATTCTATTGCCTGTCAAGCGGATCGATTCAGGGCAATGTCGATCGCAGGTGGGGCGAAGCGCTATTCCGCCAGGGTCGGCACGGGCGCATCCGGCTCGGCAGCCCGGGCGGAGCGCAGCATCGCGACCGCCGCATACGTGATGACGCCGGTCACAGCCCACCGCATCAGCGTGAGGTGACCGCCGAGCATCTTGATGAGCGGGAAGGCGGCGAGCGTGCCGACGATGCCGCCGAGAGTGAGCCCGACTGCGACCGCCGGCGCAAACCGGCCTGATCGCAGGAAGCCAAGGCTCGCCACCGGGATCAACACGCCGTCGCTCGCCATCATGATCGGGTAGGCGGCGATCGGATGCATTCCGAGCAGCGCGAGCAGCGCCATCGAAGGCGCGTAGTTACCGATGCCGACGCACATGAGCGCACCGAGCACGAAATTGGCCGCGGACGCCAGCGCGAATCGCCAGCCGCCGAGCCCCATCGCGGAACCGGGTGGCGGGATGACACCGAGGTTGGTCATCGTGAAGAAGCCGGCGGCCAGCAACAGGGCCACCCCCATGAAGACCTGGATGACGGAGCGGCGCATCCGGCTGACGACGCCCGCGCCGATCCAGGCACCGGCGCCGGAACTGATCACCATGCTCATCAGGAGCGTGGGTTCGACCTGGATCGTGCTGATGAAGAGCGCTGCGCTGAAGAGGATGCCCACGGCATTGCCGACATTGAGCGTCCCGGGGATCAGCTCGTCCGGCGGGTACCCACGCAGCTTGAACAACGCCGTGATCTGGGCGTAGTTGCCGATGCCGAGCGTGTCGAGGAAGCTCGTCGCACCGCCGATCACGACGTCGCCGGTCGAGGGGCGCACCGGCCAGCGGTGCCGGCGGGTCGCGGCCACCCAGACGATGACGACGGCGACCTCGACCGCCACCAGGCAGGCATAGACGATTGCCAGCGCTACCGACATGACGGGTGCTGCCTAGTCGCCCGACTCACTCTTGATTGATTGAATCTTCCCATCGACCATCGCAACGATCATGGCGGCAGCGCGGGAGCCCCGGTCGTAGCGCCAGGTTTCGACCCGCGTGGTGCCTAATTTCTGGCCAAATGACCCGAAGACGTCCTGGATCGAAACCCTCGTCGACGAGGGTTCGCCGCACTTCCTGAGCAGCTCGGTCACCGGCGTGTCGGAAGATACGAGCCATGAGCCACAGCGGAAATAGCCGTCGCAGATCCCCGTGGACGGCATGAGGGCCAGAAGCACGCTGAGGACCCGAAGGGCTTTCACGGATGACCCGCGCGCTCAGGCGGAGGAGCGCCCACTGGCCAGGGTATCAGTTGGAACTCCGCCCACCGGGCACGACGCAACATCCAACGCATGGCTATCGTCTGAATGATGATCGCGCCGACGACGGCGATCGGCCACACAAACCACAGGAGCTCGAGCAGCTCGCGCAGGCGCGCGCGACCAGTCGTCTCGCCCACACCGGCGGCTCGAAGGTGGGGAATGATCCAGGCGATCACGAATATCTGTACCGGGACTATGACGACGGGCGACAGCACCATCCCGCGCCAGGCATAGCTCCACCACACGCGGAACGCCCTGTTGAACGTGATATCGACGGTGCTGGTCATCTGTTCCCCCTCCGGAGCGGCAACGCGCGCGTCCTATTTAACCCTCTGGTCGCCCGTCACACAAAGCAGGGCTGAGCGCTCAGCGCGCATAGCCCACCAACTCCACGTACCCGCGCCCACCCAGCACACGGCCCCCGCGTGTGCCGCTCACATCGACCGCGCCCTCGAAGTAACGCGGGCTGGTCTTGAGCTCCTGGTCCGCGAGCAGCGGGCGCACGATGACATCGAGCGCGAGTGAGGGCACGCGTAACCGCCAGCCCGAGGGGTAACGCACCCCGTCGCCGCTGCTCCAGTGACCGGTGACATCAATGTCGACTGCCGGGCTCTTCAGCGGCCGCGCCTCGCCGGAGCTTTCCACCCAGGTTCCGGCGCTGTGCGGGTCGCGCCCGCCGTCGCGGTCGCGCAGTGCGTAGAACATCAGCGACGTGCCGTCATCGAGCTGCAGCGCGAACCAATCCCAGCCCGCCTGATCGGGCCCGAGGCCGCCGCTTCCCCATTCGCGGTCGAGCCAGGCGAGGCCCTGCACGGCGAGCGGTTTGCCGTGCTCGTACAGCGCGCCGTGCACCGCGATGCGCGGAATTGAATAGTAGTAGCTGGCGGAGCCCGCCGCGTCGGACTTCTGCGAGAGCCCCGCCTCGCCGTTCAGCACCGGCGAGGTGAGCGGATGCAGCTCGAGCTCGAGCGCGTATCCCTCGTGCGCGGCCGCCAGCTTCCAGTCCCCCGCCGCCGCGCCCGCGGCGCCGAGCGTCCAGTCGTCAATCCACAGGCGTAGCGGCGGACCCTCCGAGCCCGCAAGTCCGAGCGCGCCGCGCGCGAGCTTCTGCGCGTAGTGGAAGCGTTTTGCGCCCACATCGGTGATCGCGAAATGCGCCATATAGATCTCACGCGTGCGCCACGCCGACGTCGCCGACGGCGCGCCGCCCTCCTCCGCCCCGCTGGTGCCCGCGCTCGGCGCCGGCGGCGGCGCCAGAGCGAAGCGGAAGAAGGTGAGCTCGAACCCGAAGCGCCCGCCGTCCGCACCGTCGAGGTTGCCGGTCAGGTACCACCACTCCTGGCGAAACTCAGGGTGCGGGCCATGGTCGCGCGGAAAGGCCAAGGTGCGCGGCCTGTCTGCCTGAGCGAAGCCCGGCGCGAGTTCGGCGGGCAGCACTCCCGGGTCGGGCAGCGGCGCGGCGCCGACCCCCCACGAAGTCATGGCGCCCAGGATGCCAACAGCAACGGTGAGACTTCTCATCGTGAGGCGGCTCATCGCGCGCGGGCGATAGTGAGGATCTCCGGGCTGTCAGGCGCCAGCCGCCGGCGGTCGAAGTCGCCGAACTGCTGCTCGATCACGAAGCCCGCCCCGGTAAGAAAGCGCCCGACGCCGTCCGCGTCCAGGAACCGGAGCACGCTGTGACTCACCTGCGGCGCGTCCCAGCCGGTGCTGCCGTAGCTCTCGGCGAAGGAAACCGTACGCCCATCGAAGGGCGCCTCGATCCGCCACCTGACCTGCACCGTGTTCCCTTGCCCGTCGTCGACCTGCAGGAGCCGTTCCGGGGTCCACTGCTCCCAGGCGCGGGCGGCGGGGTTGCGCGTCTCGAACGCGAACCGGCCGCCGGGCCTCAGGGCCGCGTGCACCGCGGCGAGCGTGGCGCGCAGCTCCAGGTCCTCGATGAGCACCTGAAAGGCGTGGCCGGTCATGACGGCGAGATCGAACTCGTGCGAGCGGCCGAGCGCCGCGGCCTCGCCGCAGATCCATTCGATGTCCGCGCGCTTGCGCGCCTGCGCCAGCATGGCGGCGGCCGGATCGAGTCCGCACAGCCTCCCCGAGTGCCCGGCGTCGCGCGCCGCCGCGAGCAGCGCGCCGGTGCCGCAGCCGACATCGAGCACCGACCGCGCCGCCATGATGAGCGGCAGATAGAAGTCGCGCGGCGCCTGCAAGAGGGGGTACAGCCGGTCGTAGAGGGCTGCGAGCCGTGCGTCGGTGTAGAGGCGATCCACCATCATTCCTCCCGCAGTCCGCTCGCGAGCGCGGCGCGCGCGCTGCGCCAGGCCGGGTAGACGCCGGCCGCGAGCGCCGCCGCCAGCGCCAGCCACAGTGCGTTGGTGAACTGCTCGGGCGTCACGTGCAGATCGATTTGCCAGCCGAAGGCGCGGCGGTTGATCACCTCGGTCAGCGTGAGCGCGGTCAGGAGCCCCGCCGGGACTGCGGCGAGCAGCGCCACCAGACCCATGAACACGGTCTGCGCGAGCACGAGCATTGCAGTGGCCACGGGCGTGAGTCCCAGCGTGCGCAGCAGCGCGAGCTCACGCGCACGCTCGAGCTCCCAGGCAAGCAGCGCACTCACGAGCCCGAGCGCAGCGACTCCTGCGGCCAGCCAGTAGAGCACCCGCGTGATGATGAAGGTGCGCTCGAAGATGCGCATCGAGAGCGCGCGGATCGCGGCATTCGAGCGGACCAGGAGCGCCTGCCGGGAGCCGACCGCGGTGCGCAGCGCCTCGATCACCCCCTGATCGGTGGCGCCGGGCGCGAGATAGAGGCCGAGCCCGGCGATGCTCTCATCGCGCCACCAGTGGCGGTACTCAGGGAGATCGATGAGAACCTCGCCGCGGTCATTGCCATACTCGCGGTACACGCCCGCGACCGCGAAGGCATGTGCCCCCGCGTCCGTGAAGAGAGTGAGCGAGCCACCGGGCGCGAGCGACAGACGCCAGGCGAGGGGCTCGGAGACGAGGAGCGCGCCTCGCGCAAACTCCCTCCATGCCCGCGCCGGGTCGCCAGCGGTGAAGCGGAAGCCCGCGTAGCTCGGCGGTGCGAGACCGACGGCATTGAGGTCCACGGGCCCGCCGGGTGAGGTCACGGTGACCCGGCGTCCCTCGCTGTGCGCGCGGATGCCGGGTATCGAGAGGATCGCCTGGACGACCTGTGGCTCGATGCGCCGCTCGAGACCCTCGGTCGCCCCCGGAGCGGTCACGTAAACATCTGCGCGCATCGTCTGCACCAGCCACTCGCGCAGCGACTCGCGAAAGCTCTCGACCATGACGCCGACGCCGATCATGGCGGCGAGCGCCATACCGAGCGCCGCGATCGCAACCCCGGTGCGGCTCAGGGACGCGCCCACGTCCGCGCAGGCGAGCCGTGCCACGGAGCTCACGCCCGTGGCGAGGCGCGCGCCGAGCTGTGCGAGCGCACGCAGTACCGCGGGCGTCACCGCCGCCACCGCGAGCAGCAGCAGGAAGAGCGCCACGAAGCCCGCCAGCAGGCTGCGGCTCGAGAGCAGCACCGTGAGTCCCGCGCCGCCTGCCAGCAGCAGCCCGAGGAGCGCGAGCCGCCGCGCCACCCGCGCCGCGCGCCCCTCGAGCACCGAGCGCGCCAGCCCGAGCTGTGGAGCGCTGCCCGCTACTTCGAGCGCCGGCAGCAACGCCGCCACGAGCGCGGTCGCAAGACCCGCGCCCAGAGCCTCGAGCAGTGCGCCCGGCGGGATGCTCACCTCGCTCACGGCCACCACGAAATAGAGATCGTTGATGGTCTGGGACACGAGGCCGACCAGGCCACGGCCGATGAGCAGGCCGAGCACCACTCCGCAGGCCGCTCCCGTGAGCCCCAGCACGGCTGCCTCGGAGAGCACCATTCCGAGCACCTCGCGCCGCGTCGCGCCAAGCGCCCGCAGCACGCCGATGATCGTGCGCCGCTGCAGCACCGCGAAGCTCACCGCCCCGTAGATGAGCAGCGTCCCGACCAGGAGCGCAAGCAGGCTCATCGCCTTGAGATTGGTCGTGAACGCATCCGTCATCGCGAGCGTCTCCCGCGCCGCGGCGCGCGTCGTGCGCAACGCGAGCTCGGGCGGCAGGAGCGCCGCCAGCTCACGGGCGGGCGCCGTGCCGGCAGCGCCGGACGGCAGGCGCACGTCGATCCGCGACAGTCGCCCGATCGTTCGCAACCACTCCTGCGCCTGGGCGATGTCGGTGAGTATCACGTCATCGAGACCTGCGCTCGAGCCGGTGAGGCGTGCGACGAGTATGGCGCGATGCGGCACACCGCCGACCTCGAGCTCGAAGCTCCCCCCTTCCCCGACGCCCAGCTTACGGGCCGCGGCGGCATTCATGACGACCGCGCCGGGCTGCGTGAACCAGCCGCGCACCTGCTCGAGACCCTGCACCGCAACGACTCCCCGCCGCTCGCCGGGGTCGTCGAGCGCGGCGCTCGCGAAGGGATCGACGCCGATGAGCTGCATGATCCGGCCGCCAGCCGTGACGTAGCCGGCGACGACCGGCGCGAGTCGCGCACGCGGCGTCGCCGGATCGTGCGCCGCCGTGCGCAGCCGCACGTACAGCTGCTCGTCGATACCGCCGGGTCCGTCCACGATCTGATGGGTGGCGGCTCCATTCACCGCGGCGGCCGAGAGCTCGAAGGCACGCTGCGCGCTCGCCGTCGCGACATCGACCGCCACGATGGTGCCGACCCCGAGCGCGAGACCGATGAGCGCGAGGGCCAGTTGCGCCGGGTGGCGCAGCAGGTGCCGCAGGCTGGCCGCGTGCAGCGCCTTCACGGGCCTGGCCCATTGAGCGGCGCGTGCCGCTGGTGCAGCCGCCCTTCACGCAGCTCCAGCACCCGGTCGGCGCTGCCGGCGAGGGCCTCATCGTGCGTGACCATGACGAGCGTCGCGCCGCGCGAGCGCGTCAGCGACAGCAGTACCGGCAGCACCTCGCCCGCGGTCTGATCGTCGAGGTTGCCGGTGGGCTCGTCTGCGAGCAGCAGCTGCGGCTCATGCACCAGCGCCCGCGCGATGGCGACGCGCTGCTGCTCGCCGCCCGAGAGCTGATCGACCGCGCTGTGCGCGCGGGTCCCGAGGCCGACGCTCTCGAGCGCGGCCAGGCTGCGCGTGCGCGCCGCCGCGCCGTGCACGCCGTTCAACTCGAGCACCAGGCGCACGTTCTCGGCAACGTCGAGGGTGGGGATGAGGTTGAAGAACTGATAGACGAAGCCGAGGTGTGCACGGCGGAACAGCGTGCGGCCGGGCTCGCCGAGCGAGGTCACCTCGACACCGTCGATCTCGACCATGCCGCTGTCGGCGTGGTCGATACCGCTGATGAGATTGAGGAGCGTCGACTTGCCGGAGCCGCTGCGCCCCATGATCGCCACGCGCTCGCCCGCGCACACTTCGGCGTCGAGCCGATCGAGCACCCGATGCACCCGTGCGCCTTCGCGGTAGCTGCGGCAGAGTTGCCGGATCGTCAGCATGGGGTGCATTGTAGAATCGGCGCCATGATCGGCGTCCACCACCTCAACAACTCCCGCTCGCAGCGGGTGCTGTGGCTGCTCGAGGAGCTCGGCTGCGAGTACAGCATCGTGAAATACCGGCGCGACCCCCACACCCTGCTCGCGCCGCCGGACCTGAGGCGCATCCACCCGCTGGGGAAGTCCCCCGTGGTGACCGACGGCGGGCAGACGCTGGCCGAATCCGGTGCGATCATCGAGTACCTGATCGGGCGCTACGGGAATGGACGGCTGCGGCCGCCCGAGGGCAGCCCCGAGCGGCTGCGTTACACCTACTGGCTGCACTACGCGGAAGGCTCGGCGATGCCGCTGCTGCTCCTGAAGCTCGTGTTCCTGCGCCTGCCACGCCCCGTGCCGGCGCTCATCCGACCCATCGTGCGCGCGGTCGCGCGGCGTGCACAGCAGAGTCTGATCGACCCGCAGCTCAAGACCCACATCGACTACTGGGAGGGTGAGCTCGGAAAGTCCACCTGGTTCGCCGGCGAGGAGCTCACGGGGGCGGATGTGCAGATGAGCTTCCCGCTGGAAGCCGCGGCGGCGCGCTGCGGGATTCCGCTCGGCCCCCGCGTCAGCGCGTTTCTCGAGCGCATCCACGCGCGTCCGGCTTACCGTCGGGCGCTCGAGGCGGGCGGCGAGTTGCGCCTGGCGCGCTAGCACACGCTCTCTGGCACCCCCGCTCCGGATCGGCGACACTCTCGCCCCGCCGCGGTCCTCAAGCCGTGCCGTGCACGGCCCGCAGCCTTCAAGAAGGGAAGCCCATGACATTGCCAGCGCGCCGCCGCGCACCCGTCACTCTCACGCTCGCAACGGCCGCCGCCGCCTTATTGGCCGGTCCGCTCGCGGTACCGGCGCAGCAGCCCTCCCCGCCAGCGGCTGCGCCCGCGATCACGTCCCCCGCCCCGGCGGAAAAGAAAGCCCCCGCCAAGAGCACCACCGCCGAGGGCGAGGCGAGCGAGAGGAGCGCCCGGAGCTACAGCCTGGGGCTCATCTGGGGCGAGGAGCTCCGCACGCACGGCGTGACGCCCGAGTCGATCAGCACCGCGCGCATCGCCCAGGGCGTGCGCGATGCAATTACCGGCAAGGTCGCGGTGTCGGACAAGGATCGCGAGAACCTGCGCGCCCTCGCGGCGTCCGCGGGCGAAGCCAACCACAAAGCGGCGGCCAAATTCCTCGCCCAGAACGGCAAGAAGGCGGGCGTGGTCACGACCAAGAGCGGGCTGCAATATCAGGAGCTCAAGGCCGGCAGCGGCGATTCGCCCAAGGCGAACGACTTGGTGGTCGTCAACTATCGCGGCACGCTGCTCGACGGCACCGAGTTCGACAGCTCCTACAAGCGCGGCGAGCCGGCGACCTTCGAGGTCGACCGCGTCATTCCGGGCTGGACCGAGGCACTGCAGCTCATGAAGCCGGGCGCCAAGTGGAAGCTCTTCATCCCGCCGCAGCTCGCCTATGACCTCAGGTCGCGCCCGCCGATCCCGCCGGGCTCGATGCTGATCTTCGACGTGGAGCTCATGAGCGTGAAGCCCGCGCCGGCCGCGAGTCCGCCCGCAGCGGCGAACCCGACGCCCCCCAAGCCCGCCGCGCCAGGCGCGCCGGCACCGGCCCCGGCCCCGGCCCCGAAGTGACGCGGGCGGCGCTTCCTGAGCTTCAGGGATTGTCGGAGTTGGCGCCGGGGGCGAAGCGCATCGGCTTCGTGACTCCGAGGCGCTTCAGCTCCTCGAGCAGGCTCGCGGCGAGCTCGCCGCAAGCTGCGCGCTCGAACGCCGGCGCGGCCGTCCAGTCATACGCCCAGGGATGGGCCGTGCGCAGCGCCTCGGGCTCATCGAGGTAGCGCGGGATGACGTGCGCATGCAGCGCCGGCTCCTCGTTGCCGAACATCGCATAGTTGATGCGCAGCGCCGCCGTCACCTTGAGGAGCGCATCGCCGATGCGCGTCATGTCGGTGAGAAAAACGCCGCGCGCGTGGGCATCGAGTGAGTTGAGATTCGGAACCACCGGATCCGGCAGCAGCAGCGCGTAGCCGCGCACGAACTGCCGCTCGCCGAACACTGCCCACCCGGAGTAGAGCCGCGCGATCACGCGCGGATTGCGCCCCGCACGCGCCTCGTTGACCTGGCTGTGAATCCGGGTGAGGGGCTCGGCTGCGCTGTCGCTCTTCATGAGGGGCCCGGTGAGCGAAACACGAAGTAGACCGCGCCGAGGATACACAGGGCGGCCCACACATAGTCGAGCTTGAGGGGCTTGCCCATATAGAGCAGCGCGAACGGCACGAACACGACCAGCGTGATGACTTCCTGCAGGATCTTCAGCTGCGGCAGCGTGAGGCGCGTATAGCCGATGCGGTTGCCCGGCACCTGCAGCAGGTACTCGAAGAAAGCGATACCCCAGCTGGCCGCCGCCGCCACGTACCAGGGCTTGTCGGCGAGATTCTTGAGGTGTGCATACCAGGCGAAGGTCATGAAGACATTCGACGCCATCAGCAGCAGCGTCGCCGAGATCACGGGTGTCATGTCAGGAGCCTTTCAGCAGCTCACATCGAGTCCACGCAGCGCGCGCACGGTGCTCTCGTAGCCCTGGTGGACGATGCCGTGCCAGCCGCGGCTGCGCGCGGTGGCGATGTTGTCGGCGCGGTCGTCGATGAACACGGTCGCGGCCGGCTCGAGAGCGAAGCGCCGCTCGGCCTCGGCGTAGATGCCCGCGTGCGGCTTCATGACGCCGGCGAGATACGAGGGCAGCGCGCCGTGCCCGATGCGGTGGAAACGGTACTCGCGCGACAGGTGCGCCCAGTGCAGATCGCCGATGTTGGAGAGCAGATAGACCCGATGCGCCTCGCTCAGGCGGTGGGCGAGCTCCACCATCTCCGGCTCGAGCTCGAACATGTCGATCCAGTGCGCGTACAGCTCCTCGACCGACACCGGCTCGGGCGCGAGCGCGGCGAGGCGCTCGAGGAGCCCGCGGCCGTGCAGGCGGCCCGACTCGTGATCCTCGAGAGCGGCGCGCGCCAGCACCGAGTGCAGGTCGTCCGCCTCGACCCCGCGGGATCTCAGCAGCTCGAGCAGGGGCTGGTACTTCAGCCGTACGAACACCCAGCCGATATCGAACACCACGTTGCGGATCGGGGCGGCGCTCATGACCCGCTCGTTCCCGCTCACAGTGCCAGCGGGTCGACACCGCCGTCGTCGCCGGGGCGGGTGTTGACCGCCACCACGGTGGCGCGCGGAAAGAAGTTGAATTCGGTGGCGCTGGCGCGCGTGTAGGCGCCCATGGCGCGCCCGATGATCAGGTCCCCGGCCTTGAGCGGCGGCAGCATCAGGTTCTCGGCGATGACGTCGATGCTGTCGCAGGTGGGTCCGGCAAGCACCGAAGGCAGCCGCTCGGCGCCGTCACGCAGCGGCTCGACGGGATAGCGCGCGTGATCATAGAGCTGGCCGCTGTAGG
Source organism: Steroidobacteraceae bacterium (assembly GCA_035518275.1). Taxonomy (GTDB): domain Bacteria; phylum Pseudomonadota; class Gammaproteobacteria; order Steroidobacterales; family Steroidobacteraceae; genus 13-2-20CM-66-19. The sequence goes on from DATIXU010000109.1 coordinate 109,807, forward strand.
AGCCGTAGAGCCCATCGTCGAGGTAATACCACCAGTGGCCCTCGCGCTGGGCGCGCCCCATCACCGAGGCGACGCCGATCGCCGCCGGACCTACGATGTAGCGCCCGGGCTCGGCGATCACCCGCACCCGTTTCGGCAGCCGGGCAAGAGCTGCGCGCAGCGGCGCGCAGAAGCGCCCGATGTCCTGCACCGGCTGGGTGTAGTCGATCGGAAAGCCGCCGCCGATGTCGAGCGTGTCGAAGACGCCGAGCTTCTCGCGGCGCGCCGCCGCCATGAGCTTGGCGCACGCCTCGAGCGCCTCGACCTGCTTGGTGGCGTCGGCGGTCTGCGAGCCGACGTGGAACGACAGCCCGCGCACGCCGACGCCGAGTCCCGCCGCGACGCGCGCCAGCTCGAGCACGACTTCCGGATCGCAGCCGAACTTGCGCGACAGGTCGACCACGGCACCCGGCGAGCGGAACGAGACGCGCAGCAGCAGCTGCGCCGCATCGCGGTGGCGGGCGAACTTGCGCACCTCGTCGGGGTTGTCGGCGACGAAGGTGCGCACGCCGAACTCGAGCGCATTGGCGATGTCCGCGGGACGCTTGATGGGATGGGTATGAATGCAGCGCCCGGCAGACACCCCGAGGCGCTCGACCAGCTGCACCTCGCCCGAGGTCGCGAGGTCGAGGTAGCCGCCCTCCCCGATCACCGTGCGCACGACCGCCGGGTGCGGCAGGGGCTTGAGCGCGTAGTGCAGGTCGACGTGCGGCAGCGCCTTGCGGAGCTTGCGGAACTGCACGCGCACCCGCTCGCAGTCGAGGATCAGGAGCGGCGAGCCGAACTCGCGCACGAGGCGGCGGACTTCTGCGGGCTGGAACGGGTCGATGAATCGCGGGCGGGGCACCGGGAAAGCTTACCGCTGTCTGCTTACGGCAATACTGCCAGCGTGCCGCTGCCTTCGTCGCTCTGGGCGACGCTGCTCGCAGCGCGGCGCAGTCGGTCGCGGACCGCGTCCCAGCGCTCGCCCTCGGGCACCTCCTGCACCAGGATCCGCTGGCAGCCGGCGCGGTCGAGCGTGCGCAGGTTGTTATAGAGGTCGTGCCCGTAGCTCTCGGGGCGGCGTCCGGCGTTGATCCAGGTGACGTACTTGTGCGAGCGCAGCGGCAGGCGCTGCGCCAGCACCGCGATGCGCTTGCCCCCGCCGGAGGCCGCCTCCGCCTGGGCATCGATCTCGCCCGCCGGCACGATGGTCATGGGAGTCGAGGGCGCGTAGTGGCTGGGCGTGGTTCCCGGGACGCGCGGCGATTCGTGCGCCGCGCCGATCGCGAGCTCCCCGACCACCGCGCGGACCTGTCCCGCCGTGACGCTGCCCGGGCGCAGCAGCCGCACCGTCGGACCCTCGAAGGCCACGATGGTGGATTCGAGCCCGAGCTGACACTCGCCGCCGTCGAGCACCAGGCGCACCGAGTCGCCGAGCTCCTCGCGCACGTGCTCGGCGCGGGTCGGCGAGAGGCGCCCGTAGCGGTTGGCGGAGGGCGCGGCGATGCCGCCGCCGAAGGCCGTGAGCAGCTGCTGCGCCATGGGATGCGCGGGCACGCGGATCGCGATCGTGTCCTGGCCACCGGTGACCACGTCGTGCACGTGCGCGGCGCGCGGCATGACCATGGTGAGGGGACCGGGCCAGAAAGACTCGGCGAGCTTGATCGCGCCCTCCGGCACTTCGCGCACCCAGCGGTGCAGGTAGCGCGGGCTGTCGAGGTGCACGATCACCGGATGGTTGGCAGGACGCCCCTTGGCCTCAAAGATCCGGCGCACCGCGGCCGGGTTCTGCGCGTTGGCGCCGAGCCCGTAGACGGTTTCCGTAGGGAAAGCCACCAGCTCGCCGTTGCGCAGCGCCTGCACGGCGGTCTCGATCTCGACCTGAGTGGCTCTGACGACGCGGACCATAGGGATAGAGGAATTCTACAGGTACAAATCACTCCAGCGCGATGCGCACCCAACCGGCCGCTGAGTGCGTGAGCTCGTAGGCGGGCCAGTAGTGCTGGTCGAGCTTGAGCGTGATGACCTCGGGCGCGTTGTTCCAGGTGATGGTCTTCAGGCGCACCGACGAACGGTCGGGCCGGCCGGTGACGGCCTTGAGGAAAGTGTCGAGGTCCGGTGTCGGTGCGCCGTCGACTTCGACGATGCGCCGGCCGGGAAAGAGCCCGTAGCGCGTGGCCGGCGACCCGTAAGCGAAATACGCGACATACACGCCGCGGGGCGGGATGGCGCGCTGCGCGCTCATCGAGCGGTGCGGCGCCTGCAGCGTGGCACCGGCCCACTCGACCATGCGCTCGAGGTCGCTCCCGGGGAGCTCCGCCGTCGGCACGTCCAGCGTCTGCTCGCCCTGGCCACGCCAGACCGTGACGTGCACCAGCTCCTTGTCGGCCGCAGCCCGCTCCACCTCGCGGAAGCGGGTCACCACCTGGCCGTCGATGGCGAGCAGCAGGTCGCCCTGCTGCAGGAGCTTCGCCGCCGGCGAGCCGCCGACGAGCCGCACGACCGACAGCACCTGGCGGCGCGTCGGGGTGTGCTGTGCCAGGCGCTGCGTCCAGCCCTCGGACAGGCCGATCTCACGCGCATTCGCCAGCGGCAGGACATTGAACTCGGCCTCGAGCGAGTGCAGCGCGCGCCCGGTGCGCACCCGGTCGAGCATGTCGGCCGCGAGGTCGATCGGCACGCCGCGGTTTTCCTGGGCGAGCTCACGGCCGTTCTCGAAGGCGAAGCTCGACCAGGTGCCGAGCACGTTGCCGTCCTTGTCGGAGAGCACGCCGTCGAACTCGGCCGGTGGATTCACCAGCTGCACGGTCTCGAGGTTGCTGTCGCGGAAGCGCATGGTGCGTGACAGCGGCAGCTCGAGCGGCTCGATGCTCGCGACCTCGGTGGAGCGCGAGCGCATCTGGCTGTCGGCGCCGAGCCCGACGACCCACACCGGCTCGCCGCCGTTGAGCTCGCGGGGTGTGAGCTTCGCGGACCTGACCGGCGTCGTACCGATCAGCTTCGGATCGTAGGCCACGACCGCGTAGTTGTGCAGCGGATGCACGTACACTACGCGGCCGGGCACCTGCACCGTGCCCGCGAACGAGACCTCGACGTCGCCGAGCGGCAGCGGCACGGTGTTGCGGTCCACCACCACCAGCCCGCGGGCGGCGTCCACCACCAGCCCGGTGCCGTGATAGTTGCGCTCGGTGATGCCCGACACCGAGTACGGCATGTCGAAGGTCACCATGACGAGGGAGGGAGCGAGCGCGTTCTGGCGCGGATCGCTGAACTTCGGGAAGACGGTGGAGCTCACCTCCGGCGGCTTCGGCGCCGGCCCCGGCGCAAGATCCTTGCAGTCCCACAGGCCGCGCGCGTCGTCGCGGTCACAATGGTGCGCAGGGAACCACAGGCGATCCATGCGGATCGGGCGCAGCTGGCTGCCGTTGGGATCGTCGATGGTGCTGTAGCGCACCGTGGCGTAATCGCCGTTGCCGAGCTGGGCGAGGCCGGCCTCGAAGTCGGCGAGGCCCTCGGTGGCGTGGCCGTTGAGCGCCGTGATCAGCGCGCCGCGCGGGATCGCCGCGGCGCCGAACACGTAGCCCGGGTTGGCGACATACACGCCGCGCGGCGGCACGTTGTAGGCGCGTGCCATCTGGTACGACATGCGGTTGACCACCGCGTCACCGAACTCGGTGTAGGCGCTCGGCGTGATCGCGTTCAGGTCGCCGACCGGCAGCTGCGCCGACACCGGTTTGCCGCCGCGCTCGAGCTCGATGTCCAGCTGTTGCCCGATCGAGCTGTCGAGCACCTCCTCGAGCGGCTCGAACTGCGTCACGTAGCGGCCGTTGAGGCGCACCAGGATGTCGCCGGGCTGCAGCACGTTCTCACTCGGCGAGCCGGGCAGCACCTCGGTCACCACCAGCATGCCGGTGAAGCGCGGGAAGCTCTTGCGCACGTCGGCTTCGGTGCGCGCATCGAGCCCGAGGCGATCGAGCTCGTCGTAGGGCATGTAGTTGAAGACGGCGGAGAGAGTGCCGCGCGGCACGGGCTTGCCCTCCTGAATCAAGGTCAGTGCGCGCCGCACGCGCCCGAGCGGCAGATAGAAGCTCGAGGCGGCGCCGGTCGCGCCGCCCGCGTTGAGCCCGACCACACGCCCGTGGATGTCGATCACCGGAGAGCCGGACGAGCCGCCCGAAGTGCCGGAAGCGGCCTGCAGGTAGAAGGTGTTGAAGTCGTTGTACTTCGCGACGCCGTACTCGGGCGCGTCACGATCGAGCCGGGCGAGCGTGCCGGCGAGGATCGAGAGCTGCTCGCCGGCATTGTTGCCGACTACGCGGATCTCACGCCCGATCTGCGCGCCCTCCGGATAGAGCGGCAGGGCCTTCGGCTTGATGAAGCGCAGCTTCCTCGGATCGTAACGGTAGAAGCCGAAGTCGTGGACCGGGTCGCGGTACACCGGGTAGAGCTGCACTTCCTCGCGGTTGAGAAAGGTCGCTTCCGAAGTCACCGGTCCGGGTGTCACCACATGGCGGTTGGTGAGGATCAGGCCGCGCTCGGCATCGACCACGAAGCCGGTCGCCTGGGCGGTGGTGTTCCACTCGGTGTCGAACGCCCGCACCATGTCGACGTCGATCGAGACGACGCTGCCGGCGATGCGCTCGAGGGTGACGGCCCAGTCGGGATTGGCCTCGACCGCGGCCGCCTGCTG
>DATIXU010000110.1:0-1454 GCA_035518275.1 Steroidobacteraceae bacterium
GAGGTCACGATCGGCCACATCGCCGAGCGCGCCAACATCGACGGTGCGGCGTTCGCAATGCGGATCAGCGAGGTCCAGGACAACGTCAGGCTCTCAAGCTCGGGCGGGCAGACCTGGATCGGCCACGCCTGGGCCGACCTCGATCTCAGCAATGGCAGCGGCAGTTTCGACATCGACCGCGCCGACGGCAGCGTCACTGCCAAGACAGGCGACGGCGCCATTCGGATCGGCCGACTGACACGCGGTCAGGCGGAGCTTTTGAACGGCTCAGGAAACATCGAGGTTGGCATCAGCGAGGGCACCGCTGCACGGGTGGACGCCAGCAGCGAGCGAGGGTCGGTGCGCAACTCCGTTCCGTCGCAGGAGAACCCTGACATGTCGGACAACAAGGTCACGGTCCACGCTTGCACGCGGTACGGCGACATCATCATTGAACGCGCAGCAAACTGACCTCTATGCGACGGCACCACCATGGCGCCGTCGCGTTGAGGGTCAGCCGGCGCCGCGATCACCTGGTGCGCCGGGATCGCCCTCGCCGGGTACATGTGAACGCGTGCCACGCTCAGCAGGCGAGCGTAGCCTCGACCAGCTCACGCCAGCTCGCCTGCGTCGCCTCGGCGAACCGCGCATCGCCGAGGCGACGCCGCGCGGCCTGCTCGATCCGGGCCACATCCGGTTGCGACCGATCCGGCAATCCGCGCACGCTCGCACTTGCCGCGAGCAGCTCGCCAGGGCTGGCGTCCCTTTCCGGCAAGGCCAGCGGCTCGGCCAGCCACAGCGCCTCACCGGTGATGCCGGGCAGTTCCCTGCTCGTCGCCAGGATCCGCAGCCGCTGGCACTCCCCGAGCACCCGGCGGGCGAACGCCGCCGCCGACTCGATCACGTGCTCACAGTTGTCCAGAATCAGCAGCGCCTCCCGCTCGCGGATCGCGGCGATGAGCCGGTCCGTCGGTTCCGCGTTCGGTGCCCCGCCGAGCAGAGCATCCCGGAGGCCGAGCGCGGCGAGCGTCGATTGCGCCACGTCACCGTCCGCGCCGAGCGTCGATTGCGCCACGTCACCGTCCGCGCCGATGGCTGCGAGTTCCACCAGCCAGGCTCCGTCCGGCAGGTCGCCGAGCAGCGTGCGCGCGGTTTCCGTGGCCAGCCTGGCCTTCCCCGAGGCCCGGCCCGATCAGGGTGGTGAGCCGATGTTCGGCGATGAGTTCGCGGACCGTGGCGACATCAGCGTCCTTGCTGACGAAGCTGGTTAGCTCGGCGCGCAAGTTGGTCTTCCGGCTTTCCTGCCGCCGTCCCAACTCGCCCCGCAGCAGCGTGACGTGCACTGCGGACAGCTCCGGTGAGGGGTCGACGCCCAGCGCGTCGGCCAGGGCTTCTCTCGTGCGCTGGTACACGAGCAGCGCCTCGGTCCGGCATAGACGCCATAGCCCAGCACCATCCGGTCAGTCCGTGAGAAA
>DATIXU010000111.1:0-8598 GCA_035518275.1 Steroidobacteraceae bacterium
CCCGAACTGGCTGCGTCGGCCACATCCGCCGGCCCGGTGGCCGCGCTCGGCGCCGTAGCTGCCGCGTCGGGTGTAATGGTCAGTGTCGCCTGCGTCGAAACGGCCAGGCTGTTCGCCGTCACGCTCTGGCAGACCAGGCCAAAGGTGTAATGACCCGCGGGGCCCGACTCAGGCGTGGACCCCGTCGGCGGAACCGACTGTGAGCTGCCGCCCCAGATCCCGCCCGGAATGCCTCCGGTGAGGGTGCAGCTCGCCGCGTTGGTTGCCGACCAGCCCGCCGTGAAGGACTGCCCAGCCGTAACGGTAGCCGGACTGAAAGTGATCTGCGGCGCCGGCGGCGGCGCGGCGTTGCTCGCGATCATCTCGACCGGCTTGCCCGGAACGACGCGGCTGCCGGTGCTCCCGGGATCGAGCACGGACTGAAGGGTCGTGCGGCCGGTGCTGCTGGTCGTGTCCGCGGTCGCCGTCCACACCGCGGCGAGCGGCGTGAAGTCGGCGACTCCATTCGACCCGTTCGGCGCCGGCGGCGGCGTGACCGGGCAGGCGCCATAGCCAGAGGCGTCCGTGCTCTTGCGGCCGAGCGCGAGGGCGCCTACCAGGTGGTTGTCGCGATTGAAGAGCCCGCTGCCCGAGGCCCCCGGACCGATGTTGCCGGTCTGATTGACCGTCTCGAGGAAGTTGGACAGATAGGTGGATCCGAGCGCGTCCTGCTCCTCGAAGGCGAATGCTGTTCCGTACCAACCAACGAACTGTTTATCGCCTCCCTGGGCATGATGGATCGTGTAGCCGCCCTGCACGGCGGCCCCGGAGGCGTCGAAGCCCGCGAACTGCGCGTCCCCGACCACCGGGTTGGTGTCGAGCTCGATGAGCCACGCATCCTGCTGCTCGACCACGGTGCGCGCGCCGGTCTGACTCGGCAGCCCGCCATCGTAGATCGAGCCGAGTGGTGTGCCGCAGGCGCTGGTGGCATTCCAGTACACCGTGACGGCGGATGCGGCCGCCGGATTGCCGCCGCCGAGCTGACCGGTCTCGCAGTGCCGCGCGGTGAGAACGTACGGCGTGTTGTCGCCCGGCACGTCGTTGATCAGGGTACCGGTGCACTGATAGAGATCCTCGACGACCAGGGCGACGGTGGCGGAAGCCGGCGTCGCGTTGCCCGCGGTGACCTGGCACTCGTAGTTGGTGACGCAGGACGCATTGTCGGCCGAGCCGCTGGAGCGCACGAGGCGCGCGTAGAGCGGATGATCCTCGACACCCGGACCGATCGCCCGGTAGCCGGCCTGCAGGCTCACGATCCGCAGGTCGACCCTGGCGGCATCGGCGGCCGCAACCGTCAGGGTGAGCTCCAGCGTGTCGCCCGCGTGGATCCGGCTCCAGAGCTCGCCGCGCTCGAGGTCGCCCGCGCCGTAGCTGGTCGCCGAGTGCACGCCGCTCACGAGCAATGCCGCGCTCTCGGGGAACGAGGGCACGAGCGCGTGAAACGACAGCGACACCGCGGTCGGAACCTGGACCGCGTAACGCCAGGTCGCCTGTCCGCCGGCCACCGACCAGCTGCCGGAATCGGCGGTGGAAGCCGTGTGCGGAACCGGCACCGCGAATTGCACCGGGGAAGCGGCCGCGGCACGGATCAGCGGCTCGAGATTCGTGCGGACGACGAAGGCCGCGACGGAGGGCGCGGCTCGGGCGGCGACGGCGTAGATCGAAACAACTATCGCGAGCGCAGCCAGCGCCACGCGCGACGGTCTTGGTCCGGAGACGATGACCCACTCCCTTCTTTTTTGTCCGCTTGCCTCTGCGGGCAGGCAAACCCCTGGCGTCGTCGGCCCCATTGTGCGCGAACCGGCCGCGCCCCGAGGCTGGACTTACCGTAAGACGGAGGGTAGCGGCGGCGCTGCGAGCTGCCGCACGGTCACCAGAATAAGACAAGTGGGCGCAGGGGCCTGCGCTATGCTCCCCGCCATGCACGCCATCCATCGCTCACGCAAGCTGGCCCTCGCGCTGTCCCTCGCGCTGATCGCAGCGCGCGCAGCCCCGCTCCCGGGCGCGGACGCCGCCGCGCGCGTGATCACGCCGGTGTTTCACCGCCTGGTGGCGTTCACGCTGCCGCCGCCCTTCAAGATGAGCTTCGAGCGCACCACCGGCAATATCTATGTACGCGAGCACGTGCCGGCCGGCGAGACCGTCGACGAGTGGACACGCATGATCTCGCTCAGCGGCGTCCAGGGACTCTCGTACAACGCCGACGCGACGCTGCAAGCCTACTTGCAGGCGCTGGCACGCGGCTTCCAGCGGCACTGCCCGGAGACCTACGTCGCGCTCGATCTCGGCCCGCAGCCGCTGGTGAAGGAGCCTTCGTTCGCCACCGTGGCGAGCTGTGGCCGCGTCAGCTCGGGCGGCAAGGCGCACAGCGAGACTTCAGTCATGCTAGCGATCAAGGGGCCGGACGATTTCTACGTGCTGCAGTGGACCGAGCGCGCGCGCGACTCTTCGCATCCGCTCTCGCTCGACAGCAAGTACTGGAGCGCCCGCCTCGCCGAGCTCGGACCCATACAGCTCTGTCCGATCGTGCCCGGCGAGGGGCCGCCGTACGCGAGCTGCGGCGGTCATTGAGCCGCCGCACGGCGCGCCCGCGACGCCGCGAGCCCGAGAAGCGCGACCAGCCACGGCCAGGTGAAGGCGCCACTGCCGCCGGCGGTTCCCCTGTGCACCACGCGCACGTTGGCGCGGCCGGCGCGCACTTCCGCCTCGAACGCGCTCAAGGCGGCGTCGAAATGCCCGATCATCTGCTCGGACGCGGCGCTGAAGCCGATGTTGGCGGCTTCGCGCGCCTCGCGCGGCTGCTCGATCAGGGTGGTATTGCCGTGGCGCGTGTCGATACCCCCGGCGCGCAGCACCAGCGAGCGGGTCGCCGGATCGACCACCGCGAGATCCACCAGCGTCGAGACGTCGTAGCGGTTCCCCTTGAGGACGTAAGCCCCGACGATGGTGAGGTAGCCCAGCGACCAGTTGTTCTCGTCCTCGTGTGTCACCTGGTCATAGGACACCAGTGCCATCAGGTCGATCGAATAAAGCCGCTGCACTGCCTCGAGACCCTGGAAGCCGCGCTGGCTGGCCAGGTAATAGTCCGGAATGATCACGATCTCGCTCACGAACTTCCGGTCGCTGAAGTGGCTGTGGACGCGCTCGAGTAACTCCTCGCGCAGCGCCGCGTCGGGTCCCACGCCGCCGCGCCCCGGGAGAAACGCCAGCCCCACCCGCAACGGCACGTGCAGCTCGGGGATGCTGTTGTCGCCCGGCGGCACCTGGCCGTTGGGATAGAGGAACTCGACCAGGCTCGAGGAGCTTTGCTGGCTCGAGTTGCAGTAAGGCGTGCAGAACGACGCGCCGAGCGCCGCGCACCCGGCGAGACTCACCGCGAGCATCGCCGCAAGAAGAACTCTGAAGGCACGCATGTCGGTCTCCCCTTTGGGTTTGAAGACGCGGGGACACCTTCAGCCATCGGTCGCTCTTTTAGCCACTTTCACAGGCCAGGACGCGTGTTTCTAGCCGTTTGGTATCCTCAGGTGATACTCAAAATCGAAGGAGACCCGGGTGGCCGAACGGACACTGCTGGTGGCGGAGCTCAAGCGGGCGTTGCGCGAGCGGGGCCTGACCTATGTCGAGGTGGCGCGGGCGCTGGGGTTGAGCCTGGCGACGATCAAGCGCCGCTTCGCCCGCGGCGATTTTTCCCTGGAGCGCTTCGAGCGGATCTGCGAGCTGGCCGACGTCGGACTGCGCGACCTGCTCGAGCGGGCCGAGGAGCGCTCTGCCCCGACGCGGCAGCTGACCCTGGTTCAGGAACGGGAGATCGTCGCGGATCCGCGGCTGTTCCTGGTGACCTGGCTGGTACTGAACCGCACGCCGTTCGAGGAGATCACGCGCAGCTACCGCTTCACGGAGCGAGAGCTGCTGCGCTACTTCATCCGCCTCGACCGGCTGAAGGTGATCGAGCTGCAGCCCGCAAACCGCACCCGGCTGCTCGTCAGCCGCCGCTTCAGCTGGCGCGCCGGCGGCCCGGTGCAGCGCTACCTGCATCAGCGGCTGCTGCGCGAGTTCCTCGCGAGCTCCTTCACCGGCGCACAGGAGGAGTTTGTGTTCCATGGCGCCACGATCTCGCGCGAGGTGCTCGCGCAGCTGAAGCGTGTGCAGCAGAACGCCTCGCGGGAATGCATGGAGCTCATCGAGCAGGACCGCTCACCGCGCCAGGGGCGGATCGGCGCAGCCTTCGTGCTGGCGCTGCGCCCGTGGAGCTACACGGGCTTCGTGCAGTTCGAGCGCCGCTGACGGCGCGCGCCTCCGCCAGGCACAGGGCGAGGCGCGCAGCGCCGAGCGGGCGCACAGGGATGTGCGCCCCCGGCTTGTGCGTAGCAGGAAGCGCAGCGCAATGTGCCCGGCCGCCGAAGGTGGCCTTCAGACTAATACATCAGCACCGCGCGGCGCGCCGCCGTCCACGCGCTCTCGTCGGCGCGTGCCAGCGCCTCGAGATCCGCCGGGGTGGCGCCGGGGTCGTCCACCCAGCGCCGCAGCAGCTCGCTGCCGTTGATCACGTCGATCGCGAGCTTGCCGGTCTCGTACTCGTAGGGAAAATCCGCCCACAGGTCATAGTCGGGCCGGAGGCGCCGCAGCGCCTTGAAGGCGAGCGCGAACAGCCGCCACGGCCGGAAGGCCTGGTGCTGGTAGAACGCCGGATCCTCCACGTGCACCTGCAGGCCCGCGCACAGCTTGCCCGTGTGCTTGTTGCAGGTCGGCTCGAACCAGCAGGGACGCAGCCGGCAGCCACGCAGCCACTCGGGCGCCAGCGCCTGCATCTCGGCGAGCAGCGCGGGCACATCGAGATCCGGCGCGCCGAGCAGCTCGAGCGGCCGCGTCGTGCCGCGGCCCTCGGAGAGGTTGGTGCCCTCGAGCAGCACCGAGCCCGCGTAGCAGCGCGCCATCCACAGATTCGGCGCGTTGGGGCTCGGATTCACCCAGGTGCGCTCCGCGAGCGGCCAGCCGTAACCGGGAGCCGCCTGCGGCTGCCATCCCTCCATCTGTACGACCCGGCAGTCGACATCGAGGCGCAGCGTCGCGACGAACCAGCGCGCCATCTCCCCCATGGTGAGACCGTGACGCATGGGGAGCGCCCCGGCGCCGACGAAGCTCTCCCATCCCGGCCGCAGCGTCAGCCCTTCCACCGGCCGGCCCGCCGGGTTCGGCCGGTCGAGGATCCATACCGCCTTGCCGGTGCGCACGCTCTCCTCGAGCACGTAGCGCAGCGTCGTGATGAAGGTATAGATGCGGCAGCCCAGGTCCTGCAGATCGACCAGCAGCACGTCGAAGCTGTCCATCATCGCGGCGGTGGGCCGGCGCACCGTGCCGTAGAGGCTGAACACCGGAATGTGATGCACCGGATCGGTGTAGTCCGGCGACTCGATCATGTTGTACTGCTTGTCGCCGCGCAGCCCGTGCTGCGGGCCGAAGGCGGAGCTGAGCCTCAGGTCGCCGCAGGCCGCGAGGGCATCGAGCGAATGCCTCAGATCGCGCGTCACCGAGGCGGGATGCGCCAGCAGCGCCAGGCGCTTGCCCGCGAGCGGCGCGCGCAGCGCTGCGTCTTCGACCAGCCGGTCGATGCCGAACTTCATGAGGTCGCGAGCTCGAGAGCGAAGGCGTCGGGGTCGTGGAAATCCGGATTGCCGGGCGCGTGGCGCAACGCCCAGTAGGAGAGGCTGCCGTTGTCGTCCTCGACCACCGCGGTGAGCCCGAGGTACAGCAGCGGGCCGCGGGCGAGCTCGGCGAGGCCCTCGAGGTGCAGGTGCGCGGTCAGCTCGAGCTTGTCGGCAGTGCGGCGGGCCGAGAGTCCCGGCGCGCGTGTTAGGTTGGCGGGCGTCATGCCCTCACGGTACTCGCTGAAGTGGTACGCCGACCACTCGAGCGACGGCGAGAAGTTGAATTCGTAGTAGCCCTGACCCGCCGGCGCGACAGCGGCGAACACCTCGAAGCAGGTGTGCTCCCACAGGCCGTCGGCGCGGCGGCCGGCGCGCACCGCCGGGACGCGCAGCCGGTTGACCTCGCCGAGCAGCTCGTAGTGGCACACCAGCGTGGCCGGACCGTCGAGCTGCACCTCCGCGCTGATGTTCCACACCCACTCGCCCGGCGTGTCGGGATGCGCGAGCAGCCGGGCGCGTTGCCGAGCGGTCGCCATCGCGCGCCTTTCAGCCCGCGAGCCATTCGAGCAGCGCGCGCGTCACCTCGCGCGGCCGCTCGAGCGCCGAGAGATGCGCGCACTCGGGCACCGTGACGAGTCGCGCCCCGCGGATGCCGTGCGCCATCTCGACGGCGCGGTCGGGAGGCGTGAGCTCGTCCTGCTCGCCGACCAGCACGAGCGTCGGGCAGCCGATGGCGGCGAGCGTCGGGCGCGAGTCGGGGCGCTCCATGACCGCGGTCTGCTGGCGGATGAAGGCCTCGGGCCCCACGTCCTCGGCCATCAGCCGGTTTATCTCGCGCAGCTGCAGATCGTTGCGACGCAGCGGGTGCACCAGGCGCTCGAACTGCATCTCCACCACCTCGCCCAGGCGCCCGCTCGCGGCCAGCGCCATCTGCGTGCGGCGCATGGCGCTCGCTTCGGGCGTATCGGCGCGCGCCGCGGTGTCGAGCAACGCCAGCTTCGCGACGCGTCCCGGCGCCTGGCGCAGGATCTCGAAGCAGATGTAGCCGCCCATCGAGAGTCCGGCGAGCGCAAAGTGCGGCGGTGCGTTCGCGAGAATGCGGCGCGCGATTGCGCCGATGCTGTCGTCGCGCGTGTGGTCGGCGACCGTTACCGGGCCGCGCCGCCACAGCTCCGGGATCTGCGCGGCGTACAGGCGCGCCGAGTCGAGCAGTCCCGGGATCAGCACGACGGGCAGGGATTCGCTCACGCGTGTGAGCGTAACATGCGCGCATGCGACACCGTATCGCCCTCGCCTCCCTGGCACTCGGGCTGTGCGCATTCGCCGCGGCAGCGGCAGAGCCCGCTGCGCCCGCGGCGACTCTCGCGCCCGCTGCGGCCGCACGCTTCGCCGCGCTCGCGCTCAAGTGCCTGCACCAGGAGTACCCCAACCACATCAGCCATACGCTCAACAGCGCCGCCGATGCCCGGCCGCCGCATGAGCTGACGCCCGCGTTCTACGGCTGCCTCGACTGGCACTCGGACGTGCACGGCCATTGGCTGCTGGTGCGGCTGCTGCGCCTCAACCCGGACGCGCCGTTCGCGCGCCCAGCGCGCGCCGCGCTCGAGCAGAGCTTCGCGGCCGCCAACATCGATGCCGAGGCGGCCTACCTGCGCGGCGCGGGCCGCGCCTCCTTCGAGCGCCCCTACGGGCTCGCGTGGTTGCTCGAGCTGTCGGCGGAGCTGCGCCGCTGGGACGATGCGGATGCGCGCCGCTGGTCGGGCGCGCTCGCCCCGCTCGAGACCGAAGTGGTGGCGCGGCTCGAGAGCTGGCTGCCGAAGCTCGAGTACCCGATCCGCATCGGCGAGCACGACCAGACGGCCTTCGCGTTCGGGCTCATCTGGGACTGGGCCGGTGTCACGGGCGATGGCCAGATGCGCAAGCTGCTCGCCGACGCGGCCGGACGCTTCTACCGCCACGATCGCAGCTGTCCGCTGGCCTACGAGCCCTCGGGCGAGGATTTTCTCTCGCCGTGCCTCGCCGAAGCCGACTTCATGCGGCGCGTGCTCGACCCGCCGACGTTCGCGCGCTGGCTGTCAGCGTTCCTGCCGCAGATCCCGCGCGGCGGCGCGCCCGCCGCGGCACGCAAGGCGCACGCCTGGCTCGAGCCTGGTGTGGTCACCGACCGCTCGGATCCCAAGCTCGCGCACATCGACGGGCTGAACCTGAGCCGTGCCTGGATGCTGGAGGGGATCGCGCATGGGCTGCCGCCGGGCGATGCGCGGATTGCCGCGCTGCGCGCGGCGGCGACGCGCCACGCCCAGGCCGCCTTGCCGGCCGTCACCGGCCAGTACTACGAGGGCGGGCACTGGCTCGGGACGTTTGCCGTGTACCTCACCAGCCGCGCGGGAATTCAGCCTTAGAACGCGCGCTCGCCAAGGCGGAGGAAGTGAGCGCGCGGCTGCGTGCCACGCGCGGGCCGTCGACGGCGACCATCGCCCAGCTCGACGGACCGCCCGCGGCCCATTAGTTCATCGGACAGAAGTCGCCTGCGGCGCTTTTGCCGGACATGAGCTTCGTTGTGCCGGCAAGCTCACGGCATCGTCCTGAGGTACTCGTAAGCCTGGCGCGCGGCGTCGAGCTGACTCATCCGCGAAAAGGGGCCCTCCTGCTCGGCGAAGTAGTGCTTGAGCCCGGCCTTCTCGGCCGCGACGAGGATCGGCCGGTAGTCGATCACGCCGTGCCCGAGCTCGGCGCCCGGATGTGCCGGCGCATCGGCCGGGCGGGGACCTGGGGGCGTGGGGAGAAAGTCCTTCACGTGGATCATCGGGAAGCGATGCGGGTAACGCGCGAAGTAGGCGCGCGGATCCCGCCCGCCGAGCGTCATCCAGCCGCAGTCGATCTCGAACTTCACGAGCTGCGGATCCGTCTCCCG
>DATIXU010000112.1:0-56196 GCA_035518275.1 Steroidobacteraceae bacterium
CTTCCGCGACAACTACCTGGCGCAGCCCTTCGATCTGAGCCGCGTACTGTTCATCGCGACCGCGAATGTGCTCGAGACGATCGTCGGCCCGCTGCGCGACCGGATGGAGATCATCGAGCTCAGCGGCTACACCGAGGAGGAAAAGCTCGAGATCGCCAAGCGCTATCTGGTACGGCGCCAGCTGCAGGCCAACGGCCTCGACGCCAGGCGGTTCAGCGTCACCGATGCGGCGCTGCGCCGTCTGATCGGCGACTACACGCGCGAGGCGGGCTGCCGCAATCTCGAGCGCCAGATCGGCGCCCTGATCCGCAACGCCGCCATGCAGATCGCCGAGGGCAAGGTCCAGACGGTCGCGTTCGACGCGGCCGATGTCGAGGCGGTGCTCGGAGCCACGCGCTTCGAGAGTGAGGTGGCATCCCGCACCAGCGTCCCGGGAGTCGCGACCGGGCTGGCGTGGACACCGGTCGGTGGCGACATCCTGTTCATCGAGTCGGCGCGTCTCCCGGGAGACGGCAGACTGATCCTCACGGGGCAGCTCGGTGATGTCATGAAGGAGAGCGCCCAGACTGCCTTGAGCCTGCTCAAGGCGCAGGCACGCGAGCTCGGCATCGACCCGAAGCTGTTCGAGGGCGCGGACATTCACGTGCACGTACCCGCGGGCGCGATCCCCAAAGACGGGCCGAGCGCCGGGGTTGCCATGTTCGTGTCGCTCGCCTCGCTCATGAAGCGCGAGGCCGTGCGCCCCGATGTCGCGATGACCGGCGAGATCAGCCTGCGCGGGCTGGTATTGCCGGTCGGAGGCATCAAGGAAAAAACCATCGCCGCAGCACGGGCCGGCATCAAGCGCGTGATTCTTCCGGCGCGCAACCGGCGTGATCTCGAGGACATCCCGCAGAGCGTCCGCGCAAAGCTCGAGCTCATCTGGGTGGAGCGCGTCAGCGAGGCGCTCGAGATCGCCTTCGGCGCCGCCGGTCCTGGCGCGCACGCTACCGGCGACGACCAGCTCACGAGCACCCCCGGCCTGGCCGCGCGCCCGCGCGCATCACGCCGCGGCACGGCTCGTCCGGACGCTTAAATCAGGCAGCCTGTTCGGCGGCGCTGATTCAGCCGCCGGGTCTGGACTTGCTCAGATGCTCGACCGCGTCCAGAGCCTGCTCGACATTCTTGTCGGGTGCCACGCCAGTGATGGTGGTTGCGATCCTGCCGGCTGCGGTCACGACGAAGGTCGTGCGCTCGACAAAGGCATGTCCGATCTCGACGCCCCGGACGTCCTTCAGCCCGGCCGGCCCCTCTTTCACCTTCAAGTCGTAGGACTTGGCGATGCTACCGTCGGCATCCGAGGCGGTGGGAAACTTCCCGGCGCAGTAACTGGGGTCGGCGGAGAAGTCCTTGAGGCGCTGGATGCTGTCGAGCGATACGCCGATGATGGTGGCTCCGGCCGCGGTGAACTTGTCCTTGTTGACCGCGAAGGTATGGGCCTGCAGGTCGCAGCCCGAGGTGTAGGCGGAGGGATAGAAGTAGACCACTACCGGTCCCTTCGCGAGCGCTTCCTTCAACGAGAAGGTGAAGGGCTTGCCGGCCAGCGACGCCTGCGCGGTGAACTCGGGCGCCTTGTCACCTGTTTGTAAAGCGGCCATTGCGGGCAGGGAGGCGATGCACGCGAGCAGGAAGACGGATCGCCGCTTGTCCATGGGTCACCTCGCGAGAGCCTTTTTTGGGGGCGGCTATCATGGCACGCACCCCGCGTTCCCGCGAGCCAGGCATCAGAGGATTTGCGCGCCCTCTGGTGGCTGCGGCGCGCGGCGCGCGCGGAGCGGCGCCAGCCGCCCGCCGTGGGTACTACTCGAGAACTGCACGCTCGCCGCCGAGAACCCGATGCTGGCTGCCTGTGCGGAGGGTCTGGGTAGCTGCTGGATCGGCGGTTAGCGGCGCGAGTCGCGCCAGGCCCGCGCCCCGCCGCGGCGCCGTATGCCGCTCGCGAGCATATCGAGCAACGTGAAGGCGGCGGCCACCATTGCGATGCTGGTCGAATCCAGTGCCAGCGAGGCGCGCAGTCCGAGCAGCGGCAGCAGCGCCTCAGGAAGCTGATCGAGCAGCGGCACGTCGAGGCCCGGGGCGACTCCCAATCGCCGTTTGCAAAGACTGGAGCACGCGTCCCCGAGCAGCGACAGCAGCGCGAACGCGGCGCCGGTCCAGCCAGGGAGACCTGTGATCGCGGCGGCGAGCGCGCAGCCACCGACGGCAGCTGCGACCCCACGCCAGGTCTTATGACTCCCCAACAGGCGGCGGCCGTCCCGCAAGGTCACCCCGAGATCGAGGGGCGCTCCCCAGCGACCACCCAGCACGCGAGCGGCGATCCACGGCAGCGAGTTGGCGAGGACCAGGAGCAGCAGTGCCCGCGCTGCATCCATCTGGTGGTTGCGACCTCAATGATCGAGCGCAATGCGCCAGCCGGAATCCGGATCGTACTCCTTGATCGTGCGCGCGAGCTTTGCGGTGTGCGGGCCGAGATTCTTCTCGCGAACGATACCGTTCTGATTGACGATGAAGGTCATGATGCCCGAGTCGCCGTAAGCTGCCGGATAAGCAAGCAGCGCAAAGCCGCCGCTCATGCGTCCATCGGCGCCGAGGTAATTCCGGGCGCCGCCCGGAGCATGAGCACCCTGGCGGGTCAGAATCCGGTAGTAATACCCATAGTAAGGTTGCGGCCTGCCGGCCGGCGACTCCTTCACATAGCCCTCGGCGCGTGCCTGCGCGACCAGCGGGCCGAGCGGGCTCTCGGCCTCCTCGCCCGTGATCGGCCAGTAGAGTCCATCCCGTTGCCCCGGGTGGCTGAGGAAGTGCTGCGCGTACTGCCGCTCCCCGCCTCCGTTCGCCTGCAGGTCCGCGTACTCGCGTTGCGCCAGAACATACGCGCGGCAGACCTCGATCACGTTGAGCTCGTTGCGGCCGACGCGCCGGTCGATGATCTGCTGCTCGCCGGCCCGGGTATCGAACCGCCATCCGCCGCTGTCATGCACCAGCGGAATCGGCAGCGGCCAGTCCTCGGCGCCCACCAGCAGCACGGCCTGCTTCGAGCCGTCGTACTCGAGACGGTGAGACTGATCGTAAGCGGCGATGAAGCGCTCGCGCCCGTCGCGGTCGGCGATCGGGTCTCCCGAATGGATGAGCTTCGCGCCCCGTGGCCCGAGGATCGCGAGCAGACTGCCGACATCGTCGGCGCGGGTGGCCGCCATCAGTGCATCCGTGGCGTCCTCCGCACTGGCAAATTCGCGCTGTGCGGCCGCACTCGCCGCAACGGCAAACGTCATCGCAGAGCAGATCGCAACGATCGCTATCAGCAGCGCGCGCTGCATCCGAGCGCCTGGTGCATTCGGCTCATTGCTAGTGACTCTCACCCTCGTGCTCCTGTGGCTAGCGGTGCCCGCCCGCGTGGCCGCCGCCGCCCGACGGCGCCGGTGGCGCGGAGCGGCTCGAGATTCCGCGCGCCGCTTGATTGCGCACCTGCGGGCCGTGCCCGAAGGACTCGAATGCCGGAGCCGATACGCGCGGCGCCGCCGGCGGCACGGCCGGCCTGGCGGAAGGCCGCGGTGCCGGCGCCGCAGGTCGCGGCGCAGGCATGCTCTCACGCGGCGGTGCCGTCTGCTGCGCAGCCGGTTGCAACGGACGGGCAGGAGTTGCCGGTGAAGGATATCCGCGGAACTCGGGACGTCCGGCCGCCTGCGTGCCCAGGTAGCGCGCGGTCGTCGCCGCATCGCGATAAGGCACCCCGTCGCGATGCTGGGGATCGTGGTGCCACGGCTCTGGCGGGCGCGGATTCGGCAGACGCGGCGGGTGGCCAGGCCTCCAATGCGGCGGGTAGGTGACTATGCCGCGGCCGGGCCAATTGCACCCGTACCAACCCCAGGGTTCGAAGAACCCGATACCGATACCGAAGCCGATGAAAGCACCGCCAAGGAACGCATCCGGCGGCACCCCGAAGTCATACGGAGGATAAGCCGGCCACGGCCAGGCTCCGTAGATCGCGGGCACGTAATAAGGCACGTAGACCACGTCGGGATTCGTGGGCTCGATCGTGATGAGGTTCTGATCGGTCGTCACGGTCTGCTGGGGCGTCGACTGGAGTGCGCCCTGAGCGGCTGCCCGCTGCCGCAGCCTCTGCACCGCGTCCATCACGTCCGCTTGCTGTGCGAGGAAGGCGTCACCGAGCTGCTCGGTCCACTCGAGGTGCATGTCCAGGTTGCGCAGCACCGCGGCAAAGGGCACCAGCGACTTGACGCTCGTGTCCCAGTGCTCGCCCTCGAGAGCCGCAGCCAGCGCATCGCCCGTCAGAGCCGCATGAGCCGGATCATCGAGCCAGCGTGCGGCTTCGACCACTTCGAGCGGGTACGTGGAGGCGGCCAGAATCGACCCGAGCAGCGGATCCGGATAAAGGGCAACCGGAGCGACGAGCTGCTCGAGCTGCGCGGAGGTCCAGTGCGTGGTCCACGCCGGCGGCGGCGCAGCGCCAGGCGGCGGCGCTGGCTGAGCCAGGCTGTCGCCCGCCCCCGCTGTGATCAGCAGTGCTGCGGCAAGGGCGAGGGTCGTCTGTCTCATGACACTCCCGGACTGCGCTTCGAGGCCGGATGCTGATTCATCCGCGGCCCCATGCGTATACGCGATAGTCCCTACGCGGCGCGCCAGCGAAGTGAGTCCAAGCGCACAGTTCTCGGCCTGCTCCCTTCGTGATGTCGGCTGAGTCTGTTTACATATGAGGCCCCTGAATGGCGATCACACATTCAGGGAACTGGCAGCGGAGGGGTCTTCAGAGTGCCGAATTCGACGAGCAGATATCACCTCTGGCGGGGCCCAGCCACGCGTGGCTCGCTGCTGGCAGCCCTGATGGCTTGCGCGGCTGCGTTGGCCGGACCAAGCGCCACCCTGGTACGCCTGCCGGGTCACGTGAGCACGCTGGCACGCCCGGAGTATGACGTCGGGGAAGCTGACGCCTCTCTCAGGATGAGCGGGCTGCAACTCGTCCTGGCCAAGACCCCGGCACAGGAGCAGGAGCTGACGAAGCTCATCGCCGCTCAGCAGGATCCGCGCTCGCCCCAGTACCACCACTGGCTCACTCCTGCCGAGTTCGGCAAGCGCTTCGGGGCGAGCGACGCCACCCTCGCGGCACTCTCGGCCTGGCTCACCTCTCAAGGGCTCAAGGTGGGTGCCGTCCCGGCCGGCCGCGACTACCTGCCCTTCACCGGCACCAGGGTACAGGTCGAGGCGGCCCTGCACACGCAGATTCACTCATTCAACCTCAAAGGCGTGCGGCACTATTCCAACATCACGGATCCCAGCATTCCGGCGAGCTTCAAGGGAGTCATCGCGGCCATCGGTGGCCTGAACGATTTCCATCCCACTCCGGGCATCAAGACACGGCGAATTCCCACACCCACGGGCAGCACAACGGCGCCGCAGCCGGACGTGTACGAAGGAGCGATCGGTGCCAATGATTATCCGACACCCGGGTTCGTGGGGCCTGGTGACGCTGCCAACATCTACGATCTGACGCCGCTGTATGCCAACGGCATCACCGGCAAAGGCGTCACGGTCGCGATCGTCGCCGAGAGCGACGTGAGCGCAGCGCAGCTCTCGTCCTACTGGACTGCATTCGGCGTCAACCAGGCAGGGACGTTCACCAGCACGCCGGTGCCAGCGGCCGACGGCGGCAATGATCCGCACGAAACGAAAGACGGCAACGAGGATGAGGCCTATCTCGACACCGAGATCATCGGAGGCCTGGCTCCCGGCGCGAGCCTGCTGCTCGTGCGTGACAAGAATGCCGGGGTCGCCGCCCAATACATCATCGATCAGGGCGGCGTGAGCATCATCAACTTCTCCTTTGGCGCGTGCGAGGCAGTCGAGACCACCGCCGGAAACATGCAGATCAACTCCATGCTCCAGAAAGCGGTCTCGGAGGGAATCACCATCACGGCGTCGGCGGGGGATACCGGAGCCGCGCAGACGGCTCCCTCGGCGACCCCGGGCTGCATGAACTCCTCGGACCAGGGGACACAGGGCGACGTCGCCTCGACGGGGCTCGCGGTGAGCGCCTTTGCGTCCACACCCTACTCACTCGCAGTCGGAGGCACGGACTTCGACCCGAATCTGGAAGGCCCGGCCGGCGGAGCCCACTGGAGCAAGACCAACACTCCCCCAACCCTCTACACCGCGGCGACCCACGTGCCCGAGATGGTCTGGAACACGTCGTGCGGAAACGAGGAGTGGAGTCAATACTTCGGGGTGGCCAGCACGCTTGCCTTCTGCAACCAGGCCAACCTCACCGCGCGCGGCTTTGTGTCTGGCCCCAACCCGTATATCCAGGTTCTGGGTGCGGGAGGTGGCATCAGCAGCTGCACTTCCCTCAACGCGGGCGCGTGCACCGGCGGCTACGCGCAGCCCGACTGGCAACAGAGCGTCCTGGGGATCACCAGTTTCGGCGGCCGGGCCGTCCCCGACGTCTCCGCCATCGCCAGCCGCTGGGTCATCTGCTCCTACAACGATACCCCGTGCAGCGTAGCGCCCAGCCTGCCGGGAAACACGGACTTCTACGGCACCTCGGCAGCCGCTCCGCTCGTCGCCGCCATCATTGCTCTCGTCGACCAATCGCAGCAGACATCGGGCGCAGAGTACCCGGACGGCCGTCAGGGACTGATCAATCCGCTGCTCTATCAATTCGCGGCGGCGGAATACTCATCCGCCGCGAATCTCACGGCCTGCAACGCCAGTCAGGGCGCGATCACGAATAACGCCTGCGTGTTCTACGACATCACTCTCGGCAGCAACGCCGAGCCCTGCTCTATGGCGAGCTTTACGGACACGGGAAGCGCGCCCACCAGTGTCTGCAGCAACGGCGGCAACGCCGCCTTCACGACCGGACTCATGACGGCGAGCTCGGCGGGCAGTCCCGGCTCCTACGCCGCCGGACCGGGCTACGATCTGGCCAGCGGCCTCGGCAGCATCGATGCGGCCAATCTCGTCGCGGCCATGTCAGCCCTCGCTGCTCCGACGGGGTTGACCGCCACTTCAGGAGCCAGCGGCATCGCCTTGCAGTGGAATGCCGACGCTGCGGCGAAGAGCTTCAGTGTCTATCAGGGGACGGCATCCGGAAAGGAGGGGGCGAGTCCGGTGCAGACGGGTGTGGCCACCGATTCGACCACTGTCGCTGAGGCCAGCCTGACGCCCGGCCAGACATACTACTTCGAGATTGCTGCCGTCAGTGGCTTCGGCATATCCCCCAATTCAAACGAGGCATCGGCCATGGCCGTTCCCGCGGTCCCCACGGGAGTCTCGGCGACCGCGGGCAACGGCACCGTCATGCTCAGCTGGAGCGCTGCAACCGGCGCGGCGAGCTACAACGTCTATCAGGGAACCTCGGCAGGCGGCGAAGGCGCAGCGGCGGCCACCTCCACCAATGGCACGACGGTCACGCTCAACGGGCTCAACAACGGCACCACTTATTATTTCAAGGTGGCGGCGGTGGACGCCGGAGGCGCATCCGCGCTATCCGCCGAGGTCAGTGCGACCCCGACCAGCTCCACCCCCGCGAGCCACAGCGGCGGCGGAGGCGCGCTGGGAGATCTCGAGCTCGCGTTCCTCGCTCTGCTCGTGATGCTCTCGGGGCGCGGACGCGCGCGCTCCCTTTAGCCCTGCGCGAGCGCCCAGCGCACGATCTCTGATCGGCTGATCGCGCCCGAGCGCCGCGCCACTTCCCGGCCTGCCCTGAAGCAGATCAGGGTGGGAATGCCGCGGATGCCGAACTCACCGGCGAGCGTGGGCTCCGCGTCGGTGTTGAGCTTCGCCAGTCGTACTTTGGGCTCGAGCTCGGCCGCGGCGGCCGAATATTCCGGCGCCATCATCTGACAGGGTCCGCACCAGGGAGCCCAGAAGTCGACGACCACCGGCACGTCGTTGCGCTCGATGAACTTCCTGAAGTTGCCCGAGGCGAGCTCGGTCGGGTGTCCGGTGAAGAGCGGCTGATGGCACTGCCCGCACTTCGGCGCCTCGGTGAGGCGCGAGGAAGGAATGCGGTTGGTCGCCGCGCAGTGCGGGCAAACGAGATGCTGCGTTTCGGCCATGAGCGGCGGTATGGGGACCCGCTGCTGGAAATTCAACGACAACATGAGCCCCGCGCGGTGGCGCCACCCGCCGCCCGGGTCGATCCGGCGCCAGTGGCCAACCCTTCGCCGCGCATCCGGCGGGCACCTGGAACATACGGCGCCCTGACCGGTCGAACTGCCGTCGTCCCTCAGGAGCCTGTGGCGTGAGTGCAATGACCCTCGAGAAGCTGCGCGCGTGGTGGCGCGCTTACCGCAGCACACTGCTGTTTCTCTGCCTGATGCTCACGTTTCGCTCGGCGTGGGCCGACTGGGTCACGGTGCCGACCGGCTCGATGAATCCCACCATCCTCGAAGGCGACCGGGTGCTCATCGACAAGCATGTGTTTGGGCTGCGCATTCCCTTCACCCACGTGCACCTCACCGCCGGCGCGGATCCGGTGCGCGGCGACATCGTCGTATTCGATTCGCCGGTCGACGGCACCTCGCTCGTCAAGCGGGTGATCGGGGTGCCGGGGGACGTGGTCTCGCTCGAGGGTGACCGGCTCACCGTGAACGGCCGCACGGCGCACTACTCGGCGAGGGACATCGACAGCGTCCGCGGACTCCTCGCCGCGACCGCGGCGGAGCATCCGCTGCTTTTTCGTGAAGCGGGACTGGGCAAGCCCCACGAGGTCATGATTCTCCCGGACCACCCGGCACGCCGCTCGCTCGACGCGGTCGTGGTGCCGGAGGGGATGTATTTCATGATGGGGGACAACCGCGACAACAGCGCCGATTCGCGCTACTTCGGTTTCGTTCCCCGGCGCGACATCATCGGACGCGCGACGCGAGTGATCGTCTCCCTCAACCCCGACCGGCATTACACGCCCCGCTCAGACCGATTTTTGCTTCCCCTTTCCTGACGACGGCGGACTCCCGGACATCGAGAGCAGCTGATTGGCCGTGCGCCAGTTGCGCGCGGTGGCCTCGACTCCGAGGAAGCGCTCGACCTTGTCGTGCAGATCCGACACCGCGAATCCATGGGGCGTGTACAGGTAGAAGATCCTGCCCTCGAGCGCGAATCCTTCCCTGCCCTTCTTCAGCCGCGCCAACGCTTCCAGGTCTGGCCGCGGCGGCTTTGCCGACAGGAAAAAAAGGTGCAGCGACTTGTGATGCGCGTCGGCCTGCCGAAACGGGTTGCCGCGGACGGCTCGGGCGAGCTCAGGTCTCGACAGCACGATCACGTGCGGCCTGAATCCTGACTTCTTCAGTATCAGCTCGCCGATCTCGGCGGCGAGCGTGCGCGCGCTCCCGCGTGCGCTTTCGAACACCACGTTGCCGCTCTGGATGTAGGTGCGCACGGACTCAAAGCCGCCGCGCTCGAAAATCGCGGCGAGATCCTTCATCAGGAGCTGGCGCCGTCCGACGACGTTGATTCCGCGCAGCAGTGCAATCCAGGTTCTCAGACGTGCTCCACGTCGCGACGCGCGCATTCCAGCCACTTTGCCCGAGGCGCTACGCACATCTACTTATAGGGCGCGCGCCGCGAAGGTGGTCTGCTACCGCGGATAGTCGCCGAGCTCGAGAGTGACGGGGAGTCCTATGCAATTGACAGAGACCTACAACGACAAGGTCGTGCGCCAGTTTGCCATCATGACGGTCGTCTGGGGCATCGTCGGAATGGCGGTCGGCGTGCTGATCGCCGCGCAGCTCTACTGGCCGGCGCTCAATTTCGACATTCCCTGGCTCACCTACAGCCGGCTGCGCCCGCTGCACACCAACGCGGTGATCTTCGCCTTCGGCGGCTGCGCGCTGTTCGCGAGCTCTTACTACTGCGTGCAGCGCACCTGTCACGTACGGCTCTTCAGCGACAAGCTCGCGGCCTTCACCTTCTGGGGCTGGCAGGCGGTGATCGTCGCCGCCGCTATCTCGCTGCCGCTCGGCATCACCCAGGGCAAGGAATACGCCGAGCTCGAGTGGCCGATCGATCTCCTCATCACCATCGTCTGGGTGGTGTACGCGGTGGTGTTCTTCGGCACGATCGCCAAACGGCGCGTGCAGCACATCTACGTCGCCAACTGGTTCTTCGCCTCCTACATCATCACGATCGCGGTCCTGCACGTATTCAACAACCTCGCCATCCCGGTGAGCCTCACCAAGTCGTACGTGATCTACGCCGGCTCGATCGACGCCATGATGCAGTGGTGGTACGGGCACAATGCGGTGGGATTTTTCCTCACCGCCGGCTTCCTCGGCATGATGTACTACTTCGTGCCGAAGCAGGCGCAGCGCCCGATCTATTCCTATCGCCTGTCGGTGGTGCACTTCTGGGCGCTGATCTCGGTCTACATCTGGGCGGGGCCGCACCACCTGCACTACACCTCGCTCCCCGACTGGGTGCAGTCGATCGGCATGGTGTTCTCGCTGCTGCTGCTCGCGCCCTCCTGGGGCGGAATGATCAACGGCATCATGACGCTCTCGGGGGCGTGGGACAAACTGCGCACCGACCCGATCCTCAAGTTCATGATCGTGTCGCTGTCGTTCTACGGCATGTCGACCTTCGAAGGCCCGATGATGTCGATCAAGACGGTGAATGCGCTCTCGCACTACACCGACTGGGTGATCGGCCACGTGCACTCGGGCGCGCTCGGCTGGGTCGCGATGATGACCATCGGCACCATGTATCACCTGATCCCGCGGCTCTTCAACCGCCGCGAGATGTACAGCGTCAAGCTCATCGACGTGCACTTCTGGGTAGCGACCATCGGCGTGGTGCTCTACATCTGCGCCATGTGGATCGCGGGGGTGATGCAGGGGCTCATGTGGCGCGCCGTCAATGACGACGGCACGCTCACCTACAGCTTCATCGAGAGCGTCAAGGCGACCTATCCCTTCTACCTGGTGCGCCTGATGGGCGGGGCGCTGTTCTTCAGCGGCATGTGGATCATGGCCTACAACGTCTGGATGACGATCCGCGGCGAGACGCCGCAGCCGGTGCCGGTCCCGGTGCCGGCCGAGGAGCCGCTGCCAGCCTCCGCCGTCGCCGCGACGGGAGCACGCTCATGAACCACGACATCGTCGAACGCAAGCTCGGCCTGCTCATCGTGCTGATCGTGCTGGTGATCAGCGTCGGCGGGTTCGTGGAGGTGATCCCGCTCGTCACCAGCGCCGCCGCCAGGCAGGGCGCTGTTCATATTACCCCGCGCACGCCGCTCGAGCAGGCGGGCTTCGACATCTACGAGCGCGAGGGCTGCTATCTGTGCCACTCGCAGCAGATCCGCCCGTTCCGCAGCGAGACCGAGCGCTACGGGCCGTATTCGGTGGCGGCGGAGTCGCAGTACGACCATCCCTTCCAGTGGGGCTCGAAGCGCACCGGGCCGGACCTGGCGCGCGTCGGCGGCCGCTACAGCGACGAGTGGCACCGGCTGCACCTGCACAACCCGCGCGACGTCGTGCCGGAGTCGAACATGCCCGGCTTCCCGTGGCTCGAGAAGAACACGATCGACGGTGAGCTGCTGCAGAGGAAGCTGCGCGTGCTGCGCTTCCTCGGCACTCCCTACACCGACGCCGACATCGCCGCCGCCCCGGCGGCCGTCGAGGGCAAGACCGAGCAGGACGCTCTCATCGCCTACCTGCAGTCGCTCGGCCTCGCACGGCCGCGCGGCTGACCGGAGAAGCTCACCATGCATCTGAATCCCGATGTCCTTTCCAGCGCGGTCACCATCGTGTGGTTCCTCGCCTTCGTGGCGCTGTGCCTGTGGGCCTGGAGCAGCCGGCGGCGCAAGGATTTTGACGCCGCGGCCCAATTGCCGCTCGAGGACCGGCGCCTCGAGGATCTCAAAGAGCGTGCGGCCGACGGCCGCCAGGGGGGCCGCTGATGTCACCCCTGACGACGACGATCGTCGCGGTCGTCACCATCCTCAACGTCCTCGCCTGCGCCTGGCTCATCTGGTGGACGGCACGCCGCGTGCCAGGCGAAGTCGCCGAGGGCGAGGTCAAGGAGCACGTGTGGGACGGCGACCTGCGTGAGCGCAACAACCCGATGCCGCGCTGGTGGCTGATTCTGTTCTTCGGGACGATCGTCTTTGCCCTCGTCTACCTGCTGCTCTACCCCGGGGTGATCCACGGCACGCTCGGCTGGACCGAGGACCGCCAGTATCGCGATGAGATGCAGCGCGCGCAGCGCCAGTACGCGCCGATCTATGCCGCCTTCGCTGGCCGCAGCATCGCCGACCTCGCCAAGGATCCGAAGGCGGTCGCCTTGGGCCGGAGCCTTTTCGCCACCAACTGCATCAACTGCCACGGCTCGGATGCGCGCGGCGCGCCGGGCTTCCCCGATCTCACCGACAATGACTGGCTCTATGGCGGCACGCCCGACGACATCGTCAGGTCCATCACCCACGGGCGCGAAGGCGTGATGCCGCCGCTCGGCGCGGCGCTCGGGCCCCAGGGAGTCGAGGAAGTCGTCGATTACGTGCTGTCGTTGAGCGGGCATACGGAGCCTGCCGACAAGGTGGAGGCCGGCAAGGCGCGCTTCGTACTGTGCGCGGCCTGCCACGGGCCCGACGGCAAAGGCAACCCGGTCATCGGCTCGAAAAACCTCACCGACGACATCTGGCTCTACGGCGGCTCCGCGGCGACGCTCACCAGGACGGTGACCCAGGGCCGTCACGGCAAGATGCCGGCGCACCAGTGGCTGGGCGATGACAAGATCCGCCTGCTCGCCGCCTACGTCTACAGCCTGTCGCATGGGCGGTGAACGAGCCATGACCCCCGGCGCTCCGTCATCGCATGAGCCGCAGCGGCGCTCAAACGCCCTCGATATCGCGCTGGTCGTGTGGCCGTCGTTCCTGGCCGCGTGCGTGGCGAGCCTGCTGTTTTTCGCGGTCGTTGACCCCGAGCTGCTGCGCGACGCCGGCCCGCGCCTCCTCGCCGGCATCGACCGCGAGGCCGGCTACGCGCTCGGCTTCTTTTTCTTTTGGGGCATCGGCGCTCTGGCGAGCACGCTCAGCGTCTATCTGATCCGCACCGATCGCCCCGCAAGGCGCGGCCGGGGGACCTCATGAGCCCGCCGCATCTCAAGCTCGTGCCGACACCCGAGCCCGCGCCGTTCTACGCCGCGGCCGAGAAGATCTATCCGCGCGAGATCAGCGGCCGGTTCACCCGGCTGCGGGAGATCGCCGTTATCGTGCTGCTCGGGCTCTTCTACGGGGTCGCGTGGCTTCAATGGGATGGCCATCAGGCGCTGCTCTTCGATCTGCCGGCGCGCAAGTTCCACATCTTCGCCCTCACCCTCTGGCCGCAGGACTTTCTCTACCTGACACTGCTCTTGATCATCGCGGCCCTGTCGCTGTTTTTCTTTACCGCGCTCGCGGGGCGTCTGTGGTGCGGCTACGCCTGTCCGCAGACGGTGTGGACCGAGCTGTTCGTGTGGATCGAGCAGTGGACCGAAGGCAAGCGCTCGCGCCGCATGAAGCTCGACCGTGGACCCTGGACCGCGGAGAAAGTGCTGCGCAAGACCGCCAAGCAGATCCTCTGGGTCGCGCTCGCGGCCTGGACCGGCTTCACCTTCGTCGGCTATTTCACCCCAATCCGCACGCTCGGCACCGGGATCGCCACCCTGTCCTTAGGCGCCTGGTCGACCTTCTGGATCTTCCTCTACGGACTCGCCACCTACGGGAATGCGGGGTTCCTGCGCGAGCAGGTCTGCAAGTACATGTGTCCCTACGCGCGCTTTCAGAGCGCGATGTTCGACAAGGACACGCTGATCATCTCCTACGACGAAGCGCGCGGTGAGCCGCGCGGTCCGCGCCGGCGCGGCACCGCGGCGCGCACTTCCGGCCTCGGGGACTGCATCGACTGCACCCTGTGCGTGCAGGTCTGTCCCACCGGCATCGACATCCGCCATGGCCTCCAGTACGACTGCATCGCCTGCGGCGCCTGCATCGATGCCTGCGATGAGGTGATGGACAAGATGGGCAGCCCGCGGGGCCTCATCCGCTACACCACCGAGCATGCGCTGCACGCCAAAGCGACCCACGTCGTGCGTCCGCGCATGATGGTGTACGCCTCACTCCTTCTGCTCGCGGGCGGTGCGCTCATGTATTCGCTCTTCACCCGCATGCCGCTCATTCTCGATGTCATCCGTGACCGCAACGCGCTCTACCGCGAGGTGCACGGGGAGCGCATCGAGAACGCCTACTCGCTCAAGGTGATCAATCTCGACGACAAGCCGCATGCTTACCGCCTGGCCGTGAGCGGCATGCCCGGGCTCGAGCTGACCGCACCCGCCGAGCCGATCACGGTGGCATCCGGCAGCGTGAGCGACATCCCGGCGCGCCTCCAAGCCCCCGTCGCAGCCGCGGGCGGCGTGCACCGGATCGTGCTGACGCTCACGGCGCTCGATGCCCCCCGCATCGAGGTTCACGAGAAGACCCGTTTCATAGGACCTGCCACATGAGCACCGTCATCCGCACCGCTCCCTGGTATCGGCACTTCTGGCCGTGGTTCATCATCGCGATGCTCAGCCTGGCCGTGACCGGGAGCTTCGTCAGCCTCTACTTCGCTCTGCACACCTCCGACGTGGTGCTCGAGCACGCGGACGCCTCGGAATAGGAGCGCGCGTTGGACCTCAGGTCCCCCGCGAGCCGTTGCTTTCACTGCGGCAGCCCGCTCAGCGCCGCGACCTCCTTTGCGGTGCGGATCGACGGCACGGAGCGTGCGGTGTGCTGCGCCGGCTGCGAGGCGGCCGCCAGCCTCATCCTGGCGCAGGGCCTCGGGCGCTTCTACGAGTTCCGCGAGCTGCCGGGCCAGCCGGTGGCGGGCGGGTTGCATAACTGGGCGGCCTTCGACCGGGAAGCGGCGCTACGGCGTTATACCCACGAATGCGCAGGCGGCGAGCGGGAGCTGAGCCTCGAGATCGAGGGGCTGCACTGCGCCGCCTGCGCGTGGCTCATCGAGACGAGCTTGAGGCGCGAGGCCGGTGTGCGCCAGATCCACGTCAACGCGAGCACGGCGCGCGCCGAGCTGCGCTTCGACCCGCACGCGGCCCCGCTCAGCCGGCTGCTCGCGAGGATTCATGCGCTCGGGTTCGTGCCGCTGCCCTTGTCGTTCGCCGGCGAGGCCGCCGAGGCGACCGCCGAGCGCCGTGCCGCGCTCAAGCGCTTAGGCGTCGCGGGCCTCGGCATGATGACGGTCACGACTTATGCCGTGTCGCTTTACGCAGGTCTCATGCAGGGCATCGCGCCGGACCTCGAACAGTTCCTGCGCTTCGTGAGCCTGCTCGTCGCTACCCCCATCGTGCTCTACTCCGCGCAGCCCTTCTTCATCTCTGCGTGGCGCAGCCTCCTCGCCCGCCGCCCCGGCATGGACGTGCCCGTGGCGCTCTCGATCGGCGCGGCCTACCTCTGGAGCGTCGTCTCGACGCTGCGCGGCCGCGGCGCGGTGTACTTCGATTCCGTCGTGATGTTCACCTTCTTCCTGCTGCTCGGCCGCTACCTGGAGATGTCATTGCGGCACCGCGCGGGATTGCAGCACGATGCGTTGGCGCGGCTGCTTCCCGACAGCTCGCTGCGCCTCAACGGGACCGAGGCCGAGCGCGTCACGCCCGATGAGCTGCGCGCCGGGGATCGGGTGCGGATCCTTCCGGGAGAGCGCGTGCCGGCCGACGGCCGGATCGAGTGCGGCGCTACGGACGTCGACGAATCGCTTCTCACCGGCGAATCGGCCGCGCGCGTGCGCCGATCGGGCGATGAGCTCACCGCCGGCACGTTGAACCTGACCGGAATCGTGGAGATGGCGGTGACGCGTGTCGGTCAGGACTCGACGCTCGCGGCCGTGTCGCGCCTTCTCGAGCGGGCCCGGAGCTCGCGGCCCGCCGTCGCCGACCTCGCGGATCGCGTCGCCGTCTGGTTCGTGACGGCAGTGTTGCTGCTCGCTGCATGCGTCGCTCTCTACTGGCTGCACGCGGATTCCTCGCGTGCCTTCGGCACGGTCCTCGCGGTGCTCGTGGTCACCTGTCCGTGCGCACTCTCGCTCGCGACGCCGGCGGCGCTCGCCGCGGCGACCACACGCCTGGCGCGCGCCGGAGTCCTGGTCACACGCGGCCGCGCGCTCGAGCGTCTCTCGGGAGCCGACCGCATCCTCTTCGACAAGACCGGCACCCTGACGCGCGGTGAGCCGCGCCTCGACGGTGTCGTCATCCTCGAGCCGCGACTCACCGCGCCGCAGTGCTTCGGTCTGGCGGCGGCTCTCGAAAGCCACTCGGGACACCCCTTGGCACGCGCCTTCGCGCCTCTCACCCCGGTCACGGGGGTGAGCGACGTCAAGTCCGTCGCCGGTCGTGGGCTCGAGGGAGTCATCGGGGGGACGCGCTACCGGATCGGGCGCCTGGAGTTCGTGCTGGATGGCTGCGCGCGCATCGCGACCACGGTGACCGACCATCCCGAGCACACGAGCGTCGTGCTGGGGGACGCGGCGGGTCCTTTGGCTGAGTTTCACCTCACCGACGTCCTGCGCAGCGATGCGCGGGACACGATCCAGCGCCTCGCAGCGCTCGGCCTCGTTGCCGGCATCGCGAGCGGCGACCGAACGGAGCCCGTCGCGGCGGCGGCGCGGCAACTGGGAAGCGTTGCGGCCAGCGCCAACCTCACCGCCGACGGCAAGCTCGCCCTCGTGCGGGCATTGCGGGCTGAAGGCCATCGGGTCGTGATGGTGGGTGACGGCGTGAATGACGCGCCGGTGCTCGCCGCGGCCGATGTCTCGGTCGCCATCGCCGGCGGGACGGAGCTCGCCAAGGTGAGCGCCGACCTCATATTGCTCGGTGAGGGGCTTAGCCCCCTCGCCTGCGCCATCGAGACCTCGAGGCGCCTCCTGCGGATCATCCACCAGAATCTCGCCTGGGCGGTGCTCTACAACCTGACCGCGGTGCCGCTCGCTGCGAGCGGGCTCATCGAGCCATGGATGGCGGCGCTCGGCATGTCGGGCAGCTCGCTGCTCGTGGTGTTGAATGCCATGCGCCTGCTCGAGCGTGGAGCCGGCCGCTCCGCGCGGCAGCCGGCGCCGCTCGCGGAGGTGGCGCACGCATGAATGTCATCTACCTCCTGATCCCGCTCGGCTTGGGCCTGCTCGCGCTCTCGGTCTGGGCCTACTTCTGGGCGGTGCGCTCCGGACAGTTCGACGATCTCGACTCGCCCGGCGTGCAGATTCTCCTCGACGATGACCGCGCGCCTCCGCCTCCGGCGCCGGACTCGCGCGATGCATGAGCTGACCTTGGTCACGGCGCTGCTCGCGGGCGTGCTCGGCAGCACGCACTGCTTGGGGATGTGCGGCGGCATCGCGACCGCCCTCGGCGCGGTGCCGGGCGGCGCGAGCCGCACCCGCCAACTGCTGCTCTATCACCTCGGGCGCATCGCGAGCTATGCGACGGCGGGCGCCATCGCCGGCTCGCTCGGCGCCGCCGCCGGCTTCGCCTTCGACGTCTCACGCTGGAGCGAGATACTGCGCCTGGCGACGGCGGTCGTGGTCGTCGTGATCGGCCTCGATATCGCCTGGAGCGGCAGCTCGCGCGGGCGTTGGCTGAAGCTCCCGGAGCGCTGGGGAGCACGGCTCTGGCGGCGCGTGGCGCCCCGCGCGCGCAGCCCGCTCCCCGCATCCCCTCATGCGCGCGCCCTCGTCCTCGGGCTCCTCTGGGGCTGGCTGCCTTGCGGGCTCGTGTACTCGGTGCTGCTCGCCGCGGCGGTCGCCGGCGGCGGCGCGAGCGGTGCCGCCACCATGATCGCTTTCGGCCTCGGCACGGTGCCGGCGATGGCGGGCTTGAGTCTCGTAGGTGCGCGGCTGCCGCGCCCCGGCGGCTCGCTGGCGCGCTTGCTCGGAGCTGCGTTGGTGGCTTGCGGGCTTTGGACGGCGGTGCTGCCGATTGCCGCATTGAGCGGCGCGCACCAGCACCACCACGAGGTGGTCTCGGCGGCCGTTGAGAGTGCGGACCGGCTGCGCTGACCGCCGCCGGCACCGGTTCCCTCAGGACTTGACTCTCAAGGCTGCTTTTGCGAGCGCGTCGAGCTGCTCGACCGCGGCGCGGGTCACGCCGAATATCTGGCGGCGACGGCGCCCGAGGGCGACCCAGGCTTCGAGCGTGGCAATCCCCTCGGCGCGCAGACGCTCGATGAGCGGCAAGGGCAGTTCGGCGGGTAATGCATGCGACATGCGACAGAAGATTTAAGAATCTGCGCCGTTTGCCAAGCGTGAGTTAACATTAAGAAGCGGCGGCTTTGCATTTCTTGACGGGCTTCGCAGCCGGATGTGGACGGCTGTCACGTTCGGGGAGGTCGACATGATCGGGGAAATTCTCTCGCGCTACTGGTGGTTGACCGTCCTACGCGGCCTCTTCTGGATTCTGTTTGGCATCGTGATCCTGGCGCGTCCGGGGATCTCGCTGCTCTCGCTGACGCTCGCCTTCGGCATCGTGATGTTCGCCGACGGGATCCTCAACGTGGCGAATGCCTTCGGGGGCCGTAAGGTGCACGAGGACTGGTGGGTGCTGCTGCTGGTGGGATTGACCGGCATCGTAGTCGGCGCCCTCACCTTCTACAGCCCACAGGCGACCGCCATCGCGCTGGTCTTCTACGTCGCCATCTGGGCGGTCGCGACGGGAGTGCTCGAGATCACGGCGGCGATTCGGCTGCGCAAGCAACTCGCGGGAGAGGTGTGGCTGATGCTCGCGGGCCTCGCCTCGGTGATCTTCGGCGTGCTGCTGATCGCGCAGCCGGCGGTCGGAGCACTGACGTTGCTGTGGCTCTTCGCGGTCTATGCGATCGCCTTCGGCGTGATGCTCATCCTGCTCGCGCTCAAGGTGCGCCGCGGCATCGGTCGCCTCACCAAGGCACTCTGAGACTCATCGCGGCTCACGGGCGGACCCGGGCGGGCGCGCCGTCCGGGCTCTCGCCCCGTGGAGTGCTCACCGCACGCGCTTGAGAGCGAGCGTCGTGGGCATTCCTGACTCGCACCTGTTTGGTGCGCTTCGGGTCTCTCCTGCTCCGGGACGGCCCGGACGCCGCCCGCCCTGTGCGCGACAGCCACTCATTAGCCGCCCCGCTGCGGGCGACAGGCCTGGCACGGGGGTTGCACCGCCTGCGGCATGACGAGCCAGCCCGGCTGGATGATCCAAGGAGAGACGCCACGACCGAGGCTCGCGGTGCTGATCCGCGATGCAACAGAAGCGGACCTCGCCGCGATCACGAGTATCTATGCGCACCATGTGCGGCATGGTCTCGCCTCGTTCGAGGTGGCACCGCCCTCGATCGAGGAGTTTCGCTCGCGCCGCGCCGCCGTGCTCGAATCAGGCCTGCCCTGTCTCGCGGCGGAGCTGCGTGGCGAGGTCGTCGGCTACGCTTATGCGAGCGCCTACCGGGCCCGTCCCGGCTACCGCTATACGATCGAGGACTCGGTGTATGTGGAGCAGGGCCTGACCGGCCTGAGCGTGGGCACCGCGCTTCTCACGGCACTGATCGAGCGGTGCGAGGCGGGTCCCTGGCGGCAGATGCTGGCCATCATTGGCGACAGCGCCAACGCCGGCTCCATCGCGCTGCATCGCCGCCTGGGCTTCAGTCACGTCGGCACCTTCGCATCGGTCGGATTCAAGCTCGGACGCTGGGTCGACACGGTGCTGATGCAGCGCCCCTTGGGCGCAGGCGATCACACCCTGCCGTAGGTCCGCGGCGCAGCCGGCTCAGCTCATGGCCGCGCCGGCGGCTCCTCTCCCTGGAGATATTTCCCGAGCCACGCGTGTACTTCCTGGTAGAAGTGCCGGCTGTCCTCGGGCTTGAGGATCCAATGCCAGGCGTCCGGCCAGACGAGCAGGCGGCTCGGCACCTGCATGCGCTGCAGCGTGCTCCAGGCCTCGAGCGTGTTGCCGATCGGCACGCGGTAATCGCGCTCGCCGATGCTCATGAGGATCGGCGTCTTCCAGCTCGCCGCGTAGGAAATTGCGCTCTGCTCGTGCCAGATCGGATTGCCCGCCCAGGGCGGGCCGCCGTTGGCGAGCTCGCGCCCGTAGTTGAAGTCGCTCTCGCCCCACTGCGTGGTGAGATCGACTTCGCCCGCATGGCTCACGATGCAGCGAAAGCGCGTGGTCGTCGCCTCGAGCCAGTTGACGAGATGCCCGCCGTAGCTCGCCCCGGCGGCGCACATGCGTGAGCCGTCGATGAAGGCGAAGCGCTTGAGCGCCTCATCGACCGCCTGGTTGAGCTCATCGCCCGGGGTCTTGAGCGGATCGAGCTTGATCTCCTGCGCAAACCTCTCGCCGAAGCTCGTCGAGCCCGTGTAATCGACCGTCAGCACGACGTAGCCCGGGGCTCCCAGCAGGTGATAGTTCCAGCGGAGCCCCATCTGATCGGAGTCGTGGGAGGCGGGGCCGCCGTGGATGAGGAGCAGCAGCGGGTACTTCTTGGCCTGATCGAAGGCCGGCGGCGTCACCAGCATGCTGTGAATGCTGCGCCCCTTGGCGCTCGTGAAATAGAAATGCTGCGGCGGCTGCCAGTCGATCGCGGCGGCCGCCGCGGCGTCGACGTCGGTGAGTGCGAGATGTTTGCCAGTGGCCGGGTCGATCCGCACCACCTCGGCGGGGCTCACCGAGCTGCCGTAGCTGCCGACCAGGACCGGAGCCGGCGACTTGCGCGCGCTCGCGAGCGCCGTGAAGCCCCCTGCTTCGTGGGCGATGACCCGCAGCGGCGTGCCGCCTGCGCTCGGCACGCGCCAGAGGTTCTCGCGCCCGGACTCCGGAACGATGAGATACACGGTCTTCGAGTCCGGGGTCAGCGCGAAGGCCGTGATCTCGTGGTCGAAGTCGTGCGTCACCCCTGTCGGCTCGCCGCCCGCCGGCCAGGAGACGCGCTCGAGGCGCATCTGGTGATAGATCTCCTGATCCTGCATCGCGTACCTGAAGAACAGGGATTGGCCGTCCGGCGCGAAGGTGGCCTCGGTGTAGTTGCCGGGCGCGGGTGTCGCCGGTTGAGGCTCCGCACCGCCCTCTGCCGGCATCCGGTAGAGGTGATAGCCGACGTGCGCGAAGGCCGCGTTCCAGCGCTCGGTGGTCGCGAGGAAGACGATCTCCTTGCCGTCCGGGCTCCAGATCGCCGACAGCGACACCGGGTTCTCGCCCCGCGTCGCGCCGTCAAAGCCTGCACTGCGCGCCAACGCGGTCGACGAGAGAATGTCCTTTGCGCTCGCGCCCTCCTCCAGCGACTGCGTGAGGATCGTCGGCCGCCGGTCATCGAGCCACTGGTTCCAATAGCGCACCGGGAAGTGCTCGTACGCCCGCACGTTGTATTTGCGCGCCTTGCGCTCGGCCGCGATCTTCTTGTTGGCCTCGTCATCGAAGGCGTTGGGGTAGACCAGCGACTCGAACAGGATCGCGTGGCCATCCGGCCGCCACTGGGGATTCCCGGCACCGGTCGAGAGATTGGTGATCCGGCGCGCCTCGCCGCCGCCGGCGAGATCGAGGAGGTAGATCTCATCCACCTCATCGCCCTCGCGCCTGGTGGCGAAGACGATGGCGCGGCTGTCGGGCGACCAGGCGACGCCCTTCTCGGCGGCGCGCGTATGCGTCAGCCGCCGCGGCGGCGACCTGCCGTCGGCTGCCGCCAGCCAGAGGTCACTCACCTCCTTGTCGGGCTCATAGGACGGCTCGAGCACCGAGTACACCACCCACTTGCCGTCGGGGCTGACGACGGGACCGCCGACGCGCTTCATCATCCAGAGCTTCTCGTGAGTGATGGGCGTCTTGGCCGCGGGAGTCTGCGCGAGCGCGGCGAGCGGCACGGCGGTCAGAGCGAATGCAGCCAGGACGATGTGAAGGTGACGGCCGGCGCGGCCACGGTGGAATCCGTGCATGGAGCCCCCCTGAGGTGAGGGGGAGGAGGATAACAGCCTCAACCCTCATGACCCGGCTCCACCGTCGCAGGTTTCTGTCACTGACGGCGCTCGC
Organism: Steroidobacteraceae bacterium; assembly: GCA_035518275.1. Classification (GTDB taxonomy): domain Bacteria; phylum Pseudomonadota; class Gammaproteobacteria; order Steroidobacterales; family Steroidobacteraceae; genus 13-2-20CM-66-19. The sequence continues at coordinate 22,057 of DATIXU010000112.1, forward strand.
GGCAGGTCCTCAAGGCCCTGTTCGATGAGCGTTACGCCGTATACTTCAAGCTGATAGACACCTAGAGTTGATCGAGACCCAGATGAGCACCCGTCCTCTTTCAGTCAGACGCGATCCCGGCTACACGGGCCTCACGGACGCCGTCGGCACCCTGCCCTCACCCTGGTACTTCGAGCCCGCGCACTACCGCCTGGAGCTGAGCCGCATCTGGTACCGCCACTGGATCTACGCCTGCCGCTCGGCGGACATCGCGAGCCCCCGCAGCTTCCAGACGCTCGAGGTGGGCGATCAGTCGATCCTCCTGGTCAGGGGCGAGGATGGGATCGCGCGCGCCTTCCACAATACCTGCCGGCACCGTGGCGCGAAGCTCTGCCGCGAGCACGCGGGGCGAGTGCCCGCCGCCGGCATCATCTGCCCGTATCACGCCTGGCGGTACAACCTGAAGGGCGAGCTCGTGCAGACCTCCTCCAAGGCACACGGCGAGGGCTTCGAGCTCGCCGACTTCCCGCTCTACAGCCTGCCCGTCACCGAGTGGAACGGCTTTCTCTTCACGGCACTCACTGCGAACCCACCGCCCTTCAGCGCGAGCTTCGATCTGCCGCTCAACCGGCTCGATGACTGGCGGCTCGGCGATCTCGTGGTCGGCCATCGCCTCACCAAGACCATTCGCTGCAACTGGAAGGTGTTCTGGGAGAACTACAACGAGTGTCTCCACTGCCCAGGCGTGCACCCGCGCCTCGCACAGCTCGTGCCGATCTTCGGGCGGGCGCTGCTCGAGCGGCGCGACGACCCGGCCTGGCAGGACCACGCCGCCGACGAGGATCCGCGGTACGGCGGGGGCTTGAAGGCCGGCGCCGAATCCTGGTCGATGGACGGCAAGCCCGCCGGCGTGCCGTTCCCCGGCGTGAGCGCCGACGACCGCAAGGCCGGTCACCTTTATATGACCTCCGTCCCGTCGGTCTTCATCGTGGCTCACGTCGACTATGTGCGCGTGGTGCGGCTCCTGCCTCTGGGCCCGGAGGAGACGGCGATGAGCATCGAGTTCCTGTTCCTCCCGGAGACCCTCGCCGATCCCAAGCGCGACATCATGAAGGCCGTCGAGTTCACCGACATCGTGATGAGCGAGGACGCTGCGATCTGCGAGCTCAACCAGCAGGGGCTCCACGCCCTGCCGCACGCCGCCGGGGTGCTCATGCCCGAGGAGTATGCGATCCGCCAGTTCCAGGACTGGGTGAGCGCGGAGCTCGCGCGGCTCTGAAGCGTTTGCGCGCCCGAGCGGCACTCATCGCCTGCCCGGTGCTCCTCACCGGATGCCTGATCGGCTGCGGCGGTCACGCGCCGGCCGGGAACGCCGGCGCCGAAGAGGCGGTGCTCCACATCTATAACTGGGACGACTACATCGCTCCCGACACGGTCGCGCAATTCGAGCGCGCGACCGGCATCAAGGTGGTCTACGACGTCTTCGATTCGAACGAGACGCTCGAGGGCAAGCTCATGGTGGGGGACTCGGGCTATGACCTGGTGAGCACCAGCATGGCCTGGTATGCGCGGCAGATCCGCGCCGGCCTCTACGAGCCCCTCGACAAGAGTCAGCTTCCCAACTGGAAGAACCTCGACCCGGCGGTGCTCGCCATCCAGGCGCAGGCCGATCCCGGCAACCGTTACGCCGCGCCGTACCTGCACGCCATGAACGGCTTTGCCTACAACGCCGACCTGGTGCGTGCACGCCTGAAGGATGCGCCGCTCGACAGCCTCGACATGCTGTTCAAGCCCGAAGTCGTGGCGCATCTCGCCGACTGCGGCGTGAGCTTCCTCGACTCTCCCGATGACGTGCTCGAGCTCGCCTTGAAGTACTTGAAGCTCGATCCCAACTCTCACCGGCCCGAGGACCTGAAGGCCGCCGAGCAGGCGGTGCTCGCGGTGCGTCCCTACATCCGGCTCTTCGACTCGAACGACTACGTGTATCAGCTCGCCTCGGGCGAGCTCTGCCTCTCCATGGGCTGGTCGAGCGATTACTCACTCGCCATGGTGCGCTCGCGCGCCGCCGGCCTCGACCTGCACCTCGCGTTCACGGTGCCGAAAGAGGGCTCGAACATCACCTACAACGCCTTCCTGATCCCGGCCGGCGCGCCACACCCGCACGCCGCGCACCGTTTCATCAACTTCCTGCTCGATCCGCACGTGATCGCCGACATCACCAACTACACCCACTACGGCAACGACAATCTCGCGGCGCGGCCCTTCGTGCACGCCGAGATCCTCGAGGATCCGGCGATCTATCCGCCCCCCGCGCTGCGCGCGCGCCTCTTCCTCCCGGCCGAGTTCGACGTCAGCTACCAGCGCCTGAAGACCCGCACCTGGACGCGGATCAAGAACGGGCTCTAGCATAGTCGCGTGCACGCCGCCGCTCCCGAAGCCTCCCCTGCGCGCCGTCGCGAAGTCGCGCGCGTGCTCGCCGAGCTTCTGCCGACCGACTGCCTGCTGAGCCGCGAAGAGGAGCTCAAGCCCTACGAGTGCGACGGGCTCGCGGCCTATCGGGCGCAGCCGCTGCTCGTCGCGCTGCCGCGCACCGAGGAGCAGGTCTGTGCCGTGGTGCGCGCCTGTCACGCCTTGCGCGTACCGCTCGTGGCGCGCGGCGCCGGCACCGGGCTCTCGGGCGGCGCCATGCCGCACGCCGCCGGAGTGCTGCTGTCGCTCGCGCGCTTCGATCGCATTCTCGAGGTCGACCCGATCGCGCGCACGGCGCGCGTCCAGCCCGGCGTGCGCAACCTCGCGGTCTCCGAGGCGGCCGCTCCGTTTGGTCTCTATTACGCGCCGGATCCCTCCTCGCAGCTCGCCTGCACCATCGGCGGCAACGTCGCGGAGAACTCGGGCGGCGTCCATTGCCTGAAATACGGCCTCACCGTGCACAACGTGCTCAAGGTGCGCGGCTGTACGATCGAGGGCGAGATCGTCGAGCTCGGGAGCGCCGCCCTCGATTCACCCGGTCTCGATCTGCTCGCGATCACTTTGGGGTCCGAGGGGCTGCTGCTCGTCGTGACGGAGGTGCTGTTGAAGCTCATCCCGAAGCCGGAGTGCGCCCAGGTCGTCATGGTCTCGTTCGACGATGTGGGTCGCGCGGGCGATGGCGTCGCCGCGATCATCGCCGCCGGCATCATTCCCGCGGGACTCGAGATGATGGACCGCCAGGCGACCGCGGCGGTGGAGCCCTTCGTCAAGGCGGGCTATGACCTGACCGCCGAGGCGATCCTGCTCGCCGAGTCCGATGGCACGCCGGATGAGGTCGCAGAGGAAGTCGCCGCGCTCGAGTCGGTGCTGCGCGAGGCCGGCGCCACCGCGATCTCGGTCTCGCGCTCGGAGGCCGAGCGGCTGCGCTTCTGGTCGGGGAGGAAGAATGCCTTTCCCGCCGCCGGCCGGCTCTCGCCCGACTACTACTGCATGGACGGCACCATCCCCCGCAAGGCGCTCGGGGCGGTGCTGCGGGCCATCGAGGCGATGGAAAAGAAGTACGGACTCAAGTGCCTCAACGTCTTCCACGCCGGCGACGGCAACCTCCATCCTCTCATTCTCTTCGACGCCAACCGCGAAGGTGAGTGGCAGCGCGCCGAGCGCTTCGGCATCGAGATCCTGGAGCTCTGCGTGCGCCTGGGCGGCACGGTCACTGGAGAGCACGGCGTCGGCGTCGAGAAGCTCAACCCGATGTGTGTGCAGTTCTCGCCGGCCGAGCGTGCCGCGTTCTTCGCGGTGAAGGCCGCGTTCGATCCGCCCGGGCTCTTGAATCCCGGCAAGGCGATCCCGACGCTGGCGCGCTGCGCCGAGTACGGCCGCGAGCACATCCGCCGCGGCGAGCTGCCGCATCCCGAGCTGCCGAGATTTTAGAAAGTATGGAGACGGTACTCGGGGAGCTGCGCGCCGCCGTGATGGAGGCCCATCGCGAACGGAAACCCTTGTGTCTCCGTGGGGCCGGTACCAAGGACTTCTACGGTGAGAGCCGCGAAGGCGCGCCTCTCGATCTCGCGGGCTACCGCGGCGTCGTCGAGTACGAGCCCTCCGAGCTCGTGCTCACGGCGCGCTGTGGCACGCCGCTCTCGGAGATCGAGACGCTGCTCGCGCACCATCAGCAGTTCCTCGCCTTCGAGCCACCCTCGCTCGGCGGCGATCCGACCATCGGCGGAGTCGTCGCCGCGGGGCTCTCCGGGCCACGCCGGGCGCACTCCGGGGCCGCGCGTGACTTCGTGCTGGGGGCCGTGCTCCTCGGAGTGGACGGCGAGGTGCTGCATTTCGGCGGCAAGGTCATGAAGAACGTCGCGGGGTTCGATGTCTCGCGGCTCCTGTGCGGATCGCTCGGGATCTTAGGTCCCATCCTCGAGGTGTCGCTCAAAGTGATGCCGCTGCCGCGCGAGGAGCAGACGCTGCGCTTCGAACTCACCGCGGCCGCGGCGCTGGACGCCTTCAACCGCTGGGCGGGACAGCCGCTGCCGATCTCCGCGAGCGCCTGGTGGAGCGGAGTCGCGCACCTGCGCCTCTCGGGGGCGCCGGCAGCGGTGCGCGCCGCGCGTGGCCGCCTGGGCGGCGAGACGCTCGAGGCGGCGGCGGCGGCCGAGTGGTGGCGGGAGCTGCGCAGCCAGCGCCACACCTTGTTCGGCGATACGCCGAGCCTCTGGCGCTTGTCGGTCCCCTCGAGCACCGCTCCGCTCGCGCTCGAGGGCACGCAGCTCATCGAGTGGGGCGGGGCGCTGCGCTGGTACGCGAGCGAGCGTCCCGCGAGCGAGGTGCGCCGCATAGCGACGGCCGCCGGCGGCACCGCGCTGCACTGGCGAGGCGGCACGGCCGGCAGCCGCTTCCATCCCCTCGCCGCCTCGGTTCTCGCGATTCACCGGCGCTTGAAGGAGCGCTTCGATCCGCACGGCATTTTCAACCACAACCGCCTGGTCGCGGGGCTCTGAGGCTCGATGGAAACGAAGCTGGCGGCAGCGTTCCAGGGCACCGCGGACGGCACGGCGGCCGAGGCGATCCTGCGCGCCTGCGTGCACTGCGGGTTCTGCAACGCGACCTGCCCCACCTACCGGCTGCTCGGCGACGAGCTCGACGGGCCGCGCGGCCGCATCTATCAGATCAAGCAGGTGCTCGAAGGCGCGCCAGCGACGCCGGTGACGCAGCTGCATCTCGACCGCTGTCTCACCTGCCGCAATTGCGAGACCACCTGCCCGTCGGGCGTCGAGTACGGGCGGCTCCTCGACATCGGACGCGCCGCGGTCGACTCCCAGGTCCGCCGCCCCGCGGGGACGCGCGCGCTCCATTCGCTGCTGCGCGAAGGGCTGACGCGGCGCGGACTGTTCGCCGGCGCACTCCGCGTGGGTCGGACGCTGCGCTGGGCGCTGCCGGCAACGCTGCGCGCCTCGCTCCGCCCGGCACGCCCCGCGGGCGCCCTGCCGAAGCGCAGCCACGCGCGCAAGGTCCTCCTTCTCAACAGCTGCACACAGGGGGCGCTCGCGCCCTCCATCGATGCGGCGACCATGCGTGTGCTCGATGCGATCGGCATCGAGGCGCTCATCGACCCGCACTCGGGCTGCTGTGGAGCGATTCGCCATCATCTCGGCGACCCGCGCGGCGCGCTCGATGACGCCCGGCGCAACATAGACGCCTGGTGGCCGCGGCTCGAATCGGAAGGCATCGAGGCCATCGTCCTCAACGCCTCAGGCTGCGCCGCGCTGGTGCGGGACTACGGCCGTCTGCTCGCGCAGGATCCTAACTACGCCGAAAAGGCGCGACGGGTGAGCGCAGCGGCACGCGACCTGGGCGAGTTCCTCGCGCCAGAAGTGGCCACGCTGGCGCGCCGCGCGCTTCCCCCGCGCACGCAGCGCATTGCGCTCCACAAGCCCTGCACCCAGCAGCACGCGCTGCGCTGCGCCGACCAGACCGAAGAGCTGCTGCTCGGGCTGGGAGCCGAGCTCCTGCCAGTGGCCGAAGCGCACATGTGCTGCGGCTCTGCGGGAACCTACTCGATCCTTCAGGGAGAGCTGTCGCGCGCACTGCGCGCCCGCAAGCTGGGGAACCTGCTGGCGCCCAGACCTGAGCTGATTCTGTCCGCCAACATTGGCTGCATCACCCATCTCGGAGCGGCGAGTGAGGTGCCGGTCTGGCACTGGATCGAGTGGGTAGATCAGCTCATCGGACCCGAGACGTAGCGCGGATCATGCGGCGTGCGGGCAAAGATCTTTCGTACCAGGGGCTCGAAGTAGTCGAGCGGCTCGGAAGCGTAGTCGGGATCGAAGGAGGATTGATCCCAGGCTGCGCAGAAATGCGCGCACGCGGCGTACCACGGATGGTCGCGGAAGCGATCCCGTGCGTTGCGATCACCGCCCAGGTGGTGCACGTAATAATAGTTCTGGAAGAGCCCATGCTGTTTGACGATCCAGGTCACCTCGGGACGCACATAGGGACGCAGGATGGAGGCTGCGAGCTCCGCATGGTTGTAGGGCGCGAGCTCGTCTCCGATGTCGTGGATCAGCGCCGCGGCGATGAGCTCCTCATCCGCACCGTCACGCGCGGCGCGTGTCGCCGCCTGCAGCGAGTGCCCGAGCCGGCTCACGGGGTAGCCGAGGAGCGAGTGATCGAGCTTGCGCAGGCTCTCGAGCACGCGGTCGGCGAGGCCTTCAGCGTAGGCGCGCTCGGACTCATCGAGCAGCAGGTAATCCTCCCGCGTCCCGTCCTTCATCTGCCGGAAGCTGACGATACGGCTCATGCGCTGCGCCTCGCCTCGGGCACGTGCACGCGGCGGCGGCGCAGCACACGGTAGAGGCTCCGCGGTCCGTCGATGTCGATGTAGCAGCCCTGCAGATGCCGCAAGCCTTCCGCGGGGTCAAAGCCGGTGCGCCCGTGCAGCAGGCGGCAGTTGTCGAACATCACGAGATCCCCGTCCTTGAGGAGGAAGCGGATCTCGAAGTCGGGCGCGCGCAGGCGGTGGTCGAAGGAGCGCCGCGCGCGGTAGTAAGCCTCGAGCTCACCGCGCGGAAAGAGCGGCACGAAATCCAGCCGCGGGCTGAAGTGAATCGCTTTCAGCTCGCCCGTGACGTCGAGCTCGATCGGCGGCGCACTCGCCGTGAGCTCGGTGTCGGTGTCGAGGTACTTGAAGCGGACCGGAGTGGTGGAAAGGATGCGGAAGGCATCCGGCTCGTGCGTGCGCAGCGCCTGCGCCACGGCAAACCCGTCGACCAGCGTCGAGAGGCCGCCGCTCGTCTCGTTCACCAGGCAGTGCAGCAGCTGGATGCCCGGCACCGGCGACCGATACGGATTGTCGGTATGCGGATCGAGCGCGATCGAGGTATAGGCGAGGTCGTTGGCGTTCGGCGTCGAGCATACGTTGAAGAGGGCGCCAAAGTTGGTCTCGCGCGTGAAGCCGAACTGCGCGCCCACCTTGAGCACCATGCCGGGCTCGGTCGGCACTCCCTCGAAGATGATGAAGCCGGAGGTCAGGAATGCCTCGGTCCACGAGGCGAGCTCCGCATCGGCGGGCTCGGCGCGCCAGCGCGCGCGCGGCAGCTCCTTGAGCGAGCCGTCCCATAGCTGCGCGGCCGGAACGTCGTGGCTCCCCGGTGCGAGCGCGGCCTCTTCGAGAATGTCGGCCGCGGTGAAGCTTGCCTGGTGGCCGTCGCTGAAAGTCACCTGAAAGATGCCCGGCGCGGGCTGCGAGACCGCGCTGAGCTCGAGGTCAGGATCAAAATCGGAAGGATCCTGAAGGCGCTGCTGAGTCCGTAAGTCGATGCTGACCGCATCCCGGCAGCGCTCGCGGAGCCAGAGCGGATGAAGCGGTTCGCTGCGGCCGTCGCCGCGCTCCAGCACGAGCTCGGTGGGCCCGGCGATTCGCACTCTCGAGGCGCGTTCACTGACCATGACGGTGAGTCTAGCAGTTGTCTTATATGCGTCGGCACGTGGCGACAAAGAAAATTCTGCATGTCGCCAGGTCACGACGCGTTGCAACAAGCGCGTGAATCGCGTCTGATAACTGCGAACTGCGTTTGGCAACGGCGATCCGGTTTAACTTAGGATCCAGGTTGTTCAAGGGCAAACCCGTCGCAAGGCGGGGACGCAAAGCCTCCGGTCTCAGGCCCAGAAGATGAGATAGCGGGGTTGCCGGCGAGAGGGCCGTCTCGGCTCGCACGCTCGTCGTCAACACTCCGTTGTCTTTTTCAGCTGGTCGGGAAGAGTCCGGGCCCTTGAGAAACCTGGACAGGGAAATGCCAGTTGAAACGAGGCCGTGAACTCCGTTCTTGGTTCGCAGTGCACTGCTGGTCGGTGCCTTCACTCCGTGCGCGCTCGTCGTCACCGCAACCGCGGCGGCCGTCTTGCGTCCATTCGAAGCTGAAGACTTAAGACCGTCGTGACGGCCGTAAAGGCCGGCTGCAGACATAGGGATGGAGTGACAGGGCGGGTAAAGGCCCGCCGGTGCCTCAGGAGTTGGACATGGAGAGCCAAGTGGGAACAGTTTTCTCTCGCAGAGCACCGGTTCTCGGTGCGTTGACACTGTGTGTGTTCGCGGTAGCCGCGCTCGCCGGTTGCGGCGGCGGCGGGGGAACCGACGTCTCCACGGTGGTGGACGCGTCGGTCAAACCGCCGACGATCAGCGGGACGCCGGCCACGCAGGTCACGGCCGGGCAGGCCTACTCCTTCACGCCGACTACGACCAATCCAACCGGCAATACGCTCTCCTTCAGCGTCCAGAACCTGCCGTCGTGGGCAACCTTCAGCACCTCGAACGGCGCCCTGAGCGGCACGCCCTCGAGCTCCAACGTCGGGACCTTCCCCAACATCGTAATCAGCGTGAGCAACGGCAAGGTGTCCGCTTCTCTCCCGCCGTTCAGCATCCAGGTCGCTCCTGATCCACAGCCGCCGACGATCAGCGGCACACCCGCGACGCAGGTTACGGCCGGGCAGGCTTATTCCTTCACGCCGACCGCGACCGATCCAGCGGGCGGCAGCCTTACTTTCAGCATCCAGAACCTTCCGTCCTGGGCGACCTTCAGCACCTCAACGGGCGCCTTGAGCGGCACGCCTGCGAGCGCCGGGACGTTCGCCAACATCGTAATCAGCGTGAGCGATGGCCAGCTGTCGGCCTCGCTCCCGGCGTTCAGCATCCAGGTCACCGCGGTTGCGCCGCCGCCCGCACCGACGATCAGCGGAGTGCCCGCGACTTCGGTCACCGCGGGGCACCCGTATTCCTTCACGCCGAGCGCAAGCGGTCCGGCTGGCCTGACGCTCACCTTCAGCGTCCAGAACCTGCCGTCCTGGGCCACGTTCAGCACTTCGACGGGCACCTTGAGCGGCACGCCACCGGCTGCCTACGTCGGTACGTTCACGAACATCATCATCAGCGTGAGCGACGGCCAGGCGTCGGCCTCGCTCCCGGGATTCAGCATCCAGGTCAACGCTCAGTCACCGACGATCAGCGGCACTCCGGCAACGACGGTGAACGAAGGGCAGGCTTATTCCTTCACGCCGACCGCGAGCGGCCCGACCGGCCTCACGCTCAGCTACAGCGTGCAGAACCTTCCGTCCTGGGCGAGCTTTAACACCTCAACAGGCACCTTGAGCGGGACACCCTCGAGCTCCAATGTCGGCACGTTCTCCGGCATCGTGATTACGGTGAGCGACGGACCGGCGTCGGCCTCGCTCGCGGCGTTCAGCATCCAGGTCAAAGCCGTGCCGCCCACGATCAGCGGGACGCCCTCGACGGCAGTCAACGAGGCACAGGCATATTCCTTCACCCCGACCGCCACCGGTCCTTCCGGCCTCGCACTCAGCTTCAGCGTTCAGAACCTGCCCAGCTGGGCGTCGTTCAATGCAACGACAGGGACCCTGAGCGGCACGCCCTCGAGCTCCAACGTCGGCACGTTCTCCAACATCGTGATCAGCGTCAGTGACGGGCAGCTGTCGGCCTCGCTGGCGGCGTTCAGCATTCAGGTCAAAGCCGTGCCGCCGACCATCGGCGGGACGCCCTCGACACTGGTCACCGCGGGACAGGCCTACTCCTTCACCCCGACCGCGAGCGGTCCGGCCGGCCTCACGCTCGGCTTCAGCGTTCAGAACCTGCCCAGCTGGGCGACGTTCAGCGTCGCGACCGGCACTGTCAGCGGCACGCCCTCGAGCTCCAACGTCGGCACGTTCGCCAACATCGTGATCAGCGTGAGCGACGGCCAGGCGTCAGCCGCCCTCCCGGCATTCAGTATCCAGGTCAACGCGGTGGTCAGCGGCACCGCGACACTGTCGTGGGTTGCGCCGACGACCAACACCGATGGCTCACCGCTCACGGATCTCGCGGGGTTCATCATCAACTACGGCACCAGCGCGACCAATCTCAGCCAGCAGATCACGGTCTCGAGCGCAACCGCGACCGGTTACACCGTCACGGGTCTGACCACGGGCACGTGGTACTTCACCGTCATCGCTTACACCACCGTCGGAACACAGAGCGCGCCATCCAACGTCGGGAGTAAGGCGATCAGCTGAACCCGGATCGACTCGGCGCCCAACTGCGGTGAGATTCGCTCACCTCTTGTCCCCGGCGGTCCGCCTCGTCCAGTATTGGAGGCGGACACACCAGGGGAGCCCTTGCCATGAGCCTGAGTCGCCGCGATCTTCTCACCGCCTCCGCGCTGCTGCTAGCAGGGCCTGGTTTCGCGATGCGCGCCGGCGGGCGCGAATCGGCCGCGGGCGGCGACAATCCCATCATCCTCTGCTGGAACGAGAATCCCTACGGCCCCTCGCCCGCCGCCCGCGCGGCGGCGAGCAAGGCGATCGGTGTCAGCTGCCGCTACCCGGACGATGAGCTCGATCCCCTGGTAGAGATGCTCGCGAGGCGCGAAGGCGTGAGCCCGGATCACATCGTGACCGGCACGGGATCGGGCGAGCTCTTGCGGGCGCTCGGCATGCTCGCCGCGCGCGACGGCGGGGAGATCGTCGCGGCCGAGCCTACCTATACGGAGCTCACGCACTATGCCGAAGGCTGTGGCGCGAAGATCCATTTCGTGCCGGTCGATGCCAACCTGCGGCACGACCTCGCGGCCATGCACGCGGCAGTCTCGGAGCGTACGCGCGCCGTGTACCTCTGTAATCCCAACAACCCGACCGGCACAACGCTGCCCGCCGCCGACATCCGTGCCTTCGTCGCGGCGCTTCCCGCTTCCGTCACAACCATCGTCGATGAGGCGTATATGGATTTTGCCGTCGGGCGGGATGTCGGCACCGTGGCGGATCTCACCCAGGGTGAGCGGCGGGTGGTGGTGCTGCGCACCTTCTCCAAGATCCACGGCATGGCCGGCATCCGCTGCGGCTACGCCATCGCACGGGCGGACGTGGCCAAGGAGCTCGCGGACGCGCGCATGACGACGCCGAACGTGTTCGCGGTGCGCGCTGCACGCGCCAGCCTCGGCGATACCGCGTTCCTCACCGATTGCCGCCGGCGCATCCTCGCGAGCCGGGTGCGTATCACGACCGAGCTCACGCGCCTCAACCTCGCTTATGGCGAGCCGCAGGGCAACTTCGTCTTCTTCGACACCGGCATGCCGCTCAAGCGCTTCACCGAGCTGATGCGGGCGCGGAACATCCTAGTGGGCAGGCGCTTTGCGCCCTACGACAACTGGTGCCGCATCACGATCGGCACCGAGCCTGAGATCGATGCGTTCCTCAAGGCGCTCCCCGAGGTCATCGGACACGCCTAGGCGAGCATCAGACTCATGCAGGTGAGGGCGGCTTCCGCCTTCTGCAGCTCGCTCACATCGAGCGCGCACGTCGTGAGCCCCGCCTCCCGGAGCCGCTCCTCGGTGCGCGGGAAGGCCGCGTTCACGAGCGTCACTCCCTGCACGGTGAGCGTGTTGGCGGCAAAGGGCTCGCCGTCGTCCACCTCGATCACGGTGCGGGCATCGAACACGTCCGGATCCACCCATGCCCGGTTGACCAGCACGATATCCGGAGGAATGAACGTGACGGCGCTCTTCAAGTGCAGACAGTCGCGCATCTCGACGCTCGCCACGTTGTAACCCAACGGTGCGAGCGCAGTGCGCAGCTGCTCGATGCCGGCCGCGTTGCTGCGGCCCGAGGCGCCGACATAGAGATCGCGGCCGATGCGCACCACGTCCCCGCCCTCGAGGCTCCCGGGCGTGACGATGCGCTTGAGCGGCCGGTGGCCCGCGAGGCTCGCCGCGACGCTCTCCACCTCACTGCGCCGCGAGGCGACACCCGGCCGCGTGATGACGGCGACCTCGGGCAGCACCACCGCGGTGTCCTCGACGAAGACCGCATCGGCATTCTCAGGGAGCGGCGCTAGCCACTCGATGCTGCAGCCGAGCGCGGTGAGCTCGGCGGCGTAGTGCGCATGCTGGGCGCGGGCGCGCTCGACATCGATCGGTGCCCGCGCAAGAAAGCTCAGCTCGCAGGCGGCGAGGCTCGGGCTCACTTCACGCAGCAGCGCGATCATGGCGGCGCGAGCATAGCACTCGTGGTCATTTCGGCACCTCCTTCCCGGCGAGCCGTAGACACTCTAGGAGCGCTGCGGCCGCGGGAGGGAGTGTGCCCGGCGCGCGGAGGATCGCGCCGACTGGAGTCTCGATCGATTTGAGTTTCACCGGGAGGATCGCGAGCAGCCCCTGCTCGACGTCATCGAGCGCCACGTGGTAGGGCATCACCCCGACGCAGTCGGATTTGCGCAGCAGCGCCCGGTTGGTGAGGATCGAGACGGACTCGATCACGTTGCGCGGGAGCGGTGCGCCCGCCTCCACGAACGCGCGCTCGATCTGACGCCGGAGCGCGGTCTCGGGCAGCGGCAGGAGCCAGGCCTCATTCACGAGCTCGCGTAAAGTGAGGCGGCGCTTGCGCGAGAGGGGATGCCCGCGCCTTGTGACGACGCAGATCGGCTCGGCATAGAACTCCTCATAGACGAGTGCGCGGCTGCGGCCCTCCTCGGGCAGCCGCCCGAGCACCATGTCGAGATCGCCGACCAGCAGCGAGGGCATCAGGATGTCGTAGGTGCCGACCACCACGCTGATGGCGACTCCCGGACGCTGCTTCTTCAGCAGCGCGATGGCATCGGGAAGGATGCTGGCGGAGGCGGCCAGCAGTGTTCCGACCGTCACCTTGCCACTGTAGCCGGCGCGCAGGCTCTCGAGCTCCTCCGCCGCGTGCCGCAGCTGGGCCAGCACGATCTTGGCGTGGCGCGCAAAGATCTCCCCGTATGGAGTGGGCTCGAGTCCGCGGTTGCTGCGCTCGAAGAGTTTGACCCCGAGGATCGACTCGACGTCCCGCAGCGCCTTGGTGACCGTCGGCTGCGTGAGGCTTAAGCGCTTGGAAGCCTTGAGGATGCTGCGACAGTCATAGAGCTCGGCGATCAGCTCGACGTGACGCAGACGAAACTTGCGCGTGATCCAGCGTTCGAGCCGGCCCGATGTCATGGCCGCTGATCATAGCGGTTCCGCTAAACGCTGAGCGGCGCGCCGCTCCCGGCGCGGGTCGGCCGCCGCCCGGTCTCGATGCCGAAGAAGGCAGCCGCGTTTGAGTGCAGGACCTTGGCCCGGGTCGCCGGGGCGAGCGTTGGGTGCGAGCGCACCAGGCCCCCGACCTTCTGCTCGCCGAGCGGATAGGGGTAGTCGGATCCGAGCATCACCCGGTCCTCACCCATGGTGCGCACCAGGAACTCGAGCGCCTCGTGGCTGAACACCGCGCCGTCGACCGAGAAACGGTCGAGGTAGGACGACGGCGGGTGCGGGCAGTCCTCGCGCACGATGTCGCGGTTCAGCCAGGCATTGTCGACGCGCCCGAGGAGATAGGGAAAGCTGCCGCCGCCGTGCGCGAAACAGAGCTTGAGCGAGCGCGGCAGCCGCTCGAGCGCGCCGGAGAGGATCAGCCACAGGATCGACAGCTGCGTCTCCGCCGGCATCGACACCAACCACGGCAGCTGGTACTTCGCCATGCGCTCCTGCGCCATCATGTCCCACGGATGCACGAAGACCGCCGCGCCCTCCTCGGCGCAGTGCCTGAGGAAGGTGAGAATCCCCTCGTCGTTCATCTCGCGCGCGCCGACATGGTTGCCGATGTGCACGCCGATGTGGCCGTCGTCCATGGCGCGGCTGAGCTCGCGGCAGGCGAGCTCGGTGTCCTGCAGCGGCACCTGACAGAGTGACTTGAGCCGTCGCGGCGCGTGCCCGCAGATCTCGAGCGCCGCATCGTTGAAGATGCGCGCGCATTCGAGCGCTTGCGCCGCGGGGCGCTGGTAAGCGAAGAGCAGCGGCGTGGCGCACATGATCTGCACCTCCACCCCGTCACGTTCCATGTGCTCGAGACGCAGCGCCGCGTCCCAGCAGGCAGGGCTGACGGGGCGGAACTCCCGCTCGCCGACCATCAGCATCGCCTTGCCGCCCGGACCGTGCCGCATCCACGGCCAGTCAGAGCTACCAAAACGCGCGGCGAGATCGGGCCAGGTGCGCGGCAGAAAGTGCGTATGAATGTCGATCATGGCTCGATGCCTCCGCGCGGGCGCCACGCGACCGCCTTGATCTCGATCAGCAGATGCGGGTGGGGAAGCGCCGCCACTGCCACCGTGGTGCGCGCCGGACCCTCGTAGCCGAAGAACTCGCTGTAGACCTCGTTGTAGCCCTTGAAGTCGTCCATGCTGACCAGGAACGTGCTCACCTCGACCACGTCGGCGAGGCTGGCGCCGGCGGCGGCGAGGATGTCGCGGATGTTCTCGATGACGGCACGCGTCTGCACGCGGATGTCGAACCGCACTGCGCCGTCCTTGCCCGGCTCAGCCCCCGCAATCGAGTCATCGGCACGCCGCGCGCTGGTACCTGAGACGAAGATAAAATCCCCGGCGCGGTGAAAGTGCGGGTAGGCGCCGCGCGGCCGCGGCTTGCCGGCAATCACCGCGCTCTGGGAGGCCGGATTCATAACTTCACACAGATGTTCATCGGCTCGGAGAAGAAGCCGAGCGAATGCATGCCGCCCTCGCGTCCGACGCCGGACAGCTTCGCGCCACCGAACGGAGTGCGCAGGTCCCGCAGGTACCAGTCGTTCACCCAGGTGATGCCGACTTCCATCGCCCGCGCGACGCGGTGCGCGCGCTGCAGGTTCGAGGTCCAGACCGCCGCGCACAGCCCGTAGCGGGTGTCGTTCGCCATGCGCACCACCTCCTCCTCGGAATCGAACGGGGCGACGTGGCAGACAGGACCGAAGATCTCTTCGCGCACGCAGCGCGCCTGCTCGCTCAAGTTCCGCACGATGGTCGGCTCGATGAAGGCGCCCTGATCGCGCTCGTCGCCGAGCTGCGGCGCGCCGCCGCCGCAGACGATCTCGCCGCCCTCCTCGCGCGCCAGCCGGTAATAGGACAGAACCTTGTCGCGGTGTGCCCGCGAGATGAGCGGTCCCAAGTCCGCGCCCTCGTACGGGCCGCCGATCTTGAGCGCGCGGGCGCGCGCGGCGAGGGCTTCGACGAAGCGCTCGAAGATCGGGCGCTCGACGTAGACGCGCTCGGAGCACAGGCACACCTGCCCGCAGTTGGAGAACACCGAGCGCATCGTGCCGGCAAGCGCTGCATCGAAATCCGCATCCGCGAACACCAGCGCGGCGTTCTTGCCACCGAGCTCGAAGGACAGCGCCTTCACAGTCGGCGCCGCGCCTTTCATGATCGCCGCGCCCGTCGAGGTCTCGCCGGTGAAGGTGACGGCTCTCACGTCCGGGTGGCTGACGAGCGCCTCGCCCGTGGAGCCTGGCCCGAAGCCATGCACCAGGTTGAACACGCCAGGCGGCATGCCCACTTCCTGCATGACCTGCGCGAGCAGCACCGCGGACGACGGCGTCTCCTCGGAGGGCTTGGCGACGACCGTGTTGCCGCACACCAGCGCGGGCGCCACCTTCCAGGTGAGGAGCAGGAACGGGAAGTTCCACGGCACGATCGCCGCGACCACACCGAGGGGCTTGTGCACCGTGTAGTTGAGCGCGCCGCGGCCGTCGGGAGTCGCCTGCTCGTAGCACTCAGACGCCCGCGCCAGCGCGATATCGGCATAGGAGCGGAAATTCGCAGCGCCGCGCGGGATGTCGAAGGACTTTGCCTGGGCGAGCATCTTGCCCGAGTCGGCGATCTCGGCGGCGAGGAACTCATCGAAGCGCTGCTCGATCCGGTCGGCCACCTTGCGCAAGAGCCCGCAGCGCTCCTGGATCGTGAGCCGGCCCCAGGGACCCTTGAGCGCCGCGCGCGCCGCCTGCACGGCGCGATCGACCAGCGCGGCGTCGGCCTCGGTGACGGTGGCGATCACCCGGCCATTCACCGGGTTGGTATTGGGGAAACCCTCACCCGAGCTGACGAACTCTCCGCCGATGAAGCAGGGCAGCTGCTGCCCCGCGAACGGGTATGGCTCGGCTTCGGTGGGGCTGCGCATCAGGGCGCGATTCTAGAGAGCCTATGGTACTAAAGAATAATTGTTTTTTATCCCTCTGGTATTCAGTTTAGCTATAACCGCGAGCGGCGGCGATGCGATCACTTCCCGAGCACCGCCCGACGCCGCGCGAGGCTCTCCTCGCTCCAGACCTCGGCGCTCTTGTAGTACTGGCTGACGGCGCGCGCGCCTTCGGGGATCACGACCCAGGGCTGCTTGGATTCGGTAAAGATGTGGATATCGGGTGGAAACGCGTCCGGGTTATCGAGCGTGCCGACCCGCACGAAACGCAGCGCATCGCCAGCGCCTGCATAGTTGCTCCACAAGGCGATGCGGCATACCGGGCAGCGGCTGATCTTCTGGCCTTTGCCGCTGTTACTCGGCGTCAGCACGACCTCGGGCGTTCCCTGAAGGAGCGTCACGCGGTCCGCCTCGATCAGGGCATTGAGCGCGAAGGCGGTGCCGGTCTCGCGCTGGCACCAGCGGCAATGACAGCAGTGCACGATGAGGGGCTTGCCGCGCATCGCGTAACGCATCGCGCGGCAGGTGCAGCCTCCCGTCGCCAGGGATTCGTCCGACGCAGTCATGGGCCGGTCAATCGGAGAAACGGCGCCGACCCTCTCCCGGGAACCGGCGCCTGTTCATCATTTGCTCGCTTCAGATCCCGAGCCCTTCAAGCAGGAGCTCATGAAGCTCTTGCGATCCGCGCCCTTAAGGCCCTTGGACGTCGCTTCGGCGTTGCAGGTCTTCATCTTCTCCTGCTGGCTGTTGGTCTTCGCGGGCGCCGCGGGCTGGTCCGAGAGGCAACTCTTCATGAACGCCTTGCGCTCATCGCCGCTCAGGTTCTTGGCCTTGGCGTCCGCGTTACAGGTCTTCATCTTCTCCTGCTGGCTGTTGGTCTCGGCGAAGACCGTCGGACCCGCCAGAACCGCGAGCGCTGCCCCCACCGCCACTACCCAGGTTGTACGTCTCATGTCGGTCCCCTTCCCGGTGAGAAATGGAAAAGCCGCGGTATCGTATCCCCTCGCGGGCCCCTACTCCATGTCCGGATAGGGTCCCTTGCCGCCGTCGGCGATGAAGCGGTCAATCCTTGATGTCAGCACCGGCAGCGGCACCGAGCCGAGCTCGAGCACCGCATCGTGGAAGGCGCGGATGTTGAAACGCTCGCCGAGCGCGTGCTCGGCGCGCTCGCGTCCTTCGAGGATGGCGCGCTCACCAAGGTAGTAGGAAAGCGCCTGACCCGGCCAGGCGATATAGCGGTCCACTTCGGTGCCGATCTCGCGCTCAGGCAGAGCCGTGTACTCGCGCAGGTAGTCCATCGCCTGCTCGCGCGTCCAGCCCTCGGAGTGCACTCCGGTATCGACCACCAGCCGCGCGGCGCGCCAGATCTGGTAACCGAGCATCCCGAAGCGGTCGTAGGGCGTCTCGTACATGCCCATCTCGTCGCCCAACTTCTCGCAGTAGAGCGCCCAGCCCTCACCGTAGGCGGAGATGTAGCTGTGGCGGCGAAACTCGGGCTGATCCTTGTGCTCCGCCGCGATCGGAATCTGGAATGCATGCCCCGGCGCCGACTCGTGCAGCGTGAGGGCTGTCAGGTTGTAAAGCGGGCGGCTCGGCAGGTCGTAGGTGTTGAGGAGATAGACGCCCGGGCCGCCGCGGCCCGCGGTGTAAAAGGGCGCGAGGTCCTCGGGCACCGGCCTGATGGCGAAGCGCGCGCGCGGCAGGTAGCCGAAGTAGGTGGATGCCTTGCCGTCGAACACCTTGGCGATCCACGCCGCCCGCATCAGCAGCTCCTGTGGGGTCTTGACGTAGAAGCGCGGATCGGTGCGCAGAAAGTGCAGGAACTGCGCGAAGTCGCCGGTGAACCCGGCGGCATGCATCTCATCGACCATCGCCTTGTGCAGCCTCTCGACCTCCGCGACCCCGAATTTGTGGATCGCCTCCGGCTCCATGTCGAGAGTCGTGAACTCGCGGATCTTGGCGCGGTAGTAGGCCTTGCCGTCGGGGAGCGCCTCCGCGGCGAGCGTGATGCGCGTCCCCGGCAGGTACTCACGGCGCATGAAGGCGAGCAGCTTCACGTACGCGGGCTGCACCACATCGCGGATCGTCGCGACGGCGTCGGCGCGCAGCGCCGCCTGCTTCTCAGGCGCAATGCCCGGCATCTCCCTGAAGGGCGTATAGAAGAGGCTTGCTTCCGGGGTCGCGTTCGTCACCGCCGTAATCGAGGCATCGCGCCCCTCGAGCGTGACGTGCGGCGGCGTGAAGCCGCGCTTAAGCCCCGCGCGCATCTCGTCCATCTGCTCGGCGAAGTAGCGCGGGATGTCGCGCATCTGCGCGATCCAGTGCTCGTAGTCGGTCAGCGTGCGAAACGGGCGCCGTGCGGTGTAACCCAGGTCCGTCCAGAACGTCGAGTCGGAGTTCGCCGGCATCTCGAAGTCGCGAAAGCGCTCATGATCGATCAGTACCTGAAGCTGCGCGCGGTAGACGTCGTAGTTGACCTGCTCGGCGGGGGAGAGATCCGCACGCGGGAGCGCATTCACTTTACGCAGCGTCTGCTCCCAGTACGCGCGCCGCTGCTCTTCCGAGGCCGGATCGACCTTCGGCAGATGGTCGGCGACGGGCTGGTTGCTGTCCTCGCTCCCCGGCAACTGCTCCTTGCGCCAGCGCCACTCGGCCTCGTAGATGGCGCGCAAGCGTTGGTCCGCGGCGTGTTGCCGTGTTTCCTGCGCGCAGCCGCCCGCGAGCGCCGCGGTGAGCGTCACGAGCAGCAGGGCCGCGGTGCCGATGCGGAGCTTGGACATGAGATTACCTTTCGGGTCCCTTTGAGAAGTGCGACAGCATACTGCAGGCTGTTGCGCGCGCCCCGCGCCCCAAGGTACAAGGGCGGACGCTATGTGGAAAGCGATTGCCGCCGTCAGTGTCGGGTCGAGCCTCGGGGCGCTCTTGCGTTGGGGGCTCGGCGCGAGCTTGAACGCGCACTTCCCACCCATCCCGCCGGGGACGCTCGCCGCGAACCTCATCGGCGGTTACGTGGTCGGGGTGGCGGTGGCGTTCTTCGCGACCTACACGGCCATCGCACCCGAATGGCGCCTGCTCGTCATCACCGGCTTCTGCGGCGGGCTCACCACTTTCTCGACCTTCTCCGCCGAAGTCGTGACGCTTCTTCAGCAGGGTCGCGCCAGCTGGGCGCTGGCCGCCGCCGCCGCGCATCTCGGGGGCTCGCTCCTCATGACGCTCGCCGGCATCGGCACCGTGGTTTGGGTGAGGAGTTAGGGTTATCGCGGGAGCATCAGCGATGCAGGGCTCGTTTCTCAGGTTCTACGTGCACGAAGGGCACCGCCACCGCGGGCGGCCGGTGTGGGAGTGGCTGCTCGAGGAGGCCAACCGCTTCGGGATCCGCGGCGGCTCGGCATTTCGCGCCATGGCGGGCTTCGGTCGCCACCACGTGCTGCACGAGGCTCACTTCTTCGAGCTGGCGGGCACCCTCACCGTGGAGGTCGAGTTCATCGTCACCGAGGATGAGGCGCAGAAGTTCCTTGCGCATCTCGAGCCCCATGCGATCCGGCTTTTCTACGCGCGCATTCCCGCGACCTTCGGCATCCTGCACCCGGACCGCGCCGACCCGCCGTCAACGGGGTAAGACGCCCGGGTCACTTCTCCCGCTCGATCGTATGTAGCGGAACCGTCGTGGTAGCCGGACGCACCGGACGCCCGGGCTCGGGCGCGGCGAGCGGGCTCACCTCGCGGAGCGTCGCGAGACAGCGCGCGGCGAGCTCCTGATACTCCCGCGTGCCGGTCGCCTTCCAGGCGAGCTCCTCGGGCTTCAACGCGCGCACGATCTTCGCCGGCACTCCGGTAACGAGCATGCGCGGCGGCACGACGAACCCCGCGCGCAGGAAGCTCGAGGCCCCGACGAATGCCTCCTCGCCCACCACCACATCGTCCATGACGACCGCGTGGATGCCGATGAGCGCCCCGCGCCGCACGACGCAGCCGTGGAGCACGGCGCCGTGACCCACGTGCGAGCCCTCCTCGAGCAGCACGTCCTTGCCCGGAAAGCTGTGGAGCACGCAGTTGTCCTGCACGTTGGACCCGGCGCCGACGAGGATGCGGCCGAAGTCGCCGCGGAGCGAGGCGCCCGGCCCCACGTAACAGTCGGGGCCGACGCGGACATCGCCAATCAGCACCGCAAGCGGGTGCACGAAGGCGCGCGCATCCACCACCGGCGTGAATCCCTCGAAGGAGTAAGCGGGCATGGGCTTCCCCCGCGCGGCCGTTAACCGCGGCCCTTGGCGAGTACGGCGCGCACCTGGGCGCGAAACTCCTCGGACTTGAGGCGCGCCCCGAACGCCTGTGCCTCCGCTTCGATGCGCGCGAGCAGCTCCGCCGCATCCCCGCGCAGCAGCCGCTTGGTGGCGCGCAGCGCATCCACGGGTTGCTCGGCGAGGCGCCGCGCGAGCGAGCTCGCCTCATCGAGGAGCTTGTCCGCCTCGACCACGCGGTTGACGAGCCCGAGCCGCTGCGCCTCCGCGGCATCGAGCGGCTGCCCGAGCAGCAGCAGCTCCGCCGCGCGCTGCGTGCCGACGAGCCGCGGCAGGAGGAGCGAGCTCCCCGCCTCCGGCACGAGCCCGAGGGCCACGAACGGCATGAGGAGCTGCGTGCCCTGCGCCGCGACCACCAGATCGCAGTGCAGGAGCATCGTCACGCCGATACCGATCGTCGGTCCGTGCACGGCGGCGACCAGCGGCTTATCGAAGGTGGCCAGCGTGCGCAGCACGTCCATCACCGGATGCGCGCTCGTGAACTCAGGCCCCGTGAGGAAGTCGTTCAGGTCGTTGCCGGCACTGAAGCTCGCGCCAGCCCCCGAGAGCAGCACCGCGCGCACCGCGTGATCAGCGAGCGCCGCGTGCAGGTGGGCCGCGAACGCCTGGTACATGTGATGGGTAATCGCGTTGCGCTTCTCCGGGCGGTCGAAGCGCAGCTCACACACCCCGTCTTTGCAGGTTTTCAGGACCTGCTCACTCATGCGCCGGTGCCTTGGGGCGGAAATCGACCTCGCTGTCGGCCG
The DNA here is from genome assembly GCA_035518275.1 of Steroidobacteraceae bacterium. Lineage (GTDB taxonomy): Bacteria > Pseudomonadota > Gammaproteobacteria > Steroidobacterales > Steroidobacteraceae > 13-2-20CM-66-19. Next base: position 43,546 of record DATIXU010000112.1, read on the forward strand.
CGAGCCATACCAGCGCCGCCCAGGCGGCGACGTTCTGATCGAGCTGCTCGCGATCGACCTTATCGAGGGTGTCATTGGCGGTGTGGTGAATATCAAAGTACTGCGAGCCGTCCTGCAGCAAGGCGAATTCCGGCACCCCCGCCTCGACCGTGGGGCCGACGTCGGTGCCGGCATGGCGCGCGGGTTCGCGGGCGAGGAGCACGCCGATCGGCTCGAGCACGCGGGCCAGGGTCGTCGCGAAGGCGCTCTTCGCAACCGCCGCCGGCAGCGCGAGCGAGTAGACGCGGTCGGTGCCGAAGTCGCTCTCACCGGCGAGCACGTGGCGCGCGAGCTCGGCCTTATGGCCGTCGGCATAAGCATGGCCGCCGAAGGCCCCGCCCGGCGCGACCGGCTGCGCCACCTCCTCCGAGCCGAAGAGCACCACCCGCACGGTGCGCCTCGGTGCACGGTTCGGGAGATCGAGGATCAGCTTCGCGGCCGCAGTGACGATCGCAGTCCCCGTACCGTCGTCGATGGCGCCCGTCCCCTGGTCCCAGCTGTCGAGGTGCGCGCCGAGCAGCACCACCTCGTCCGGGTGCACGCGCCCAGGAACATCGGCCACCACATTCTGCGAGTGGGCGTCCTTCACGTAGGAGGCGGTCGAGTAGAGCCGAATGCGCACCTTCTCGCCGAGCGCCGCCAGGCGCTCGATCTGATCGGCATCGGGGGCGGCGAGCGCGAAGGCTGGCACCGGCACACGCCCATCGACATAGACCGTCGTGCCAGTGTGGGCGAGGCGGTTGGTGTCGGTGCCGACCGAGCGCAGCACGAAGGCAACCGCTCCGCGCTTGGCGGCCTCGGCGGGCCCGTCGGAGCGTGCCTGGACCGCCGCGCCGTAGCCCTCGCCATCCTGTGTGCGCACCATGCGCGCGGCCACGAACGCGATCTTGCCGGTGAGTGAGCCGGGCGGCGTCTCTTTGAGATCGGCCAGGGTGGGAAAGATCACTACCTCTCCTTCGAGTCCGGCCGCCGGCGTCGCCGGGGACTCCCCTAGCGCCGCGATCGCGAGGGGCTGGAGCACCGGCGCCACGATCTGCGCCGACTCGACGCCGCGCACCCACGCCGTGACGGGGAAGGTCTCGATGTGTACGTTCGCGAAGCCGAGCGCCTTGAAGCGCGCCGCGGCCCACTCGGCCGCCCGGTGCTCGCTGTCCGAGCCCGCCGGGCGCGGGCCGAAGCGTGTCGTGAGCTCGCTCACCCAGTCCCAGGCGAGGTCCGCCCCGGCGAGCGCCTCGTCGCGCAGCTGCACGGCAACCTGCTCGTCAGTGGGGGGCGGAGGCTCTGCCCGGCGAGCGTCAGCGAGTGGGACGAGAGCCAGGGTCATCAACAACAAGAGGGTGACGCGCACGGAAATCCTAAATGAAGGCCCGAAAGGCGCGCATTTTAGGGCCAAGGGTACCGCGAACCCAAGCAGGCGTACGGCGCGGCGAGGACGCCTTGGCTGCTACTTCGGCAGCTGCTCGATCGGCCGCGGATGTGCGAGCAGGAACCCCTGCGCAAAGTCGACGCCGATGCGCTTGAGCTCGTCGAGCACCGCCTGCGTCTCGACGCACTCGGCGACGGTGGCGATCCCGAGCGCACGGCCCACCCGGCCGATGGCCTCGACCATGCTGCGGTTGACCGGATCGTGGGCGACGTGGCTGATGAACTGGCCGTCGATCTTGAGAAAATCCACCGGCAGGGTCTTCAGGTACACGAACGACGACACACCGGTGCCAAAGTCATCGAGCGAGAACCTGCAGCCGCGGGCTTTCAGCTCGCTCATGAGAAAGCGGGCGTTGGAGAGGCTCGTGACTGCGGCGGTCTCGGTGATCTCGAAGCACAGCGCCTTGGCGATCGCAGGATCGGTGACGCTTTGCAGGACGAAGTCGACGAACGACTGCTCGTTCAACGAGGTTCCGGACAGATTCACGGCGAGCAATGGCAGCGGCTGCCCGCGGCGCGAGCGCTCCTCGAGGAGCTCGAGCGCGCGCTTCACCACCCAGCGGTCGATCACCGGCATGACGTTATAGCGCTCGGCCGCCGGGATGAACTCGGACGGCGGCACGAGCTCGCCCCCGTCGTCGCGCAACCGCACGGTGAGCTCGTGGAAGTCAGGCCCGGTGGCAGATCCCAGCGACACGATCGGCTGGAAGAAGAGCTCGAAGCGGTTCTCCTCCGCCGCCCGGGTGACACGCGACACCCATTGCATCTCGCGGTGGCGGTGGGAAACGCCGTCGGCATCGTAAACGTGAATGCGGTTGCGCCCGGCGTCTTTTGCCGCGTAGCAGGCGATGTCGGCCGCGCTCATCACCTGGGTGACGGTCTCGGTCTCGGCGCGGATCTGCACGATGCCGATGCTGGCTCCGACCGACAGCGTGCTCGCGCCCCAGACGAAGCGGAAGTCGCGGATAGCCTGGCGGATAGCCTCGGCGATGCGGGTCGCCTGCTCGATGGTGCAGCCTTCCAGCAGCACGCCGAACTCATCGCCGCCCAAGCGCGCGATGGTGTCGGTGGTGCGCACCCGGGTCTGCAGCAGGCCCGTCACATCGCGCAGCAGCCGGTCGCCCGCCTGGTGGCCGCAGGTGTCGTTCACCACCTTGAACTGATCGAGGTCGATGTAGAGGAGCGCGTAGGCGCCCTCGCCGCGCTGCGCGGAGAGGAGCGCTGAGTGCAGCCGGTTGTCGAATTCGCGCCGGTTGATGAGCCCGGTGAGCGCGTCGTGGCTCGCCTGGTAGGCGAGCGCGCGCTTCAGGCGCCGCTCCCTGGTGACATCGTGGAAGACCACCACGGCGCCGATCACCCGGCCGGCGCGGTCGGAGATCGGCGCGGCCGACTCCTGGATCGCGACCTCGTTGCCGGCGCGCGTGATGAGCACGGTGTGGTCGGTGGAGCCGCCGCTCTCGCCGCGCCCCAAGGCGCCGGCGAGCGAATTGCCGATCGGCTCGCGGGTGAGCTCGTTGACGAGCTTGAGCACGGCGCCCAGGGGCTGGCCGCGCGCCTCGGCGAGGCTCCAGGCGGTGAGTTGCTCGGCGATCGGATTTAAGTACTCGATGCGCCCTTCGGCGTCGGTGGCAATCACCGCATCCCCAATCGACTGCAGCGTTACCTGGGCGCGCTCCTTCTCGGCGAACATGGCCTGCTCGGCACGCTTGCGGGCGGTGATGTCGCGGATCGTGCCCTCGTAGCCGACGATGAGATCGGAGGCGTCGCGCATCGGGCGCGAGTTCTCGAGGATCACGAGCTGCTGCCCGTCGCGCCGGCGCATGAGGAACTCTGCGTCGCGGATCTCCCCCTCGGCCTCGATCCGGCGGGTAAATTCGGCGCGGTCGGCGGGATCCCAGTAGAGCGCCGCCGCACTCGGCAGCGCGTAGAGCTCCTCGGCGCTCCCGTAGCCCATCATCGCCACGAAGGCGGGATTCACCGACAACAACCGCCCGTCGCGGCCGCTCTGGTACACCCCTTCGGCGATGCTCTCAAAGAGGCCGCGGAACTTCGATTCGCTGCCGCGGAGCGCGGCCTCGGCGAGGCGGCGCTCGATCGCGATGCCGGCGAGCTGCGCGGCGCGCGCCATGATCTGGAGATCGTGTGGGGTCGGCAGGCCCGGCTCCGCGCGGTACACCCCGAGCGAACCCAGCATGGTGCCGCCGGCCGCCTTGATGGGCGTCGACCACGCGGTGCGCAGGCCCGCGGCGAGCGCCACGTCGCGCCGCTCGAGCCAGAAGGGATCCTTGCCGACGTCGGCCACCAGCACCTGGCGGCCGAGATAGACGGCCGCGGCGCACGAGCCGTTACGGATGTCGATGCTGGCCCGCTCGAGAGCCACGCGCATCGCCTCCGGCAGCTGTGGAGCCACCATGTAGGCGAAGGCGCCGCGGCCCTCGGCGAGCACGCTCACCGAGCACACCGTGCCCACACCCACCGACTCGACCAGACTCGTGACCGAGGCGAGCACCTGCGGAAGCGAGGCGTTGCGCGTCACCTGCTCGAACACCTCGCGCTCGGCGGCGGCCACGCGCTCGGCGCGCTTCCTCTCGGAGATGTCGGCGATGCTGCCGCGCACCAGGCGGCGGCTGCCGCTCGGTAGCCGCACCAGGCGCACCTCGCACATGATCTCGCGGCCGGCGACGTTCTTGTGCGACCACTCGAACACCGGCGAGCCGCCTTCGAGCGCCTGCTGAATGTAGGCGCGCGCACGCTCGCCCGAGGGTACCCCATCGGGCTGCAGCGGCGGTGAGAGCTCGACCGGTCCCACCTCGAGGAGCCGTGCGCGCTCCAAGCCGAAGAGCTTCTGGCCGTTGACGTTCGCATCGACGAAGCGGCCGGTCTCGACGTCGAGCACCACGATCGCTTCCGGCGCGTGATCGACCAGCAGCCGGTAGCGCGCCTCGCTCTCGCGCACCGCCTGCTCGGACTCGCGCCGCTCGGTGACATCCCGCAGGCACAGCACGAACATGTCGCGCCGCGTGAGCGGCGCCTTGCTGACCGCGATCTCCGCCGGGAAGGTCTCCCCGCCCTTGCGCCGCGCCCAGAGCTCGCGCGCTTTCAGGTCGAGCCCGGTGTCGCCGGTGCTCGCCGCGTAGCGCTGCAACGCCTCAGGGATGGTCTCGCCGCTCGCGAGCTTCGGCAGCAGGAGATCGATCCGCTGGCCGATGACCTCGGCTTCCGCATAGCCGAACACGCGCTCGCCGGTCGGGTTGAAAGTGCGGATGACGCCGTCCTCATCGAGCGCGAGCACGACGTCCTTGATGTGATCGAGAATGACCTGGAGGTGCTCGGAGCTCTGCTCGCGCGCCTCGTGGGCGAGCGCCCGGGCCTCATCTGCCATGAGGCGCATCGACTCGACGATACCGCGCCGCTCGCGCTCAGCCGTGTGGTAGTGGTCGTTGATGAGCTTCAGCAGCATCCCGAGATCGGGCGTGTCGCTGCCGGTTCGCAGCTGCAGCTCCTTGAGCTGTGCGCTCAGGGCCGGATGCAGATCCTCACCATCGTCGGGACGCGGGTCCGCACGAACGAGCGTCGTGGTTTGCCCGGGAATCGCCTCCTGGGGCTCAGCGAGCGTCCGCATGCTCCGCATGTTTGACATAATGAAGTCGAACCAGCCCGATTCAAATCATACGAGTGGGCCTCGGGGCGGCCCGTGAAGCCTCTCCCGATTCTGGCGGGTTCCCGGGAAGGTTCTATTTCGCTGCCGTCGGCGGAGCCGGCTTGGCGGGACCCGGTGTGGGTGTGGGGGCGGCTCCCGTATCGGCCATGCCGTTCCCGGCTATGAGCGGCAGGGAATAGACCGGAGCCAGGCTCTGGCCGCCAGCCTCGATCGAGAGCGCCGCGGCCAGGGTGAAGATGCCATCGCGCTTGGCCCGCACTTTCAGGGCATGGTGAATCGGGGTACCGAAGGTGATCTTGTCCGTCGTGGAGATGTTCCCTCCGCTCACCACTTCCACGCCATCGTCCGCCTGGACCGTTCCCGTGATCCGGTCGATGGTATCGGCCTGCGGCACCATGACGAGGTCTACATCCACCGTCTCGCCCACGACGGGGCGGGCGGCGAGCTCGAACTTGACCTGTAGCAGCCCCGCCCCGCTCTTGGTGGTGGCCACCGCAGCGACCAGATTGGGAGAGAGGCTGTCGGCCGGGGTTGCAGCCCTCACCGGAGCGGCCGCCTTGGGCTTAGGCGCGGTCTGGCTCCTGGAGCCGCAGCCGGCCACGCTGAGCGCAAGCACCAGGCCGAACACGAAACCGGGGGCTAAACGCGGGGTTCTGGCTTCCATGGGCTGCGCACGTTACCTCAGGAACGGGCCTGCGCGCACGTACGGATTCGCGTTCTTCTCAATCCCTGCCCCGAAAGAGCGGCGGATCGTCGATCGCCTCGATCTGCTCGAGCAGGTCCTGCAGATACCCCTCCCAGTAGCGTGGCTCGCCGATCCAGGGAAAGGCCCGCGGAAACGCCGGGTCGCTCCAGCGATGCGCGACCCAGGCCGCATGGTGAAGCATGCGCAATGCCCGCAGCGGCTCGATGAGGGCGAGCTCGCGCAGATCAAAATCCGCGAACTGGCTGTAGCCCTCGAAGATCTCGGCCCACTGCCGCTGCTGCTCGGCGGGCGACCCCGAGAGCATCATCCACAGGTCCTGAATGCGAGGGCCCATGGCACAGTCGTCCAGGTCGACGAAGGCCGGTCCGTGCTCGTTCCAGAGGAGATTGCCGAGATGGCAATCGCCGTGCAGGCGGATCTCGGTGATGCTGCCGACGGCGGCGAAGGCGGCGACCACGCGCTCGAGGAGCGCTCCGCTCACCGAGGAGTAGCGCTCGGTGAGTGCGGCCGGTAGCAGCTCGCTCGCGAGCACCTGTGAGCGCGCCTGCCAGCCTAAGCGCTCGATGCCGACGTGCGGCCGCACCTCGAAGGGTCGCCGCGCGCCCACCTGATGGAGCCGCGCCAGCGTTCTCCCGAGCAGCTGCCGGGCCTCGGGCGCGTCGAGCTCGGGCGCACGGCCGCGGAGCCACGGGAAGCAGGCGAAGCGGAAGCCGTCGTAGTGGATGAGCGTCGTCCCGCCGAAAGTCAGCGGCGCGGCGACCGGTAGCTCGGCGGCGGCAAGCTCGGCCGTGAACTCGTGCTCCTCGGCGATCTGCGCATCGCTCCAGCGCGCGGGACGATAGAACTTGAGCACGAGCGGCCCCTCGGCGCCGTGGAGCTGGTAGACACGGTTCTCGTAGCTGTTGAGAGCAAAGAGGCGCCCGTCGGGATCGAGGCCCGCCGCGGCGGCTGCATCCAGCACCACCGCGGGCGTGAGGCCGTTAAAGGGCTGCAGCTCGCTGCCAGCGCTTTTGCGTATCATCGCAGCCCTTGCTTCACGAGCGGTCGAGCGAAAGCGAGTCCATGGAACACGGCAGCATATTGGTCACCGGGGGCGCAGGCTACATCGGCAGCCATGTCGTGCTGCAGCTGCGCGCGCGCAGCGAGCGCGTCGTCGTGATGGACGACCTCTCGCGCGGTTTCCGTCGCGCGGTGGTGGATGCGCCGCTCATCGTCGGCAAGGTGGGCGACCGCGAGGCGGTGCTCGCGCTGCTGCGCTCGCACGCGGTCGACACGGTGATGCACTTTGCCGCCTACACCATCGTGCCGGAGTCGGTGCGCGAGCCGCTCAAGTACTACGGCAACAACACCTGCTCGACACGCACGCTGCTCGAGTGCTGCCTCGAAGCGGGTGTCAAACACTTCGTGTTCTCCTCTACCGCCGCCGTCTACGGGATGCCCGCCGAGGGCTTCGCCTCCGAGACCACCGCCACGGCGCCCATCAATGCCTACGGCACCTCCAAGCTCATGTCGGAGTGGATGCTGCGCGATGTCGCCGCTGCTTCCGCGCTGCGCTATGTGGCGCTGCGCTACTTCAACGTCGCGGGCTCTGACACCTCCGGCCGCATCGGCCAGGCGACACCCAATGCCACACTGCTGGTCAAAGTCGCCTGCGAGGCGGCGGTCGGCAAGCGGCCGGGCCTCGCCATCTACGGAACCGACTACCCGACTCCCGATGGGACAGGCGTACGCGACTACCTGCACGTCGAGGATCTCGCCGCCGCTCACCTCGATGCGTTGACGTACCTGCGGGACGGCGGTGGATCGACGACACTCAATGTCGGCTACGGTCATGGCTACAGCGTGCGCGAGGTGCTCGCCGCGGTCGAGCGTGCCTCTCAAACGAAGCTCAACGTGCGCGAGGAGCCACGGCGTGCGGGCGACCCGCCCTCGCTCGTCGCCCGCGCGGAGCGGATCCGGCGGGAGCTCGGCTGGCGCCCGCGGCTCGATGACCTCGACACCATCGTGCGCACGTCGCTCGAGTGGGAGCGGCAGCTTAAGCGCGACCCCTGGTGAGCCTGTTTGCGGCTTTATCTCCGCGTTTCTGGGGACTGTCGCCATCTGGAGACATAGTGTCGCTAATCACAGACACCTAAAACACCGGCCCGGTAGAATGCTTCCATGCAGTGGGCCCGTCCCAAGTCACTGAGTGGCTTGATGCTCCTCGGCTTAGGCCTGATGGCCGTGCCGCTGCTCGCCGCGATCGTGACCGCGCTGCTGCAGATGCGGATCCTGGCGGATACCGGGCAGCGCATCATCGTCGAGGGGGTGAGCGCTGCGCGCGCCAGCCAGGCGCTCTTCGCCCAGATCGCCTCCCTCGAGCGCACCGCGCGGCTCTTTCATGTCCTGGCCGACCCGAAGCTCCTCGACCTCTATCGCTCCGAGGACGAGCGCCTCACGCTCACGCGCGATCAGCTGCGCCGTCACGCGACCGCCGAGGCGCAGGGAACCCTCGATGAGCTCGGCCACCTTCAGGCCAGCACCCGCTTCGTCGTGCTCTCGACCCCGCCGAGCAACAGCGCCGCAACCGCCGCGGATCTGTCCGCCCGTTTCACTCAGCTGTCGGTCCTGGTCGAGCAGGTGGCGGAGCAGAGCAAAACCGTGGTCGACACCCAGCTCGCCGCACTGGAAGCGCAGACACTGCATGCCCGCAAGCAGCTGCTGGTGATGGTCGGCGCAGCGGGCGCCCTCGCCCTCCTCGCGGTGCTGGTGCTCACTGTCGGCGTCGGCCGGCCGCTCCGCCAGCTCGACCGCGCCATCAGCGAGCTCGGCCAGGGAGACTTCACCAACACCATCGCCGTTGGCGGACCCCATGACCTCGAGCGACTCGGCCGCCAGCTCGAGTGGCTGCGTCAGCGGCTGCTCGAGCTCGCCCACGAGCGCAACCGGTTCCTGCGCCACATGTCGCATGAGCTCAAGACTCCGCTCGCCAACATTCGCGAGGGAACCGAGCTCCTCATGGACGGGGCGGTCGGTGAGCTCGACTCGAGCCAGCGCGAAGTCACGGCGATTCTGCGCGAGAACGGCATCAAGCTGCAGCGCATGATCGAGAATCTCCTCTCCTTCAGCGCCTGGCAGACTTCCAGCGTCGGTCTCGAGGCCACCGAGTTTCGCCTCCGTCCGCTCGTCAAGCAGGTACTGGAGAATCAACAGCTCACGCTCCTCTCGCAGCGCGTGCGGCTCGACGTGCGGATCGAGGACATCACGCTCGTCGCCGATCGCGGCAAGATCCGCCTGATCCTCGAGAACCTGGTGTCGAACGCGGTCAAATATTCCCCCAAGGGCGGCACCATCTACGTGCGGGCGCGGGCCGCTGCCGCCCGTCTCATCCTCGATGTGGCCGACAGCGGCCCGGGCATTCCGCCTGAGGACCGCGCTCACATCTTCGAGGCTTTCTATACCGGCCGTGCGGCGCGCAGCACGGCGGTGAAGGGTACCGGCATCGGATTGTCGGTGGTGCTCGAGTTCGTCTCGGCGCACAACGGTACGGTGGAGATCGTCGACGGCGAGTTCCCCGGAGCGCATTTCCGCATCACCATGCCGATCCGTGCCACGACCGGTGATCAGCCGGTCAGCACGGTCGCAAAGGCCAAAGCGCATGCACGCGCGGCCTGAGCCACAGCGCGCGGGCCTCGGCATCGCGCTGCTCGCGCTTGTGGTGGCGGGTTGCAACAGCAGCTTCCTCGCGCGTGACCACGCCACCCCCACCCCGCAGCTCTCGCAGCCGGCCTCGACCTCCTCACTCGTGCTCTCGGACTACCTGCTGCTCCTGCAACGCCTGGTGCAAGGCACGGCCTCCGAGCAGGCGGAGATCGTCGCCCGCGCACAAAGCGAGTACGACACCGCGCCGACGCCGAGCCGTGAGCTCAGGCTCGCGCTGATCCTCGCGACCCCCGGCCACCCGGCCACCGACCAGCCGCGCGCCCAGCGCCTGCTGCGCGAGCTCATGGCGCATCCCGAGACGCTACTGCCGGCCGAGCGCGCCCTCGCCTTCCTCGAGCTTTCGCAAATTGACGACCATTTGACGCTCGTCGCGGAAAATCGCAGGCTGCAGACCGACTCGGTGCGCGAGGACCAGACGCGGATGGCGGCGGCCACTCGCCGCCTGCAGGCGGAGCTCGACGAGAACGCACGACTCCGTAAGGAGCTCGACGAGGCGCGCGCCAAGCTGGATGCGATCGCCAACATCGAGCGCTCATTGAATGAGCGCAAGCCCAACACCACCTCGCCGCACCCATGAGAGGCTAGGGAGCCGCACTTGAACCAGATCGGAAAACGCAAAGCGCGCATTCTCGTGGTCGACGACGACCCGGGCCTGCTGCGCCTCCTCACCATCCGCCTGCGCGCGGAGAGCTACGATGTCGAGGCGGTCGAGAGCGCCGCCCAGGCACTCGCCGCCGCCAGCCGCTTCCGCCCGGACCTGGTGATCACCGACCTGCGCATGGACCAGATGGACGGCATCGGGCTCCTGAAGGAGCTGCAGAACCGCTGGCCGGGGCTCAAGGTGATCATCCTCACCGCCCACGGAACGATCCCGGACGCCGTGCAGGCGACGCAGATGGGCGCCTTCGGCTTCCTCACCAAGCCGGTCGACAAGCAGGAGCTGCTCGATCAGGTACAGAAGGCGCTGCGCATCTCGGGCTTCGGGGCGTCGGACGAGGACTGGCGCGCGGAGATCGTGACGCGCAGCGCCGTCATGGAGGAGAAGCTCGCCCAGGCGCACATGGTCGCCGGAACCGATGCGCGCGTCCTCATCACGGGCGAGAACGGCACCGGTAAGGAATTGCTGGCGCGCGCTATTCATCGCGCGAGCCCCCGGCGCAACAAGCCCTTCATCGCGATCAACTGCAGCGCGATGGCGGAGAACCAGCTGGAGTCGGAGCTCTTCGGCCATGAGAAGAGCCCGTTGACCGGGGCGACGCGTGAGCATCAGGGTCTCTTCCGGGCCGCTGACGGCGGCACGCTCATGCTCGATGAGATCGGCGACATGCCGATGCGGCTGCAGGTAAAGCTCCTGCGCGTGCTGCAGGAGAACGCGATCCGCCCGGCGGGCGGCGGCGAGGCGATCCCGGTCAACGTGCGCGTGATCTCCGCCACCCACCGCGACCTGCAGCAGCTCATGGCGAGCGGGCAGTTCCGCGAGGATCTCTACTATCGCCTCAACGTCGTGCACATCGAGATTCCCCCCTTGAGCCGCCGCCGCGAGGATATTCCCATGCTGGTCGCGCATTTCCTCGCGCAGATCGCGCGCGAGAGCGGGGTGCGCAAGATCTACGCGCCCGAGGCGGTCGAGCTCCTCGCCACCGCCGACTGGCCCGGCAACATCCGCCAGCTGCAGAACGTGGTGCGGCAGAACGTGGCGCTGTCGCAGACCCCCATCATTCCGGTCGAGCTCGTGCAGCAATCACTCGGCGGCTCGCCGGGGCGGCTGCCCTCCTTCGACGAGGCGCGCGATGAGTTTACCCGCAGCTATCTCTCGCAGATCCTGCAGATCACGGGCGGCAACGTCAGTCAGGCGGCGCGGCTCGCCCGGCGTAACCGCACGGATTTCTACAAGCTCCTGGCGCGGCACCAGCTGACGCCCGAGGAGTTCAAGCAGCGCTGAGGACCTAAGCCGCGCTCAGACCCCGTGCGGCTCCTCCGTGGGCTCGCCGGAGGCGGCCTGCGGCTCGGAGCGCGGGGCCGGGGCCTCCGCAGCGCCGCCAGGCGGCGTGGATCGCGCGAACTGCGCCGCGTCGATGCCGTGCTTCTCGAGGAGGTCGTAGAGGGTCGGGCGGGTGACGCCGAGCACCTCCGCGGCGCGCGACAGATTTCCCTTGGTGACCGCGAGCGATTGACGCACCGCCTGCGCTTCGGCGCGCGCGCGCGCGGTGCGCAGGTTGAGATACTCCGGGTCGTCGCCCGGATCCTCGAGCCCGAGGTCGTGCGCGGTGACCACCGCTCCCTCGGCCATGATCACCGCGCCTTTGATGCGGTTCTCGAGCTCACGCACGTTGCCCGGCCAGCGGTGCGCCTGGATGGCGCGGATTGCATCCGGGGCGAGCCCGCGGGTGGGCTTGCCGAAGCGCTCGGAGATCTGCTGCAGCGTGAACTGCGCGAGGAGCAGGCTGTCCCCCTGCCGCTCGCGCAGCGGGGGTACGCGGATCGTGACCTCGCTCAGGCGGTAGAAGAGATCTTCGCGGAAGGCGCCGCTCCCCATGAGCGTCTGCAAGTCGCGGTTGGTGGCGCAGACGATGCGCAGATCGAGCGCGACGGGCACGCGGCCGCCGACGCGCTCGACGCTGCGCTCCTGCACGACGCGCAGCAGTTTCGCCTGGAGCGGCGGCGGCATCTCCCCGATCTCATCGAGGAAGACCGTGCCGCCCTCGGCCGACTCGAGCTTGCCGGCGGTGCGCTTGGCGGCGCCGGTGAAGGCCCCCTTCTCGTAGCCGAACAGCTCGCTCTCGAGCAGCGTCTCGGGGATCGCGGCACAGTTGATGCCGACGAAGGGCTTATGCGAGCGCCCCGAGAGACGATGCAGCGCCCGCGCCAGGAGCTCCTTGCCGGTGCCGCTTTCGCCGAGCAGGAGCACCGTGGCACTGGTGGGGGCGACCTTCTCGATCGCGCGGCACAAGCCCCGCACCGCATCGCTCACGCCGACGATACCCTCGAGCGCCATGTCGCCGGTGCGCTCGCGCAACCGCCAGTTCTCTTCCTCGAGCTCGCGAATCCGCAGCGCGCGCCGCACCACGAGCGAGAGAACCCCGGCGTCAAAGGGCTTGTGGTAGAAGTCGGTCGCCCC
>DATIXU010000113.1:0-2438 GCA_035518275.1 Steroidobacteraceae bacterium
TCCGCGGGCTCAGCGAGGCCGTGCGCCGGCGGGCCGGCCGTGCTCGGGCAGCGCCGTCTGGAGCTGCCTGCGCGAGGTGATACCGAGCTTCGCGAACACGTTGCGCAGGTGCCACTCGACCGTGCGCGCACTGACGAACAGGAGCGCGCCGATCTCCGGGTTCGACAGGCCGTCGCAGGCGAGCCGGGCGATCTGCTCCTCCTGCGGCGTGAGCTGCCCGCGCGTGCCAGGCCTGCGCTTGCGCACCCTCTCGCCCGTCACCAGCAGCTCGCGGCGGGCGCGCTCGGCGAACGCCTCCATGCCGATCGCGTCGAACAGATGGTGGGCTGTGCGCAGCTGCTCGCGCGCGTCCACGTCCACGCGCCGGCCCTCGCGGCGCAGCCACTCCCCATAGAGCAGATGCGCCCGGGCGAGCTCTGGGCGCAGCCGCGTGCGGCTAAACCGCTCGATCGCTTCGCGATACAAGTCGCTGGCGCCGGTGCCGTCGCTCAGCAGTGCGCGGGAGCGGGCCTCGATGCCAGCGCGAAGTCGGTTCCGGCCGGCTGGGTCGTCTCCGCGAGCCGCTCGAGCGCATCGCGTGCGAGTTCGGCGTCTCCCACATGCATGGCCGCGTCGACCAGCTCGGGCAGCGCCCACACAGACACCCAGTACTCGAAGGTGTCCGACGTGGCTTGGCGGGCCGACCACGCCGCCTCCTTATAGCGGGCCAGGCCGTTGTACAGGACCGCGGCTGCCCAATGCGCCCAGACAGCCACGGCTACGGCAGCATCTCGCTCCATTACGCTCGCGAGCAGCGCCGCCGACTCGGCTTCCCTCCCTTGCAGGGCCCCGAGCCGCAAAGCGGCCCCCGGCACGAACCGGCTCCCCGTTGCCGCCACCACGCTGTCGATCTCCGCGACGAGCGAGGCGGCGCCCGCGAAGTCGCCGATCCACGCCCTGGCCAGGGCCAGGGCGGACAGGTGGATGGGCATCTGCGCCAGCGCGCCGGCGTCGCGCACGAACTGGAGCTTTCTCGCGGCGATCGCCAGCATGGCCTCGTTGTCCCACACAGCGTTGCTGGCGGCCGTGGCCATCCACCCCCAGCGAAGGGCGTCCTCCGGCGAGATCTCGAGCAGCGATTCCGCTGCCTGCCGCAACGCCGGAGTCGCAGCGGCGTGTCCGTCGGTGGTGAGCAGGGCGAGTCCGTCGAGCAGCAGGTCGAGCGGACAAGGGGGGCCCGGCGGCGGGGGGAGGGACGGGACGGCGCGAGAGATCTCGCAGGCGATGCGTCCTGCTTCGAGGTCGCCGGTGACTGCCGCCGCGCCCCAGGCAATCAGGTAGGTCTCGCGCGCCAGGTCGAGATCGGTCGGTTCGAGACGTCTCGCGGCCCTCAGCAATAATGGCGCAGCGTCGCTGCCGCCCAGGGCGAGGGCGATGTTGCCACGCAGCAGGTCGATCCGGGCGCGCTGGAGCCCGTCGAGCAGCCCGGCCTCGGCCGTGGCCGCCAGCTGGAGCGCCGTGTCAAACGCGCCAGCCTGGCAGCTCGCCCGCGCCGCGGCCAGCGCACGCCCGGCACGCCGCGCCGGGTCGACCGTGAGCTCGGCGGATCGTTGCAGGAACGCGGCCGCCGCGGCGACGCCGCCGCGGGCCTGCGCCCGGCCGAGCGTTCGAGCTCGGCGGCGACCTCCTCGTCGGGCCCCGCGGTGGCGCGGGCGCGGTGCCAGGCCCGCCGGTCCGGGTCGGTCTCGGCGACGGTGGCATCGGCCAGGGCATGATGCACGCGGTGCCGGTCGTCCGCGGCTGCCGATCGATAGGCGGCGGATCGGACCAGCGGGTGCGCGAACTCGACGCGCCCGCCCAGCTCGAGCAGCCCGCCGTCCTGTGCAGGGCCCGCTGCGGCGATGTCGATCCCGAGCATCCCGGCGGCACGGTGCAGCAGGGCAGGGTCGCCGACGGGCTCTGCGGCAGCCGTGAGGACGAGCAGCTGCGTGTCGGAGGGGAGCAGCCGAAGGCGCCGGATGTAGCTCTGTTCGATCCTGCCGCCGACCGGCTGGCTGCTGGGAAGACCGAACCCGCCGGCGAGATCGGCGGCGTTCCACGTGCGCGGCAGCTCGAGCAGCGCGAGCGGGTTGCCGTGGCTCTCTGCGACGATCTGGTCGCACACGCGCGCGTCCAGGGGGCCGGGCACGCTGGCCAGCAGCAGCGCGCGGGCATCGCTGTCGCCGAGCGGAGCGACCGGCAGGGCAGGCAGCCCGGCGAGAACGTCATCGCCGATCCCGGTCCGCGCGGCGCACACCACCGCGATCCGCTCGGCGAGCAGGCGGCGGGCCACGAACCCCAGGATCTGCGCCGAGGCGTGGTCGAGCCACTGCGCGTCGTCGACGATGCAGACCAGCGGCTGCTGCTCGGCGACCTCGGCGAACAGCGTTAATATGGCCAGCCCGATCAGGAACCGGTCG
>DATIXU010000114.1:0-9396 GCA_035518275.1 Steroidobacteraceae bacterium
CACCGCCGCGCGGGCCGCCCCCGAGTGCACCGGCAGCGCCAGCACATCCCCGGGACGCGCCCAGTCGAGCGCGCACTGCACCGCCTCGAGCTCGCTCGCGCGCATTGGCAGCGCAGACTCGGGCAGCCCCGCCGCGAGCAGAGCGGCGTGGATGATGCGCGGAATTTCCCCGGGCGCGCGCCCGCGCAGGTGCGCCTCGTTCTCCTTGACCACCACCAGCTCAGGCCGAAAGCCGGCGGCCACACGCGCCAGGGCCTCGATCTCGGCATCCTGACGGTTGCCGGCATGGCCGAGGAGCGTGCCAAGTCTGCCGCCGCCACGCAGGTGCTCGGCCACCTCGAGCAGCCCCCGCAGGCCCTCGACGTTGTGGGCATAGTCGACGAGGATCTGCACCCCGCCGCGCTCGAAACGCATCATGCGCCCGAAATTGTCGCCCCGGCTGGCACCGAAGCGCGCGAACAGCCGCGCGATCACCGCAGGCGGCACGCCGAGCGCTGCCGCTACCAGCGCCGCGCCGGCCAGGTTTGCGATGTTGTAGCGGGCACTGCCGCCGACGGTGAGCGGCATGTCACGGACGCTGCCTAAGTCGTGCTGCGCCCCGCCGCGATCGAGAATCAGGCGCCCTTCCCGCACCCCACAGGTCGCACCGCCGCACTCGCGATGTGCGCGCAGCAGCCCGCCGTCAGCATCCAGCGCGAACCAGGCGAGCCGGGGGGTGCGGCCGAAGCGGCGTGCGAGCAGCGGCGCCCTGGCCACCAGACGTGCGTCATCGGCGTTCAGCACCAGCAACCCCTCGGGAGCCAGGAGACCTGCCACCGAGAGCTTGACGTCGGCGAGCCCGTCGAGATCGTCGATGCCGTACTCGCCGAAGTGGTCGGGACTCACGTTGGTAACGAGCGCGGCGTGTGCGTGGCTCAACGCGATCCCGCGCCGCAGGATCCCGCCGCGCGCCGTCTCGACGACGGCGCAGCGGGCGCGGCGCTCGCGGACCACGAGGCGGGCACCCAGCGGACCGGAGTAGTCGCCGCTCGCGAGCGCCGTGCCGCCGAGAAACACGCCGTCGGTGCAGCAATAGGCGCTCGGCCAGCCGTGGGCCTCAGCGCAGGCGGCCACCAGGCGCACCGACGTGGTCTTGCCATTCGAGCCGGTGACGGCCGCCGTCGGAATATCGGAGAGCGCGCTCCAGGGTACGGCGGCTGGATCCGGGAGCGAGACGAGCTCGAAGTCGCGCCCACCCATCCCGGCGCCGAGGGTGAGCAGCGTCTCATCGAGCACATGGGGCAGCGAGCGGGCGCCGGCGGCTTCGAGCAGCCCCATGAGGTCCGGACGCGCCTCGCGTGCCGCGAGCGAGGCGAGGCGTTCGAGCGCCGCGCGTTCCTCCAGTACCGGCGCGATCAGGGAGGCGGGATCGTCCTCGCTCTCGAGGGCCGCCGCGGCCAGCGCTTCCTCGAGGTGTCGCCAGCGTGCCGGGTCGCGCGAGAGCAGCGCCGCGCACAGCGCCCATTCATTGACCTCGGTGGCGGTAAAGAGCTGATCCAGCGGCGCGGCGAGCGCGAGCGAGGCTCCACCCTGGTGCGGCCGCGCAACCAGGCCCGGCAGCCCCCAGCCGAGCCGCGCCCGCGCCCGCAGGACGCGTACCCGCCACTCCTCGAGCAACGCCGCGTCGGGGTCGATGCCGACCGTCTCGAGCTGCGCCCCGGCGGACGCGAAGAAGAGGTTAGCGCCGGTGAGACGCCGCGAGGCCTCGAACGGCAGCGCAGGCGGCGCGTTCAGTCGTCGGCCTCCGGAGCAAAGCGCACTCCGCGCTCGTCACGGATCAGGCCCTCGAGGCTCGGCGCGGGAGCGCCGGCGGCGTGCGCGCTGCCGGCGCCATCGGCGCCAAAACCCGCGACGTAGTGGCCGTCCTCGCCGCGCGCAGCGGGCGGCGAGGCGCGCGTCTCGCGCGCCGCGGCGCGCACCGCGGCGCCGGCCGGCTTGAACTTGGTGATCTGCTTCCACGAGCGCGTCAGCTGATCGGCGAAGATCAGCACCAGGTCCCCCGGCTGACCCATGTTGAGTGCGGCCTCGATCGCCTCCTGCTCGTCGGGGATGATCGAGATGGCGGCGTCCGGCACGCCGGCCTCGCGCAGCGCTGCCGCCTGGATGCGCGGCACCTCATCGGGCGCGCGCTCCCGCAAACCGTCGTCGCGGCGGCAGATGTAGTGATCGAAGTGGCCGGCCGCGGCGCGCGCGATGGCGATCAGGTCCCCGTCGCGCCGGTCGCCGGGGCCGGCGAGCACCACGATACGCCGGCCCTGCACCTCGAGACGCTGCGCGAGATCGGTCATGACGCCGACGGCGTGCGCGTTGTGCCCGTAATCGAACAGCACTTTGAAGGGGTGCTCGTTGAACACGTTCATGCGCCCCGGAGCCTGGAAGAAGGTCGAGTCAAAGGTGCGCAGTCCCTGGCGGATCGCGTCGAGTTTCATGCCGAGCGAGAACGCCAGCGCCGCCGCGAACATCGCGTTCTGCACGTTATGGGTGGCGCGGCCTTCCAGGGTCGCGGGAATCAGGTGGGTCCAGAGCAGCGGAATGTGCCCGCCGCGGTCGTAGAGGGTGATCATCTGGCCGTTGACGCCGGCCTCGAGCGCACAGGCGCGCGCGCCGGCGCGGATGTGCTCGCGCACCAGGGTGTGCTGCGGATTCATCGTGACATAACAGATGTGCTTGGCCTCGGTGTAGCCCGACATCTTCATCACCAGCGGATCGTCGGCGTTCAGCACCGCGCAGTCGCTCGCCACCTCGACGACGATGCGCTTCACCTCGGCGAGCTGCTCGAGCGTGTCGATGCCCTTGAGCCCCAGGTGATCGGGCTGCACATTGAGCACCGCCCCGACGTTGACCTCGTTGACGCCCATGCCGGCGCGCAGCAGCCCGCCGCGCGCGGTCTCGAGCACCGCGATGTCGATCTGCGGATCGGCGAGCACCATGCGCGCCGACACCGGGCCGGTCATGTCGCCCTGCACGGTGCGCTGCCCGTCGATGTACACCCCGTCGGTGGTGGTGAGACCGGGGGTGTAGCCGGCCATCTTGGCGATGTGCGACAGCATGCGCGCGGTGGTGGTCTTGCCGTTGGTCCCGGTGATGGCCGCGATCGGCACGCGCGCCGGCGCGCCCGGCGGGAACAGCATCTCGATCACAGGTCCGGCGGCGTCGCGCGGCGTGCCCTCACTCGGGGCCACGTGCATGCGGAAGCCGGGAGCTGCGTTCACCTCGCAGATGCCGCCGCCGATCTTGCGGTAGCTCTCGGTGATGTTCTTCGAGAGAAAGTCCACGCCGCCGACGTCGAGCCCGATGGCGCGCACGGCGCGCTCGGCCATCTCGCGGTTGTCGGGGTGGATGACGTCGGTGACATCGGTGGCGGTGCCGCCGGTCGAGAGGTTGGCAGTCGAGCGCAGGTAGACGATCTGCCCCTGCGCCGGCACCGAGGCGGGGGTGAGCTGCACTTTCTCGAGCATCTTGTGCGCCTGCGCGTCGAGCTCGAGCCGCGTCAGCACCTTCTCGTGCCCGACCCCGCGGCGCGGATCCTGGTTGACGATCTCGATGAGCTCCTCGATGGTGTGCTCGGCATCGCCCACCACGTGCCCGGGCGTGCGGCGCGTCGCGGCCACCAGCTCGCCGTTCACGACCAGCAGCCGATGGTCATCACCTTCGAGGAAAGTCTCGACGATGACCGAGCGCGAATGCTCGCGGGCGACGTTGAAGCCGTGCGCCACCTCCTCGTCGGTGGTGAGCCGGATGGAGATACCGCGCCCGTGGTTGCCGTTGTAGGGCTTGGTCACCACCGGGAAGCCGATGCGGCGCGCGGCGCGCACCGCCGCGGTCTCGCTCTGCACCAGCTCCTGCTTCGGCACCGGCAGCCCGAGGCCCGCGAGGATCTTGTTGGTCTCCTCCTTGTCGCTCGCGAGCTCGACCGAGATGTGCGAGGTGCGCCCGGTGACGGTCGCCTGCACGCGCTGCTGGTACTTGCCGTGACCGAGCTGGATCAGGGACTGATCGTTGAGGCGCAGCCAGGGGATGCCGCGCCCCTCGGCCGCGCGCACCAGCGACATGGTCGAGGGGCCGAGCGCGCGGCGCTGCGCGAAGCGGATGAACTGGTCGCGGGCCTCCGGCCAGCTCCAGCCGGCCGGCACGGAGTCCTGCGGCCTGATCGCCTCGGGCAGCAGCGAGGCGAGCAGCCGCAGCCCGAGCTCTCCGGCGGCGATACCTTCGTCGCGCTGCGCGTACTCGTAGACCACCGTGTAGACGCCGACGGGGCCGGCACTGCGCGTCTTGCCGAAGGTAACGGCCTCGCCTGCGATGTTCTGCAGCTCGATCGCCACGTGCTCGAGCACGTGGCCGAGCCAGGTGCCCTCGCCCTCGCGCATGCGGCGGAAGAAGCCGCCGGGCTCGCGGTAGGAGCAGCCGTGCTCGGCGAGCCCGGGGAGCGCCGCCGCGAGCGCCTCGAGGAAGCCCGCGCCCAAGCGGCCGGTGGGCCAGGCCTCGAGCTCACCGAGCTCGAGCTCGAGGCGGATGACGGGGAAATGCGCGTACAGCGACGGGCCAACATAGACGGATCGATCGAGGATGCGCATGGGTGTTGCTCGGAGTCGTAATAGTTGTTCAGGCAACCAGCCCTAAGCGGGGTCACATTATTGAGTTTGGGTCACTCCTTCGACTTTCTCAACGTGCCGGCGCTGGCGGCCCGGGTATGCAGGTTGAAGGTGGCCCCGGCGACCAGGATGTGAAGCTTGAGCCCGAGCACGCAGGCCGGCTGCCCTTCCTCGACGCTGTCGATCGAGGAATAGCTGCAGTCTGCGGCATCGACGATGGTCACGCCCCCGCTCCCCTCGACCTCGACGGTCTCATCGGGGCCGATGACGGCGGCGGTGTCCTCGTCGAGACCGATACCGACGGCGAACGGGTTGTATGCGAGCGCCGTCAGCAGCCGCCCGAGCCGGTCGCGCTGGCGGAAATGCTGGTCGATGATGAACCGGTTGGTCAGGCCGAGGCCCGGCGCGAGCCGGACGCTCCCGGAGATCACGGTCGAGCCCTCGTCCCCGGCGGCGATCATGTGCTCGGAGAGGATACTGGCGCCGGCGCTGGTGCCGCCGACGGTCACGCCGCGCGCGTTGGCGCTGCGAATGAGCTTGGCGACCGGCGTGCCGCCCAGCAGCGTGGTCAGGCGCAGCTGGTTGCCCCCGGTGAAGAATACTCCGCTGGCCTCGGCGAGCCGCTCGAGTCTCCCGGCCTCGTGGCAATCCCGGCGCGTATCGAAATCCATGACGCTCACGCGGGCGGCGCCGAGGCCGCTGAAGACCTGCTCGTAGCGCGGCCCGGTCTCATGCATGCGGCTGGCCGTCGGTATCACGACGATGTCCGCACGATCGCCGCCCGAGGCGCTGACGAAGCGCTCGAGGATGTGGCGATCGTTCTCCTTGTTCTCCGCGCCGCCGATCGCGATGATCCAGCCGCGCTGCTGGCCTTGCGGAACTCTGCTGGGCATTCGCTCCCTGACTCCTTTATATAGGCTGTCGCGGAGGCGAAGGTAGCACGCCCGCATTGGGTCCGGGAGGCTCGGGCTCGAGGCTTGTGACCTCGCGCTCAGAATGCCCGCCGGGCGGCTTGCATTCCCCCCGCGCTTGCGACGACACTGCGCGCGCCCGGCTCACCGCCGGTTCACGTCAGGGAGTCGCAATGATTGGAAAAATGACGCTGAGCTTCGCCGCGCTGCTGCTGGTCGCAACGGCCGCACTCGCGGCTCCGCCGGTCGAGGACGTCAGCGGCAGGAGGCACCCGAACCTCGCCGCCGCCCAGCGCCTCTCGCATCAGGCGTGGGAGAGGATCACCGAGGCCCAGAAGGCGAACGAGTGGGATATGGATGGCCACGCAGCCAAGGCCAAGGAGCTGCTCGATCAGGTCAACAACGAGCTCAAGATGGCCGCCGAGGCGGCCAACAGGGGTCACAGGTAACACTGGCTCCGCTTCGGAGCGCGCACCAAACGAGCCCGGCTTTCCTGCCGGGCTCGGTTTTTTCGAGGGCGAAGAGAACGCTCGCGCAGGTGCGGCGGGTCGTTGTTCGCGACCTCAGCGCAGGAGCTGACGCACTCCCTCGAGCAGCCGTCCAATCTCGTCCGCCGTCGTATACGCCGCGCAGCCGGCACGCACCAGGCCGTCGTGCTCGTGCCCGAGCAGCCGCACGGCGGTCGTGGCGTAGAAGTCCCCGTGCGATACGAACACGCCCCGGGCAGCGAGGTGGGCGGCGACCGCGGCGCTCGGATGCCCGGCTACCGCGAACGACAGGGTGGCGGTGCGCGGCGTGCCGGGCGGGGGGCCGTACACCTTGACCCCGGCGGTCTGCTCGAGCCCGTTCCACAGCTGCCGCAGCAGCGCATCGGCGCGCGCGTGCAACTCCTGCGACACGCGTGCCAGCCGCTCGCGCCGCGCCGCCGGCCCGGCAGCGAGCGAGGCCAGGTAGTCGACCGCAGCGCCCGCGCCGACGATGCCCTCGTGATTGAGCGTGCCGGTCTCCAGCAGCTCGGGCGGCTCGTTCGAAGCCGGCGCGAGCTTCGGCGGGTCGAGCGCAGCGAGCAGCTCCCGCCGCCCCCATAGCACCCCGACGTGTGGACCGTAAAACTTGTAGGCCGAGCAGGCGAAGAAGTCGCAGTCCCACCCGCGCACGTCCGGCAGCTGATGGCTCGCGTAGTGCACCCCGTCGATGAACACCCGCGCGCCGGCTGCGTGCGCGCGTGCGGTGAGCTGCGCCACGTCGTTGATGGTACCGAGCGCGTTGGACGCCGCTCCGAGCGCCAGCAGCCGCACGCCCGTGGTGAGCTTGGCCGCCGCGTCCGCCTCGTCGAGCCGCCCGTCCTCGCGCCGCATGCGGATTGCGCGGATCTCGACGCCGCGCTCGCGCGCCAGCGCCCGCCAGGTGTCGGAATTGGCGTGGTGGTCGAGCTCGGTGACCACCACGACGTCGCCGGCCCGCCAGCCGCGCCCGAGCGCCCGCCCGAGATGGAAAGTGAGCGTCGTCATGTTGGCGCCGAAGACGATCTCGTTCGCCGCGCCGCCCAGGTAGTCCGCCAGCGCCGAGCGCGCCGCCGCGAGCGCGGCGTCGGTCTCGCGGCTCGAGGGAAAATCCCAATGGGTGTTGGCGTTGTGGCCGAGGAGGTAGTCGGTCACCGCGGAGGCGACCGCGCGCGGTACCTGGGTGCCGCCCGGGCCGTCGAAATAGGCGACCGGAAAACCGTTATGGGTGCGCTCGAGCGCGGGAAAGTGGCTGCGGATCTCTTCGACGCCGGCGACGCTGCTCATGGGAGCCTCCCGCCCTCACTATAGCGCGCCCGGCGCCCCGCCTGCCCGATCGGGCTTGACCTGCCCGTATTGAATCGGCTCTATTGCCGCTTCAATTTCCTGGGTCCTGAGGGGTCGACGGATGCGCAAGGTCTGGCGGATTGCGGGTTGGACCGCGCTCGTGCTGGTGGCGGCGCTCGGCTACGCCGGCTACCGCACCGTGTGGGGCAAGCCGTTCACCATCAACATGCTCGCCAACCGCCAGGCGCTCGAGTTTCTGATGCGCAATCCCGAGATGTTCACGGCGGTCGGACTCACCGACGGCTCGATCTTCGATCACCATTCCGACCAGCTCGCCCCCTACACGCTGCGCCAGCGCGACGAGGACTACGCGCAGCTCGCGCGCTTTCTCGCCGAGGTGCGCCGCTTCGATCGCGCCACCCTGAGCCGCCAGGAACAGATCACCTACGACATCCTCGTCGACCAGTACCAGACCGGGCTCGCCTTCAGGCGCTTCGACTGGCTGCAGGGCGATGAGCTCTATCCGGTGAGCCCCATGTTCGGCGTCGAGGTGGAGCTCCCGGCCTTCATGCAGACCACGCACGTGGTCAGCAATGAGAAGACCGCGCGCAACTACGTCAGGCGTCTCGAGGCCATGGGGGACAAGCTCGATCAGGTCACGGCCGCGATGCAGCGGCAGGCTCGGGTGGGCGTGGTGCTGCCGCCCTCGCTCCTCGAGCGCTCTCTCACCGTCATCCACGACACGGTGAGCGGGCCGCCGAAGGACAACGCGCTGGTCACGACGTTCGTCACGCGGATGAACAAGGTGAAATCGCTCGACAGCGCCCGCAAACAGCAGCTCGAGAGCGAGGCGGTGGCGGCGGTCGGCGCGCGGATCTACTCGGCCTATGCCCGCATGAGCGCGGCGCTCGAGGCCTTGAGGCCCGCGGCCGCCGGCCAGGGCGCCGGCGTCGCCCGGCTGCCGGACGGCGCCGCCTACTATGCGCTCGAGCTCAGGCAGAACACGACGACCGACTACACGCCCGAGCAGGTGCATGCGCTCGGACTCTCCGAGGTCGCGCGCATCACCGGCGAGATGGATCAGCTGCTCGCCGCCGTTGGGCTGACGGCCGGGAGCGTCGGCGAGCGCATGGCGGCGTTGTCCCGGGACCCGCGCTTTCTCCTGCCGAACGACGACACGGGCCGTCGCCAGGCGCTCGAGCGCTACCAGCAGATCCTCGATGCAGTGGCCGCACGCATGCCCGAGTACTTCCGCACCCTGCCGGGAAAGCGCCTGACGGTCGAGCGCGTGCCGGCGTCACAGGAGAAAGGCACCTCGGGAGCCTATTACCAGCCGGCCGCCATGGATGGCTCGCGGCCCGGCATCTTCTTCGCGAACCTGCGGGACATGAGCGAAGTGCCGACCTGGAGCATGAAGACCCTCGCTTATCACGAGGGAATTCCCGGCCATCATCTGCAGATCTCGACCGCGCTCGGGCTGAAGGACCTGCCGCTGATACGGCAGCAGACGCTCTACAGCGCGTATGCCGAGGGCTGGGCGCTGTACGCCGAGCAGCTCGCCGCCGAGATCGGCATGTACCGGGATGACCCGTGGGGCAATCTCGGGCGGCTGCAGCTCGAGCTGCTGCGCGCCGCGCGGCTGGTCGTCGATACCGGCATTCACGCCCAGGGCTGGAGCCGCGAGCAGGCGATCTCCTACATGGTCGCCACCACCGGCAAGGCCCAGGCCGAGGTCGCTTCCGAGGTCGAGCGCTACATGGCCATGCCCGGCCAGGCGTGCGCCTATAAAATCGGCGAGCTCAAGATCCTCGAGCTGCGCGCCAGAGCGCAGGCCGCGCTCGGACCCAGGTTCAACCTCAAGGACTTCCACACCGTGATTCTCGAAAACGGCGGCGTGCCGCTCACGCTTCTCACGCAACTGGTCGACGAGTGGATCGCGCGTACGCGAGGCGCCCCATGACTTCCCGCCGGCGCGAATCGCACCGGGCGGCGGCCGCCGGCCAGCCGCCGCGCTCCACCCGTTATCGCCATCTCGTCAACCCGTTCGAGCCGGTGCGGATCTTC
>DATIXU010000115.1:0-21709 GCA_035518275.1 Steroidobacteraceae bacterium
TCGATATGCACGCCGCCGAGATAGGAGCCGAGATCCGCGTGGATGCGGAAGGCGAGCTCGAGCTCCTTCAGGATGTTCTCGAAGCGGCGGGTCTTGATGCCCCCGGTCGTCGTCTCGGTGTTGCCGTGCATGGGATCACACACCCACAGCACCGTCTGGCCAGTCTGCCGGACGGCCTCGATGGCCTTCGGCAGCGCCGCCGCGACCTCCTTCGCGCCGAAGCGGTGTATGAAGGTCAGCCGTCCCGGCTGGTTCTGCGGGTTGAGCGTGGTCACCAGTCCCTGCAACCACGCCGCATCCATGGCCGAGCCCACCTTGACGGCGACGGGGTTGGAGATGCCGCGGAAGTATTCGACGTGCGCCCCGTCGAGCGCCGCCGTGCGCATGCCAATCCACGGCAGGTGGGTCGAGAGGTTGTACCAGCGGTTCTGGCGCGGGATGAAGCGCGTCTGCGCCTGCTCGTAGTGCAGATGCAGCCCCTCGTGGCTCGCGTAGAAGTCCACGAGCGTCGCCTCGTGCACCTGCCGCCCGCTGATCCCCTCGAAGAAGTCGAGTGCGTCGCCGATCGAGCGGACGATGCGCTGGTAGGCGTCCTTGAGCGGCGCCTGGTGCACGAACCCGAGGTCCCAGTACTCGGGGTGATGCAGGTCCGCGAACCCGCCTTCGACCAGCGCACGCACGAAGTTCAGGGTGAGCGCCGCGCGCTCGTAGCCGCGCAGCAGCAGCATGGGATCCGCGGCGCGCGCCGCGGCGGTGAACTCCGGCCGGTTGACGAGATCGCCGCGGTAGCTCGGCAGCGTCACGCCGTCGCGGGTCTCGCTGTCTGCGGAGCGCGGCTTGGCGTACTGGCCGGCCATGCGGCCGACGCGGATGATGGGTTTCTTGAGACCATGCAGCAGCACCAGGCTCATCTGCAGCAGAATCTTCAGCTTCTTCGCAATCGTGTCCGACTCGCAATCGGCGAAGGTCTCGGCGCAGTCACCGCCCTGAAGCAGGAATGCTTCGCCGCGCTGCGCCGCCGCGAGGCGCGCCCGCAGCGCCTCTACCTCCCACGAGACGACGATCGGCGGCAGCCGCGAGAGCTCGGCCACGGTGCGCTCGAGCGCCTTCGGCTCGGCGTAGACCGGCTGCTGCTGAGCCGGCCGGGTCTGCCAGCTCGCGCTGTGCCAGGAAGTGGTTTGGGGGGAGCGCATGGGATCGATCCTAGCATGCGTCCCCGGAGCGGCAGCCCGCTGGCATTGCCGCCTCATCGAGGGCAGAATGCGCGCCTTTTCCAGAGGGCCCTATGCATCGCGTATTGATCCTCGGCGCCGGAAAGATCGGTGCATTGATCTCAGGATTACTTGCCGAATCAGGCAGTTACAAGGTACAGCTGGCCGATATGGATGGCAGCGCGGCCGAGGCCGTCGCGCGTGCGCACGCCGGGCTCGAGCTCAACGCCTTTGCCCTCGATGCGAGCCAGCCCGAGCTGCTCGAGCGCCACCTGGCCAGCCACCCGGTCGATGCCGTCATCTCGGGCCTGCCGTACTACTGCAACCGGGCGGTCGCCGAGGTGGCGCGCCGCGCGCACACTCACTACTTCGACCTCACCGAGGACGTCGAAGTCACCCGCGCCGTGCGGGCGATCGCCGCGGGGGCGACTCAGGCATTCGTGCCGCAGTGCGGCCTCGCACCGGGGTTCATCAGCATCGCGGCAGCCGAGCTCATCACGCACTTCGATGAGCTGCGCTCGGTGAAGCTGCGCGTGGGCGCCCTCCCGCAGCATCCGAACAACGTGCTCAAGTACTCCCTCACCTGGTCGACCGAGGGGCTCATCAACGAATACGGCAATCCCTGCCAGGCGGTGACCGATGGCCGGCTCGCCGAGGTCGCGCCCCTCGAGGGCCTCGAGGAGATCGAGATCGACGGCATGCGCTACGAGGCCTTCAACACCTCGGGGGGCCTGGGCTCGCTCGCCGAGACCCACGGCGCGCAGTGCGAGACGATGAACTACAAGACGATCCGCTACCCCGGGCACTGTGAGCAGATGCGCCTGCTCATGAACGACTTGAAGCTCAATCACGACCGCGGAACGCTCAAGCGCATCCTCGAGAACGCCGTGCCGCAGACACTCCAGGACGTGGTGATCGTCTATGCCGCGGTGACCGGCAAGCAGGACGGGCAGCT
The DNA here is from genome assembly GCA_035518275.1 of Steroidobacteraceae bacterium. Classification (GTDB taxonomy): domain Bacteria; phylum Pseudomonadota; class Gammaproteobacteria; order Steroidobacterales; family Steroidobacteraceae; genus 13-2-20CM-66-19. The sequence continues at coordinate 2,167 of DATIXU010000115.1, forward strand.
GCGGGAGGAAAACTACGTCAACAAGATCTATCCGCAGGTGATCGCCGGACGGCTGTGGTCCGCGATCCAGGTCTCGACGGCCGCCGGCATCGCCGCCGTGGTCGACCTGGTCCTGGCGCACCCGGCCCGCTATCACGGCTTCGTCGCTCAGGAGCAGTTCCGCCTCACCGACATCGTCGCGAACCGCTTCGGCCGCTACTACGCGCCCGGTGGCACCAAGCACGTCTCGGGCGAGTTGATCGTGGCCGGCAAGAGCGGCCATCAGCGCCATCGCCGGGCAGCCGTGCGATGAGCGCCGTCGACGTCAACGCGCTGCTGGCGCGACTCGGGCTCGCGGCGGTGAACTCCGGTACCTGGTCCGGACGACACGGCTGGTCGAAGAGCACCGAGGCGCCGCTCCTCAACGTGAAGAACCCGGCGAGCGGCGCGCTGATCGCACAGGTACGCCCCTCGACCGAGGCGGACTACGAGAGCGTCATCACGAGCGCAGTCGAGGCCGCGAGCGCCTGGCGCGAGGTTCCGGCTCCGAAGCGCGGCGAGGCGGTGCGGCTCCTCGGGGAGGAGCTGCGCAAGTACAAGGCCGACCTCGGCACGCTGGTCTCGCTCGAGAACGGCAAGATCCTCGCCGAGGGCCTGGGCGAAGTTCAGGAGATGATCGACATCGCCGACTTCGCCCTCGGCCAGTCGCGCATGCTCTACGGACTCTCGATGCACTCCGAGCGCCCGCGCCATCGCATGAGCGAGCAATGGCACCCGCTCGGCGTCGTCGGCATCATCTCCGCGTTCAACTTCCCGGTGGCGGTGTGGGCCTGGAACGCCCTGCTCGGCGCGATCTGCGGCAACGCCTGCGTCTGGAAGCCTTCCCACAAGACCCCCTTGAGCGCGCTCGCGGTTCAGCAGGTCTGCAACCGCGTGATGAAGGCCGCCGGCCTGCCGGCGGTCTTTCAGATCTTCATCGACGGCGGCACGGGACTCGCGACCCGCTTCGTCGAGGACCGGCGCGTCGCGCTCATCTCCTTCACCGGCTCGACCGAGGTGGGGCGCAAAGTCGGCGAGCGCGTCGCGGCACGGCTCGGCAAGAGCCTGCTCGAGCTCGGCGGCAACAACGCAGTGATCGTGGATGAGACCGCGAATCTCGACCTCGCCGTGCCCTCGATCGTGTTCGGCGCGGTCGGCACCGCCGGGCAGCGCTGCACGTCCACACGGCGCGTGCTTGCTCATAAGGCCATCGCGGCGGAGCTCGAGAAGCGCCTCATCCACGCCTACAGGCAGGTGCGCATCGGTGATCCGCTCGCGCCGGGAACCCTGATGGGGCCGCTGATCGATGCCAAAGCGGTCGCGGGCTACCAGGCCGCGATCAGCGCCGCTCAGGCGGCGGGCGGCGAGCTGCTCTACGGCGGCAAGGCCATCAAGGGCGATGGGAACTTCGTCGAGCCCGCCATCGTGCGCGCCCGCAACGAGTGGCCGATCGTGCAGACCGAGACCTTTGCGCCGGTGCTGTATCTCATCCAGGTCGAGTCACTCGCCGCGGCCATCGCGGCGCAGAACGCCTCCGCCCACGGCCTGTCGTCGGCGATCTTCACCGACCGGCTGCAGAGTGCGGAGGCATTTCTCTCCGCCGCGGGGAGCGACTGCGGCATCGCCAACGTCAACCTCGGCACTTCGGGGGCGGAGATCGGCGGCGCCTTCGGCGGCGAGAAGGATACCGGCGGCGGCCGCGAGTCGGGATCGGACGCCTGGAAGGCCTACATGCGCCGCCAGACCAACACCGTCAACTGGAGCCGCGAGCTCCCGCTCGCGCAGGGCATAGAGTTCAAGGTCGAGTAGCGCGGCGGTTGGGCGCGCGGCGGCCGCCGCCGCCCTCACCGCCCCGGCAGATGCAGCGAGAAGCGTGCACCGCCGAGCGGCGACTCATCCACCTCGAGCCGTCCGCCGTAAAGATCGACCGTGTCTCGCACCATGGCGAGCCCGAGCCCGTGCCCCGGGACGTTCTCGTCGGCGCGCACTCCGCGCTGCAGCACACGCGGGCGGTCCTCGGCGGCGATCCCGGGGCCGTCGTCCTCGACGGACACGACGAGCTTCTGGCGCACAGGCGCCAACTCGTCGTTTCGGGTGGTCAGGCGCACGCGGCCGCGGCACCACTTGCAGGCGTTGTCGAGCAGGTTGCCGATCATCTCGGTGACATCCCCACGGTCGCCCACGAACAGGCTTGCCGGCGCGACGTCGAGCTCGAGCGAGAGATCCTTGTGCCCGTACACCCGCAGCAGCGCCGCGCGCAGCTCGGCCCCGACCGTTGCGAGATCGACCGGCGCCTGTCCGATGAGCGCCCCGCCGGAGGCGGCGGCGCGGTTCATCTGATGCTCGATGATCCCGGTCATCCGGTCGATCTCGGTGCTGATGGTGCCGCTGCGCTCACTGCCCGGGAGCACCGCCCGCATGACAGCGAGGGGGGTCTTCAGGCTGTGCGCCAGGTTGCCGAGGGTGTCGCGGTAGCGCGCCACGCGCTTGCGCTCCCCCGCGAGCAGCGTGTTGAGGTTCATCGCGACGCCCGAGAGCTCGCGGGGATAGCCGCTGCCGATCGTGTCACTTCGCCCCTCTTCCACCTCGTGGATCTCCCGCTCCATGCGGCGCACCGGCGCCAGCACCCAGCGCAGCAGCGCCGCCAGCACGGCGAGCAGCAACACGGTCAGGCCGACGAACCAGCCGATCAGCTCCTGGCGGAATCGCGACAGCTGCTCCTCGAAGGGAGTGAGGCTCACCGCGACGCTGAAGGTGAACCCCTGCGGCTCCTGCGGATCATCGGCGAACTGAATGGCTCGGCTCTCGATGGCGACGCGGTAGCGGCTGCCGAAGCTCGCGAAGCTGACGCTGCGGGCGCCGAGTTTCAGCAGCGGTCCGAAACCGCCCGTGAGCCCTGCCATGGACGGCGAGCGCCACTCGTGATGCAGGGACCGGATCTGCGCGTACAGCCCCGAGTGGGGCGTCGCGAGGCGCGTATCGAGAGATTGCGGTGCGGGCGCGTAGCTGCCGTCCGGCTGCGGCTCGGCCGCCGCGATCAGCGCCACCATCTGCCGGTCGAGCTGCTCCTCGAGCGAGCGCTCCGAGAGCGCGCGGAAGCCCGAGTCCAGCACCCAGATCATGACGCCGGAGAACAGCGCCAGCGGCAGGGCGATCGACAGGAGCAGCCGCCGGCTGAGCGAGTGCACGAGTACGGTGCTAGGACGCCGGATCGCGCGGCAGCGCAAAGCGATAGCCGCGGCCGCGCAGCGTCTCGATGGGCTTGAGCTCCTCCTGCGGGTCGAGCTTGCGGCGCAGCCGCCCCACCAGCACCTCGATCACATTGCTGTCGCGCTCGAAATCCTGGTCGTACAACCGCTCGGTGAGCTCGGTCTTGGAGATCACGTCTCCGGCCCGCAGCATCAGGTGCTCGAGAATCCGGTACTCGAAGGTCGTCAGCTCGATGGCGGCGCCGCTCACGCGCACCGTCTGTGCGCGCGTATCGAGCTCGACCGGTCCGCAGCGGAGCAAGGGGCTCGCCCAGCCACCCGAACGGCGCAGCAGCGCCTGCACCCGCGCCAGCACCTCCTCGAAGTGAAAGGGCTTGGCGACATAGTCGTCCGCCCCGGCCTGCAGTCCCTCGACCTTGTCCTGCCAGTTGTCGCGTGCGGTGAGGATCAGGATCGGGTAAGTCTTGCGCGCCGCGCGCAGGCGGCGGATCACTTCGAGCCCGCCGAGGCCGGGAAGCCCCAGGTCGACGATGGCGACGTCGAGCGGATACTCGCTCCCGGCGAACAGACCCTCGTTGCCGTCGGCAGCCTCATCCACGGTGAAGCCCGCCGCGGCGAGCCGCGTCTTGAGCGTCTCGCGCAGCGCCGCCTCGTCCTCGACCACCAGCACTCGCATGCCTCCCCCTCAGTACGGGATGTGTCAGAGGAACACGCCGCTCGCCGCGTCCACGCGTACCGTCCACACGCGCCCCGCCTCGTTGAGGAGCCGCAGCACGTAAACGGTGCGGCCGTTCTCCTGCTCCGTGCCGGCCTTGACGACCCGCGCATGGAAACGTTCCTCGGCCAGCTTCACCGCCTGGTCCATGCTCATCGAGGCCGCAGTCAGCACGATCACCGCCGGCTCAGGTGGGGCGGACGGTGCGGAGGGTGATGCGGCGCTCGCGGCCCCCGCAGCGCCCGGGCCCGTCAACAGCAGGGCAAGCCCGATGAATCGTCGCACGTTCATGGCTCCGGCAAGCCTAACGCATCCGCTGCCCTGGTCGCACCTCGGCTGCGCGCCTCGCTCGCTTCAGCCGCCGTTCAGCTTCGTCTCCGTCCAGAGCTCATCCCACTGCGCCGCCGACAGCCGCTCGAGCACCAGCCCGCGCTCGGCCGCGAGCCGTTCCATGTTGCCGAAGCGGCGCTCGAACTTCGCATTCGCGTTGCGCAGCGCCGCCTCCGCATCCAGCTCCAGGTGGCGGCTCAGGTTGACGACCGCAAAGAGGAGATCGCCGAGCTCGGCGGCCACGTCCCCGCCGGCGCCGCCCCCCGCCGGCTCGCCGCCCGCCGCGAGTGCTGCATCCAACTCGCCGAGCTCCTCGTCGACCTTGGCGCGCACGCCAGCGGCATCCGGCCAGTCGAAGCCGACGCGCGCCGCACGGCGCCCGAGCTTCGCCGCGCGTACCAGTGCGGGAAGCGCCCTGGGCACTCCCGCCAGCGTGCCGCGCTCACCGTCGGCGCCGGCCGCCTGCTCACGCTCGCGTGCTTTCTGTGCCTCCCACTCCCGCGGCAGATGCTGCGGCTCGATGCTGGCGCCGGCGAATACATGCGGATGACGCCGCACGAGCTTGCCATGAATGGACTCGGCGACCTCCGCGAAGTCGAACCAGCCGCGCTCCTCGGCCATGCGGGCGTGAAACACGACCTGGAAGAGCAGATCCCCGAGCTCATCGCGCAGCCGCTGATGCTCGCCGCGCTCGATCGCGTCGGCGACCTCGTAGGCCTCTTCGATGGTATAGGGCGCGATGGTCTCGAAGGTCTGCTTCAGGTCCCAGGGGCAGCCGCGCTGCGGATCGCGCAGCCGCGCCATCAGCGTGAGGAGTGCCTCGAGCGCGCGTTGCGAATCGCTCATCGGGCGGCGTGCTCGAACGGCAGCGGACCGACGCACAGGCGATAGAGCGTCAGCAGCATCCCGGCGGTCGCGCCCCAGATGGTGTGCCCCGCGAAGGGGATGTCCCAGAACTCGACCTCTTCGCCGCTGCGGATGAGGCGGCGGCGCTCCCGGCGGAAGTTGGCCGCATCGAAGATATACTCGAGCGGCACTTCGAAGGTCCCCTGCACTTCCTTGTGGTCCGGCAGGAGCGTGAACCCCTCCCGCACGAAGCCGACGACCGGCGTGATGCGAAAGCCCGTGATGACGATGTGGTCCGGAAGGTAGCCGGCCACCGACACCAGCCCCGCGTCCAGTCCGATCTCCTCGCGCGCCTCACGCAACGCCGCGGCCGCCGGGCCGGGATCGCTCGCCTCGATGCGGCCTCCGGGAAAACTCACCTGTCCGGCGTGGGTGCGCAGCCGCGCGGAGCGCTCGGTCAGGAGCACAGTGGTCCGCTGCCGCTCGATGAGTGGAATCAACACCGCGGCCGGCGTCGGCGCAGCAGGCAGCGAGCGCCGGTAGATCTCGCTGTCCACCAGTGACAGTCCCGGCAGGATCCAGTCCGCGGCATCGTGACGCGGCACCGTGTCGGCCAGCCTGGCGCGAATGATCGCCGCCCAGTCGCGTTGCCCCGCGGCGCCTTCCGGTCTCTCAGCCACCACCGCTCGTGCCGCCCTTGATGCCGCCGCGGGTCAGCTCCGCGGGGTCGAGGAGCTTGTCGAGCTCCGCGGCCGGAAGCTGCGTCATCTCCCGGGCGACCTCGCGGATCGGGCGGCCCTGCGCGTACGCCGCCTTGGCGATCGCCGCACCCTTCTCGTAGCCGATCACCGGGTTGAGCGCCGTCACCAGGATCGGGTTGCGATCGAGCGCCTCGGCGATGCGCGCCTGGTTCACCTTGAATCCGGCGATCGCGCGGTCGGCGAGCAGCCGCGATACATTGGCGAGCAGCGAGATGCTCTCGAGCAGGTTGTGCGCGATGACCGGCAGCATGACGTTCAGCTGGAAGTTGCCCGACTGCCCGGCGATCGTGATGGTGGTGTCGTTGCCGATCACCTGCGCCGCCACCATGGTGGTGGCTTCCGGGATCACCGGATTCACCTTGCCGGGCATGATGCTGCTGCCGGCCTGCAGCGCCGGCAGCGAGATCTCGCCGAGGCCGGCGAGCGGCCCGCTGTTCATGAGGCGCAGGTCGTTGGCGATCTTCATCAGGCTCACGGCGATCACCTTGAGCTGACCGGAGAGCTCCACCGCCGTGTCCTGGGCCGACAGCGCCTCGAAGTAGTTGGCCGCCGGCGCGAACGCGACGCCGGTGATCGTGGCGAGCTCCTCGCAGAAGCGCAGCCCGAACTCCGGATGCGCGTTGATACCGGTGCCCACCGCAGTGCCGCCCTGGGCGAGCGCCAGCAGCCGCGGCTCCACCGAGCGCAATCGCGCCAGGCCGTTCTCGATCTGGGTGCGCCAGCCCGAGAGCTCCTGCCCGAGCGTCACCGGCATGGCGTCCATCAGATGGGTACGGCCGGTAGTGACGGTGTCGGCGAGCTCGCGCTCGCGCCTCGTGAGCACGTCGCGCAGATGCGTGAGCGCCGGCACGAGCGCCTGCCGCACGGCGAGGGCGGCGCTCACGTGGATGGCGGTCGGAATCGAGTCGTTGCTGCTCTGCCCCATGTTGACCTGGTCATTGGGGTGCACGGCGCTCTTCAGGCGCGCGCTCGCCAGCGCGGCGATCACCTCGTTGGCGTTCATGTTGGTGCTGGTTCCGGAGCCGGTCTGGAACACGTCGATGGGGAAGTGCGCGTCGTACTTGCCCGTGGCAACCTCGGCGGCGGCCGCCTCCACCGCCTCGGCCACCTTCGGTTCGAGGAGCTTCAGGCGGCGGTTGGCGCGCGCGGCCGCCTGCTTGACCAGTGCCAGCGCGGCGATGAAGCCGCGCGGCATGGTCAGGCCGCTCACCGGAAAGTTGTCCACGGCGCGCTGGGTGTGCGCGCCCCACAGCGCGTCCGCAGGCACCTTGAGCTCGCCCATGCTATCGCGCTCGACCCGGAAGGAAGTCGTCATGAGTGCACTCCGCCGTATGCGTTATGATGATAACGCATGCCCGCAAGCTCCAGCGACGCCGTCGGCCCACTCGAGGCGCTCTCACCCGTAGACGGACGCTACGCCGGCGCGGCGGCGCCATTGCGTGCGCTGCTCTCGGAAGCGGCGCTGATCCGCGAGCGCGTACGCGTCGAGGCGCAGTGGCTGCTGCGGCTGACCGCCGCGGTGCCGCAACTGCCGGGGGCGAAGCTGAGCGCGGCGGTGCGCAAGCGCGCTGAGCAGCTCGCGGCGGCGCCCGAGGAGGGGGCGGCGCCCGCCGTCAAGGCCATCGAGGCGCGCATCAATCACGACGTCAAGGCGGTCGAGTACTACGTGCGTGAGCAGCTCGCGGCCGCCGGTGCCTCGCCGGCCACTCTCGAGCTGGTGCACTTCGGCTGCACCTCCGAGGACATCAACAACCTCGCCTATGCACGGCTCCTGCAGGGCGCCCGCAAGCTCCTCGCCGGCGTCCTCAGGGCGCGCATCGACGAGCTGGTGGCGCTCGCGCACCGCTACGCGGACAGCGCCATGCTGGCGCGCACCCACGGACAGGCCGCGAGCCCCACCACTCTCGGCAAGGAGCTCGCCAACTTCGCGGCGCGTCTGATGCGCGCGGACGCGCGCTGGGCCGCGGTCGCCATTCTCGGAAAGTGGAACGGCGCGGTCGGCAATTTCAATGCGCACGCCGCGACGCTGCCCGCGGTCGACTGGCCGGCGGTGGCGCGCGCCTTCGTGGAATCGCTCGGGCTCGAGTACAACCCCTACACCACTCAGATCGAGCCCCACGACTGGATCGCCGAGTACTGCGACGCGCTCGCCGCGGCCAACGTGGTGCTGATCGATCTCGCCCGCGACATGTGGGGCTACGTCTCGCTCGGCTATCTGCGCCAGCGCATGGTGGCGGGCGAAGTCGGCTCCTCCACCATGCCGCACAAGGTGAATCCGATCGATTTCGAGAATGCCGAGGGAAATCTCGGGCTCGCCAACGCGCTGCTGCGCCACTTCGCGGAGAAGCTGCCGGTGTCGCGCTGGCAGCGCGACCTCACCGACTCGACCGTGCTGCGCAATCTCGGCGTTGCGCTCGGGCACACGCTCATCGCCTGGAGCGCGCTCGGGCGGGGACTCGCGCGCGTCGAGGCGGATTCCGAGCGCATGACGAGCGATCTGGCGGACTCCTGGGAAGTGCTCGCGGAGGTCGTGCAAACCGCGCTGCGCGCCGCCGGCGTTCCGGGAGGCTACGAGCGGCTCAAGGATTTCAGCCGCGGCCGGGCCATCGATGCGCGCGCGCTCGACGAATTCATCGACGGCCTGCCGCTGCCCGCGGCGGACAAAGCGCGCCTGCGCGCGCTCAAGCCCGCCGACTACGTCGGTCTGGCCGGGGCCCTCGCCCGGGGCATCTGAAAGATCTCGAGCGGAACCGTATCCGCAAAACTGTCGCCGGGATACGACATAACCGCGTTCCAAATGCGAACTGCGCCGCGCTTTTGACTTACTCCGGGGGCGCGGGCCGGTCAAAGCGTGACCGGTTCGACAATGTAAATACGCGAGCGCTCACTAAGATCTCCTGCAACCTGCACACCGTGCGGGGAAGGGGTGGGTGCCACTCGTGGCAATTTCCGGGGAGCTCGATCTCAAGAACGGCTGGGCGCAGCTCGCGAACGCGCGCTACGCATCGGAGTCGATGTCCTCGGACAGCGGCCAGAGCTCCCGGCGCCACCGGGACGCCGAAACCCTCACCGTCCTCACCACCCTCGCCGAGGTGCGTGCCGCGGTCAACGAGATCGCCGCCACGGCGCAGCGACTCATCTCTATCTATACCCCGGACCTCGAGCCCGATCTCTACGACCAGACTCCGTTCCTCGAGGTCATCAAGCATTTCGTGCTGACGCGCAGCTTCTCCAAGGTGCGCGTGCTGCTCGCCGAGCCGACGCGCGTGATGCGCGACAGCAACCGCTTCGTCGCCATGGGGCGCCGTCTCTCGAGCTGCATCGACATCCGCTACGTCGCCGCACAGGCGCCGCAGCGCGCCTCGGCCTATCTGATCGCCGACGACCGCGCCATCGTCTATCGGCTGCGCGCCGATACCTGGGACGGCGTCGCCGACATCAACAACGTGCAGGCCGCGCGCGCTTATCTGCAGGAGTTCGACCAGGTCTGGAATGCCAGCGCGGCCGAGCACGGGCTGCGCGCCGCACGCCGCGGCTGAAGCTCACCAGGGGCGGCGACCGCGCCGGGCGCGCGGTAGAATTCGCCGATGCCTGCCGCCCCGCCCAATACCTCCCGCGTCATCGTCGCTCTCTCGGGCGGCGTCGACTCCGCATTCGCGGCACTCCTCCTGAAGGAGCAGGGATTCGAGGTCCAGGGGCTCTTCATGAGCAACTGGGACGAGTCGGCCGACGACATCTGGTGCACCGCCGCCCAGGATTTCCAGGACGCGCGTACGGTCGCGGAGCGGCTCGGGATCCCGCTGCACCGCGTGAGCTTCGCAGCCGAGTACCGCGCACGGGTGTTCGGGCATTTTCTCGCCGAGCACCGCGCCGGCCGCACCCCCAATCCCGACGTGCTCTGCAACCGCGAGATCAAGTTCGGCGTGGCGCTCGAGTATGCGCGGCGCCTGGGTGCCACCCGCCTCGCCACCGGACACTACGCCTGCCTCATCGAGGGACGTGGAGGCATCGAGCTGCACAAGGCGCGCGATGCCACCAAGGACCAGAGCTATTTCCTGCACGCGGTGGCACCGGCCGAGCTCGCGCAGAGCCTGATGCCGCTCGGCGCGCTCGAGAAGCGCGCGGTGCGCGAGCGCGCGCGGCGCGCGGGGCTGCCGGTCTTCGACAAGCCGGACAGCACCGGTATCTGCTTCATCGGCGAGCGGCCGTTTCGCGAGTTTCTCGAGCGCTATCTGCCGCGCGTCCCCGGACCGATCGAATCGCCGGACGGCGAGCGGCTCGGCACCCATGACGGCCTCGCCTTCTACACCCTGGGGCAGCGCGGGGGCCTCGGGCTCGGCGGCCGCGCCGGCCATGCGGAGCAGCCCTGGTATGTCGCCGCCAAGGACCCCTCGCGCAATGCCCTCATCGTCGTTCAGGGGCACGATCATCCGCTGCTCTCGAGTACGGCGCTTACCACCGGGCGATGGCATTGGCTCTGCTCCCCGCCGCCCGCGGGCCCCCTGCGCTGCGCGGTCAAAGTCCGCTACCGCCAGGCCGACCAGCGCGCGCTCCTGACGCCGCGGGCCGACGGCACGGCGCACCTCGAGTTCGCCGAGCCGCAGCGCGCCGTCACTCCCGGGCAATATGCGGTGGCCTACGAGGGCGACCGTTGTATCGGCGGGGGCGTCATCGAGCTGGTGGCACCGCCCCTCACCCGGTCCGCCGCCGCCTGAGGGCGAGGGGGCGGCCGCGGGCCGCCCCCGAGATATAATTCCCGCAGCCAGCGGAGACAGACATGACGAACAGCTTCCGGGCGCGCTCCACGCTCAAGGTCGGCGAGCGCACGTACGAGATATGGAGTCTCGCCGCCCTGCCGCAGGACAAGGTCGCGCGCCTCCCCTACTCGCTCAAGATCCTCCTCGAGAACCTGCTGCGCTGCGAGGACGGGGTCAGCGTCACGCGCGCCGATATCGAGGCACTGCTCGAGTGGGACCCGGCGGCGGCGCCGGCGCACGAGATCGCCTTCACCCCGGCACGCGTCATTCTCCAGGACTTCACCGGCGTGCCGTGCATCGTCGACCTCGCGGCGATGCGCGACGCCATCGTCCGGCTCGGCGGTGACGCCGAGCGCGTCAACCCCCTGAACCCCGCCGAGCTCGTCATCGATCACTCGGTGCAGGTCGATGAGTACGGCACGCCCGGCGCGCTCGCCGCCAACACGGCCATCGAGTTCAGCCGCAACAAGGAGCGCTATGCGTTCCTGCGCTGGGGTCAGACGGCGTTCCGCAACTTCGCGGTGGTGCCGCCCAACACCGGCATCGTGCACCAGGTGAATCTCGAGTTTCTCGGACGCGTGATCTTCGACGCCGAGTCCGACGGCACTCGCCGCGCCTATCCTGACACTCTGGTCGGCACCGACTCGCACACCACGATGATCAACGGGCTCGGCGTCCTCGGCTGGGGCGTGGGCGGCATCGAGGCGGAAGCGGCCATGCTCGGGCAGCCCGTGACCATGCTCATTCCGCAGGTCATCGGCTTCCGTCTCGAGGGGCGCTTGCAGCCGGGCGCCACGGCCACCGACCTGGTGCTGACGGTCACCGAGATGCTGCGCAAGAAGGGAGTGGTCGATAAGTTCGTCGAGTACTTCGGCGACGGACTGGCGAATCTGCCGCTCGCCGACCGCGCGACCATCGCCAACATGGCGCCGGAGTACGGCAGCACCTGCGGTATCTTCCCGGTCGACGCGGAGACGATCCGCTATCTCGAGCTCTCGGGGCGGCCACGCGAGCGCATCGAGCTCGTCGGCACTTACGCGCGTGCGCAGGGCATGTGGCGCAACCCGGGCGCCAGCCCCGCCCGTTACACCGACGAGCTGGAGCTCGATTTGAGCAAGGTGGAGCCGAGCCTCGCCGGGCCCAAGCGCCCGCAGGACCGCGTGCCCTTGAAGAGCGCCAAGAAGGTGTACGAGGCGAGCGCCAGGCAGGCCGCCGAGGAGCGGGCCGCGCGCAAGAGCGGCAGCGGCGCCGCGCCCGCGACGCTCAACGGACAGAACGTAGAGCTGAAGGATGGCGCGGTCCTGATCGCCGCGATCACCAGCTGCACCAACACCTCCAACCCCTCGGTCATGCTCGGCGCGGGACTGCTGGCGCGCAAGGCGCGCGCGCGCGGCCTCGCCGCCAAACCGTGGGTGAAGACGAGTCTCGCGCCCGGCTCGCGCGTGGTGACCGACTACTTCAAGAAGGCCGGCGTGCTCGATGACCTCGCGGCGGTGGGGTTTGATCTGGTGGGATACGGATGCACGACGTGTATCAGCGCCGGCACCCCGGTCCTGCTTGCCAACGGCACGAGCCGCCGGATCGAGCGGATGCCGGAGGCGGGCGGCATCAAGGTCTTCGGCCCGACGGAGGCTGGCAGACTCGGCGTCGCGGTGCAGACCGAGACGATGGTCCAGGGGGAGCGCGAGTGCATCTCGCTGGTCCTGCAGGATGGCCGCAGGCTCGTCTGCACACCCGATCACAAGCTGCTGCGGGCTGATGGACGTTGGGTACGGGCCGATGCGCTCGTCAAAGGACGCGATCGCCTCGTCATGGGCCTCGAGGCTCCGCTCGATGAGCCCGCCGCCGACGAAGCCGGTTACGAGCTCTGCGCCGGAGGATTCCGCTCCGGCCTCGCAGACGAGCACGAGCGCGCGCGAACCCTCGCCTTTGCGCGCCTGGTCGGTCATCTGATCAGCGACGGCTCGATCAGCGTTGCCGGCCAGGGCCGGATGAACGTCGGCCAGGCACTCGACCGCGAAGCGGTCCTGAGCGACATCGAGCGGCTCACCGGCAAGCGACCGGCCGCCAATCGCTACGACGAGCGCAAGTGGTCGATCGCGCTTCCGACGGAGCTGACTGCAGCGATTGCCTCCCTGCCGGGGGTGCGCGTCGGACAGCGCATTCATCAACCCCCTGCTCTGCCCGAGTTCGTCCTGCAGCCGGACTGTCCGGTCGCGGTCGTGCGCGAGTTCCTCGGGGGTCTCTTCGGCGCCGATGGGCACGCACCAGTCCTGAAGCGCCAGCGTCCGGCCGAGGACAGTGCGGTCCTCATACCCCCGGCATACTCCCAGAGCGCGAAGCCCGCGCATGTGCACCAGCTCCGGGCGGTGATGCAACAGATCATCGACCTCCTGGTGCGCTGCGGAGTGAAAGCCCGGGGAGCCCGGATTTACAGCTATCCCGCCCGATCGTCCGCCTCGAGTTATGCCGTCGCTCGCGACGGCGCCCCGCGGATCGAAGTGCGCCTGGCCCTACCCGAGGGGCTGTCATTCGTCGAGCGCGTGGGTTTCCGGTACTGCGTCGACAAGACGCTGCGGGCGAGCGCGGCCGCCGTGTACTGGCGCACCATCGACACCATCAACCGGCAACGCCTGTGGATGGCCGACCGCCTCGAGGCGCTGAGCCAGAACTACAGCTTCAGCTTCCACCAGACACGCCGCCGGGCCGCCGCGGAGCTGATGACGCTCGAGACCCCAATCCATCCTCACTACTCGCTCCTCGAGGGATGCGATCGCTTTGATCGCCTGCCCCGGGCCGAGGGGCGGTTCAAACCGCTGCACCGCGAAAGCTATCAGTTCCCCTCCCCGGTCGAGCTCATGCGCGAGATCGGCGCGCGGGATTGGTTCGCGCGGCTGCAGCCGCGGGAGGCCGGTGATACGTCGAAGCGCTATTGCGTTGACAAGGATGCTCTGACGCTGCCCACCTTCTCACTGCAGGTCGCCGATGTCCGCGAGGCCGGCACGCGGCCGGTATTCGACATCGCGGTGCACGATCTGCACGCCTTCGTCGCAGGCACTGTTTGTGTGCACAACTGCATTGGAAACAGCGGCCCCCTCAAGCCCGAAATCTCCGCCGCCGTGAAACAGGGCGACCTGACTGCCTGCTCGGTGCTTTCCGGCAACCGCAACTTCGAGGGCCGCGTGCACCCCGAGGTGCGCATGAACTTCCTCGCCTCACCGCCGCTGGTAGTGGCCTACGCGCTCGCCGGATCCCTCGATGTGGATCTCACCACCGAGCCGCTCGGCACTGACCGCGACGGCAAGCCCGTGCGCCTCGCCGATATCTGGCCGAGCGACGCCGAGGTCCAGGAGACTCTGAAGCGCTCGATCGACTCGCAGATGTTCCGCCAGAGCTACGCGAGCGTGTTCCAGGGCGATGAGAACTGGGCTGGCATCCAGGTACCGGCGGGCAAGCGCTACGCCTGGGACGAGAAATCGACCTACGTGAAGAATCCGCCCTACTTCGATCGCATGACCATGACGCCGCCGCCGCTCGCCGACGTCAAGGGCGCGCGCGCGCTCGCGGTGCTCGGCGACTCGGTCACCACCGACCACATCTCGCCGGCAGGCAACATCTCGCGCTCGAGCCCGGCGGCAAAGTACCTCATGGATCAGGGCGTGCAGCCGAAGGACTTTAATTCCTACGGCGCACGGCGCGGCAATCACGAAGTCATGATGCGCGGCACCTTCGCCAACATCCGGCTGCGCAACCTCATGGTGCCGGGCGTCGAGGGCGGGGTCTCGGTCCACCTGCCCGACGGCGATCAGGGCTCGATCTACGACGTGGCGATGCGCTACAAGGGCGAGGGCACGCCGCTCGTGGTGCTGGCCGGGCGCGAGTACGGCACCGGCTCCTCGCGCGACTGGGCCGCCAAGGGCACGATGCTGCTCGGCGTGAAGGCGGTCATCGCCGAGAGCTTCGAGCGCATTCACCGCTCGAATCTCATCGGCATGGGCGTCGCGCCGCTGCAGTTCCAGCCGGGGCAGAACGTCGCCTCGCTGGGTCTCACCGGCCGCGAGGTGTTCGTCATCACGGGCCTGGGGTGCGGCGATGCGCGCGAGGTCACCGTCACGGCGACCCCGCCCGGCGGCCAGCCAAAGCAATTCACCGCCCGGGTACGCATCGACACGCCCAAGGAGCGCGAGTACTACCGGCACGGTGGCATCCTGCCGTACGTCCTGCGGCAACTCGCCAACCCCGGCTCGGGCGGGTAATCCGGCCTGTCGACGCCTGCAGGCACGCAAACAGCCGCCGCCGGCGCAAGCGCCGGCGGCGCCCACGGCATTGCCGTCTTCGACCTCGACGGTACGATCACGCGGCATGACACGCTCTGGCCCTACGTGCATCACTTCCTGCACCGTCACCCGGCACGCGCAGCGCGACTCGTCGCGATGCTGCCGGCGCTGCTGCGCTTCGCGCGCCACCGCGATCGCGGCGACCTCAAGGCAGCCTTCATCACTGCTGCGCTCGGCGGCTGCAGCCGCGCGCTGCTCGACTCCTGGACGGCGCGCTTCGTGCCGCGCCTCCTCGCGCGCGGCGTGTGGCCGGACGCGCTCGCATGCATCGCCCGTCACCGGACGCAGGGGGATCTCCTGGTGCTCATGAGCGCGAGCGTGGATCTCTATGTGCCAGCGATTGCCCGTGCGCTCGGGTTCGCCGAGGTGATCTGCACGCCGCTGCGCTGGCGGGGCGACAGCCTGGACGGAGCCCTGGCCGGGCCCAACTGCCGCGGCGCCGAGAAGGCACGCGCTCTCAAGGAGCTTCGCGGGAGACATCCGGGGCTCGAGGTGACGGCCTATGGCAACGCCCGCAGCGACCTCGGGCACCTGTGCGCCGCCGACCGGGGTGTGCTGGTGAACGGCAGCCCGGGTACCCGCCACGCGGCGGAGCGGCTGGGTCTGACCTGCGTTACGTGGCGCTGATACCGGGTTGAGGGCCCCTAAAGGGTGTAACCTTTTTGGCCTGACGCCGGTCTACTTCCGCGGAGGTACCTAATGCTCACGCGTGTGCCGCGCATCGCCCCGTCCGAGATCACGCCCCCGGAGGTCTATTTCAGCCGCCGTGCGCTGCTCACCGGGGCACTCGCCGTCGGTGTGAGCAGCCTGACGCGTCCGGCCGAAGCGGCCGAGGGCCCGCCGACGGACGCGGCTCCGCTCGCCTATACGGCGAATCCGCGCTACTCCGTGAGCGAGGCCCCGAACAAGTACGCAGAAATCACCACCTACAACAACTACTACGAGTTCGGCACCGACAAACAAGATCCGAGCGAGAACGCCCGCTCGTTCCGCACCCGCCCGTGGAACGTCACGATCGACGGCGAGGCCGAGGTGCGCGGCAGCTTCACGCTCGAGGACATCCTCAAGGGACAGTCGCTCGAGGAGCGCATCTACCGCTTTCGCTGCGTCGAGGCCTGGTCCCTGGTCGTCCCCTGGGTCGGATTCCCGCTGTCATCACTCCTCGCACGCTTCAAGCCGACCTCGCGCGCGAAGTACGTCGAGTTCACGACCCTCTACGACCCGCGGCAGATGCCCGGTCAGCGCTTCTCCGTGCTCGACTGGCCGTACGTCGAGGGCCTGCGCATGGACGAGGCCATGCACCCGCTCACCCTCATGGTAGTGGGCCTCTACGGCAGGGTGCTGCCGAACCAGGACGGAGCACCGCTGCGCCTCATCGTGCCGTGGAAGTACGGCTTCAAGAGCATCAAGTCGATCGTGAGGATCCGCTTCAGCGAGAGCCAGCCACGGACCGCGTGGAACGTCGCAGCTCCCCACGAGTACGGCTTCTACGCCAACGTCAATCCGGAAGTCGACCATCCGCGCTGGAGCCAGGCGACCGAGCGTCGCATCGGCGCACCGTTCCTCGCCGCACGCCGGCCGACGCTGCTCTTCAACGGCTATGCCGCTGAGGTGGCCTCGCTCTATCAGGGCATGGATCTCAGGCGCTACTTCTGAGCCTTCCCGCGTTGAACGTCACTGAGCGTTACCGCTACGTCTACAAGCCGCTGGTGTTCGTGGCCGGGCTGGCGCCACTCGTGTGGCTGGCGTGCGGTGCCTTCGGCTGGTTCGGGGCGAGTCTCGGCGCGGATCCCGTCAAGGAGCTCGAGCACGAATGCGGCAAGACCGCGCTCAACCTCCTGTTGCTGACCCTCGCCGTCACGCCGGTCAGGAACATCCTCGGCCTGCCGCAGCTGCTGCGGCTGCGCCGCATGCTGGGACTCTTCGCCTTCTTCTACGCCGTGATGCACTTCGCGGTGTACGTTGTGCTCGATCTCGAGCTCAACTGGTCCACGCTCGGCGCCGACATCGCCAAGCGCCCCTACATCACCATCGGTTTCACGGCGCTGCTGCTGCTCATGCCGCTGGCGGCCACCTCGACCAACGGCATGATGCGCCGCCTGGGCAGACGCTGGACCCAGCTCCATCGCCTCATCTATGTCATCGCCATCCTCGGCGTCTGGCACTTTTACTGGCAGGTGAAGCGCGACGTGCGCGAGCCGCTCATCTACGCGGGCATCCTGGCGCTGCTGCTCCTCTACCGGGTGGTGCGCAGCCGTCTTGCGGCGAGCGCCCGGGCCGCCCTCGCATCGAGGTCCCGAGTTGCTCCGTCCCTGCGCCCGTCCGAATCAGACTGAGCAGCATCGACGTTATTGACCGGGATATCAGGGCGGTGCGGCGCCTTCTTTGAAGGCTTCCTTCAGCTCGCGTCGAAATTCTGGTGTGTCCACATGGCCGTGAATCGCCACAGCATGTTGGACAGCGATTTCCAGCAGTTCCGCGGGCGCCTGCGCGCGTGCGAGACTCGTGCAGAGCAGACAGATGCAGACGATCAGCGCGCCGCGCAGCTCTCTCGTGATGTTCACAGGTCGACCCTTTATTTTGGTTCTGGTTTGTCCCTCGCCGATTGATCTCCGATGTGGCGGCCCTTAAGCTGACAGTGGAAGAGCAGAACAGCAATCGCATCCGCTTTCCCCGGGGCTGACCCATGAACATTGCCGGCGGTGCGCAACGGGTGCGCCTGGAATTCGTCATCTGTTGTGCGACTCTCACCCTGGCCGGTTGCTCCGGCGGCTCCTCCTCGACCCCTGTCTCACCTCCCCCGCCCTTCACTCCACCCACGTACACACAGAAGGCGATTGCGGGAATTTTCCTTTACCCAACCGGCGTCAGCGTGGACGCGAACGGCAACGTGTTCGTGGCCGACACTATGGACGATGCGGTCAGGGAGATACCCTTCAGCGGCGGTAGCTACGGGCCCGCCATCACCCTCGGCTCGGGCTTCAAGCGTCCTTACGCCGTTGCGGTGGACGCGAACGGTGACGTGTTCGTCGCCGACACCGGGAACAGTGCCGTCAAGGAGATCCCTTTCAGCGGCGGCGCTTACGCCACGCCGGTCACCCTGGGTTCCGGTTTCAGCGGGCCCGCCGGTATCGTGGTGGACGCGAGTGGAAACGTGTTCGTGGCGGATCCGAATCTCGCTGCGGTCATAAAGATCCCCTTCAGCGGCGGCAGCTACGGTAACCCCATCACACTGGCCTCGGGCCTCGACGGTCCGCGGGGTGTGGCGGTCGACGCGAACGGCGACGTATTCGTTGCGGCCATGAATCCCAGTGGCGTCATCGGTGATGACCCGCTGCTGGAGATCCCTTTCAGTGGCGGGGGTTACGGCGCGCCGATCACGGCGGCCTCGGGCTTGGCTTTTCCGCATGGCGTTGCGGTGGACGCGAACGGTGACGTATTCGTTGCGGATACGAACAACAATGCGGTCAAGGAGATCCCCTACAGCAACGGCAGTTACGGTAGCCCGGTCACCCTGGGCTCGGGCTTCTTCCTCCCCTACGGAGTTGCGTTGGACACGCACGGGAACGTGTTCGTGGGCGACTCCCAGAACACCGCGGTCAAGGAGATCCCCTTCAGCGGCGGCAGCTACGGCAGCCCGCTCACCCTGGATTCGGGATTCAATAATCCCCAGGGTATTGCAATAGATGTCACGGGCAACGTGTTCGTCGCGGATACCTACAACAACGCTGTCAAGGAGATGCCCGTGGCCGGCGGCGGCTACGGCACTCCGGTCGCTCTGGGCGCGGGGTTCAGCTTTCCCCAAGGCGTCGCAGCGGATGCAAACGGTGACGTTTTCGTAGCGGACAGCAGCAGCTCGATCATGGAAATCCCCTTCAGCGGGGGCCTTTATGGCGCACCGGTCGCCGTGGGTTCCGGCTTGTCCAATGCCCTGGGCGTCGCGGTGGACACGAACGGCGACCTGCTTGTAGCGGACAACGACGGGGTCAAGGAGATCCGGTTCAGCAGCGGCAGCTACGGCACCCCGATCGTCATCGGGTCCGCAGCCGTCATCGGATCCGAAGCCACTGCTGTCGCTGTGGATGCAAAGGGCGATGCGTTCGTCAGCGATTGCGGGACCGGCCGGGTGTTGGAGATCCCCTTTACGGGCGGCAGCTACGGTGCTCCGCTGGTTCTCGCATCACAGCTCAACTGCCCTTTCGGCATTGCCGTGGATGCGAGCGGTAACGTGTTCGTGGCGGACAACGGCAACAACGCGGTGAAGGAGATCCCTTTCAGCGGCGGCGCCTATGGCCCGTGGGTCGCCCTGACCGCTCACTTCAAGAGCCCATTCGGTGTCGTAGTGG
This sequence comes from Steroidobacteraceae bacterium, assembly GCA_035518275.1. Classification (GTDB taxonomy): domain Bacteria; phylum Pseudomonadota; class Gammaproteobacteria; order Steroidobacterales; family Steroidobacteraceae; genus 13-2-20CM-66-19. Next base: position 21,486 of record DATIXU010000115.1, read on the forward strand.
ATCAAACCGGGCGGCTATACGTCCTGGACCTCGAACATGTCTGGCTGCTCACGCCCTGAGGCATGCCCCGTGGGAGCTACATCGAGGTCCGGATCTGCCACAGCTCCGGAAAGAACTTGAGCTCGAGCGCCTTGGCGAGGTAGGAGACGCCGCTGGTGCCGCCGGTGCCCGCCTTGTAGCCGATGATCCGCTCGACCGTCTTCAGGTGATGGAAGCGCCACAGC
>DATIXU010000116.1:0-81183 GCA_035518275.1 Steroidobacteraceae bacterium
CTCGCTCGCATTGAAGGGCGGCGCGATGATGATGGTGTCACCCCTCACCCCGCCGACGTTGCCGGCGCACGGATAGACGATGAGTCCGTCCTCGAACGCGTGGCGGCCCACGGCCTGGCTCAGCGCGCGCTCCGCCGGGAAGGGTTGCCTGGTCGCACGGTCCTCGACGAGCTCGATCCCGATCAGATAGCCGCGGCCGCGCACGTCGCCGACTTCCGCGAACGGCGCGAGCGCCCTGCGCAGCTCGCCGCGCAGCGCCTCGCCGCGTGAGTGCACCCGCGCGAGCAGCCCCTCGCGCCGGATGATGCGCTGGACCGCGAGCGCGGCGGCGCAGGCGGTCGTGTGGCCGGAGTACGTGTGCCCGGTGAGGATGGCCCCGTGCGCCGCGAGAATCCGCTCCCCGAGCTCGCGCCTCACGATGGTCGCCGCCAGCGGAATGTAGCCGCCGGCGAGTCCTTTGCCCACCGCCATGATGTCCGGGACGGCCTCGTCATGCTCGAGCGCGCGCCAGGTGCCGCAGCGGCCCGAGCCGCACATCACCTCGTCGGCGATCACGAGCACCCCGTGGCGCGCACACATCGCCGCAACCGCGCGCGCGTAGCCCTCGGGGGCCGGCACCGCGCCGCCCGCAGCTCCCACCACCGGCTCATAGATGAAGGCCGCCACGCGCTCCGCGCCCACGGCCTCGATCTTCGCCTCGAGCTCATCGGCGAGCGCCTCTCCGAGCGCCGCGCCCGTGAGCCCGCGCAGCGGCCGATAGGCGTTGGCGGCGGACACGAAGGACACATCGAGCAGGCTCCCCTCGAACGGCCGGCGGCGCTCGAGAAACCCCGACACCGAGAGGGCTCCCAGCGTGTTGCCATGGTAGGAGCGCTCGCGCGCGATGAAGTGCTTCTTCTTCGGCAACCCGCGGGCGTCCCAGTACTGCAGCGCGACTTTCAGCGCCGACTCCACCGCCTCCGAGCCGCTGCCCGAGTAAACGATCTGTCCGAAGGCCGGACCGCACAGCGACAGCAGCAGGCTCGTGAGCTCCTCGAGCGGCTCGCTGGTGAAGAGATAGCGGTAGCCACAGGCGACCTGCTCGAGCTGCGCGGTGATCGCGGCGTTCACCTCGCGGTTGCCGTGCCCGATACTGAACGCGGCCGGCCCGCCTGAGCCGTCGAGGTAGCGCCGGCCGGCGGCGTCATAGAGGTAGCTCCCTTCGCCGCGCACGATGCGTGGCAGCGCTTCCATCCCCCAGCCGACCGAGCGGTTCGCGGTCATGATCAGGCTATTGTGAGGGCTTTGGCGCTATGCTGCTCAACTCCTGATGGCGGCGGAGGTCGGCAGTGCCGAGCGAGGCGGTCTTCATCACCTGCGCCGTCACCGGCTCGGGCGATTCGGTGAGAAAGAGCCCGCACGTTCCGGTGACGCCCGCGCAGATCGCGACGGCGGCGCTCGAGAGCCACGCCGCGGGCGCCGCCATCGTACATATCCACGTGCGCGATCCCGAAACCGGCGCGCCGAGCCGCGCCACGGCCCTCTATCGCGAGGTCGTCGACCGGATCCGCAGCAGGAGCGCCGAGGTCATCCTCAATCTCACGGGAGGCATGGGGGGTGATCTGGTGCTGGGACCGGACGAGACGCCGCTCGCCTTCGGCAAGGGAACCGACTTCGTCGGCCCGCGCGAGCGCGTCGCGCACATCGCCGAGCTGCTGCCGGAGATCGGCAGCCTCGACTGCGGCTCCCTCAACTTCGACGAGGCGCTCTACGGCACGACGCCGCGCTACCTGCGCGCCATCGCCGCGGACTACCGCTCGCGCGGTGTGCGTCCGGAGATCGAGGTGTTCGAGCTCGGGCACATCGAGCTCGCGCGGCAGCTGATTGCCGAGGGTCTGATCGGCGAGCCCGCGCTGTTTCAGCTGTGCCTCGGCATCAGGTACGGGGCGCCCGCGACGGCGCAGGCGATGCTGGCGATGCGCGATGCCCTGCCACGCGATGTGCACTGGTCGGCGTTCGGGGTCGGCCGCGCGCAGATGCCGATGGTCGCTCAGGCGGTGCTCCTCGGCGGTAACGTGCGGGTCGGCCTCGAGGACAATCTCTACCTCGGCAAGGGTGTGCTCGCGACCAATGCCCAGTTGGTAGAGCGCGCCGTCGGGATCGTCGAGCTCCTCGGAGCGCGGGTACTGTCGTCCGCGGAGACGCGAACCCGCCTCAAGCTGCGCGGTGCGCTCTAAACGCCGACGTCGACGACCCGCCCGGTGCGCAGGCTCTCCCCGGCCGCCACCGCGAGCCGCAGCGCTTCGACCCCGTCGGTGAAGTCCGGACCGAGCGGCTGGCCCTCGGCGATCGCGGCCACAAACACATCCATCTCGGCCTCGTAGGCCTGGGCGTAGCGCTCGATGAACGAATGCAGCACCACATCGCGCGCGGTGGTGCGCTCGGCGTTCCAGGCTGCGACCGAAGTCTCGTGGCGATTGCCTGCCTGCAGCATCCCCCCCGCCCCGAACGCCTCGATGCGCTGGTCGTAGCCGTAGGCGCAGCGGCGGCTGTTATTGATCTGGATGAGGGCGCCGGACCTGGCGCGCAGCGAGATTGCGCAGGTGTCGATGGAAAGGTGTCGCGGTCCCGCACGCCCAAGAGCACCAGCGGGGTGAGCCGCTCGCGGTCGACGTGCACGGCGCGGGTATCGACGCCCTCGCGCTCGAGCTGCTCGCGCACGAAGTGCCCCATGGGCTCGTCCCCCACCCGGGTGATGAGTGCGGACTTGAGACCAAGGCGCGCGGCACCGATGGCGACGTTGGCCGGACAGCCGCCGACCCCCTTGGCGAAGGTCGCGACGTCCTCGAGCCGGCTGCCGAGCTGCTGCCCGTAGAGGTCGACGCTGACGCGGCCGATTGCGACCAGATCGAGTGGCCTGCTCACGCCACCAAGAATAGCCTCAAAGTGCGTCTGACCTCACCCTCGGGACGGTCCGCGAGACGGCGCCGGGCCTCAGATCATCGCGCCGGCGAGCCCAGCACGCAGAAGGCCAGCACGCCGATGGCCCACACGGCCAGCATGAGGTCGCGGCCGTAGCCGAGCAGCCGCACCAGCCCGTAACGGGCGCCGCGGCCGTGGCAAAGGGAATCCATCGCGATATGTTTCAGGAAATGCATCACACTTTCTCCCTGGCTCGTCAGCCTCGAGTCCGGCGCGCGAGCTTAAGAGCGCGCGCCGCGTGCGGTCCATAAGGTCAAATCCCATACCCCCCTACCGTATCACCCTTGAGGCGGGCGCACTTGCCCGGGGATGGCGCGCCGTCGTATCGTGCGGACGACATGGGGCACGATGACGACGGACATCATCACGGGCACGCCCACGGCGCTCACAGCCATGGCGAGCAGGCCGGCGAGCGCCGGCTGACCATCGCGCTCATCATTCTCGGCAGCTTCACGCTGGTCGAGGCGGCGGGCGGATACTTCGCGAACTCGATCGCACTGCTCGCCGAGGCGGCGCACATGCTGGCGGACTCCGCCTCGCTCATGCTGGCGATCATCGCCATTCGCGTCGGCCGGCGGCCGGCGAGCGTGCGGCGCACCTACGGACACCGCCGCTACCAGCCGCTGGCGGCCTTCGTGAACGGTCAGCTGCTGCTGGCGCTCACGGCCTGGGTGGTGTACGAGGCGCTGCTGCGCCTCCTGGCCCGGCCCCAGGTCAACGGCCGGCTGATGCTCGTCATCGCGCTCCTCGGCGGGGCCGCCAACCTCATCGCCCTCCTCGCCCTCTCGGGCGGGCGCTCGCTCAACGAACGCGGCGCCCGCGCGCATGTGCTGAGTGATCTGTTAGGTTCCGCGGCCGCGAGCCTCGCCGCGATCGTGATCCTCGCGAGCGGCTGGACGCTTGCCGATCCGCTCCTCTCCCTGGTCGTCTCGGCGCTCATCCTCCGCTCGGCCTGGACGCTCACGCGCGAGTCGGCTCACGTGCTGCTCGAGGGCGCACCCGCCGGTTGCGACCCCGAAGCCATCGAGGCCGAGCTCGTCGGGCACGTGCCCGGCCTCCTCGGCGTGCACCACGTGCACGTCTGGTCGATGACCGGTGAGCGCCCGACGGTGACGCTGCATGCCAACCTCGCCCCGGGCCGCCGCCACGGCGATGTGATCGCCGCAATCCACTCCCGCCTCGAGGAGCACCTCAAGGTCGAGCACACCACGGTGCAGATCGAGGAGGAAGGCGACTGTGAGACTCCGGGTTGCGGGCCGCCCGGCCATTAGCCTCGGGCCCACGTTAGAATGGGCAGTCAAGGGGGTCACTCGATGGATATCCGGCGCTCTGCATTGCTCGCCTGCGCAGCGTTCCTCGCAGCCCCCACGACCCCGGTCCGGGCCGGGCCTCCTGCCGGGGCGGAACTGCGCGAGGCCAGTGTGGCGGTCGGCTACGATCCCAAGGGACGCTGTTCGGGTCTGATCCAGACGGATGTCCAGGAGCCTTCCGCGGCGCTGGTGGTCCTGGTGGTGGGTCCGAGCGGCGTGCCATCGCAGCCCTCGATCAAGGCGTCCTCCGGCTCCGACAGTCTCGACGCCGCGGCAGTGAGCTGCGTCATGAAGCTGCGCTTTCTCCCGGCGGTACGCGCCGGTGAAGGCTCGGCGATGGCGTCCTGGCAGCAGATCGCATGGAAGTGGGGCCGTGAGCACTTCGCACAGACTCCGCCTGCCGCGAGCCCGGCCGCGGCGGGCGCGGCGCCCGCCGCTGCGACCGCAACGCTGGGTGTTGCGGCGGGCACGGCTGCTCCGGCTCCGGCGGCGGCGCCGCAGGCCGCGGCAGGCAGCGCCGAGGTACGAGTCTGTGCCGATGACACCGGCAAGCTCACCCGGGAGCCCCTCATCACTCGCTCATCCGGCAACCCGCGCCTCGATGAGGCGGCGCTCAGAATCGCCCGTTCCGGCGCGACTTCGCTCACCGGGTGTGCGCAGCTTGCGATAAAGTTCGAGACCAGATGAGCGCCTCAGCGCAAGTCGCTTCGGTGCAGGGCGAGGCCCAGCGCCGCGCGCGCGTCGATCTTGCGGCCTGTCACCGCCTGGCGGCGCACTTCGGCTTCAACGAGGGCATCGACAACCACATGACGATGCTCGTGCCGGGCTTTAACGACCGCTTCTATCTCGCGCCCTTTGGGCTCCTGTGGTCGGAAGTGAAGGCGAGCGATCTGCTCGAGGTCGACTTCACCGGCAGGCTCCTCGCCGGCCGCGGGCTCGTCGAGGACACTGCGCTCTACATTCACGCTTCCGCCCACCGGCTCACGCAGGCGCACTGCGTCCTGCATACTCATATGCCTTACGCGACGGCGCTCGGCATGGTCGCCGACGGGCGTCTCGAGACCGCCTCACAGAGCGCCATCGGCTTCCACGGCAACGTCGCCTACGTCGAGTACAACGGCCTGGCGCTCGACTTTGCCGAGGGCGAGCGCCTGGCACGCGCGCTTGGCGGCAAGCCGGTAGGGATGCTGCGCAATCACGGCGTGCTGGTGACGGCAGACTCCGCCGCCCAGGCATTCGAGCGTCTCTACTTCCTCGAGCGCGCCTGCCAGGTACAGGTCCTGGCGCTCGCGACCGGGCGATCCTTGAGCGTTCTGCCCGAGCCGGTGGTGCGCGCTACCCTCGAGCAGTTTGCTCACTGTGGCAGCGTCGGCGGCCAGGATCGCGCGCAACTGCACTTCGAGGCACTCAAGCGCATGCTGGATCGGCAGCTCGCGGACTACGCGGGTTGACGCCAGCCGGGTCAGACCCCGGCCTCAGCGCCCGCGCGCGCTGGACGATCGTCGGCCTGCTCGCTGGTGCGCTTTTCATCAACTACGTCGACCGGGGCGCGGTGCCGACAGCCGCGCACCTGATCCAGGACGATCTCGGCTTCTCGCCTCAGCAGCTCGGCCTCCTGATGTCGGCCTTCTGGTGGTTGTATGCGCTGCTGCAGTTCCCGGTCGGTTGGCTGGTCGAGCGCTTCGGCGCGCAGCGCCTGCTCGCCGCGGGACTCACGCTCTGGGCTTGCGCCACCATGCTGGTCGGCGTGGTGCATTCCTTCGGTGCGCTGCTCGCGCTGCGGCTGCTGCTCGGCGTCGGCGAGAGCGTCGGGTTCCCCTCGGTGTCGAAACTCCTGGCGACCGTCGTGCCGGTGAGGAGCATCGGGCTCGCCAACGGCGTCGTGGCGTTCGGCTACCTGTTCGGGCCCGCGGTGGGCTCGCTGGTCGGCGGCATGCTGATGGCGAGCTACGGCTGGCGCAGCAGCTTCTGGGTCTTCGGGGCGCTGTCACTGCTCTGGCTGCTGCCCTGGTCGCGGGTGCGCCTGCCAGCGCAGCCGGTCAGTGCCCGTGCCGCCGTCGATCCGCCCCTGCGGGCGCTCCTCCAGCGACCCGAGCTCTGGGGGACGAGCCTCGGGCTGTTCTCGGTCAACTACGCTTTCTATTTCACGCTGACCTGGCTGCCCTTCTATGTGGTGCGCGAGCACGGTTTCACGACCGAGCAGATGGCGGGGTTCACTTTCCTCGCCTACTGCGTGCACGCGGTGAGCGGACTCCTCGCGGGCTGGCTCATCGACCGCGTCGTCGCGCGCTGCGGGCGCGCCAATCTCGCCTACAAGTCCGTCATGGGCGCGACCCACATCGGCTTCGTGGCCTGCATGGTGTGCATCGCGCTGGCGCCTGCCCCGTGGGCGCTGGCCGCGATCTTCGCCTATCAGGTCCTCGACGGCGCCAACTCACCCGGGGTGTTCGGCATCCCGCAGATTCTCGCCGGGCCCCGCGCCGCCGGCCGCTGGGTCGGGATCCAGAATGGCATAGGGAACTTCGCCGGCGTGATCGCTCCGGCGCTGACCGGATTTCTGGTCGGGCAGAGCCAGCACTTCACCTCGGCCTTCCTGGTCGCCGCCGTCGTCAGCTGTCTCGGGGTGGTAGGCTGGGTATTCATGATCCCGAGAGTCGCCCCACTCGAGTGGTCGGGGGAAGGAGCGCGTGAGGGTCCACCTGGCGATAGTTAGGCAAGTACCTAACCATCGCGAAGGCGACCCTCTCGCGCGACTCTCTCGGACCTCGCGCCCCGCCCGCCGCTAACGCATCAGAATCACCCACGCGATCCACATCTGCATCGCGAAGCCGACCACGAACGAGAGCGTCCGCACCCAGGGCACCGCCAGCGTGTAGGCCGCCGCGTGTACCACGCGCGCCCAAAAGTAGATCAGGGCGGCCGTGGCCACCGCCGGATCGTGGATGCCGGCGACGCACGCGACCAGGACGAGGGCGGCGAACACCACCAGGTTCTCGACCGCGTTGTAGTGCGCGGCCTTGAGGCGCTGCGCCCACTTGGCGAGCGGCTTGGGATTCTCGGGGTAGCCGACCGCCTCCGTGAGACCGCGCACCATGATCTCGTTGAGAATGTAGGGCACCCACAGCAGTCCGGTCAGCAGCGCGGCCAGCGCCAGATATTTCAGCTCCGGGCTCATTGCTCTCCCCTCCCCGGCGGTTCGCAGTGCCGCCTCTTGAGGCGCAGTCTACGCTCCCTGCATATCGATTAGACTTGCGGCATGAACCCGTTCCCCGAAGACATCTACACCGAGCAGGAAGCCAGCCCCGACACCCTCGCGAACCTGGGCCCGCTGCGCCGCCTGGCGGGCACCTGGGAGAGCCGCTCAGGGATCGACATCAACCCGAAACCCGACGGGCCGCAGCGCCGCGAGTACGGCGAGCGGATCGTGCTCGAGCCCATCGACCCCCAGTCAAACGGCCCGCAGCTCTTCTACGGGCTGCGCTATCACACGCGGATCCTCGCGCCCGGCGAGGACGCGACCTTTCACGATCAGACGGGCTATTGGCTGTGGGAGCCCGCCACGGGGCTGGTGCTGCAGACGCTCAGCATCCCCCGCGGCCAGGTGGCGCTCGCCGCCGGGCACGCGACGGCCGATGCCACCGAGCTGGTGCTCACCGCGCAGCGCGGTCAGACCGAGTACGGCATCTGCTCGACCAGCTTCCTCGAGTACGCTTTTCGCACCGATTCCTACCGCATCGAGGTGGTCTTCAACCCCGACGGCAGCTGGAGCTACGTGCTCGACACGATGCTCAAGGTGCGCGGGCGCGAGGAGCCCTTTCTGCACCGCGACCGCAACACCCTGGTGAAGGTGGCGGAGCCCGAGCCGAATCCGCTCGCGCTGCTGCGCGCCAAAGCCGCGCGCCGCTGACCGCACCCATCAACCAGGCGGGCTCGCGCCCGCGAAGCGAATCGCGGTAGCGCCCGTGATCGGGCCCGTGGTCGCCGAGTCGCTCACGTAGAGCTCGACCGCGCGCTCGAAGCGCAGGTCGCCCTGCACCACCGCGCCCGGCCCGATCACGATGCGTGGCTTGTGGGTGCTGAAGTTGAACCACCCGTTCCCGCCGTGCTTCACCAGGATGCCACCTTCGACGTGCGAGGCGCCGCCGATATCGATGTCGCCGTCCACGGTGTGCAGGCCGCCGGCGACGTGGGCGTCGCTCAGGGTGATGCGGCCGTTCACGTTCGACACTGGGCCACCGACATCGGCACCGCTCTTCAAGGTCATCGAGCCGTTCACGGTGCTGACATCGCGGGTGACGTGCGCCCCCTCGCCGAGCGTGATCGAGCCGTTGACCGTGCCGAGCGTGTCGGCGCTGGCGTGCGCCCCGAGCGCGACCGAGCCGTTTACGGTGCCGGCGCTCGCGACCGTCGCATTGTCATCGATGCGGATCGAGCCGTTGACCGTGCCGACCTCGCCGCTATGGGTCCCGGCAGGCACGTGGATCGAGCCGTTGACGCTGTTCGCCCCGCTGTCATTCGCGGTGACGTCGCCTCCCGGCATGTTGTAGCAGCCCGTGAGCGTGAGCAGCGCGGCGAGCGGAATGTAGCGTCGCATGGTGGTCCTCCTTGGCGGCAGGGAAAGCTACCGCCGCCACCACGGCGTGTCCACTCCCCGGGGTCGGGCGAGCCCGGGATCAGGCGGCGCCGGCGCTGCGTCCGGGGACCGGCTTCAGGGTCTTGAAGCGGCCGGTCGGAGACAGGTCCTCGCTGCGGGTCTGCGCGTTCCAGAGCGCGTTGCGCCGCGCGACGAACGGGCTCTTCGAGAGGTGCTCGAGCGAGTTCGCCTTGGCGAACAGGAACCCCTGGCCGGCGACGCAGCCGAGCGCGAGCAGCGCGGCGACTTGCGGCTCGTGCTCGATACCCTCGGCTACGGTCTCCAGGCCGAGCGTCTCGCCGAGGGTGATGACCGCGCGCGCCAGCTCCGGCCCGTTGTCGCTGTTGGTCAGGCTGCTCACGAAGGAACGGTCGATCTTCAGGATGTCGATCGGGAAGCGGTGCAGGTACGAGAGCGAGGAATAGCCGGTGCCGAAGTCGTCGATCGCGAGCCGCACACCGAGCGCCTTGAGGCCATGGAACCGCTCGAGGTTCGCATCGGTGTTGTACATGATGGTGCTCTCGGTGAGCTCGATCACGAGGTTGCCCGGCTCGAGCCCCGATTCGGCGAGCGCCTGCGCCACGTCGTGCACCAGCTCGCCGTGCTGCAGGTGGCGCCCGGAGATGTTCACCGCCAGGCGCAGCCCCGCGCCGCCCGCGATCCCGCGGCGCCACGCGCAAAGGTCGCGGCACGCCTGCTTGAGTACCCAGCGGCCGAGCTTGACGATCTGGCCGCACTCCTCGATCACCTGGATGAAGCGGCCCGGCATCAAGACGCCCGCCTCCGGGTGGCGCCAGCGCACCAGCGCCTCGACGCCGAGCAGGCTCTTGGTGCCGAGGTCGATGATCGGCTGGTATTCGAGGAAGAATTCCTGGTTGGCGAGCGCCCGCGAGATATCCGCCTCGAGCCGCATCCGCTCGTGCAGCATCGCCTGCATCTGCGGCTGGAAGCTCACGTGGCGATTCTTGCCGGCAGCCTTGGCGTGGTACATGGCGATGTCGGCGTTGCTGAGCAGCTCTTCGGCGCCCGCTTCGGCGGCCGAGATCGCCACGCCGACGCTGGCGCCCACGCGCACTTCGCGGCCGTCGAGCTGGAACGGCACATTGAGGGCCGCAATCAGCGCATCGGCCACCCGGCCGACCTCGCTCGAGCGCTCGACGCCCTCCATCAGCACGGCGAACTCATCGCCGCCGAGCCGCGCGACGGTGTCGGAGGAGCGCGTGGTCTGCAGCACGCGGTGCGCCACCGCCTGCAGCAGCCGGTCGCCGGCGTCGTGGCCGAGGGAATCGTTGATGTTCTTGAAGTTATCGAGGTCGAGGAACATGACCGCGAGGCAGTGCGGGCCGCGCTGCGCGATGGTGAGCGCGTGCTGCACGCGGTCGCGGAACAGGTTGCGGTTCGCGAGCATGGTGAGCGGGTCGTGGAAGGCGAGCTGGCGCAGCTGCTCCTCGAGCGCCTTGCGCTCGCTGATGTCGCGGAAGTTGAGCGCCAGGCCCTGCACGGCCGGGTCCTGGGTGAGATTGCTGCCCACGGTCTCGACCACGTAGCGCTTCGTACCGCGCTCGAAGCGCAGCTCGACCGGGCCGACCGTGCCCGCGGGGGTCGCGGCCACCTCGGCGAGGAACGCCCGCAGCTTCTGCGCATCCTCCCCGGCCCACAGGTCCGGCAGGCTCTTGCCGGTAATCTCCGCGGGAGCGAGCCCGAGGGTACGCTCGGATGCCGGCGAGGCGAAACGCGTCACCCCATCGGCGCCCACGATCATGATCACGTCCGAGGCGTTGGCGATGAGCGAGGCGTAGCGGTCCTCGACCATGCGCGCCGCGCGGCGCTCGCGCACCTGCGCGTCCCCGCGCAGCACGACGCTCTGGCGCACCATGAGCAGCAGCGTCAGCGCGAACACGACCATCGTCATCATGTTCGCCGGGCCGCTCACATCGCCGCCGCCGAGGTATACCAGCATGAGGAACGCCGCGAGCATGGCTGCATATGGCAGCGCGCGCGCCAGCGCGTCCGCGTTTTGCGAGGCCGCGGGTGGCGGCGCCGCCAGGTACCTGAGCTGCAGGCGCGCCGCGGCCGCCAGCGGCACGTAGCAGACGAGGTACATGAGCTCGGAGCTGTCACCCGGCAGGTAGTAGCCGCGCATCTTGGCGAGCGCCCAGACGATGTCGCCCCAGAACATGGTGGCGAAGCCGGTGAGCAGCATCAGCGGCACGCGCTGTCCGCCGAGGTTCCCCGAACCGGTAAGCAGCAGCACGCCGAGCATCAGGAGCAGCACGCAGTCGAGCGTGAGATAGGTCAGGCTCAGCACCTGCTTCAGCCCCGAGGCCTCGTGCGCCTGTGCCGCCGGATGCAGCACCAGGAACCAGAAGAAGGCCCCGAAGCCCACCGCGAAGATCGTGGCGTCCATTGAGAGCTGGACCCACGGCACGCGCACCGCGGCGGCGCGAATCAGGAAGATTGCCGCGGCCGGCAGCCCCAGGTAGAAACCCCAGTAGAGAAACTCGGACGGACCCCCGAATGGATCGACCCCGCGCAGCAGCCAGGAGGCGGAGCCGAAGCATTCGCCGAGCAGATAGCACGCGAGCGCGCAGGTGAGGGAGATCCAGGCGCGGCGCAGATCGCCCGCCGGGGCGCAGTGCGCCGTGATCCCACAGATGATGACGGCGGTGAGCGCAGCCGGCAGCGACCACGTGAGTCCGATGAAGTGCGTGATCGTCGGGCCGAGGACACCGCTCAGCATCAACGCGGCACCTGCGGTGGCATAGACCACGAGCCCCGCGAACAGCCGATCGACCCGGCGAGGGGCGGTCACGAGGCGGTTCTTGTGCGCAGCTGCTTCTGGTGTGTCCACGGCCGATCTTGCTAGCGGGAAATACCCCGGGCGCAGGCGTCCTGCCTCCAGCTAAAGAGTCGGCCGCCCCAGGCGAAATTTGAGGCTAAACCGCGGCGTCCGCTAGCAAAGAATCCCCCCGCGTGACGCAGTTCTCTTAACAATAATCAGAACTGGGCAGTGCGTTCAATTTGTGTCTCAGGCCACAATCCCGCAGCATGCCATCATCGGCGCGCCGACTACGGAGAGCTCATGAGCCGTCGATCGTACTCGAGCGTGAGCCGGCGCGGATTTCTCGCCGCGGGCGTCGCGACCGGCGTCGGCGGGCTTTTCAGCCGCCCGCTCAGGAGCGCCGAACCCCCTCCCGGGAACGGCACGCCGGCCGTCCACACTACGCCGGCCGGCGGCAGCCAGCCGACGACCAGCGCCCCGACCGCCTCGTCGCGACTCATCACCAAGGCGATCCCCTCGACCGCGCAATGGCTGCCGGCAATCGGCATCGGCACCGATTCCTTCCGTAACAGCGTGCGCGACGACATCCGTGCAGAGCTCAAGCGCATGAGCGAGCTCGGCGCCATGGTCATCGATACCTCCGATGACTACGGAGACAGCGAGGCCTTGATCGGCGAGGCGCTCGAGAGCCTGGCTTTGCGCGATCGCATGTTCCTCGCCACCAAGATGTCCGGCGGCGCCTCCCGGGGTGCGGAGAACTTCGCGCGCTCGCTCGAGCGGCTGCGGACCCGGCGCGTCGACCTGCTGCAGGTACACAATCTGTACGGCACCGCGGAGCTGATCCCGCGAATGCAGGAGTGGAAACAGGAGGGACGAATCCGCTATCTCGGCGTGACCACCTCCCGCAGCGGTCAGCATGCCGAGCTCGCTGACTGCATGCGCACCTACCGGCTGGATTTCGTCCAGGTGGACTATTCGATCGCGAACCGCGAGGCGGCCGAGACCATCCTGCCACTCGCGCTCGAGCGCAAGATCGCGGTGCTGGCGAACCTCCCCTTCGGCCGCTCCGCGCTGTTCCGCCAGGCCTCGGGCCGCGAGCTGCCTCCGTGGGCAGCCGACATCGACGTCAGCAGCTGGGCGCAGTATTTCCTCAAGTACGTGATCGGCCACCCCGCGGTCACCTGCGCGATTCCCGGTTCCACGCAGGTGGCCCACCTCGAGGACAATCAGGGAGCGGCTCGCGGCCGGCTTCCGGATGCCGCCATGCGCCGCCGCATGGAGGAGTACTGGGACGCCAAAGCCTGAGCGCGCCCGGGTCCTCGAGGCGGCGGCGGCGTTTCAGGGATATTTCTTCTCGACCACGCCGCGCACCGGCTGCGTGTCGTAGACCAGCACGATCGACTCGATCTTGCCGGTCTCGCGATCGAAGTTGAAGACGTCGGCGCAATCGAAGGCGACGTGCGAGCCGTCTCTCAGCGTCCAGTCATACAGGTAGTACGCCACCGCGCGCAGGTGCCCCTCGGCGCTCACCAGCACGTCGTGTACGGTGAGCTTCGAGCCGCGGGAGGAGCTCGTCACCTTCTCCACGAAGGCACGCACCGGGAGCTTGCCGAGGAAGGGCGACTGAACCCAGCCCTGGGGAACGAACAGCGCCGCGGCCCTGTCCGCATCACCCGCTTCGAGCGCCGCCAGATACTTGCGAACGGCTTGCTGCATAGCTGCCTCACTTGATGATGGCGGCGACCCCGGCCTTGCAGGCCACCTCGTCCTGCGAGCCCGTACCACCCGAGCAGCCGATTGCGCCGATCAGCTTGCCGCCTTCGACCAGCGGAATGCCCCCACGTGAGCCGATGACGCCGTCGAGCGTCATGACATAGAGGTTGCCGCCCTGCTGGATGCCCTTCTCGAACACCTTGGTCTCACGGCGGAAGCTGGCCGCGGCGCGCGCCTTGTGCTCGGCGATCTGAATCGAGGCGAGCTGCGCGCCGTCCATGCGCTCGAAGGCGACCAGGTTGCCGCCCGAGTCGACCACCGCGACGTCGAGCTTCCAGTCGTGCTTCCTGGCTTCGGCCACGGTGGCGGCGATCGCGGCCATGGCGCGCTCGAGCGAGATCGGCGCTCCATAGGGGATATCGAACGGCATCTTGTCGGGCACCGCATCGAGCGGATAGGGCGCCGGCGCGGGTGTCTGCTGTGCGCCGCTCGAGGCGGTGCCCGCCGCGACAACGGTGAGGAGTATTGCGGTCAGCGCGAGCCTCGGGGACATGATGTGCTCCTTCTTTTTGCCGGGCTTAGGTATCTTACGCCGATGCCTGACCTCGCTCTCGGTTTCATCGGACTCGGCAACGTCGGCGGTCAGCTGGCCGGAAATCTGCTGCGCCACGGCGCGAATCTCACGGTGCGCGACCTCGATCCTGAGCGCGTGACGGCCCTGGTGGACCGCGGGGCCAAGGCCGCCGCCAGCCCGCGCCAGCTCGCCGAGCGCGTCGACCTCGTCATCACCTGTCTGCCCTCCCCGGCCGTCTCCGCCGCGGTGATGGAAGCGCCGGACGGGGTGCTGGCCGGCCTCTCGGCGGGGAAAATCTGGCTCGAGATGAGCACCACGGACGCCGCCGAGGCACGGCGGCTCGCCGCGCGCGTCGAGGCGCTCGGTGCGACCGCGATGGACTGCCCGGTCTCCGGCGGCTGCCATCGCGCGGCCACCGGCAACATCTCGATCTTCGCCGGGGGCAGCCGCGCCGCGTTCGAGCGCGTGCTGCCGGTGCTCAGCATTCTCGGGCGGCGGATCCTGCACACAGGTCCCGTGGGCTCGGCCTCAGTCCTCAAGGTGATCACCAACTACCTGTGCACCGTGCACCTGGCAGCGCTCGCCGAGGCGCTCACGGTGGCGAAGGTGGCGGGCCTCGACCTCAACATGACGTACGAGGGCATCCGCATCTCCTCCGGCAACTCCTTCGTGCACGAGACCGAATCACAGGTGATCCTGAACGGCAGCCGCGACATCAACTTCACCATGGACCTGGTGGTGAAGGACGTGGGGCTGTTCGACGCGCTGGCGCGCGCGCACCACGTGCCGCTCGAGCTCTCACCGCTGGTGTTGAGCCTGTTCGAGGACGGCGCACGGCGCTACGGGCCGCGCGAGCATTCACCCAACATCATCCGCCGGCTCGAGGAGGCCTGCGGCGTGCGGGTGCTCGGCGAGGGTTTTCCGGCGCAGATGGTCGACGACGAGCCCAAGGCCCCCGGTGCCGAGGTGGTGCCGCGGGCGCGCAGCGCGCCGCCCGCCTGAACCCCCCCCGCCGCATGGCTAAACGCAAGCTCATCGAGACGCGTTCGATCGACTACGTGCCGCTCGCCGAGCGGCACGGCAAGGTCTGGCATCTCTGGCCGGTGTGGTTCTCGGGCGATGCGCACCTCGCGACGCTCGCCGTGGGGGTGCTCGGCATCACGCTCGGCGGCAATCTCCTCTGGACCGCGGTCGCCGTGCTGCTCGGCAACGCGCTCGGCACCTTCTTCATGGCCTTCCACTCGACCCAGGGGCCGCAGCTCGGGCTCCCGCAGATGATCCAGTCGCGGCCACAGTTCGGCTACACCGGGGCGCTGCTCGTGTGGGCGGTCGCGCTCGTGGCCTACATCGGCTACAACGCCTTCAACCAGGTGCTCGCCGCGCAGGCGCTCCACCAGCTCACCCCGGCGATCCCCGCAACCTCCGCCGGCGCCATCATCCTGTTTGCGCTCATCGCGGTGAGCCTCGCCGCGGTCGGTTACGACCAGATCCACCGCGCGCAGCGCGGCTTCGCCTACCTCATGATCGCGATTCTCACCGTGTGCTCGCTCGGCGGGCTGCTCACGCTGCACTTCCCCGCGGCGCAGTGGGATACGGGCGGCTTTCGCGTCGTACCGTTCCTCGCGCAGATCTTCGCCGCTGCCTCTTACCAGCTGAGCTGGTCGATCTATGTCTCGGACTACTCGCGCTATCTGCCGCGCGACGTCGGCGTGCGCGAATCGTTCTGGTGGACCTACCTCGGCGCCTTCATCGGTGGAGCCTGGATGATGCTGGTGGGAACCGTGGCGGCGGCGATGGCGCCGCAGCTCGACGTGGCCGCCGCGATCGAGCACGCGGCCGACGCGGTCATGCCGGGCCTCGGCCAGGTGCTGATCGCGGGAGCCCTGCTGGGTCTCGTCACGATCACCTCCCTCAACTTCTACGGCGCCTCCCTCACGCTGCTCTCGGTCGCCGATACGGTCCGGCCGCTGAGGTGCACGGCGGCCAAGCGCCTCGCGAGTCTCGGTGTCGCGCTCCTTGCGAGCACGCTGCTCGCCTTGAATTCCTCCGGCAATTTCGTGGCGCGCTTCCAGGATTACCTGTCGCTGCTGCTGTATCTGTTCACGCCCTGGACCGCGATCAACCTGGTGGATTTCTACCTGGTACGCAAAGGGCACTACTCGATCCGTGAGATCTTCAACTCCCGCGGCATGTACGGACACTGGAACTGGCGCGGCCTCACCGCCTATTTTGCCGGCTTCATCGCCATGATTCCGTTCTTCAGCACCGACATCTACGCCGGCCCCGTGGCGCGTGCCCTCGGCAGGGCCGACATCGCCATGCTGGTGGGTCTGCCGGTGGCCGCCGCCGTGTATCTCTTCTGCTGCCGCTCGCTGGATCTCGAGCACGACCGGCGGCGGGCCGCGGCCGCCGACGTCGGCCTCGATCCCGACGACCGGGTCGGCGCACCGGGGTAGGATCGGCGCATGCCCAAGATCGTCGACCACGCGCAGCGCCGGGACGAGATCGCGCTGGTCGCCTGCCGGGTGGTGGCCGAGCACGGCTTCGATCAGGCGAGCATGGTGCTCATCGCCCGCGAAGCGGGCTACACCACCGGCATGCTGGCGCACTACTTCGACAGCAAGCAGGACATCATCATCGCGGCTCTGCGCCTCATCCTGCGGCGGATCGAGGAGCGGTTGCTGCGCCCGGCAGCCGCCGGTGCGCCGCCCGACCTGCTCACGCTGCTCACCGAGGCGCTGCCCGTCGATGCACACCGGCGCATCGAGTGCGCCTTCTGGACCACGTTCTGGGGCCAGGTCTCCGCCGACAGGCGCCTGAAGCGCATCAACGCCTGGGTGCACCGCGAGTACCTGCGCCTGTTCGAGCGCTGCCTGGCGCAGTGCTGGCCGGAGTGGTCGAAGTGGCCGGCCGCCACGCGCGAGCAGGTGCTGCGCTCGCTGGTCACTTTCATCAACGGGCTGACCGCGAGCGCCGTCGCCAACATCGGCGACTGGCCTGCCAGGGCGCAGATCGGGCAGCTGGCGCTGCAGCTCGCGCTGCTGCACGCCTGGGCCGAAGGCTCGGCCGGCGCTCCTCCGGCGCGTCAGGCGGCGAGCGGCTGACGCCGCCCGCCGTCAATTCCCGCGGTCAGAAGCTCTTGCTGATCTGCAGCGTCACGGTAAGCGGCAACATCGTGGCCACCTGCGGGATCACCTGCGGGGGCACCGCGGCGTTCAGCTGTGCGTAGCCGATGTAGCCGATGTCTCCCAGGTTCGGCTTGGCATTGAAAAGGTTGTGGACGTTGAGCGAGAACTCGGTATCGCCGTGATCGACCCCGAAGCGCAGATTGACGAGTGAGAAGCCGGCGCGCGTCGGCTCCGCGCCCCCGCCGCCGACCAGCAGCGAGATCGCGTCGCCTTGGTAGCTGTAGTCGCCCGACACGAATCCCTGGGTATCGGCGCCCAGGGGGCGCGTGTAAATCAGACCCGCGGAGCCGGTGAAGGCCGGCACCCCCGGAATCCGCGTGCCCGCGGGCACCCCTATATTGCCGGGGTCCGTAATGTCCGTGTCCTCGTACCCGAGGGCGAGGCGGAACTGCAGTCCCGGCAGCCCGGCGCGGCCAGTGGCCTCGAGCTCCGCGCCGCGCACGCGCGCATGGTTGCCGTTCACCTGCGCGTAAAACCCGCACGACAACGCCACCTGCTGCTGCAGTCTGCTCCACTCGATGTCGTAAGCCGCCCCCGAGATCAGCACCGCCGGCAACTGCGACTTGGCTCCGATCTCGTACGTCCACAGGGTATCCGAGCGGATGTGAGTGATCGCATCCAGCGGGAGGCTGAGCGAGCAGCCGGGAAAGTTGGCCTGTGCGCCGCCGGCGCGAAATCCCTTCGAGGCAGAAGCGTAGGCCATGGTGGCATCCGTCATCTGCCAGGCGAGCGCGGCCTTCGGATTGAAGCCCGACTGGCTGTTCGCCTGCGGATCACTCGGCGAGGGCCCGCCGTTCAGGAAGCCGTCGGCACTATAGTCGGTGGTCTGATTCAGCCAGTACTGCCGGCCTCCGAGGGTGAGCGTCCACCGCGGCGCGAATTTCCAGTAGACCTCGCCGAAGATCGACTTGTCCTCCTCGGTGCCCGGATCCGTCTGTGTCCAGATCTCGGGGTTGATCCACGCTGGCGACATGTACGTGGGCGACGCCGGTGTGCAGGGGAGCGGCGTGGAGCCGAACTCGCAGGAGGAGGTGCCTGGCGCGTCGATGCCGATGGAATCAGTCTCCGGGATGGTGAAGCGGGTGTGCGTGTTGGAATAGAACGCGCCGACCGTCCCGCTGATATTGTTGACCGGATCCCAGGAGAACCGCGCTTCGCTCGAGAACTGGTCGTGATGCCGGTCTCCGATCCACAGATACGGCTGTGGCGCGACTCCGGTCAGCTGGTACGTCGGGCCGGTGAGAATCTGCTCCGTGCCGTAGGTCGAGTCCTCGACGTCATAGGTATGGCGGTAGAAGTAGCTGTTCGCCCAGATGAAGGTCCAGCCGGACCCCGAGTACTTGATATCGAGCGAGGGCAGCGTCCAGGTATCGGTCGCGTAGGGCTGCACGTTGAAGGCCCGGGCCAGCGTGTACTCCGGCGCCGTGAAGCTCGTGCCGTCAGAGTTCAGCGGCGCGAAGGTCGTGGGAAAGCCATGATCCTTCGAGTCCTGGTATAGCAGCCGTACCTTGATATCGAGCGCATCGCTCGGCTTCACGAGCAGCGCGAGCGAGCCGCCGCCGGTGGACACCGCACCCTGATCGCCCGAGCTGCCGCGCGGCACCGTCTCGAACGGGTCGCCGCCAGCCTGATCGTTGGCGGGGCTCAGGGGATTTATCGGCCAGGTGCGGGTCAGATAGCCGGCGTCGTGGTTGCCGAACAGCACCACGCGCAGCGCGGCCGTGCCGGGGACCAGCACCAGGTTGGTGATGAAGTTGGCGCCGCCATCGGGGCTGCCGCCGCCGGAGGTGAGGCCGGCATCGACCATGTAGCCGAAACCGTTGTTGCCCAGGTCCGGCTGCCGCGTGATGAGGCGCACGTTGCCGCCGAGGGAGCTTTCGCCGTAGAGCGTGCCCTGCGGCCCCTTCAGCACCTCGATGCTGGCGAGGTCGACCACGCGCGGGTCGAGGGATCCCGGCACCGGGGTGTCGTCGATGTAGAAGCCGGTGGCGCCCGCGGTACCGAACAGGTTCTGCCCCGTGATCCCGCGGATCGCGATCGTGCGCGAGTCGGCGAAGCCGGTTGCGCCAGTGCCGTAAGTAAACGACAGATCGGGCGTCTTGGTCGCGTAATCCGCGAACGACTGGACGTTGTAGTCCTTGATGGTTTCGGCCGTGAAGGCCGTGATGCTGGTCGGCACCTCGGCGATCGACTCCGCGCGTTTGCGCGCGCTCACGATGATGGTCTCGATTGGGCCCGTGTCGGCGCTGCTCTCCGACTGCTTCTGTGATTGCTCCTGTGCCGGCGCAGGCGCCGCGAGCGAGAGCAGCAGCGCCGCCGCCGCGCCGGCGGCGAGCGAGCCCGTATTCCGGGATCCCGTGAATTTCATGGCAGTTGCCCTCCCCGAATGAACCTTACAGAGCCGACCGGCAGTCAGGACGAGTTCGCGCGTCCCGCCGCCGCCTTCAGAAACCGATTGATGACCGCCGCTACCTGCGCCGGCTGCTCCCAGAACGGGTTGTGCCCCAGTCCCGGAAAGATCTTCACCTCCGCCTGCGGCAGCGCCTCACGCAGCGTTTGCCTCACCTCTTCCTCCATCAGCGGGTCGGCGCTGCCCCAGATGAGGAGCGTCGGCGCCTTGAGCCGCGGCAGCGTCCGCTGCAGATCCGTATCCACGAGTCCCTGATCGAGGATCGCGAGCCATACCCGCAGCGGAATGCGCGCCGCGTCCTGGCGCTGGCGGCGGATGAAGGCGGGGTCGACCGGAGTCGGCGACGACCACCACTCGATCATGAACCGCGAATCGGGGTCGAGCGGCTCCTTGAGCTGGCGGATCTCCGCCGCGTAATCGAACTTCGGCGGCGCCGGCGCGGCGCCCAGCCGCCGCCCGCCGCTCGAGGAGATCAGCACCACCCGCCCGGTGCGCTCCGGCCAGTACTCCGCAAACGCCTGAGCGATGAAGCTCCCCATGGAATGCCCGACGATGTCGGCGCGCTCGATATGTAGCGCATCGAGCAGCAGCTTGATGTCGTAAGCGAAGTCGATGCGCGTGTAGCAGCACTCGGGCTTGCCGGATCGGCCGTGACCGCGGAGGTCGACGAGGATCAGCCTGAGGTGCGGCGACAGGTAGGGAATGAGCGGCACCCAGTCCCGCGCGCTGTCGGTGTAGCCGTGGATCAGCACGACCGGCGTGCCCGCCGGGTCCCCCATCGTGAGGTACGCGAGTGTCTCGCCGTCGGGGAGCGCGACGCTCTTTTTCATGGCCTCGAAGGCATCGAGGTCGATGGCCGCCGGCGCTGCGGTCGCGGCGGGGTATTGCATCAGCAGGAGCCAAGCGAGCAACGACCAGCGGCAAAGCGCCGCCGTGAGGCGGGGAGCCCGGGTCAAGGTCGCGTCGCGGTTCAAGCTAACACGCGTCGGGAGAGCGGCCAGTGGTTAATATTATCTTCTCGATAATATATAGCAGGGCCTCCGCCCACACGCAATAGCGCGCCGGGCGCGGGCCTGATATATCAGCCGCGGTGGATCAGTTATGCATCGCCGGCGCGGCGGCGTTCGCCGCAGGCGCGCTGGCGAGGCGTTGGCGGTACGCGCTCAGGCGCGACTCGAAGGCCGCGGCGTCGGCGCGGTTGGCCTCGGTGAGCGCGTTCTCACGCCAGGCGCCGGCGAACTTCAGCGCGCAGTCCCACTGTCGGGTCTGCGCGCACATGTGGGCGAGGGCGTAGGCGAGATTCACGTTGCCCGGATGCCGCTCGAGCGCGTGGCTTGCCCCGGGCAACAGAGCCTGCGCGGCGGCGGCATCGCGCTGCGCCCCGTAGAAGCCCGCGAGTCCCGCCCAGGATCGCAGGTCCTCGGGATTGGCTTCGATGGCGGCCTGGTAATAGTGCTGCACGAACTTGAGCATCCTCGGAGCGTCCACCGGCAGCACGACGTGGCCCGCCGTCACGGCCGAGGCCAGCACCGTCAGGATCCCGGCGCAGTCGGCCATGCCCTCGGGGGACAGCGCCCCGGCCGAGAGCCGGTCGACGGCCGCGAACGAGGCGGCGTAGTTTCCCTGCTCGAGCTGCGCCTCGGCTGCCACCCGCAGCGCCTGCTCGTTGGCGGGGTCATCGTGCAGCGCCGCCTCCACGAGGCGCAGCGCCTGTGCGCGCCGCCCGGTCTTCAGGTTGACCAGGGCCAGACGCGCCTCAGCCTCGGGCGGTGCCAGCTTGCGCGGAGCCGCCGTATCCGCGCTCTTGTCCTCGGGGCTCGACAGCACGAACACATGCGCAGTGACCCGCTGGTCGGCGCGCAGCATCTGGTCGAGATCCTCGTAGGGCACCTTGAAGCTCGCATCGAAGGCCGCCCGCTCGCTCGCGCCCTGCTGCACGAGCGCAAGGTAGCGGCTGAACTCGTGGCGGTAGCGGCTCTCGACCAGGATCTCGCGGGTGAGGTACCAGCTCTCGGCCGCGTACATCTCGCTCACCGAGGCGGTCTGCAGCTGCGGATCCCCCTCCCGCAGAGCGAGGAAGGTCCTGAGCGGAATCAGCCTGCCGCTCGCGACCGTGAGCGCGTACCCCGGAGCGATGCCGCCGGTCCGGATGCGGTCGTGGTCGAATACGGTCGAGGCAAACACCTCCGGGACCCCGAGCCGGAACCAGTAGGGATAGCGCCGCGCACGGTCCCCGGCCAGCAGAGTCCCGACGTAGCCGAAGTAGACGCCCCAGTACTCATCGCCACTGTCCTGCCCGTGGCTCGCGATGACAGTAGCATCGTAGCCGGAGCTGTTGTAATTCGAGCTGCCGCTCGAACCGAGCAGCTCCACGATCTGGTCATCCGGAAGCACGTAGATATGGGTCGGCAGTGGCGGATCGCCGCTGAAGTTGAGAATCTGCCTGAGCGCGGTCCCCAGCCGGTCGGCGTTGCGCGCGGCGTGCTGCGCGTAGCTCGCGCCGCCCGCCACGGTGACGTCGATGTTCCTGTACTGATAGGCCCAGTAGTCCGGTGCGGCGGCAGCCGGACCGGCCAGCAGCGCCACGAGCAGCACGCGGACGACCGCGCGGCTCACTTCGCGCGCTCCACGCCAACCCGCAGCGTGTCGACAGCCTGCATCTCACCGCCCTCGAACGCGGCGGGGTCGTTGAGGTAGTCGAGGGCCATGCCGAAGGCGTCGTGTCCCCAGAAGAGCTCCTTGCCGATCACCAGTGTCGGCACGCCGAACACCCCGAGCGAGATCGCCCAGTCGGTGTTCGCGCGCAGCTGCTGCTTCACCCTCGAATCGCTCACCGCGCGCTCGGCATCGGCGACCCCGAGCTCCCGCGCGAGCTCGGCGATCACCCGGGGGTCGGTCACGTCGCGGCCGTCGCGGAACACCGCGTCGAGCACCCCCTTGGCGGCGCGCCGGTCGCTGCCAGCGGCGACCACCAGCCGCAGCGCCGCGAGCGGGTTGAAAGGGTGCGCGGGAGGAAAGCGCATCGGCAGTCCCATCTGCCGGGCGCGCCATAGGACAAAGCGGTAGGTGAAGCGGCGCTTGGAGGGAATCTCCGCCGGCCCCTTCTGCCCGAACTGCGACAGCATGCCGGCGAGCAGCACCGGCACGAACCTCAAGTCCACGTGGCCCGGCAGGCGCTCGAGATCGCGGAAGCCGAGATAGGCAAAGGGCGAGATGACGTCGAACACCCAGGACACCGTGATGCGATCCGCCACGCTGCGCCCCTCAGACCCGTACTACGAGCTTGCCGAAGTTCTCCCCGGCGAGGAGCCCGATGAGCCCACGGGGCGCCTGCTCGAGCCCGGTGATGATCTCTTCCCGGTAACGGACGTGACCGGCGCGCAGCCACTCGCTCATGTCCTTGGCGAAGGCCGGAAAGCGGTGGTAGTGGTCGAGAACGATGAATCCCTGGATCTTGATTCGCCAGCGCAGCACCGCGTTGAGCAGTACCGGCGTGCGATCGACGCCCTGCGGGAGCTTCTCGAGGTTATACCAGGCGATGAGCCCGCAGAGCGGCACGCGTGCCCCGACATTGAGGAGCGGAACCACGGCGTACAGCACTTCCCCGCCCACGCTCTCGAAATAGACGTCGATCCCCTTCGGACACGCCGCCACCAGCCGCTCGCGCAGCTCCGGCGTCCGATGGTCGAGGCAGGCATCGAAGCCGAGAACCTCTACGGCGTAGTCGCACTTGGCGGCGCCACCGGCGACGCCCACGACGCGGCAGCCCTTGAGTTTGGCGATCTGGCCGACCACCGAACCGACAGCCCCGGTGGCCGCCGCGACCACGACGGTCTCGCCCGCCTTGGGCTGGCCGATATCGAGCAGGCCCACATAGGCCGTGAGCCCCGGCATGCCGAGCACACCGAGCGCGTAGGACGGCCGCTCGAGCGAGGGGTCGATCCTCACGAGATCACGCCCGTCGGACACCCCGTAGTCCTGCCAGCCGACGTTGGCGACGACCAGCTCGCCCACCTTGTACGCCGGGTTCTGAGAGGCCTCGATGACGCTCACCGTCTGCGCGGCCATCGGCGCGCCGAGCGCGACCGGCGGAACGTAGGACGGCGCGTCGCTCATGCGGCCGCGCATGTAGGGGTCGAGCGAGAGAAAGCGCGTGCGCAGCAGCACCTGCCCCGGCGCCGGCACCGGTACGGCAACCTCCTCGAGGCGAAAGTCCTCGGGCACGGGGGCGCCGTGTGGGCGGCGCGCGAGCACGATGCGGCGGTTGACCGGCGCGGCCGTCATTGCATGTACTCCAGCTGCACTCCCGGGGGCGGCTCAAGCTCGCGCGCGATGAAGAGATCTGCGAGCAGCGGTCCTCCCGGCTCGACGCTGTAGGCGCCGAAGTCGCGGACACCCGCCTCGTAGAGCACGCTGTCGTCGATGAAGAAGCGCCCGGTGCACTCGCGCGCGGCCTTGGTAAGGATCACGTGCGCGGCATCCGCGACGATCTCGGGCTTGCGCGAGCGGCGCATCATGGCCGGGCCGCCGAGCGCGAATTCCACCGCCGCCGTGGCAATGGTGGTACGTGGCCAAAGGGCGTTGCAGGCAATGCCGGCTGGCGCATATTCCTCGGCCATCCCCAGCATGCACAGCGACATCCCGTACTTCGACAGCGAGTAGGCCAGGTGCGGCGCGAACCAGCGCGGGTTGAGATCGAGCGGTGGCGACAGGGTCAGCACGTGGGGATTGGCAGCGCGCTTCAGGTACGGCAGGCAGGCGCGCGTGGTCACGAAGGTACCGCGGGTATTGATCTGCTGGATGAGGTCGTAGCGGCGCATGTCGATCTGCTCGGTCGACGCCAGATTGATCGCCGAGGCGTTGTTGATGCAGATGTCGATGCCGCCGAAGATCTCGGCACACTGGCGTACCGCGGTCGTGACGTTGGCCTCGTCGCGCACGTCCACCACCAGTGGCAGCGCCTTGCCCCCGGCGCGCTCGATCTCGGCGGCCGCGGTATGAATGGTGCCGGCGAGCTTGGGGTGCGGCTCGACGGTCTTGGCGGCGATCGCGATATTGGCACCGTCGCGCGCCGCGCGCAGCGCGATCGCGAGGCCTATGCCGCGGCTCGCGCCCGTTATGAAGAGTGTCTTGCCTTTGAGGCTCATGTCCGCCCGCCCTTGAGCTCGACCCGGTTTCCGTCCGGATCCTCGATGTAGATGGAGCGCCCCTCGCCCTCGGCGCCGTAGCGCTCGGCGCCCTCGCCGGCCTCGACGCCGTGCGCCGCGAGATGCGAGCGCAGTGCCGCTTCATCGAAGGGCACGATGGTGAGGCAGAAGTGCTCGACGTTCGGCGCCGGCGACCCGGCGCGCGGCGCGCGCCGCCCGAGCGGCCCGTCGGCGGTCACGAGGTCGATGAGGCTGCGCCCGGCGCGCAGCTGCGTGAGGCCGAGCGCGCGCTGCTCGCGCTCCACGGCGCAGCCGAGCGTGTCGCGGTAGAACGCGAGGGCACGCGCCACGTCGCGCACGCGCAGCACGATGTGATCGATGCCGCCGATGCTGAAGCCTCGTACGTCCACGCGCTCTGGCACGCTACCGCTTGTCCGCGTAGCTCCCGGCGAGGTAGTCGAGGATCTGCTGCGCCTCCGCGTCGGTGATCGGGGCACCGAAGCGGTCGCGCATCTTCTGGATTTCCTTCTGCCACCCGGTGCGGTCCAGAACCGGCGCGTTGCCCTGGAGGTAGTCGACACTGTGACAGATCGCGCAGCGCGCCGCGGTGAGATCGCGGGCGTTGCCGTCGCGCAGATGGATGGCATTCTCGTCCGCGAAGGCGAGCGCGCAGACGAGCGCGAGCGGGACGAGCAGCGCCGCGCCCGCGAACGCGCCTCTCACGCGACCTCCAGGGTGATGGTCTGCACGATGTTGTCGTGATAGCCGCCAGGATTGACGGTGAGCTTCTCGGGCTGCGTCGCGCCGTCGCGGCTGCGCGCCCGCACCGCCACGACCAGCGCTCCTCGCTTCGAGGTATCGAGCCGATAACGGAACTCCCGCCAGGCGAAGCGCCCGAGATCGCGCCCGAGCTCCGCCGCCCCCCAGCTCTGACGGCCGTCGGTCGAAATCTCCACCGCGGCTATTCCCGAGCCCCCGTCCCACGCCTTGCCCGCGAGCTCGAGCTTGGCGCCGTGCTTCACCTGCGCGCCCGATACGTGGCTCGTGATGAGCGAGTTCACCAGGATCTCGGTGATCGGCGTCGTCTCCGGCGTCTCCTGCGACTTGAAGCGGACGCCCGGGAAAGCCCCGGTCGGAATCCGGTAAGCGCTCTTCACCCAGAAGCCGTCGAACGGCACCGTGTCGAGGCGGATCTCGGTCAGGTGCTTCACCCAGTAGGTCCCGGTCCACCCGGGCACCACCAGCCGCGCCGGCGCTCCGTTCCAGTGCGGCAGCGCATGGCCGTTCATCTCGAAGGCGATCAGCGTGTTCTCATCCAGCGCGCGCTCGACGGGTATGCTCTTGAGGAAGTCGGGGGTCGCGGGCAGCACCGGCGCATCGGCCCCGTTGAAGACTACCTCGAGCGCGTTCGCGGTCACCCCGGCACGGCCGAGCACATCGCGCAGCCGCACACCGCTCCACTCGGCGTTGCCCATCGCGCCGTTGCCCCACTGTACGCCGGGCACGCGCGGCGTGAAGAGTCCGCGCCGGTTGCCGGAGCACTGGTTGACCGCCGCCAGTGTGGCGCGCTCGAAGTCGTGCCTGAGGTCCCGGAGCGTCAGGACCAGCGGCTTACTCGCGCCATTGCCGCCGACCTTCAACCGCCACGTGTCGACGTCGATCTGCGGAATGACCGCGAGGTGATAGCGGACGAAGAAGGCGTCGTTGGCCGTGAAGGCGGGCACGAGATCGGCCAGCGGAGTCTCATAGTTCGGCGCCCGCCAGCTGTGACGGATCAGCGGCCTCTTGCCGGGAAGTGTTCCGAGCTCGTCCGCGTCCGAGCCGGCATCTGCCGCGAGCGCACGGCGCGCGGTCCCTCCGAGGAGGACGCCGCCGGCCGCGGCCAGCAGCAAATCACGACGGCTCGGCATGATGTCTCCTCACGAGCAGGGCTTGCCGTGATCGGGGCGCGCGCCCTGTGCCTTGGCCTGTGCCTCGCTCATGTACGAGCCCTCCTTGGTCTTGCCGTACCAGCGGTCTCCCTGGCAGTGGTACACCTTGCTCGACGTGTTGACCCACACCATGCCGGGTCCGCCGCCCGGCGCAGCCTGCGCCGCAGGCGCCGCCGCGGAGGTCTTGGCGGCCGGTGCCGCGGGAGCCGCAGGCGCTGCCGGCGCCGCGGGCGCCGCCGCAGCTGCGGGTGCCGCCGCCGCTGCCGCCGGAGCGGCCGAAGCCGACTTGTTGATACCGCCATGGCCGCGGCAGGCGCCGCGGCCGCCGTGCGGCGAGGTCGTGCCGTCCTTGCAGGTCACCGGGCCGCCCGAGCCGCTCGCCGTGCTGCCGGAAGCGGCTGCAGGCGCGGCCGCCGGTGCTGCCGCAGCCGCCGGTGCCGCCGCGCCGGCGGGCGCTGCGCCCGAGCTGGCCGAGGCCGACTTGTCGATGCCGCCGTGGCCGCTGCAAGCGCCGCGGCCCCCATGCGGCGAGGTCGTGCCATCTTTGCACCTGACCGGGGTGCTCGCCGCCGGGGTCGTGCTCGTGGCCTGTGCCAGAGCCGTTGTTAGCGGCGCCCCGGCGAGTGCGGCCGCGCATAGCGCGCCGCAAAGAAGGCTGCTGAGTTTCGTGAGGCTCATATGTCGCTCCCCCGGAGTGACCGCCCGGTCGGTCAGCCGGCAGAATACCCCAATCGCCTCCGGCTAGGTACGCTAGCGCCCATGAGATGGCTTGCTGGCTTCACGAGTCTCTGCTGGCTGGCGCTCGCCGCGGCGCCGGCGCGCGCCGCCTGGCTCGATCGCACCGAAGCGATCATGGGCACGCGCGTCTACGTGCAGCTCTGGGCCGAGGACCCCGACAAGGGCAACGCGGCGATCGCGGCGGTGATGGAGGAGATGCGCCGGATCGATGCGCTCATGAGCCACTACAAGCCCGACAGCCAGCTCTCGCGTATCAATCAGCGCGCGGCCCTCGAGCCGGTGCAGGTCGATCCGGAGCTGTTCGACCTGATCAAGCTATCCACGCATTTCTCGGAGATCACCCTCGGGGCGTTCGACATCACCTACGCGAGCGTCGGCTACCTCTATAACTATCCCCTCCACGTCCATCCCACCGAGCAGCAGATCCAGGCGGCGCTGCCGGCGGTCAACTGGCGGAACCTGCAGTTCGATGCGGTCCATCACACCATCCGCTTCGGCCACCCCGGAATGCGCATCGATCTCGGAGGGATCGCCAAGGGATACGCGGTCGACCGCGGAGTCGCGATCCTCAAGGCGCGCGGAATCCAGCACGCGCTCGTCACCGCCGGGGGTGACAGCCGGCTGCTCGGCGACCATCTCGGCCGTCCGTGGCTGGTGTCGATCGCCCATCCGGACGAGCCGCACAACCCCGACAAGGTGGTGACGCGAATTCCGCTCTCCGACAGCGCGGTCTCGACCTCGGGCGATTACGAGCGCTACTTCGACGAGGACGGCGTGCGCTACCACCACATCATCGATCCGCACACCGGCCACTCGGCCAACAAGGTGCGTAGTGCCACCATCATCGGCCCGACCGCCACGCAGACCGACGGCCTGTCAAAGACCGCCTTCGTGCTGGGGCCCGAGAAGACGCTCGAGATCATCAACCGCATGCCGGACTTCGATGCGGTGTTCGTGACGCCGTCTGGCCGGATGCTCTACTCGAACGGGCTGCGGCCGCCCAAGCCGCGGCCCGCCGGGGCGCCTCCGGCTCCGGGCACCAGCTCCCCGGCGTCATCCACGCACTGATCGACGGCGCCCCGCGCGCCTGCCGGCGTTACTGCGCCGGGCCTCCGTGCCCCAGCTCGAGCAGCGCATCCACCTCGACCTCCGCGGCGAGCCAGTCTTCGGTCTCGTGACCGGCCGCGAACCCGCGCCGCTCGGCGCGCAGGTACGCTGCTTCCGCGATCATCGCGCGGCGGCTTTCGGCAGAGACAGCGGCGCGCTGTGGTGCTTTTGCTTTGGCAGTGCGTGCCGCCTTCGCTTGGCTTCGCGGGCGGGTGTTGGCGGTTGCAGGAACTTCATCGCTTCGACGCGTGGCCATCGGCTGCTCCTTTGCGTAAGGCCCCCTCCGGCAGTCACTTTGCAGCCGCAGCGCGCGCGCGCGCAAGACCCAAGAAGCGCCGATCTGAGAAGCAAGAGTGAGTGATGGGCGCGCCGAAGGGTCCGTAGCTGTCCGGCGCCTGTCCGCTCCGCTCGTGCGGACACCCCTGGTGCGCGCGCATCGCGCGCCTGCAGAAGCAGCGAAACGACAAGATTCCCTGCGCATACAGGCGCTTGGGACTCTCAACGCCCGCGCAGCTGCGCAAAATCCCCGAGACGGTCACCGAGATCGTCGAGGCCCACGGCGGGCGCCTGAGCCTCGCGAACCGCCCGGGCGGCGGCGCGCTTGTGACGGTTTGGTTGCCGTGAGCCTCAGGCCCTCGAGGTACTTGCGGAATTGAGCGCCGAGCTCGGGGTGGCCGAGCGCGTACTCGACGGTCGCCTGAAGATATCCGAGCTTGCTGCCGCAGTCGTAGCGCTTGCCGCTGAAGCGGTAGGCATAGACCGCTTCCTCGCGCATGAGAGCCGCGATGCCGTCGGTGAGCTGGATCTCCCCGCCCGCACCCTGGCCGAGCTTCTCCAGGTGCTCGAAGATCGCCGGCGCCAGCACGTAGCGGCCGACCACGGCGAGATTCGAGGGGGCATCGGCGGGCTTGGGCTTCTCGACGATGCTGCGCACGCGGCTCGTGACCGCGTTGTCGCCCTCGACGGCGACGATGCCGTATTTCTCCGTGTCGCGGCGCGCCACCGCCTCGACTCCGAGCACGCTGGCGCGCTTGGCCTCGTAGACGCGCGCCATCTGCGCCAGGCACGCCACCTCGCTCCTGATGAGGTCGTCCGCGAGATGCACGAAGAAGGGCTCGGCGCCCACCGCCGGCTGCGCGCACAGCACCGCATGGCCCAGGCCCAGCGGCGCCGGCTGGCGGATGTAGATGCAGGAAGCGTAGGACGGCAGGACGCTGCGCAGCTGCTTCAGCAGGTCGCTCTTGCCCTGGCTCTCGAGCATGTGCTCGAGCTCCTGGTCGGAGTCGAAGTGATCCTCGATGGCGCGCTTGGAGGCGCCGGTGATGAACACCAGGCGGCGCGCGCCGGCGGCGAGCGCTTCCTCGACCGCGTACTGGATCAGCGGCTTGTCGACCACCGGCAGCATTTCCTTGGGGCTCGCCTTGGTGGCCGGCAGAAAGCGCGTGCCGCGGCCGGCCACCGGGAACACCGCCGTGCGGATCGCCGGCCTCGAAAGTGTCATTGAGGGTCTCTTCCTATGTAGGGCGCGCGCTCTGATCGGCGCGCTCCGCCCACTTGAAGACCGCCGGCCGCAGGCTGTCCCACGAGCGGCATTTCGGACAGTGCCAGTACCAGCCGACGCTGTTGAGTCCGCAGTCCTCGCACTGATAGCGCCCGCCGGCGTCCCCGATGCGCGTCAGCAGCGCACTCAGTGAGGTCACGTCGGCGAGCGACTGCACGCCGGGCCCGAGCTCGGCGGCGATTCCCGGCAGCTGCGCCACTTCGCCCGCCGGGACCGCGGTCGCGAGCAGCCAGGCGAGCTGGCGCGGCGTGACACGGCCACTCTGGCGCAGCCGCCGGTCGAGCTCGTGCATGACGTCCATGCCACCGTGGGCGTGCGCGATGCGCAGTACCGCCGGGATGATCTCGAGCGCGAGGCCCGGCGATGCCTCGAGCGCCTGCAGGTAGAGCAGCAGCGCGCCGTCGGCATCGCCTTCGCTCTCGGCGATGCGCCCGGTGAGGATGTCGGCGCGCGGCAGCTCCGTCTGGTGGGTGCGCGCCTGGCGCAGCAGTGTACGTGCCCGCTCGCGGTCGCCCTGCAGCAGGGCATGCTCGGCGAGCTCGCACAGGTAGTGCGCGGCCTCGCGCCGGCGCTCCTGCTGCACGCTGGCCGGCTGCGCGTGAAATATCTTGAGCGCCTTGGCCCAGTCGCCCTGGGACTCGTAGATGCGTACCAGGTGATCGAGCGCGGCGTTCCGGTACTCGCGCGAAGCGGCCAGCTCCTCCAGCACCTGTTCGGCCCGGTCCATGAGGCCGGCGCTGAGATAATCGAGCGCGAGAGCGAAGGCCGCCTTGTCGCACACGCCCCCGCTGCCGTGGTCGCGCAGCCGCGAGTGGATCGCGATCGCGCGCTCGACCTCGCCGCGCCGGCGGAACAGGCTCCCCAGGGCGAACTGGATTTCCGCGGCATCGCCGTCGGCTTCGGCCATGCGCGCGAAGATCTCCGCCGCGTGGTCGAAGCGGTCGTTGATCAGGTGATCGAGACCCTCGTAGTAATCGCGCGGCAGCCGTACGGTGCGCGCCGCGCCGTTGCGGCGCCCGAGAAAGTAGGTGGCGAGACCCACCAGGACGAAGGCCAGCGCCAGGAAGACCGGAGGCAGCTCAAACACGGCGCTGACGATAACAGGTCCGCGCCGCGCGGCATAACCGCGCCGCGCGCAGCTGCGCGGATCAGTCGCGGATCGGGCGGTCGGCGCCGTCGTTGACGCGCTCGCGCAGGTCCTTGCCCGGCTTGAAGTGCGGCACGTGCTTGCCCGAGAGCGCCACCGCCTCGCCGGTCTTGGGATTGCGCCCCTGACGCGGCGGGCGGAAGTGCAGCGAGAAGCTGCCGAAGCCGCGGATCTCGATGCGCTCTCCCTGCGAGAGCGCATCGCTCATGATCTCGAGGATCTGCTTCAGCGCCAGCTCGACGTCCTTGGCCGGCAGGTGCTTCTGCTTGGCGGTGATGATCTCGATGAGCTCGGACTTCGTCATGGAGCTTCAGCTGCCGCGCTCATTACCCGAGTTGATGTGCTCCTTGAGCAGGTCGCCGAGACTGGTGCCGCTCGGCGCGACTTCCGAGCGGTAACTCTGAACCGCCTCGGCCTCGTCGTGCGCCTCCTTCGCCTTGATCGACAGCGAAATGGTGCGCGACTTGCGGTCGACGCCGGTGAACTTGGCCTCGATCTCCTCACCCACCTTGAGCACCGACCGCGCGTCCTCGACGCGATCGCGGCCGAGCTCGGAGGCGCGCAGCTGGCCTTCGATGCCGTTGCCCAAGTCGATGATCGCGCCGCGGGCGTCGACTTCCTTCACCAGGCCCTTGACGATCGTGCCCTTGGGGTTATCGGCGATGTAGGCCGAGAACGGATCCTTGGCGAGCTGCTTGATGCCGAGCGAGATGCGCTCGCGCTCCGGATCGATCGACAGCACCATGGCCTCGATCTGCTGGCCCTTCTGGTAGTTGCGCACCGCCTCCTCGCCTGGCTGATCCCAGGAGATGTCGGAAAGGTGCACCAGGCCGTCGATGTTGCCCGGGAGCCCGATGAAGATGCCGAAGTCGGTGATCGACTTGATCTGGCCGGCCACCTTGTCGCCGCGGTTGTAGTTCTCGGCGAACTCCTTCCACGGATTGGCCTGGCACTGCTTGAGCCCGAGCGATATGCGGCGGCGCTCCTCGTCGACGTCGAGCACCATGACCTCGACTTCCTGGCCGCTGTGCACCACCTTCGCCGGGTTGACGTTCTTGTTGGTCCAGTCCATCTCCGAGACGTGCACCAGACCCTCGACGCCGTCCTCGATCTCGACGAACGCGCCGTAGTCGGCGATGTTGGTGACCTTGCCGAACACCCGGGTGCCCGGCGGATAGCGCCGCGCGATGTTCTCCCAGGGATCGGCACCGAGCTGCTTCAGCCCCAGGCTGACGCGCGAGCGCTCGCGGTCGAACTTGAGGATCCGTACCTCGACCTCATCGCCCACCTTCACGACCTCGGAAGGATGCTTGACGCGCTTCCACGCCATGTCGGTGATGTGCAGCAGGCCGTCGATCCCGCCCAGGTCGACGAACGCGCCGTAGTCGGTGAGGTTCTTCACCGTACCGCGCACCACCGAGCCTTCCTGCAGGTTGTCGAGCAGCGCGGAGCGCTCGGCGGAGAATTCCTGCTCGACGACCGCGCGGCGGGATACCACCACGTTATTGCGCTTCTGGTCGAGCTTGATGACCTTGAACTCGAGCGGCTTGCCTTCGAGATATGAGGTGTCGCGCACCGGGCGCACGTCGACGAGCGAGCCCGGGAGGAAGGCCCGGACGTTCTCGATCTCGACCGTGAAGCCGCCCTTGACGCGCCCGGTGATGACGCCGGTGACGATCTCGGACTTGTTGAATGCCTCCTCGAGCCGCGTCCAGGTGCGGGCGCGCTTGGCCTTCTCCCGCGAGAGGCGGGTTTCGCCGGTGCCGTCCTCGACCGAGTCGAGGGCGACCTCCACCTGGTCTCCGGACTTGACCTCGACCTCACCGCGCTCGTTCTTGAACTGCTCGAGTGGGATGACGGCTTCGGACTTGAGGCCCACGTTGACGATGACGACGTCGGGGGTGACGTCCACCACGAGCCCGGTCAGGATCATGCCGGGACGGATGCGCTGGTTGGCTAGACTTTGCTCGAAGAGCTGGGCAAAACTTTCTGACATACCTTCACTTTGCACGCGGTGCGTGCGGCCTCTGGACCCCATCCCTGAGACCCAGGAAAACGTAACAGGCGCCCGCATCCGGCAGGCACCAACCTCACATAACCCTTAAGCGCGGGACTAAAGCGAGCGGCCTCGAGACCACAGGCGACGAGCGACCCCCAGTTCCAGCACCCTTGCGACGACCGCCTCGATGTTGAGACCGGTCGAGTCGATGACACAGGCATCGGCTGCCGGACGCAACGGGGCGACCTGGCGGGTCTGATCCCTCAAGTCCCGCTCGGCTATCTCGCGCGAAAGGGCGGCAAGGCTAACATCGGACCCCTTGTCTTTCAACTGCTTATAGCGCCGCCGGGCCCGTTCCTCGGGGGTGGCCGTGAGGAATATCTTGAGGTCGGCCTGGGGGAAGACCACGGTGCCCATATCCCGGCCGTCCGCGACCAGTCCCGGAGCTCGCGCAAAGGCCCGCTGGCGCGTCAGGAGGGCCGCGCGCACCTCCGGCCACGCTGCGACGCGGGAGGCCCCGGCCCCCGCCGTCTCAGAGCGAATTTCCCGGCTCACGTCGCGCCCCTCGAGCCGTACCTGCTCCCCTCCCCCGGCTGTCCAGCCGAATTCCACGTGCATGGCGCCTGCCAGCGCAGCGTGGCGCGTGACGTCATCCGGTGGCAGGCCGGCGGTCGCGCCGGCGAGGGCCACGAGGCGGTAGAGCGCCCCGCTGTCCAGCAGATGCCAGCCGGCATGGCGCGCGACCGCGCGGCTGATGGTGCCCTTGCCGGAGCCGCTCGGGCCATCGATGGTGACGACGGGACAGGGAGAAGCGGACATCGCGTTCCGAGCCTACGTCAGAGCGCTTCCAGCCCCAAGCCGGCCGCACGTCCTGTCTCGACGAAGCCCGGAAACGAGGTCGCCACGTTGGCGACGTCGAGGATCTCGATCGGCGCCGAAGCGCGCAGCCCCGCCACCGCGAACGCCATGGCGATGCGGTGATCGCCGTGGCTGTCGATCGTGCCCCCGGTGAGCCCTTCGGCGCCGCGGATCCAGAGCCCGTCGGGCAGCAGCTGGTTCTCGACGCCGAGAGCGCCGAGGCCCGCCGCCATGGCCGCGAGCCGATCGCTCTCTTTTACCCGCAGCTCCAGCGCCCCGCGCACCAGCGTCTCGCCGGTCGCGCACGCGGCGGCGATGAAGAACACCGGAAACTCATCGATGGAGAGCGGCACTTCGGCCTCGGCCACCGTGATGCCGTGGAGCTCGCTCTGGCGGATCTCGAGGTCGGCGACCGGCTCGCCACCGGGCGAGCCCGCACGCGCCCGTACGCGGATGTCGGCCCCCATGCGGCGCAGCAGGTCGATCAGCCCGGTGCGTGTCGGGTTCACGCCGACGTTGGTGAGCTGGAGGCTCGGGGAGGCCGCGAGGCAGGCCGCCACGATGAAAAAAGCCGCCGAGGAGAAATCCGCCGGGACCGCGATCGAGGTGCCCTTGAGAGTCTGCCCGCCGTCCAGCGCGATGCTGCGGCCCTCGTGCCCGAGCTCGACGCCGAAGGCGGCGAGCATGCGCTCGGTGTGATCGCGCGACGGTGCAGGCTCGGTGACGTGGGTGCGCCCGGCAGCGTACAGCCCGGCGAGCAGTACCGCGGACTTCACCTGCGCGCTCGCGACGGGCAGGCTGTAGTGAATCGCGCGCAGGTGCGGCGTGCCCCTGATCTCCACCGGCGGGCGCCCGTCGTGGGTGCGGATCTGTGCCCCCATCATCGCGAGCGGCACCACCACGCGCTGCATCGGCCGGCGCATCAGCGACTCGTCCCCGATGAGCGTCGAGTGGAATCTCTGCGGCGCGAGCAGCCCCGTGAAGAGCCGCATCGCGGTCCCGGCGTTGCCCATGTCGAGCGCGGTGGCTGAGCCCGTGAGGCCCGCCGCACCGACCCCGTGCACCAGCACCTCGGTCGGCTCAGGTCGCTCGATGCGCACTCCGAGCTGCCCGAGCGCGCGCGCGGTCGAGAGACAATCCTCGCCGTTCAGGAACCCGGTGATATGAGTGTCGCCGTCGGCGATGGCGCCGAGCATGAGCGCGCGATGCGAGATCGACTTGTCGCCGGGTACGGTGAGGGTTCCGGCGATGCGGCCCCCGGGCTGCACCCGGTAACGCAGCACCGGCGCGCCGGCAGCGGCGTCAGCGCTCACTGCACCGCCCGGGGGTAGGAGCCGAGCACCCGGAAGAGCGAGGCGCGCTTCTTCAGCGCCGTGAGCGCCTTCTGCACGTGCGGCTCGTCCGCGTGGCCCTCGAAGTCGATGAAAAAGACGTAGTCCCACTTGCGCCGGTGCGAGGGGCGCGACTCGATGCGCGTCAGGCTCACCCGGTGTCGGGCGAGCGGCTCGAGCAGCCGATAGAGCGCCCCCGGCGCATCGGTGTGTCCGACGGATACCAGCAGCGTGGTGCGGTCGGCGCCGCTCGGCGAGAAGAGCTTGCGCCCGAGCACCAGGAAGCGCGTCGTGTTGTCGGCGCGGTCCTCGATCTCGGCCGCCAGCACCTTGAGCCCGTAGACTTCGGCCGCGGTCTGCCCCGCGATGGCAGCGCTGCCCTTCTCGTCGCGCGCCCGCCGCGCTCCTTCCGCGTTGCTCGACACCGGGACCTGCTCGACTCCCGGCAGATGCTCCTCGAGCCACACGCGGCACTGGGCGAGCGACTGCGGGTGCGAGCAGACGCGCTCGATGCGCGCGAGCTCGCTCATCGCACCCATCAGGTGATGACGGATGCGCAGCTCCACCTCGCCGCAGATCTTGAGCGGCGAGGTGAGGAAGCGGTCGAGCGTGTGGTTGATCGTGCCCTCGGTGGAGTTCTCGATCGGCACCACGCCGAAGTCGGCGTTCGCCGCCTCGACCTCGTGAAACACCTCGTCGATCGAGTTGAGCGGCAGCGAGCGCACCGAATGCCCGAAATGATTGAGTACCGCCTGCTGGGTGAAGGTGCCCTCGGGACCCAGGAACGCCACCTTGAGCGGCTCCTGCTGCGCGAGGCACGCTGACATGATCTCGCGGAACAGGCGCAGCACTTCCTCGTCGCGCAGCGGCCCCTCATTGCGCTCGCGCGCCGCGCGCAGCACCTGCGCCTCGCGCTCGGGACGGTAGAAGTCCACCGTGCGGCCGGTGGCGCCGCTCTTGGAGATGCCGACCAGCTGCGCGAGCTTCGCCCGCTCGCTGATCAGGCGCTGGATCTCGATGTCGACCGCGTCGATGCGCTCGCGCACCTCCTCGAGGGCGGGCCTGGGGGCCGCCGCGGCCGCAGCTGGCGTGCGGCGCGCGGCCGGCCTGGCGCGCGGTTTCCTCATAGGATGCGCGCCGACAGCACGCCCGCGATCGCGCGGATCTCTTCGAGGACCTCGGCGCCGAGCGCGCCATCGGCGTCGATCAGCGTGTAGGCGTAC
The DNA here is from genome assembly GCA_035518275.1 of Steroidobacteraceae bacterium. Lineage (GTDB taxonomy): Bacteria > Pseudomonadota > Gammaproteobacteria > Steroidobacterales > Steroidobacteraceae > 13-2-20CM-66-19. The sequence goes on from DATIXU010000116.1 coordinate 36,614, forward strand.
TCGCCGCGCGACTTGTTGAGGAGGTCCGCGATGTTGATGCGGTGCATCGCGAGCGCGGTGGAGATCTGGCCCACCATGTTTGGCACGTTGCGGTTGGCAACACCTATGCGCGTGGTGTTCGGCAGCCGCGGCAGCACCGCCTCCGGGTAGTTGACGCTGTTCCTGACGTTGCCGTTTTCGAGGAACTCGCGCAACTGGTCAGCCGCCATGACCGCGCAGTTCTCCTCCGCCTCGCCCGTCGAGGCGCCGAGGTGCGGCAGGGTGATGACCTTGGGATGATCCTTGAGTGCATTGTTGGGGAAGTCGCACACGTAGCCGCGCAGCCGCCCGGCATCGAGCGCGGCGATCACCGCCGCGTCGTCGACGATCCCGCCGCGCGCGAAATTGAGCAGCGTTCCGCCCGGCTTCATGAGCGCGAGGCGCCGTGCGTTGACGAGGCCGGTGGTGGCCTCGTTCAGCGGCACGTGCACCGTGATCGCCTGGGCGCGCGCGAACAGGTCCTCGAGCGACAGCGCCTGCTCGACGCTCGCCGACAGCTGCCAGGCGCGCTGCACGGTGATCTGCGGGTCGTACCCCAGGACCTTCATGCCGAGGGCCAGCGCGGAATTCGCCACCTCGACGCCGATCGCCCCGAGCCCCACCACGCCGAGCGTACGCCCCGGAAGCTCGAAGCCGACGAACTGCCGCTTGCCCCGCTCCACTTCGCGGTCGATCGTCTCGTCGTCGCCCTTGAGGGCGCGGGTGAAGAGCCACGCGGGACCCAGGTTGCGCGCCGCCAGCAACAGGCCCGCGAGCACCAGCTCCTTGACGGCGTTGGCGTTGGCACCGGGGGAATTGAACACCGGCACGCCACGCGCGCTCATCTCCGCCACCGGGATGTTGTTGACGCCCGCCCCGGCGCGGGCGATCGCCCGCACGCTCGGCGGGATCGCGGCCGGCTCGAGCTCGGCCGAGCGCACCAGGATCGCATCCGGGTCGGCGACCTCAGGTCCCACCTCGTACAGCTCGCGCGGCAGCCGCTCGAGGCCGCGGGGACTGATGGCATTGAGAGTCAGGATGCGGTAGGTCATGGCGGGATTTTCAGCCCCTGCGGCGCTCGAAGTCGTGCATGAAGGCGATCAGCGCCTCGACTCCCTCGAGCGGCATGGCGTTGTAGATGCTGGCGCGCATGCCGCCAACCGAGCGGTGGCCTTCGAGGTTGATGAGCCCGGCCGCACGCGCCTCGGCGGCGAAGGCGCCTTCGAGCGCGGAGTCGGCGAGCGTGAAAGGCACGTTCATCCACGAGCGGCACTCGCGCGCGACGGGGTTGCCGTAGAAGGCGGAGCCGTCGATGGCGGCGTACAGCCGCTCGGCCTTCAGGCGGTTGCGCTCACCCATGGCGGCGAGTCCGCCGCGCTCCTTGAGCCATTTGAACACCAGCCCCGCGAGATACCAGGAGAAGGTCGGCGGCGTATTGAACATCGAGCCCTCGTCCGCGACGTTCTGGTAGCTCCACACCGCCGGGATGTCCTTGCGGGCGCGCGACAGGAGGTCCTCGCGCACGATCACCACCACCAGCCCGGAGGGACCAATGTTCTTCTGCGCGCCGGCGTAGATGAGCCCGAACCGGCTCACGTCGATCGGGCGCGACAGGATGGTGGAAGACATGTCGGCGACCAGCGGCACAGCGGCGGTCGCCGGCACGTAGGGAAACTCCACTCCGCCGATCGTCTCGTTCGGGCAGTAGTGGACGTAGGCGGCGCCGGCGGTGAGCTTGAGCGCCTCCTGCCGCGGCACCGTGGTGTACTTCGAGGCCGCCTCGTCGGCCGCGACCTGCACGTGCGCGACGAGGCGCTGCGCCTCGGTGATCGCGCGCTTCGACCAGTGGCCGGTGACCACGTAATCGACGGTCGCATCGGCCGCGGCCAGGTTGAGCGGCACCACCGAGAACTGCGCGGCGCCGCCGCCCTGCATGAAGAGCACGCGGTAGCCCGCCGGCACCGCCAGCAGCTCGCGCAGATCGCTCTCTGCCTCGCGCGCCATGGCGAGAAAAGGTTTGCCGCGATGGCTGATCTCCATCACCGAGGCCCCCAGGCCCCGCCAGTCGAGGAATTCCTCGCGGGCCCGTTCGAGGACCTCCACGGGCAGCGTAGCCGGCCCCGCAGCGAAATTGAATGCGCGCACGGTCATCCTTCAGGGAAGCAAAGGATCTTACCAACCGCCGCGCGTGCGGTAAGAACTTTTGGCTCTATGAACTGACTAGCCCGGCTCGTCGGGCGCGGAAACCGCGGCGCCGGTCTCCTCGACCTCGTCCCCGTTCGACTCGAGGCTCTCGATGCGCTCGATGCCGACCAGCCGCTCTCCCTCATCGAGGCGCATGAGCCGCACGCCCTGGGTGTTGCGGCCCTGCATCGAGATCTCGTCCACCGTGGTGCGCACGAGTGTGCCGTTGGAGCTGATCAGCATGATCTCCTGGCCCGGCAGCACCTGCAGCGCCGCCACGGTGTCGCCGTTGCGGCCGCCGGTCTGCAGCGCGATCACGCCCTGGCCGCCGCGGCCGTGGGGCGGGAAGTCGGCGAGCGGCGTGCGTTTGCCGTAGCCGGCGGCGGAGGCGGTCAGCACCTCGCCCTCGCCGAGCACGATGAGCGCGATCACCTCCTGCCCGGTTCCGAGGCGGATGCCGCGCACGCCCGCCGCCTCACGCCCCATGTAGCGCACCTCCTGCTCGTGGAAGCGGATCGCCTTGCCGCCGCTCGAGACCAGCATGATCTCGCGGTCGCCGTCGGTGATCGCGACCCCGACCAGCTGGTCGTTGTCGGCGAGATCGACCGCGATGATGCCGGTCGAGCGCGGGCGCGAGAACGCCGCGAGCGGCGTCTTCTTCACCGTGCCGGCGCGCGTCGCCATGAAGACGAAGTGCTGCTCGTCGTACTGCTTCACCGGCAGCAGCGCGTTGATCTTCTCGCCCTCACCGAGCGGCAGCAGGTTCACCATCGGCTTGCCGCGCGCACCGCGCCCCGCCTGCGGCAGCTCGTAGACCTTGAGCCAGTAGACCTTGCCGCGGTTGGAGAAGCACAGCACCGTGTCGTGGGTGTGGGCGACGAACAGCTTCTCGACGAAGTCCTCGTCCTTGACCGCGGTGGCGGTCTTGCCGCGCCCGCCGCGGCGCTGCGTCTGGTACTCGGTGAGCGGCTGGCTCTTGGCGTAGCCGGCGTGGCTGAGCGTCACCACCACGTCCTGCGGCTCGATCAGGTCCTCGGTGGTGAGATTCAGGTGATCGCGGTTGATCTCGGTGCGGCGCGCATCGCCGAAAGCTTCGCGCATCTCGATGAGCTCGGCGCGCACCACCTGCGTCAGGCGCTCGGCGCGTGCCAGGATGTCGCTCAAATCGCGGATGCTGTCGAGCAGCCCCTTGTACTCCTCGATGATCTTGTCGCGCTCGAGCCCGGTGAGGCGGTGCAGGCGCATGTCGAGGATCGCCTGCGCCTGGGCTTCCGACAGCTGGTAGCCGCCGCCGTTCAGGCCGAAGTCGGCGGCGAGCCCCGCGGGCCGGGTGGAAATGGCGCCGGCGCGCTCGAGGAGCTCCGTTACCAGTCCCGGCGGCCAGGGATTCGCCAGCAGCGCCGCGCGCGCCTCGGCCGGATTCGCCGCCGCCTTGATGAGCGCGATCACGGCGTCGATGTTGGCGAGCGCGACCGCCAGACCCTCGAGGATGTGGGCGCGCTCGCGCGCCTTGCCGAGGTCGTAGATGGTGCGGCGGGTGACGACCTCGCGGCGGTGCCGGATGAAGGCCTCCAGCATCTCCTTGAGCGACATGAGCTTTGGCTGGCCGTCCAGCAGCGCCACCATGTTGATGCCGAACACCGTCTCCATCGGCGTCTGCGCGTACAGGTTGTTGAGGACCACCTCGGTCACCTCGCCGCGCTTCAGCTCGATGACGATCCGCATGCCGTCCTTGTCGGACTCATCGCGCAGGCCGTCACCGGCGATGCCGTCGAGCTGCTTCTCGCGCACCAGCTCGGCGATGCGCTCGATCAGGCGCGCCTTGTTCACCTGGTAGGGAAGCTCGGTGACCACGATCGCCTGGCGGTCGCCGCGGCCGATGTCCTCGATCCCCACCCGGGCACGCACCGACAGCCGCCCGCGTCCGGTGCGGTAGGCGGTGGCGATCTCCTGGGCGCCGTTGATGATCCCGCCGGTCGGAAAGTCCGGCCCCGGCATGTGCTGCATGAGCGTGGCGAGCGGCACGCCCGGGTCGTCGAGCAGCGCCAGGCACGCGTTGACCGTCTCGGTGAGGTTGTGCGGCGGGATGTTGGTCGCCATGCCCACCGCGATGCCGGTCTGGCCGTTCACCAGCAGGTTCGGAATGCGCGTCGGCAGCACCGAGGGCTCGGACTCGCTCTCGTCGTAGTTCGGGACGAAATCGACGGTTTCCTTGTCGATGTCGGCGAGCAGCTCGTGCGCGATGCGCGTCATGCGCACTTCGGTGTAGCGCATGGCGGCCGGCATATCGCCGTCCACCGAGCCGAAATTGCCCTGGCCGTCGACCAGCAGATAGCGCATCGAGAAGGGCTGCGCCATGCGTACGATGGTGTCGTATACCGCCGTGTCGCCGTGCGGGTGGTACTTGCCGATCACATCGCCCACCACGCGCGCCGACTTCTTGTAGGCCTTGTTGTAGTCGTTGCCGAGCTCGCGCATGGCGTGCAGCACCCGCCGGTGCACGGGCTTCAAGCCATCGCGCACGTCGGGCAGCGCACGCCCGACGATCACGCTCATTGCATAGTCGAGGTAGGACTGCCGCATCTCCTCTTCGAGACTGACCGGCAGAACTTCGCGGGCGATCTCAGTCATTCATTGTCAGGTAGGAGCCCGGTGCGGGCCTGGAAATAAAGGCAGAATTTTACCACGAAGCGCCCCGTGGCCCCCTCTGTGAAGGAGCCCGAAAGGCACGTACCGCAGCGCTTGACAAACCGCTCGCGCGCAAGTGCCGGCGGCGCGCTCGCGGCGGCTGCGCGGCCTGCTGCGCAGCGCTACGCGCCCGGTGCTCTGTAGCTCAGCTTCTTGCCGAGCGCGCGGTCGGTTTCCTCCACGCTGAGGAGCGAGGTCACCTTGCATCTCACCAGGCCGGTGGACGAGGCCGCGAGCGACAGGGCCGCGGCGCTCGCCGCGTCGGGCAGATCCGCGATCACCACCACGTCGCGCTCGCCGAAGGCGAAGTAGAAGCTCTCGACCTTGCCTTCGAGGCTCTCGACCGCCTTGAGGACCGCCTGCTTGCGTCCCGAGGCCTTGTCCTTGTGCAGGCCACGGATGCCTTCGGCCGTATAGGCCGCTTCGACCAGGTATTTGGGCATGGGTCTGGCTCCTTGAGAAATCGAGCTGACACCCGATTTTACGTCCGCGCGCTGCGTGCGGCGCGCCGATATACTGCGTTTCGCCCGACCGCACTCATGCTGACGCCCGCCACCACCCGCCCCGCAAACGCCGACCCCAGCGAGCTCGGCAAGTTCGACGCCGTCGCGGCGCGCTTCTGGGACCCCTACGGCGAGTTCCGCCCGCTCCATCTCCTGAACCCGGTGCGCGCGCGCTACATCGCCGAGCGCTTCCCGCGCGCGCACCTGCGGGTGCTGGACGTCGGCTGCGGCGGGGGACTGCTCGCCGAGGCGCTCGCCCGTGCGGGCGCCAGCGTCACCGCCATCGACCTCGCGCCCGGAATGATCGAGGTCGCGCGTCTGCATGCCGCGGAGGCTCAGCTCGCCATCGATTACCGCGTCGCCGGCGCCGAGGAGCTCGCCGCCGCCACGCCGGGCGCCTTCGACCTCGTCACCTGCATGGAAATGCTCGAGCACGTGCCCGAGCCCGCCGCCATGGTGGCGACGCTCGCCGCCCTCACTCGCCCGGGCGGGGCGCTCATCGTCTCGACGCTGAACCGTAACCTGCGCTCGTTCCTGCAGGCGATCGTCGCCGGCGAGTACCTGCTGCGGCTCCTGCCGCGCGGCACTCACGAGTACGAGCGGCTGATCCGGCCATCCGAGCTCGCGCGCTGGGCGCGCGCCGCCGGCCTCGACCTGCTCGACCTGCGCGGCATCGAGCTCAATCCCTTCACCGGCCACGCGGCCCTCTCCGGCAGCGTCGCGGTCAACTACCTCGCGCACTTCACGCGCCGAGACGGCGCGCGGTGAGCATGCTCGCCGCGCTGCTCTCGGTCGCCGCCGCGGGGCTGGTAGCCGGCGCGGTGCTGGGCGGGCTCATCACGCACATCCGCGCCGCGCGGCGCATCGAGGCGCTGCACGTCGAGCTGACCGCGGCACGGGTGCGGCTCGAGTCGGGCACGCTCCAGGATGCGGACCGCGTGAGGCTCCTCGAGCAGTCCGAGACCCGGCTGCGCGCCTCGTTCGACTCGCTCGCCGGCGAAGCGCTGCGGGCGAACAACGAGCTGTTCCTGCAGCTCGCGCGCGAGACGCTCGGGCGCGACCAGGCGGTGGCCGAGGGCGCGCTGAAAGAGCGCGAGGCGGCGGTTGCTCAGCTGGTGTTGCCGCTGCGCGTGGCGCTCGAGCGCACCGAAGCGCAGGTCCAGGCCCTCGAGCGCGAGCGGCGCGAGGCGTTTGCGACGCTGCGGACCCAGATCGAGACCCTGAGCGGCGGCCAGGCGCAGCTCTCGCGCGAGACGCGCAACCTGGTGACGGCGCTGCGCCGCCCGGAGGTGCGCGGGCGCTGGGGCGAGCTGACGCTGCGGCGCCTGGTGGAGCTCGCCGGCCTCACCGAGCACTGCGACTTCACCGAGCAGCTGCGCGTCACGGGCGAGGCGGGCGCGCTGCGCCCCGATCTCGTGGTGCACATGCCGGACGCGCGCGACCTGGTGATCGACGCCAAGACGCCCTTCGATGCCTATCTCGCCGCGCTCGAGGCGCCGACCGAAGAGGAGCGCGCCCAGGCGCTCAAGCGCCACGCCGCCCAGGTGGAGGCGCGGGTACGGGAGCTCGCCTCCAAGAGCTACTGGAGCCAGTTCGAGCGCAGTCCCGAGTTCGCGGTGCTGTTCCTGCCCGGCGACCAGTTCCTGTCCGCCGCGCTCGCCGAGCGCCCCGAGCTCATCGAGAATGCGCTCGGCCAGGGCGTCATCATCACCACTCCCTCGACCCTCATCGCGCTCCTGAAGACCGTGGCCTACGGCTGGCGCCAGTCCGAGGTCACGCACAACGCGGCGGTCATCCGCGATCTGGGGCAGGAGCTCTACCGGCGCCTGTCGAGCTTCGACGGCCATCTCGCCCGTATGGGGCAGCGCCTCGCCTCGGCGGTGGAGGCTTACAACGCCGCCGTCGGCTCGCTCGAGCGGCATGTGCTGCCGCAGGCCCGTCGCTTCACCGAGCTCGGCGTGACCGCGGACGCGCCGCTCCCGACTCTCGAGCAGGTGACTCAGCTCACGCGCAACGCAGACACGCCGACCGTCGCCGCTCAGCCGGCCTCGACTGAATGAGCCTCGCGAGGCCGGCGCCTTCCGCGACGCGCGCTCTCGCCTGGCTGTATGCGCCGCAGATGCAGCGGCCGCTGCTCGCGGCGCTGTATGCCATCGAGGAGGAGATCGGCGCGAGCCTCCGGCCCGGGCTCGATCACCGGGTCGCCCACCTGCGCCTCGAGTGGTGGCGCACGGAGTGCGGGCGCACCGCGCAGGGCGCACCCGCGCACCCTCTCACGCGCGCCCTCGCCGACGCCCTCGCGGGCCACGACCCGGCATCGCTTGCGGGCCTCACGGGTCTGGTGGATGCGGCGGTGTGGGATCTCGCGGCGGCCACCTTCGAGACGCGACGCGAGCTCACCGGGTACTGCGAGCGCTGGGCGGAGGCGATCGTCGTTCCACTCGGCCGCTTCGCCGCGCCCGAGGTCGACCGCGCCGCGGGCCGTGCGCTCGGCGCGGCGCTGCGCGAGGGCGAGCTCCTCGCCCACCTCGCGCGCGATGCGCGCGCCGGACGGCTGCGGCTGCCGCTCGATGAGCTCGCCGCTGCCCAGGTGGATCCCGCGGCTCTCGCGAAGCCACCGTGGCCCGCAGCGCTCGCGGCGCTCGTCAGCGCCCGGCACGGGGCGCTGCGCGCCGAGCTCGCCACCGCCGTGGCGAGGCTGCCGCGCGAGGCGCAGCCGCCACTGCGTACGCTGCTCGTCTGGGCGGCCCTCGCGAGCGCCGCCTCGCGCCGCGCCGAGCGGCGCTTGCCGGGAGCACATCCGGGGCGCGACGATCACGGGGTCCTGGACGGCTGGCGCGCCTGGCGCGCCGCCCGCCAGGCCGGTGGAGGGCGGTTCAGGCTATGACCCTTTTTGCACCGCGCCGCTGATACCTGTTTTAAGGAGAGTCAGGCACTTGCCTAACTATCGCCATTAGGCACTATCATGACCGCCACCTTCGATCCGCGCACCTGCCGCGCGCGCCCCGATGAGCTCGCCGGGCGCGTGATCGCCATCACCGGGGCGAGCGACGGGCTCGGGCGCGCCGTCGCGGTTGCCTGCGCACGGCACGGCGCGACCGTGGTCCTCGTGGGACGGAGTGAGAAGAAGCTCGAGGCGGTGCATGCCGAGATCGCCGCCTCCGACGCGCCCGAGGCTGCGATCGGCGTGCTCGACCTCGAGCGCTCGCTGGCCGCCGACTACGACCGCCTCAGCGCCGCCATCGATGAGCGTTACGGGCGGCTCGACGGACTGCTGCACAACGCCGGCCTCCTCGGCCCGCTCTCTCCCATCGAGCACTACGACGTGCCGACCTGGTGCCGCGTGCTGCAGGTGAATGTGACCGCGGCCTTCGCCCTCACCCAGGTGCTGCTGCCACTCCTGAAGAGATCGGCCGATGCCTCGGTGGTCTTCACCTCGAGCAGCGTCGGCCGCCGCGGCCGGGCCTATTGGGGCGCGTACGCCGTCTCGAAGTTCGCTCTCGAAGGGCTCTCGCAGGTGCTCGCCGACGAGCTCGAGGGCACGAGCGCCATCCGCGTGAATACCCTGAACCCGGGACGCGCCCGCACCGCGATGCGCCGCCAGGCTTATCCGGCCGAGGATGTGGAGACGGTGCCGTTGCCGGCGTCGCTCACCGGCCCCTACATCGCGCTCCTCGGGCCCGCGAGCCGCGGTGTCACCGGACGTGCCTTCGACTGTCAGGGCTCGGCGAGCAGCTGGGCGAGCTCCCCGGACTCGAGCTCGCGCGCCTGACCGCGCCCGAGCGCGCGGCCGAGCGCGATGGAACCCAGGCGCGTGCGCAGCACGCGGCTCACCAGCGCCCCCTGGCGCTCGAAGAGCTGGCGCACCTCCTTGCCGCTCGCCCCCCGCACCGTCACGGTGTACCAGCGGTTGGCGCCCTCGCCGCCGGCGGCCTCGCAGCGCTCGACCGCGAGCTGCGCGCCGCTGTCGAGCTCCCCGCCCGAGATCCCCTGAAGCTGTGTCGCGCCGAGCTCGCCCCGCACCCGCACGCCGAACTCGCTCGTGAGCGTGTGCGCCCGGCGCTGCAGGCCTTCCGCCAGCGCACCGTCGGAGGTGACGAGCTCGAGCCCTCCATCGACACGCGGCATGGGGCTCACGGCGATGAAGCGCCTGCCGGAGCGGCGCGACAGCCGCGCGAGCACGCTCGCGAGCTCCTCGCCCGGCGAGCGGTGACAGAGGAACGCACGAGCATCGTCCGCCGCCCGGGAGACACGCACCAGCCGCCCGTCGAGGCGCAGCTGATCGGCGGCCGTGGCGCGCGTACCGAGCTCCGCCACCGCGCCGTTCACCGTCAGGCGTCCGGCGCGGATCCAGGTCTCGACCTCGCGGCGCGAGGCGAGGCCGGCGCGCGCGAGCAGCTTCTGCAAGCGCTCAGGGGCAGCATCCGCCGCGGCCGGCACGCGCGCGCGGCGTGGCCGCGCCGCCGCGGGCCGTCGCCGCATCAGCCGTCCAGGTCGCGGGGGCCGGCGACCAGCTCGTGCGAGCCGTCGCCGCCGGCGGAGAGCTCGTCGTCGTCGGCTTCCGGCTCGCTGTCGGCGTCCGCACCGGCGGCGGCGCCACCAGCGGCGGCCGGCGCCTCCCCGCCGGCGAGCGCGAGCTGCAGATTGATGTCGGCCATCGCCTTGAGCTCGGCGAGCGGCGGCAGCTCATCGAGGCTCTGCAAGCCGAAGTAGTCGAGGAACTCACGCGTCGTGCCGAGCAGCTCCGGGTGCCCCGGCACGTCGCGATGCCCGACTACCCGCACCCAGTTGCGCTCGATCATGGTGCGGATGATGTTGGGATTCACCGCGACGCCACGCACTGCCTCGATCTCGGCGCGGGTGATCGGCTGGCGGTAGGCGATCAGCGCCAGCGTCTCGAGCAGCGCCCGCGAGTAGCGCACGGCGCGCTCCGGCCACAGCCGCGAGATCTCGGCCGCCAGCTCGCGTCGCACCACGATGCGGTAGCCGCCGGCCGTGTGCTTGAGCTCGATGCCGCGGCCCTGGTACTCGGCGGCGAGCGCCTCGAGCGCCGCCTGCAGCTGCTGCGCGCTCGGGCGCGCGCCCGCTTCGAAGAGCCGCGCGAGCTCGGCCACCGGCAGCGGCTGGCCGGCGGCCAGCAGCGCGGCTTCGATCACGTTGCGGATGTAGGACTCGTTCATGAGGGATCCTCAGGCGTCGTGTCCGCGGTGGTGTTGTCGGCGACCAGGTGCAGGGTGCGTCCCGCGGGCGCGGCGCGCACGTGCAGCGGCGCGTAGGCCTCGGCCTGTACGATGTCGATGAGACCCTCGCGCATCAGCTCGAGGATCGCGACGAACGTGACCGTCACGCCCATGCGGCCCTCCTCGGGACGAAACAGCCGCGCGAACTCGACGAAACCCGCCTCGCCCAGCAGGGCGAGAATGTCGCTCATGCGCTCGCCCACCGACAGCCGCTCGCGCGCGATGTGGTGGTGCGCGAACATCTCGGCACGCGCCACCACCTCCTTGAAGGCGACCAGCATCTCCTGCAGCGTGATCTGCGGCAGGGCGCGCGTCACGCGCCGCTCCTTGAGCTCGACGACCGTCGGCCAGACGTCGCGCTCGAGCCGCGTGAGGCCGTCGAGGTCCTGCGCGGCCCGCTTGAAGCGCTCGTATTCCTGCAGCCGCCGCACCAGCTCGGCGCGCGGATCCTCGCCCTCCTCGGGGCCGCCCGGCGGCCGCGGCAGGAGCATGCGCGACTTGATCTCGGCGAGCGTCGCGGCCATCACCAGGTATTCCCCGGCGAGCTCGAGCTGCAGGTCCTGCATCAGCTCGATGTACTGCATGTACTGGCGCGTGATCTCGGCCAGCGGGATGTCGAGGATGTCGAGGTTCTGGCGGCGGATGAGATAGAGCAGCAGGTCGAGCGGCCCCTCGAAGGCCTCGAGGAACACCTCGAGCGCCTGCGGCGGGATGTACAGGTCACGCGGCAGCTGCGAGATCGGCTCGCCGTTCACCACCGCGAACGGCATCTCCACCTGCTCGGGGGCGCCTTCGGGCGGCGCGGCCTGGACCGGGGCGTTCGAGACCACGATGGTGAGGTTGGGTTTCATGAGTCCCTGAGGTGCATGGCGCGCCGGACCTCATCGAGCGTCTCGCGGGCGGCGGCACGCGCCTTATCGGCGCCCTCGGCGACGATGCTGCGCACCAGCTCGGGATTGTCCTCGAACTCCTGTGCGCGCCGGCGCATGCCGGAGATCTCCTCGACGATCCGGTCGATCACCGGCTGCTTGCACTCGAGGCAGCCGATGCCGGCGCTGCGGCAGCCTTCGCTGGCCCACTTGCGGGTCGCATCATCCGAATAGATCTTGTGCAGGTCCCACACCGGACACTTATCCGGATCGCCGGGATCGGTGCGCCGCACGCGCGCCGGATCGGTCTTCATCGCCTTGAGCTTGCCAACCACCGCGTCGGGATCCTCCCGCAGACCGATGGTGTTGCCGTAGGACTTCGACATCTTACGGCCGTCGAGCCCCGGCACCTTCGGCGTGGCGGTCAGCAGCACCTGCGGCTCGGGCAGGATCGAGACACCGGTGCCTTCGAGGAATCCGAGCAGCCGCTCGCGGTCGGCGACCGTGATGCGGTTGTTGCTCTGGACCAGGGCGCGGGCGCGCTCGAGCGCCTCGGTCTCGCCGGCCTCCTGGAACTTGCGTCTCAACGCGCGGTAATTCTGGGCGTTGCGCGAGCCGAGGCTCTTCACCGCCTTCTCGGCCTTGGCCTCGAAGTCGGGCTCGCGCCCGTAGAGGTGGTTGAAGCGCCGCGCGGTCTCGCGCGTCAGCTCGACGTGCGCCACCTGGTCCTCGCCCACCGGCACGTAGGCCGCGCGGTACACCAGGATGTCGGCGCTCTGCAGCAGCGGGTAGCCGAGGAAGCCGTAAGTGGCGAGGTCCTTCTCCTTCAGCTGCTCCTGCTGGTCCTTGTAGCTCGGCACGCGCTCGAGCCAGCCGAGCGGCATGATCATCGAGAGCAGCAGGTGGAGCTCGGCATGCTCGGCCACGTGCGACTGGATGAAGAGCGTCGCGACCCCGGGATTCAAGCCCGCCGCGAGCCAGTCGATCAGCACGTCGCGCACGTGCTCCTGCAGCTGCGAGGTGTCGTCGTAGCCGGTCGTGAGCATGTGCCAGTCGGCCACCATGAAGAAGCACTCGTACTGATACTGGAGCTCGACCCAGTTACGCAGCGCGCCGTGATAGTTGCCGAGGTGCAGCCGGCCCGTGGGCCGCATGCCGGAGAGAACGCGCCGTGCCGGCGCGGGCGAGCTCACGTGCCTCCCCGCAGCGGGACTGCGGGCGTTTTATCGATGGGGCCGCGGCTCACGGGCGGCGATTATAGCGCACGCCCCGTGATCGGGCCGAGAGCGCCCTTGCCCGCGCGCACGATCACCGGCGGCGAAACCGACAGGTCGACGACCGTGGTCGGCTCGACGCCGCAGTCCCCCCCGTCGAGGATCGCATCGACATCGTGTGCGAGACGCCGCTCGATCTCGCGCGCCTCGGTGAGCGGCTGCGGGTCCGCGGCGAGCATCAGCGTCGAGCTCATGAGCGGCTCGCCGAGCTCCTTCAGGAGCAGCTGCGGCACCGGATGGTCGGGAATGCGCACGCCGATGGTGCGCCGGCGCTCGTGCTGCAGGCGGCGTGGAGCTGCGCGCGTAGCGCGCAGCAGGAACGTATACGGGCCCGGCAGGCAGGCCTTGAGGATGCGGAACTGCCAGGTCTCGATGAGCGCAAAGCGCCCGACCTCGGCGAGGCTCGAGCAGACAAAGGTGAAGTGATGATGACGGTCGGCCTGGCGGATGCGCCGTACGCGCTCGAGCGGCCCCTTGTCGCCCAGGTGCCAGCCAAACGCGTAGCAGGAGTCGGTCGGGTAGGCGATCAGGCCGCCGGCGCGCACGATCTCGGCCGCGCGGCGGATGAGGCGCAGCTGCGGAGTGACCGGGTGCAGTTGGAGGAACTCAGCCATCCATGACAATATACGCGGCCGTTTGCTCCGTACACCCCAGCCGCGAGGCACCTTACTCCTCCATGCAGGCTCTCACCGAGTTCGCGCCGCTCGTGGCGTTCTTCGTCGCCTACCTGCTGGGCGGGCTGTACGTCGCCACCGCCGTGCTCATGGCCGCGATGTTGGCGCTCGTGGCGTGGGACTGGCTGCGCCTGAAACGCATCCCGCCGATGCACTCGCTCTCCACGGTGCTGGTGCTGATCTTCGGCGGCGCGACGCTCGCGTTGCACAACCCGCTCTTCATCCAGTGGAAGCCGACGGTGTTCTTCTGGCTGGTGAGCCTCGCCTTCCTCGGCAGCGCCTGGATCGGCGAGCGCACGCTCGCCGAGCGGCTGCTCGGGTCGACGCTCGCGGAAGCCTTCGGCGAGCGGCTGCGCCTCTCGGCGACGCTGTGGCGGCGTTTGAATCTCCTCTGGGTGGTGTTCTACCTGTTGCTCGGCGCGCTCAACGTCGTGGTACTCGAGCGCTTAAGCGAGCGCGCGTGGGCGGCGCTCAAGCTGGTCGACGTGGTGCTGATGCTGATCTTCGTCGCGGCCCAGGTCATGTGGCTGGCCGCGCGTGCCTCGCCCGCCGGCACGACCGCCGTCGGGAGCGGTGATGGGCGCGGCGAGTGAGCCGGTGATGGCCACGATGCGCGCCGCGCTCGAGCGTGCGTTCACGCCGAGCGCGCTCGAGATCATCGACGACGGCGCGCGGCACGCCGGCCACGCCGCCGCCGGCCGCGGCCATTTCCGCGTGCTGCTGGTATCGGACGCCTTCCGCGGGCGCTCGCGCCTCGAGCGTCACCGCATGGTGTACGCCGCGCTCGGCCCGCTGCTCGAGACCTCAGTGCACGCGCTCAACATCACCGCGCGCACCGCCGACGAGAACGACTGATCTGTTGCAACCACCGGGATACTTCCTATGACCATGAATCTCTCGCGCCTCCTCCTCCTGGCCGCAGCCATGGGCGCCCTCGGCGCGTGCCAACCCAAGGCGAGCGCTCCGGCCGACAGCTCACCGCCGGTAGCCACCGTCAACGGCGTGCCCGTATCCCGGGATCTCTACGAGTTCTACGTCAAGAGCGTGACCGGCAAGACCTCCGCGGATGTGCCCGCCGACATCCGTGGCAAGCTGCTCGACAACCTGGTGCACGGCGAGGTGATCGCGCAGCAGGCCGTCAAGGAGGGTCTCGACAAGAGCGGCGACACCGCCTATATCCTCGAGCTCTCGCGCCTCAACGTCCTCGGGCAGGCGGTGGGCGATCACTACCTGAAGGACAAGGCGCCGACCGACGCAGAGCTGCACGCCGAATACGACGCCTATGTGGCCGCGGCGCCCAAGAACGAGTACCACGCCCGCCACATCCTGGTCGCCACCGAGCCCTTCGCGGAGAAGATCGTGCAGCGGCTCGGGCGCGGCGAGAAGTTCGAGGATCTCGCCAAGGCCGAATCCATGGATCCCTCCAAGAGCAACGGCGGAGACCTGAGCTGGATCCGGCCCGAGTCGGTGCCGCCGGAGTTCATGAAAGCGCTCGAGTCACTGAAGCCCGGCGAGTACACCAAGACGCCGGTGCAGACCACCTTCGGCTGGCACATCGTGCAGCTGGTCGAGACGCGCCCGCTCACGCCGCAGTCTTTCGATCAGCGCAAGCCCCGCATCGAGCAGGAGCTCGAGAGAAAGAAGTTCAAGGACTACATCGATGACCTGATGCGCACGGCCCAGGTCAACAAGATGATTGATCAGGGTTCCGCGAGTGCCTCTGCCAAGGCACCGGCCGCAGCCCCATCGGCGGCATCGGCACCGGCGGCAGCCCCGGCGGCGGCCGGAGCTCCGGCCGCGGCGCCCAGGAACTGAGGTCTCAGCCGCCGCGCAGCAGCGCGCGCAGCCCCTCCTCGTCGAGCACCGGGATACCGAGCTCGCGCGCCCGCGCGAGCTTGGACCCCGCCTCGGCGCCCGCCACCACGAAGCTCGTCTTCCTCGAGACGCTTCCCGAGACCTTCGCGCCGCGCGCGGTGAGCGCCTCCTCGGCCTCCTCGCGCGTCATCGACTCGAGCGCTCCGGTAAGGACGAACGTGCGGCCCGCGAGCGGTGCGCCGGCGGGCGCGCGCGCGACTTCAGGCCACTTCAGACCTTCCTTACGTAACGCATTGATAACGTTGACATGATCATCTGAGGCAAAGAAGGTCGCGACATGCGTCGCCACGACCGGGCCGACATCCTCGACCTCAAGAATCTCCTCGAGGCTCGCCTTCATGAGCGCTTCCAGCGTCCCGAAATGGCGCGCGAGCGCGAGAGCCGTGGCCTCACCGACCTCGCGGATGCCGAGCGCGTAGAGCAGGCGCGGCAGCGTCGTCTCCTTGGATTTGTCGATCGCGGCGACGAGATTCGCGGCGGACTTCTCGCCCATGCGCTCGAGCTCGGCCAGCTGAGCGACCGTGAGGGTGTAGAGATCGGCCGGCGAGCGCACCAGCTCGCGCTCCACGAGCTGCTCGACCACCTTGTCACCGAGCCCCTCGATGTCGAGCGCGCGGCGGCTGGCGAAGTGCCGCAGCGCCTCCTGGCGCTGCGCCCGGCAGGTGAAGCCTCCGGTACAGCGGGCCACCGCCTCACCCTCGACGCGCAGCACCAGGGAATGGCACACCGGACAGCGCGCCGGCAGCTGCACCTCGGGCGACCGGGGCTTGGCCGGCCGCCCGGGCCGCATCGGCCGCTTATCGAGAATGACGCTCACCAGCTCCGGAATCACATCCCCGGCACGCCGCACCACGACCGTGTCGCCGACCCGCACGTCCTTCCTGTGCACCTCGTCGATGTTGTGCAGCGTCACGTTGCTCACCGTCACGCCGCCGACGAACACCGGCTCGAGGCGCGCGATGGGAGTAACCGCGCCGGTACGGCCCACGTTGAACTCGACGTCGCGCACGACGGTGAGCGCCTCCTCGGCCGGGAACTTGTGGGCGATCGCCCAGCGCGGCGCGCGCGAGACGAAGCCAAGGCGCTCCTGGTCGGCGCGCGACTCGAGCTTGTAGACGACGCCGTCGATCTGGTACGGCAGCGCGGCGCGCCGCGCGCCCATCTCGCGGTAGTAGGCGAGGCATCCGGCTACGCCGCGCACCGGGTGCGCATCCGGAGAGACCGGGAGTCCGAGCGAGCGCAGCCAGGCGAGCAGCTCCGCCTGGCCCGCCGGCAATGGCGCACCGTCCAGCGCGCCGAGGCCATAAAAGAAGGCATCGAGCGGACGCGCGGCGCTGATGCGCGGATCAAGCTGGCGCAGGCTCCCGGCGGCGGCGTTGCGCGGGTTGACGAATACCTTCTCGCCCCGCTCGCGCGCCCGCGCGTTCATGCGCTCGAAGCCCTTCAAGGGCATGAACACCTCGCCGCGCACCTCGATGAGCGGCGGCGCCCTGCCCCGCAGCCGATGTGGGACGCTGCGCACCGTGCGCACGTTGGCGGTCACGTCCTCGCCCGTGACGCCGTCGCCGCGGGTCGCGGCCTGCTCGAGCTGCCCGGCGCGATAGATCACCGCAATCGCGAGCCCGTCGAGCTTGGGCTCGGCGACGTAGTCGAGGTCGCCCTCCGCGCCGAGGCGCTCGTGGATGCGCCGATCGAAGGCCGCGACGTCCTCCTCGCTGAAGGCGTTGTCGAGCGAGAGCATCGGCACCTTGTGCACGACCTCGCCGAAGGCGGCGCTCGGCGCTCCGGACACGCGCTGGGTCGGGGAGTCGGGTGTGACGAGCTCGGGATGCTTAGCCTCGAGCGCCCGCAGCTCCATCATCAGCCGGTCGTACTCGGCATCGGAAACGCTCGGATCGTCGAGGACGTAGTATCGGTAGTCGTGCTGCTTGAGCTGCTCGCGCAACTCGGCGGCACGTGCCGCCGGGCCGGGTCTCACGAGAGTGCCTCGCCCGAGAGCCGCTCGCGCAACGTCGCGATGCGCGCCGGCGTGAGCGGCGTGCCCCCCTCGTCCTGCAGCACGCCGCACAGCCGGTCGTTGAGGTTGCGTGCGGTGGTCACCAGCTCCTCGAACGCCTCCGGCGGCGACCTGGGCCCGGGGAGCACTGCGAACAGCGACAACCCGCCGAAGTGCTGCGAGTCCATGGTCTCCGCGTCGAAGGTCCCGGGGCGCGTCAGGCTCGCGGCGGAGAGGATCGCGCGCTGGGTCTCATCGGGCTTGTGGAAGATATCGAAGCGGCCGAGCACGAAGCCCTCGGCCGCGAGCGCCTGGCGCAGCGATCGTCCGGCGAAGCGATCGGGCTGCATGGCCACCAGACGCAGCGCGACGATGCGGCGCCCCTCGTCCGGAGGCCACTCGACGACCGGCGGTGCGGCCGCCGGGGGCTCCGGTACCGGGAACAGCTCGCGAGCGCCCGATGGGTGCGGAGCCTGCGGCTCGGCGCCGCGCGAGACAGGGGCTTCCTCGCGTGGCGGCGCGGGCTCGAGCACCGGGAATTCGCCGCTACCCTCCGGCAGCTCGACCGTCGGCAGGCCGCGGCTGGCCAGCGGCTCGACCGCATGCATCTCCGGCAGCTGCAGCGGCGGCTCGCGCGGCCGGCCCCGCTCGGGCGGCGGCGCCTCGCCGTTGCGCGCCTGGCGCGGGCGGCGCAGCTCCCACAGCGTGAGCCCCGCGAAGAACGCGACTCCGAGGATCAGCAGCCACCAGCGCAACTGTGACATCGGTTCAGACCGCCGCCAGCCGCACCGCCTCGTCGACGTCGACCGTCACCAGGCGCGAGACGCCCGGCTCGAGCATGGTCACGCCGATCAACTGCGAGGCGAGCTCCATGGTGGCCTTGTTATGGGTGATGAACACGAACTGCACGCGTGCGGACAGGTCGCGCACGATGTCGCAGAAGCGCCCGACGTTGTGCTCATCGAGCGGCGCATCGACCTCGTCGAGCAGGCAGAACGGCGCCGGGTTGAGATCGAAGATCGAGAACACCAGCGCCACCGCGGTCAGCGCCTTCTCGCCGCCCGAGAGCAGGTGGATGGTGCTGTTCTTCTTGCCCGGCGGTCGCGCCATGACCGCAACCCCGGCGGTCAGCTTGTCCTCGCCGACCAGCTCGAGGTAGGCGTGCCCGCCGCCGAACAGGCGCGGGAACTTGTCGCGCAGTCCCGCGTTGATGCGCTCGAAGGTGTCCTCGAAGCGCGTGCGCGTCTCGCGGTCGATGCGCTTCATCGCTTCCGCGAGCGTCTCGAGCGCGTCGGTGAGATCGGCGAACTGGCGGTCCAGGTACTCCTTGCGCTGCGTCTGGTCCTTCAGCTCGTCGATCGCCGCCAGGTTCACCTGGCCGAGCTTCTCGACCTCGGCGCGCGTCTCGGCGAGCGTCTGCTCCCAGGCGGCGACGTTGGCTTCCGCGGCGAGTCCGCCCAGCACCTCGGCGAGGTCGCAGCGGGTCTCCGCGAACTGCTCGGCGAGCGCGGCGCGGCGCACATGCGTCTCCTGCGCCGCGAGGCGCGCCGCCTCCAGCGCCTCACGTGCCACGCCCACGCGCTGCTCGGCCGTGGCGCGCTGCTCATCGAGGCTGCGCAGCGCCGCATCCGCCTCCTCCAGCGCCGCGCGCGCCACTCCGAGCTCCGCCTCCACTTCGAGGCGCAGCTCGAGCGCACGGCCGAGACGGGCCTGCGCCTGGATGATCGGCTCATCTCCCGAGGCGAGCTCCTCCTCGAGCGCGGCGCGGCGCCGCGCGAGCTGCTCGCGCTGCTCGAGCATGCGGCTGACGCCGACCGCCACCGAGCTCTCGGTGGAGCGGCGGGTCTCGACCTGCACGTGCAGGTCGCGGGCCGCGAGCTGCGCGGCCTGCGCCGCCGCACGCGCCTCGGTCAGCTCGGCGCGCCGCGTCTCGCGGGCGGCATCGACCCCGGCCCGATCGGCGGCGAGCGTTCCCGCCGCCGCAGTGGCCTGCGCGAGCTCCTGCTGCGCGCGCGCCAGGCTGGCTGCGGCCGTGGAGCGCTCGCGCCCGAGCTCGGTCGCCTCACGCTCGAGGCGCCCGGCCCGGAGGCCCGTTTCCTCGGCGCGGGCGCGGCCGGCCTCGAGCGCCGCTTTGAGCTCCGCGTAAAGCTCCTGACCCTGCTGGATCGCGCCCTGTGCGCGGTCGCGCTCCGCCTCGGCGGCGGCGAGCGACTCGCGGGCGCGAGTGAGCGCCGCTTCCGCTGCGCTGGCGCGCTGCCCGGCCGCTGCGGCCGCGGCCGAGAGCTCACCGAGCCGGCGCTCGCGCGCGATCACGCCGGCGCGCGGATCGGGACCGCGGCCGATCCGCAGCCACTCCCGCCCGACCCATTCGCCATCGCGGGTCATGAAGGATTCGCCGGGAGCGAGCGCGCGCCGCTCACGCAGCGCCTCGGCGAGCGAGCCTGCGGTGCGCACGCTCGCGAGCTGGGCGAGCACCGCGGGCGGCCCCGTCACCCGCGCGGCGAGCGTGCGTGCCGTGCCGCGCGCGGCCGGGCCGCTCTCCACCACGGTGATCCGTCCGGCGGTGAGCGCTCCCACCGCCGTCTCGATCTCCTCGAGCCGTGGCACGCACACCGCCTCGAGATAGTCCCCGAGCGCCGTCTCGACGGCACGCTCCCAACCGGATTCGACCTCGAGGCTGGCCGCGAGCCGCGGCCGGCCGCCAAGGCCTGCGCCCTCGCGCCACACGGGCTCGCGTGCGCGCTCCGACAGCGCCGCGCTCTGCAATGCCTCGAGAGACGTGAGCTCGGCGCGCGCGCCGGCGCGTGCGCTGCGCGCCTCCTCGAGGGCGGCCTCGGCGTCGAGCTGCGCGGCGCGAGCGAGCCGCACCTGTTCCTGAGCGCGAGTGAGCGCCTGGCTGCGCGCATCGCCGGCGGCGCGTGCCTCGGCCTCGTCGCGCTCGAGGAGCGACAGCTGGCCGCCGGCACCGGGAGCTGCGAGCGCAGTGCGCTCCTCGGCCAGGCGTGCGAGAAGAGCGTCGAGGCGCCGCAACTGATTCTCGAGCTCGCCGATGCGGGTGCGCTCGACCTGCGTAGTCCGCTCCGCGGCGCCCGCGGCGAGGGTGTGCTCCTCCCAGCGCTGCTGGGCAGCGTGCAGCACCTGCTCGGCGGCCTCGAGCGCCGCCGCGGCGCTCTGCCCGGCCGCCTCGGCAGCCGCCAGTGCCGGCGTGAGCCCGGCGAGCTCGGCGCGCACCGCCGCGAGCTGCTGCTCGTCGCGGGTGATGTGGGTGGCGAGCTCGGCGAGCGTCGCTGTGGCCTGCGTGAGGTCGTCACGCTGGCGCTCGCGCAGCTCGCGCGTGTGCTCGATGGTCTGCTCGAGGCGCGAGATGTCGGCGCCGGCCTCGTAGTAGCGGGCCTGCACCGCCGACATCCGCTCGCTGAGCTCGGTTTGCGCGGCGCGCTGCTTCTCGAGCGCCGCTTCCGCGGCGCGCTGTCCGGCGAGCTCGGCCTGCATGGCGAGCTCGCGGCCGCGCAGCTCCGCGTCGTGCACCTCGGCGCCGCTGTCGAGGTCGCGGAGCTTGAGGGCGATGAGCTCGGCAACCAGCCGCCGCTCGCTATCCTTCATCGCCTGGTAGCGCCGCGCCGTGGCCGCCTGGCGCTGCAGATGGCGGATCTGCTTCTCGACCTCATCGCGCACGTCCTGCAGGCGCTCGAGGTTCTCGCGCGTCTCGGCGACGCGCAGCTCGGTCTCCTTGCGCCGCTCCTTGTAGCGGGAGATCCCGGCCGCTTCCTCGACGAAGGCGCGCATGTCGTCGCTCTTGGCGTCGATCACACGGCTGATCATCCCCTGCTCGATGATCGCGTAAGTGCGCGAGCCGAGGCCGGTACCGAGGAACAGGTTGGTGATGTCCTTGCGCCGGCAGCGCACCCCGTTGATGAAGTAGGCGGACTGGCCGTCGCGCGACACCTGGCGCTTGCAGGAGATCTCGCCGTAGCTCGCGTACGGGCCGCCGATCTTGGCGTCGGAGTTGTCGAACACCAGCTCGACGCCCGCGCTGCCCACCGGCTTCCTCGCGGTCGAGCCGTTGAACACCACGTCGGCCATGTTATCGCCGCGCAATGTCTTGGCGGACAGCTCGCCCATGACCCAGCGCACCGCGTCGATGACGTTCGACTTGCCGCAGCCGTTCGGGCCAACGACACCGGTGAGGTTGCTGGGGAAGCTGATGGTGGTGGGATCGACGAAGGATTTGAAGCCGGCGAGCTTGATCTTGGTCAGCCGCATCTGTGCCTTCAATCCTCCGCGTCCCGGCCTTCCGGGGATGGTGTAGTGTAGTGGAATATGCCCTCGACGCCCACCACGCAGCTCGAGACTTTCGCCAACCCGCAAGTCGAGCGCGACTACACGATCCGCATGCAGATCCCGGAGTTCACCTGCCTGTGTCCGCGCACCGGACAGCCGGACTTCGCGGCTCTCGACCTCGAGTACGTGCCGGACCGGCGCTGCGTCGAGCTCAAATCGCTCAAACTCTACATCTGGTCCTTCCGCGACCGCGGGGCCTTCCACGAGGCGGTGACCAACGAGATCGCCGATCATCTGAACGCCGCGGTCGAGGCGCGTTACCTGCGCCTGACGGCGCGCTTCAACGTCCGCGGCGGGATCTTCACCACCGTTGTCGCTGAGCGCCGACAGCCGGGATGGCAGCCGGCGCCCCCGGTCTCCCTGCCCTGAAGCTTAGAGAGCGTCCAGGAGGCGTTGAACACGTCAGACAGCGCCATCTGTACACGCCAAAGTCGGCCGGTATAATCGCGCGTTCTTCAAAGACCTGAGACGAGTGTCGAGGAGCGATTGCATGCCGGCCAAGAGAACTGCGCCTAAGTCCGCCAAGGGCAGGAAGGCGTCGAGCCGGCCGCCGGTCCGCAAGGCTACCACGGCACGCAAGGCCGAGGCTCCGCGCGGACGTACCGCCGCCCACGCCCGCAAGAGCCCCGCCGCCCCTCTGAAGAAACCTGCCGCCCACCCCGTCGCGCCGGCAAGTGCACAGCCCGCCGAGGCTCGCAAGCTCGCCCGCCCGGCGGCCCTGCCGCCGGCGCCGCGGGCGCCCGGGCGTCCGGTGAGCCTGGTGCCGCCGGCGCCGCGCCCGGCCACTGCCGAGGGCGACGACGTCGAGGCAGCGGAGCCCGGGAGCCTGCTCGCCGGGCCGCGGGACGTACAGCCCTACATCGTCAAGCGCGGTGAGCTGTACATGAGCAAGGAGCAGCTCGACCACTTCCGCAGCATCCTCAACGGCTGGAAGCGCGATCTGATGGTCGAGGTGGACCGCACCGTCTCGCACATGAAGGACGAGGCGGCGAACTTCCCCGATCCCAACGACCGCGCCACCCAGGAAGAGGAATTCAGCCTCGAGCTGCGCACCCGTGACCGCGAGCGCAAATTGATCCGCAAGATCGACGAGGCGCTGAAGCGCATCGACGACGGCTCCTACGGCTACTGCCTGGAGACGGGCGAGGAGATCGGCATCAAGCGCCTCGAGGCGCGGCCAGTTGCGACGCTCAGCATCGAGGCCCAGGAGCGCCGCGAGCGGCGCGAGCGTCAATACGGCGATCGCGACGACCGCTATCGCTGACGCCCCTTACCTCGGGCGCTTCGCGCCCTCGCCCACCGGGCCGCTGCACCTGGGCTCGCTGGTCGCCGCTCTCGGCAGCTATCTCGATGCCCGCCACTGCGGCGGCCGCTGGCTCGTGCGCATGGAGGACCTCGATCGCGAGCGCGAAGTGCCCGGCTGCGCGGATCAGATGCTGCGCACGCTCGAGGCCCACGGGCTCACCTGGGACGGCGCCGTCGAATACCAGAGCAGGCGCGTCCCTTACTACACCAAGGCGCTCGCCAGGCTGGCGCGGCGCGGCCTCACGTTCGAATGCAGCTGCACGCGCCGCGAGTTGAGCGGCGATGGCGGCTACCCCGGCACCTGCCGTAGCGGTCCGCAGCGCGCCGGGCCGACGGCCACGCGCTTTCGTGTCGATGACGGCACGATCGAGTTCGAGGACCGCGCGCAGGGCCGCTGCGTATTCGATCTGCGCGAGCGCGGCGACGTCGTGGTGAGACGGCGCGACGGGGTGTTCGCCTACCAGCTCGCGGTCGTGGTCGACGATGCACGTCAGGCCGTAACCGACGTCGTGCGGGGTGCGGACCTCCTCGACAACACGCCCTGGCAGATTGCTCTCCAGCGGGCGCTCGGGCTCCCGACACCCCGCTACTGCCACCTTCCCCTCATCGTGGAACAGCAGGGCGGAAAGCTCAGTAAGTCCCGGCGCTCCCTGCCGCTCGATCCGGCTGAGGCAGCAGGCCAGTTATATCAATCACTTACGCTACTTCGTCAGGCACCACCGCTCAAGCTCGAGCTTGAGCCTCCCCCGGTGATCCTCGCCTGGGCCACCGCTCACTGGAGCGTGGAGGCGTTTCGGGGAGTCAAAGAGGTGCTCCTGCCGCAGTAGGATGGGGGCAACTTACTCATGTTGGGTGTTGGGTTCGCACTGCCGATGTACTAAGGTAGCGCCAAAACGCCCTGCACTAAGGAAGGTGCAATAACCCATAGTGAGGGACGTGCGATGAGCGAGCCGCGCACTATAAAAAAGTATCCCAACCGGCGCCTGTACGACACGGTCGAGAGCCGTTACATCACCCTTGCCGACATCCGCCGGCTGGTGATCGAGCGCATCGACTTCGTCGTCATCGACAAGAAGACCCAGGGGGACATCACGCGCTCAATCCTGCTGCAGGTGATCGCCGAGCAGGAGCACGGCAACGAGCCGCTCATGAGCCGCGACTTCCTCTCGCAGGTGATCCGCTCCTACGGCGTAGCGACGCGCGGGATGGTGGGCAGCTACCTCGAGCAGAGCCTGCGTCAGTTCGCCAGCCAGAGTCAGGCCGCCGGACGACCGCCGCAGGCCTGAGCGCGCGGCGCACGCAGTAGTGCTTCCGGCAACAGTTAGGCAAGTGCCTAACTGTTGCGGAGGGGAACCATCAACGCCGGAGCTTAACGTCTTGGCTTAACACCGCCGCCTCAATGAGGCGCGTCGACGTCGCGCATCGAGAGCCGAATGCGCCCCTGCCGGTCGACCTCGAGCACCTTCACGCGGATGACGTCGCCTTCGCGCAGCTTGTCGCTGACGCGCTCGACGCGCTCGTTGGAGATCTGCGAGATGTGCACCAGGCCGTCGCGCCCGGGGAGAATGGTGACGAAGGCGCCGAAGTCCATCAGGCGCGCCACCTTGCCCTCGTAGATGCGACCCACCTCGACGTCGGCGGTGATGAGCTCGATGCGCCGCTGCGCCTCGCGCCCCGCCGCCCCCGAGACCGAGGCGATCTTCACCGTGCCGTCGCTCTCGATGTCGATGGTAGTGCCGGTCTCTTCGGTGATCTGGCGGATCACCGCGCCGCCCTTGCCGATGACGTCGCGGATCTTCTCCGGGTCGATCTTGAGCGTGATGATCGACGGTGCCCACTCCGACATCTTCTCGCGCGGCTGGTGGATGACGCGGTTCATCTCGCCGAGGATGTGCAGGCGGCCTTCGCGCGCCTGCTCGAGCGCCACCTTCATGATCTCGGGCGTCACGCCCTCGACCTTGATGTCCATCTGCAGCGCGGTGACGCCGTCCCTGGTGCCGGCGACCTTGAAGTCCATGTCGCCGAGGTGATCCTCGTCGCCGAGGATGTCGGTGAGGACCTTGTAGCGCGAGCCCTCGAGCACCAGGCCCATGGCGACGCCCGCCACCGGCGCCTTGATCGGGACGCCCGCGTCCATCAGCGACAGCGAGGTGCCGCACACGCTCGCCATCGAGCTCGAGCCGTTCGATTCCAGGATCTCGGAGACCACCCGGATCACGTACGGGAAGGTGGTCATGTCGGGCATCACGGCGTTCACGCCGCGGCGCGCGAGATTGCCGTGGCCGATCTCGCGCCGCTTGGGCGATCCCATCATGCCGGTCTCGCCCACCGAGAACGGCGGGAAGTTGTAATGCAGCATGAAGGGCTCGCGCCGCTCGCCCTCGAGGCCGTCGATGATCTGCGCATCGCGGGTCGTGCCGAGGGTGGTGACGACCAGCGCCTGGGTCTCGCCGCGGGTGAAGAGCGCCGAGCCATGCGTGCGCGGAAGTACGCCGACGCGCACATTGATCGGGCGCACGGTGCGCGTGTCGCGCCCGTCGATGCGCGGCTCGCCATTCAGGATCCGCTGGCGCACGATGTTGCTCTCGAGCTTGAAGAGCACGTTCTCGACGCCTTCCTTGCTGTGCTTGGGTTGCTCGCCGCCGGTGAGCGCGGTGAGCACCTGGTTCCTGATCTCGCTGAGGCGCGCGTGACGCTCAAGCTTCTCGGTGATGCTGTAGGCCTGGCCGAGCGCGGCCTGCGCCTGCAGGGTCACGGCCTGGGTGAGCTCGGCATTCTCGGGCGCCGGCTGCCACTTCCAGCGCTCCTTGCCCGCTTCGCTCGCGAGCGCCTTGATGGCGCGGATCGCGGTCTGCATCTGCTCGTGCCCGAAGACCACCGAGCCCAGCATGATCTCTTCCGAGAGCCCCTTGGCCTCCGACTCGACCATGAGCACGGCGTGCTCGGTGCCCGCCACGACCAGGTGCAACTGTGAGGTCGTCAGGTCCTTGGCGGTGGGGTTCAGGAGGTACTGTCCGTCCCGGTAGCCGACCCGCGCGGCGCCGATCGGACCATTAAAAGGAATGCCCGAGAGCGCGAGCGCGGCCGAGGCGCCGAGCAGCCCCGGGATATCGGCATCGATGTCCGGGTCCATCGACAGCACGGTCGCGACGACCTGCACGTCGTTGTAGAAACCGTCGGGGAACAGCGGACGGATCGGGCGGTCGATGAGACGCGAGGTGAGCGTCTCCTTCTCGGTCGGCCGGCCCTCGCGCTTGAAGAAGCCGCCGGGGATGCGGCCTGCGGCGTAGGTCTTCTCCACGTAGTTGACGGTGA
Organism: Steroidobacteraceae bacterium; assembly: GCA_035518275.1. Lineage (GTDB taxonomy): Bacteria > Pseudomonadota > Gammaproteobacteria > Steroidobacterales > Steroidobacteraceae > 13-2-20CM-66-19. Next base: position 62,896 of record DATIXU010000116.1, read on the forward strand.
GCGGGAAGAAATCCCGTCCGGGCGCTGCGGTCTGCTGCGCGCAGGCGGTGACCAGGACCATGGTATCGCCCATGGAGACGCGCACCGCACCCTCAGCCTGGCGAGCGACCTCGCCCGTCTCGATGGTGACCGTGTGCGGGCCGTAGGGAAACGACTTGCTGACGACGCTCAAAGCTTCATTCCTCGGAGGTTGGAGGTTCGGCCGAAAACGACGAGGGCCGCGCGTCCACGACGGCGGCCCTCACTTCCTTCTCAGCGGCGCAGTCCCAGGCGCTCGACGAGCTCCTGGTACTTCTGCGGTTGGGTGGCTCTGAGGTAATCGAGGAGCTTGCGGCGTTGGTTGACCAGCTTCACCAGGCCACGTCTCGAGGCGTGGTCGCGCTTGTGCGCGGTGAAATGCCCGCCGAGATCGTTGATCCGCTCGGAGAGCAGCGCCACCTGCACCTCGGGTGAGCCCGTGTCGGCCGGCCCGCGGCGGAACTGCGCGAGGATCCCGCCCTTTTTCTCGCTGGTTAAAGCCATTGCGCTTGAGTCCTAACTACTTGTCTTAAGAGCCCTTTTGGTGAGCCGCGCATTGTACTGTCCGAACGGCCGGGGAACAAGCTTGGGTGCCGCGGGTCTATCCTTGCAGCGCACCACCTGCGGGCATAGGCTCTGAACTCGAGGTGATCGCCATGACGAAATCACTTGCCCTGAGCGCCGCCCTCGCGCTCATCCTGAGCGGCTGCGCCACTCCTCCCGTGAGTCCCGACAAGGCCACCGCTGCGAACGCCAAGCCTCCCGCGGGCTGCGTCGGCCAGACGGCGACCCGCATTCCGCTGAAAGACGACCGGACGTGCGCCGGCTTCGGGAGTACCTACACGCAGCAAGACCTGGACAGTACAGGCCGGTGGGATGATCTCGGCCGCGCGCTGCCGATGCTCGATCCGGCGATCACCCGACACTGAGGTCGTGATGAAGTCCGTGGTGGCCGGCGCCGTCGCCTGTCTCACGCTCGCGGCGTGCGCGAGCAGCGGCACGACCGGGGTGAAGCCTGCGGCCGTCATCCCGAGCGGCCTGCCTCTGGGGTGCGTGCCGAATGCCCAGACGCAGAAGTGCGATCAGTTCGGCACGTACTACAGCGGGGATGACCTGCGGCGGACCGGCGCGCAGCACGTCGGTGCGGCGCTGACGCAGGTCGACCCGCAGCTCGGGCATTAGATATTGAGCAGCCGCCGCGGCCGCACGACGCCGGCGCCGGCGCCAACCCCGATCCCTAAAAATCTCCCCGCGTCGTCGTAAAGACGCAGCCTTCGTGAGTAGTCCGGCGCATCGTCCGCGAGCGTGGGGTTCGCCGGTGCCGTCGGCACCGCCTGGCCCTTGCGGAGGCGCGCGGCATCGACCCCCGTGAGGTGCACGGCCGGCAGGTGCCGCAGCGGGTAATCGGCGGGCAGGAGCGGCACCGTACCCCCCGTGGCGCAGGACCGCTCGAGCGACTCGAGCGTCTGCATGGGCTCGGCGCCGAAGGGCTCGACCTCCAGCCTTCGCAGCGCGCTCACGTGCCCCACGGTGCCGAGCGCTTCGGCAATCTCCTCCGCCAGCACCCGCACGTACGTGCCCTTCGAGCAGCTCGTCTCGAGCTCGAGCGAGCCCGCCTCGAGCCCGGCGAGCTGCAGCTCGTAGAGCTCGATCGCGCGCGGGGCGCGCTCGACCGTGCGGCCCGCTCGCGCCAGCCGGTAGAGCGGCTGTCCGCCCTGCTTGAGGGCCGAATACATCGGCGGCACCTGCAAACGGGTACCGAGGAATCCTTTGAGCACCGCCTCGACCCCCGCGCGCGTGAGCGCAGGCACGGCCGCCTCGGCCGTCACCTCGCCCTCGGCATCGCCGGTCGCGGTGCGTTGGCCCAGGGCGATGGTGAAACGATAGCGCTTGGCGCCCGCGAGGATGTCGCCGGCGATCTTGGTCGCTTCCCCCAAGCAGATCGGCAGCATGCCGGTCGCGAGCGGATCCAGTGCGCCGGCGTGGCCGGCCTTCTCGCCTTTGAAGAGCCGCCGCACGCGTTGCAGGGCGGCGTTCGATGAGAGGCCACGCGGTTTGTCGAGCAGCAGGATTCCGCTCGGCATGGGCGCTTCAGCCCTGCGGGTCGGAGCCCTCGCCCGGAGCCTCGTCGGTGTGTGCGGCGCGGTCGGAGGCGACCGCGCGGTCGATGAGGCTGGTGAGGCGGGCGGCGCCCTCGGCGCTGTCATCGAACAGGAACTCGAGGCGCGGCGCGTGCCGGAGCGAGAGCCGCCGGCCCAGCTCCCCGCGCAGAAAGCTGGCGGCGTGCGTCAGCCCCCGGCGCACCTGCTCGGGCGGCTCGCGCGAGGCGAACGGGGTGAAATAGACGCGCGCCGTTCCCATGTCGGCTGCGACCTGCACGGCCGTGATCGTGACGTTACCGACGCGCGGGTCCTTGACCTCGCGCGCGATGAGCGCCGCGAGCACCCGCTGGATCTCCGACTCGATGCGCCGGGTGCGGGCCTCGCTCATGACTCGCTCCTCATGACAGCGTCCGTGCCACCTCGACGCGCGCGAAGCACTCGATCTGGTCGTTGACGCGCACGTCCTGGTAGTTCTTCACGCCGATGCCGCACTCGGTGCCGGCGCGCACTTCGCTGACGTCGTCCTTGAAGCGCCGCAGCGACTCGAGCGCACCCTCGAAGATCACCACGTGATCGCGCAGCACGCGGATCGGATTGTTGCGCCGCACGAAGCCTTCGGTCACCAGACATCCGGCCACCACGCCGAACTTGCTCGAGCGGAACACCTCGCGCACCTGCGCGACGCCGACGATCTGCTCCTTGATCTCCGGCTGCAGCATGCCGGTCATCATCTGCTTCACGTCGTCGATCGCTTCGTAGATGATCGAGTAGTAGCGCACCTCGACGCCGGTCTCCTTCATCGCATCGCGGGCGCCGGCATCGGCGCGCACGTTGAAGCCGATGATGTGGGCGCGCGAGGCTGCGGCGAGCTGCACGTCGGAGACCGTGATCGCGCCCAGGCCGCTCGCGATCACCTTGACCTGCACCTCCTCGGTCGAGAGCTTGGCGAGCGCCTCGTTGAGCGCCTCGGCGCTGCCCTGCACGTCGGCCTTGATGAGCACCGCCACCACGCCCGCCTTGGCCTCGCCCATCTGCGAGAACACGTCTTCGGGACGCGCGGTCTGGCGGGCGAGCTTCACGTCGCGGAACTTGCCCTGGCGATAGAGGGCGACCTCGCGCGCCTTGCGCTCGCTCTCGGCGGCCAGGATCTCATCGCCCGCGTTCGGCGGGCTCGAAAGTCCGAGCACCTGCACCGGCATCGAGGGCGGCGCCGCCTCGACCGGCTTGCCGCTCTCGTCGAACATGGCGCGCACCCGCCCGAACTCAGATCCCGCGATGATCGGGTCGCCGACGTGCAGTGTGCCCTTCTTTACCAGCACGGTGGCCACGGCGCCGCGCCCCTTCTCGATGCTCGACTCGATCACGACTCCCGAGGCGAGCCCGGCGCGCGGTGCGCGCAGCTCGAGCACCTCCGACTGCAGCAGGATGGCGTCCAGCAGCTGATCGACACCCGCGCCGGTGCGGGCCGAGACGTTGACGAAGATGTTCTGGCCGCCCCACTCCTCCGAGATCACCTCGTGCTTGGAGAGCTCGGTGCGCACGCGGTCGACGTCGGCATCGCTCTTGTCGACCTTGTTGACCGCGACCACGATCGGCACGCCGGCGGCGCGCGCGTGCTGGATGGCCTCGACCGTCTGCGGCATGACGCCATCGTCGGCCGCCACCACCAGCACCACCACGTCGGTCGCCCTGGCACCGCGGGCGCGCATGGCGGTGAAGGCCGCATGGCCGGGGGTGTCGAGGAAGGTGATGACCCCCTTGGGCGTCTCCACGTGGTAAGCGCCGATGTGCTGGGTGATGCCGCCGGCCTCGCCCGCGGCCACCTTGGTGCGGCGGATGTAGTCGAGGAGCGAGGTCTTGCCGTGGTCGACGTGACCCATCACGGTGACGACCGGCGGACGCGGCTCGACATCGGTCTCGGCCTGGCCGCCCTGCAGGTCGGCCTCGATCTGATTCTCCTTGAGGAGCTTGGGCGTGTGGCCCATCTCCTCGACCACCAGCACCGCGGTGTCCTGGTCGATCGGCTGATTGATGGTGGCCATCACGCCCATGTTCATCAGCGTCTTGATGACCTCGTTGGCCTTGACGGCCATCCTCTGCGCCAGCTCCGCCACCGTGATGGTCTCGCCGATGCCGACCTCGTGCACCACCGGTGCAGTCGGCATCTCGAAGCCGTGCTTGCCCTCGGCGGCGGCCGGCAGCGGCCGCGACTTGACGCGCCGCTTCTTCTTATAGCGGGAGCTCACATCGCCGGCGACGTGCAGCTCCTGACGGCCGTAGCGCGTCTGCTTGTCGTCGGCCGGACCCGGGGCGGCAGGTCCGGCAGGGGCGCGCTCGCGTGGTGCGGGCGTCGGGGCGGGCGTGGCCTGCGGCCGCTCGCGCTCGGTCGTGCGCCGGTCGTGCTCCTCGCGCTCGCGGGTACGCCGGGCCTCGTCGTCGCGCGCGCGCTGCTCGGCCGCGTGGCGCGCGTCCTCCTGGGCGCGCCGGCGGGTATCCTCTTCCTCGACGCGGCGGCGGTTCTCGGCCTCGAGCCGCTCGCGCTCGCGGCGCTCCGCCTCGGCGCGCTCGGTGGCCGCGCGCGCGGCCTCCTCGGCCTCGCGCTTGCGCGAGTCGATCTCGTCCTGCTGCGCGCGTGCCTGCTCCTCCAGCACGTCGCGCTTGATGTAGTTGCGGGTGCGGCGCACCTCGACGTTGACCGTGCGCGCGCGCCCCTGGGCGCTGGCGAGCTTGAGCTCGCTCTGCGTCTTGCGCTTCAGCGTGATCTTGCGCGGCGCGCCGTCGCTCTCGGCCTCGCTGCCGTGGCTGCGGCGCAGATGCGTCAGCAGCTCGAGCTTCGCATCATCGCTGATGCGCGCCTCGGGCCCGTCCACCTTGATGCCGGCCTGGTCGAGCTGCACCAGCAGCCGGTCGACCGGCACCTTGAGAACTTCCGCGAACTGGGAAACGGTCACTTCCGCCATAGACTCAAGCCTCGCCTGCGAACCACGGGGCGCGCGCCGTCATGATCAGGGCCGCCGCCTTGTCCGCGGCGAGCCCCTCGATATCGGCCAGCTCGTCCACCGACTGCTCGGCGAGCTCCTCCCGGGTGCGCACTCCGCGCCGCGCCAGCGCCAGCGCCAGATCCGGGCTCATCCCCTCGAGCAGCAGCAGGTCGTCCGCCGGCATCGACTGATCGAGCGTCTCCTCGCTGGCGATCGCCTGCGTGAGCAGCACGTCGCGCGCGCGGTTGCGCAGCTCCTTGACCATGTCCTCGTCGAACTCCTCGATCGCCGCGAGCTCGGCCTGCGGCACGTAGGCGATCTCCTCGATCGTCGAGAAGCCCTCCTGCGCGAGGATCGTGGCGACGTCCTCGTCGACGTCGAGCTGCTTCATGAAATTCGCGACCAGCTCCTTGGCCTCCGACTCGCTCTTGGCATCGGCGTCGGATTCGGTCATGACGTTCAGATCCCAGCCGGTCAGCTGGCTCGCGAGGCGGATGTTCTGTCCGCCGCGGCCGATCGCCTGACTGAGCTTCTCCTCGGAGACCGCGATGTCCATGCTGTGTGCGTCCTCGTCGACCACGATCGACATCACCTCGGCGGGCGACATCGCGTTGATGACGAACTGCGCCGGGTTGTCGTCGTGCGGAATGATGTCGACGCGCTCGCCCGCGATCTCGTTGGAGACCGCCTGCACGCGCGAGCCGCGCATGCCGACGCACGCGCCTACCGGATCGATGCGCGGGTCGTTGCTCTTCACCGCGATCTTGGCGCGCACGCCCGGATCGCGGGCGGCGCCGAGGATGTTGATCAGGCCCTGGCCGACCTCCGGGACTTCGAGCTTGAACAGCTCGATCAGGAACTCAGGGGCGGTACGCGTCAGGAACAGCTGCGGCCCGCGCGGCTCCGAGCGCACCTCCTTCAGGAACGCCTTGATGCGGTCCTGGGGCTTGGCCTGCTCGCGCGGGATCATGTCGGTGCGCGGCACGAAGCCTTCGGCGTTGCTCCCCAAGTCGACGTAGATGCCGTTGCGGTCGACGCGCTTCACCACGCCGCCGACCAGCGTGCCGACGCGATCGCGGTACGCCTCCACCACCTGGGCACGTTCGGCCTCGCGCACCTTCTGCACGATCACCTGCTTGGCCTGCTGCGCGGCGATGCGCCCGAAGGCCACCGACTCCATCGGCTGCTCGACGAAGCCGCCCACCTGGGCGTTGGCGTCGAGGTCGTGCCCGTCCTCGAGCCGCAGCTCGCGCTCGGGCACCTCGAGCTCCTTGGAGTCGTCGGCGAACACCTTCCAGCGGCGGAAGGTGTCGTAGTCGCCGCTCTTGCGGTCGATGGCGACGCGCACGTCCCACTCCTCGCCGTGCTTCTTGCGGGTCGCCGACGCGAGCGCGGCTTCGAGCGCCTCGAAGATCACTTCCTTGTCGACGCCCTTCTCGTTGGAGACGGCATCGACCACCATCAGAATTTCCTTGTTCACCCGTCAATACCTCTCAGAATTCCGTAGCCGCCGCCCTCAGGAGGCGAGCCGCGCCTTGCCAATCTCCGCGAACGCGACCGCCACCCGCTCCCGGTCGACGGCGAGCGCAATCCCCTCGTCATCGACCGCCAGCAGCTGCCCCGTGTAGCGGCGGCGCCCGTCGCGCGGCTCCTTCAGCTCGACGAACACCCGCGAGCCGACGAAGCGGCCGAAGTGCTCGCGCGTGCGCAGCACGCGATCGAAGCCCGGCGACGACACTTCGAGCGTGTAGGCGCCCGGAATCGGGTCCTCGACGTCGAACAGCGCCGAGATCTCCCGGCTCACCCGCTCGCAGTCGTCGACTCCCACGCCCGCAGCGGCGTCGAGGAAGACGCGCACGATCCCGTGCCCGCGCCCGGCGCCGTACTCGAGGTCGACCAGCTCGTAGCCGAGCCGCCCGACGAGCGGCTCGACCAGCCCGATCAACCGCTCCCGCAAGATGGACGCCGTCGCCATGCACCCTCGCAAAACAAAAATGGGCCCCAAGGCCCATCCACCAATCGGCGCGCCCCTTCAGGCGCGCTACCCAATAAAAAAGCCCCGCTGGGGGGCTTTCCGTTCATCTTGTCTCGGGGGTGCCGCCGCCCGGACTTATTCCGAACCCGCGCCACCAGCCACCCGTCCCCGCAGCTCGTACGCACCCTCCGCGGGGGCGCGCATTCTACCCGAACCCGCCCGGCGGGGGAACACGCGAAGGCTGCCAAGGCGGCGCCGCGGACCTTTATTATGAATGGTTGTGCCGGGGGCTCCTTTCAAGAGCACCGGCTTAAGGGACATGACGCCATGAACGACCATACCAATCGCCCCGCGCTGCGCGCCCCCCGCGGCACCACCCTGAGCTGCCGCAGCTGGCTCACCGAGGCGCCGCTGCGCATGCTCCTCAACAACCTCGATCCCGAGGTCGCCGAGCGCCCCGGGGAGCTGGTGGTCTACGGCGGAATCGGCAAGGCCGCCCGCAACTGGCAGTGCTTCGATCAGATCGTCGCGGCACTGCGGCGCCTGGGCGACGATGAGACGCTCCTCGTCCAGTCGGGCAAGCCGGTGGGCGTCTTCCGCACGCACGCGGACGCCCCGCGCGTACTCATCGCCAACTCCAACCTGGTGGCACATTGGGCCGATTGGGAGCATTTCAACGCCCTCGACCGCAAGGGCCTGATGATGTTCGGCCAGATGACCGCGGGCTCGTGGATCTACATCGGCAGCCAGGGGATCGTCCAGGGAACCTACGAGACCTTCGTGGAGATGGGCCGGCGGCACTTCGGCGGCAATCTCACCGGCAAGTGGATCCTCACCGCGGGCCTGGGCGGCATGGGTGGCGCGCAGCCGCTCGCCGCGACCATGGCCGGCGCCTCGATGCTCGCGATCGAGTGCCGCCCGCAGCGCATTGCCAAGCGCCTCGAGACGCGCTACCTCGACACCCAGGCGGGGAGTCTCGAGCAGGCGCTCGAGCTCCTCGAGCGCGCGCGCCGCGACGGCAAGCCGCTGTCGGTGGGACTGCTCGGCAACGCCTGCGAGGTGTTGCCGGAGCTGCTGCGCCGCGGGGTGCGGCCCGATGCGGTCACCGACCAGACCTCGGCCCACGACCCGGTGAACGGCTACCTGCCCTACCAGTGGACGGTCGAGAAGTGGGACGGCCTGCGCGCCTCGGACCCGGCGCAGGTGGCACGCGAGTCGCGTCCCTCCATGCGCCGCCACGTGGAGGCGATGCTCGCCTTCCAGAAGCTCGGCATCCCGGTCTTCGACTACGGCAACAACATCCGCCAGGTGGCGTTCGACGAAGGACTCAAGGACGCGTTCGCCTTCCCGGGCTTCGTGCCGGCGTACATCCGGCCGCTCTTCTGCCGCGGCATGGGCCCGTTCCGCTGGGCGGCGCTCTCGGGGGACCCGGAGGACATCTACCGCACCGATCAGAAGGTGCGCGAGCTCCTGCCCGAGGACCGGCACCTGCATCACTGGCTCGACATGGCGCGCGAGCGCATCCAGTTCCAGGGACTGCCGGCGCGCATCTGCTGGGTGGGCCTGGGCGACCGGCATCGGCTCGGGCTCGCCTTCAACGAGATGGTCGCGCGCGGAGACCTCAAGGCGCCGATCGTCATCGGCCGCGACCATCTCGACTCGGGCTCGGTCGCGAGCCCAAACCGCGAAACCGAAGCGATGCGGGACGGCTCGGATGCGGTGGCCGACTGGCCGCTGCTGAACGCGCTCCTCAATACCGCGAGCGGCGCCACCTGGGTCTCGATCCATCACGGTGGCGGCGTCGGCATGGGCTACTCGCAGCACGCCGGGGTGGTGATCGTCTGCGACGGCACGCCGGCCGCGGCGCGGCGCATCGAGCGCACGCTGTGGAACGACCCGGCCACCGGCGTCATGCGTCATGCGGATGCCGGCTACGAGGAGGCGATCGCCTGCGCCCGGGAGCGGGGACTGAATCTGCCGTTCCTCCCGAGCGCGCGCTGAAAGTCTCCGTGCCCGAGACCGTCAAGCTCTGGCGCAACGCGCAGCTCGCGACCTGCGATGCCGCGCTCGGCGTCATCGGGCGCGGCGCAATGGTCACGCGCGGCGGCCGCATCGAATGGGTGGGCGGGGAATCGGCGCTGCCGGCCTCGCTCATCGCCTCCGCCGCGGCCGGCACGGTGCCCGAAGAGCACGATCTCGGCGGCGCCTGGGTGACACCCGGACTCATCGACTGCCACACGCATCTGGTGTTCGCCGGCAACCGCGCCGGGGAGTATGCCGAGCGGCTGCGGGGCAAGAGCTACGAGGAGATCGCGCGCGCCGGCGGCGGCATTCTCGCCACCATGCACGCGGTACGCCGCGCGAGCGAGCAGCAGCTGATCGACGAGAGCGCGCCGCGCCTCGCGGCGCTCGCGAGCGAGGGCGTGACGACCGTCGAGGTGAAGTCGGGCTACGGACTCACGCTCACGGACGAGACGAAGATGCTGCGTGTCGCGCGCCACCTCGGGCGCGCCTTTCCGGTCACGATACGCACGACACTGCTCGCCGCACACACGCTGCCGCCGGAGTACTCGGGCCGCGCCGACGCCTACATCGACACCATCGCGCGCCACTGGCTCCCGGAGCTCGCCGCGCAGGGCCTGATCGATGCGGTGGACATCTTCTGCGAGTCGATCGCCTTCAGCGTGGCGCAGGCCGGGCGCCTGTTCGATGCGGCGGGCGCCCTGGGCCTGCCGGTCAAGATGCACGCCGAGCAGCTCACCAACCTCGGCGGCACGCTGATGGCGGCAGGACGCCGCGCGCTCTCCTGCGATCACCTGGAGTTCGCCGACCGCCCGGAGGCGGAGGCGCTCGGGAGCTCCGGCACCGTCGCGGTACTGCTGCCGGTGGCCTTCTATTGCCTGGCGGAGAAGCGCAAGCCACCGGTCGCGGCGCTGCGCGCCGCGGCAGCGGCGATGGCGCTCGCGAGCGATTGCAACCCGGGCTCGGCGCCCGGCGCCTCGCTCCTGCTGGCGATGAGCATGGGTACGCGCCTCTTCGGGCTCACCGCTGAAGAGGCGCTGCTCGGGGTGACGTGCCATGCAGCGCGTGCACTCGGCCTCGAGGGGGAGCGCGGCACCCTGAGCCCCGGCAAGGCCGCCGATTTCGTGGTGTGGAACGTGCGCTCGGTGGAAGAGCTGAGCTACTGGATTGGTTTCAACCCGCGCCGGACCGTGGTCCGCGCGGCCGAGGTTCTCAGATGACCGAACACGACCCCCTGAAACTGGGCGCGCGCCCCTTGAGGCTCGCGGACCTGCGCCGGGTGTACGAGCGTCCGCAGAGCGTCGCGATCGACGCGGCGAGCCTCGGCGCGGTCACCGCCGCGCACACCGCGACCGCGCGGCTCGCCGCCGCCGATGCGCCTGCCTACGGCATCAACACCGGCTTCGGCCTCCTCGCCCAGACCCGCATCCCGACGGCACAGCGCGCGCTGCTGCAGCGGAACATCATTCTCTCGCACAGCTGCGGTGTGGGGCCGCAGCTCGATGAGGCGGTGGTGCGCCTCACGATGGTGCTGAAGCTCTCGAGCCTGCTGCAGGGATTCTCGGGGGTGAGCGAGGAGCTGGTGCGCTTTCTCGAGCGCCTCATCAACGCCGGACTCACGCCCTGCGTGCCGAGCCAGGGATCGGTCGGCGCCTCGGGCGATCTGGCGCCGCTCGCTCATCTTTCGCTGAGCGTGCTGGGTCTCGGCGAGATCCGCCGCCACGGCGAAGTGCTGCCGGCGGCGGAAGCGCTCGCTCAGGAAGGGCTGACACCGCTCAGCCTGGGTCCCAAAGAGGGCCTCGCGCTCCTGAACGGCACCCAGGTGTCGACCGCGCTCGCCCTCGCGGGCCTCTTTGAGCTCGAGACCGCGTTCGCGGCCGCGGTGGTGAGCGGCGCGCTCTCGGTCGACGCGCTCGCCGGGAGCGATGCACCCTTCGATGCACGTGTCCAGAGCGTGCGCGGGCACAGCGGCCAGGCGCGGGTCGCGCAGGTGTATCGCGAGCTCCTCGAGGGCAGCGCGATCCGCGAGTCGCACCGCGACTGCCCGCGGGTGCAGGATCCCTATTCGCTGCGCTGCCAACCGCAGGTGATGGGTGCGTGCCTCGACCTGATCTCCCAGCAGGCCGCGACGCTCGCCACCGAAGCCAACGCCGTCACCGACAATCCGCTGATCTTCGCCGATTCCGGCGAGGTGCTCTCGGGCGGGAACTTCCACGCCGAGCCGGTGGCCTTTGCCGCCGACATCCTGGCGCTCGCGGCGGCCGAGATCGCCTCGATCACCGAGCGGCGCGTGGCGCTCCTGGTCGACCCGAAGATGAGCGGGCTGCCGCCGTTCCTCGCGCAGGACAGCGGCGTCAATTCCGGCTTCATGCTGGCGCAGGTGACCGCCGCGGCGCTGGTCGCCGAGAACCGCATGCTGTGCCACCCGGCGAGCGTCGACAGCATCCCGACCTCCGCCAATCAGGAGGATCACGTCAGCATGGCGACGCACGGCGCACGGCGGCTCATCGGCATGACGCGCAACACCCTCACGGTCGCCGCCATCGAGTTCCTGGCAGCCGCGCAGGGTATCGACTTCCGCGCGCCCCTCAGGACCTCACCGCGGCTCGCCGGCGCTCACGGCGCGCTGCGGCTCAAGGTACCGTTCGCCAAGAGCGATCGTCTGCTCGCGCTCGACGTCGAGGAGGCGATACAGACCGTGCGGCTGCCCGAGGTGCAGTCGCTCGCGCGGTCGCTGTTGCCGAGTTATCGCTAAGCGTCAGGCGAATTGGGCGGATTTCTCCGGCGCCTTGTCGGAGTCGTCGGGGCTGCCGCCCTCGGACCCGCCCCCCTGCTGCTCGCGCTTGATGCGCTCGTAAATCTCTTCACGGTGAACGGCGACGTGCTTCGGCGCGTTGATGCCGACGCGGACCTGGTTCCCCTTCACCCCGAGAACCGTGATGGTCACGTCGTCGCCGATCATTACCGTCTCGCCGACCCGTCGCGTGAGAATCAGCATCTATTGACCCCCAAATTCTTAATTTTGTGGCTGTGGCTGCGACTTAGACCCGAGCCAAGAGCCTCCGTGCGCATCGCGGAAGGGTACGCGGAAATTGCGCAGAAGAAAAACTTTGCCGCGTCGCAATACCGCTCGTGTTTGAACTTTCCCGCCATGTAAAAATCCCCCGGGATGAAGCCGGGACGGCGCTTTCACTTAAGCAGCTGTTCAATAGCAGCCGCCGCCTCGCGCGCCCCCGGCCCGGTGAGCACATGCGCCACCCCGGGGGCCGGCAATGCCACTCCGCGCAGGCCGAGCTCGCGCAGCGCACGGGCGTCGATCTGTCCGGTATCGAACAGAGCGAAGCGCAGCCGGCCGCCCACCGCTTCCACCGCGCGCACGTTGGCGCGCCCCCCGAGCCCGGCCAGCAGCCGCGCCGCATCCACCTCGACGCCCGCGCCGGCCGACACTCCCTGCGACCCGCGTGCCACAGGGGGCGCGCTTACGCCGCCGCCGGCGGCGCCCGCGGTGCGCAGCACGGCACGTATCTCCCCCGCCAGCTGATCCGCCACCGGCCCCACCACGACCTGGAGGGAGTCGGGTCCCGGACGCACGAGTCCCGCCGCGCCCAGGCGCTTGAGTTGCGCCGCATCGACCGCCGACTGGTCGGCTACCCGCAGGCGCAGCCTGGTCGCGCAGGCATCGAGCGCGACGATATTCACAGCGCCGCCGAGCGCCGCGAGGTAATCGGCCGCGCGTTGCGCCGGCGCCGGCACGGCGGCTGCGGGCGCGCTCTCCGTGGGATCGCGGCCCGGCGTGCGCAGATCGAACCTGACGATTACAAAGCGAAACAGGAAATAGTAGAGCGCGAAGTACAGCGCACCCACGGGCAGGAGCAGCAGCGGGCGCGTGGCGCGGTTGAAGTTCAGGAGGTAGTCGATGAAACCGGCGGAGAAGCTGAAGCCGAGGCGCACGCCCAGCGCGTTCATGATGACGAAGGCGACCCCGGTGAGCAGCGCATGCACCGCATAGAGCGCCGGCGCGAGGAAGATGAAGGTGAACTCGATCGGCTCGGTGACGCCGGTGAGGAACGAGGTGAGCGCGATCGAGCCGAGCAGCCCCCCGACCACGGTGCGCCGCTCCGGCAGCGCCGTGTGGTACATGGCGAGGCAGGCCGCCGGCAGGCCGAACATCATCACGGGAAAGAATCCCGACATGAAGGCGCCCGCGGCCGGATCGCCGGCGAAGAAGCGCTTCAGATCGCCGGTCGTGCCGTGGTAGTCCCCGAGCAGGAACCAGGCGATGTTGTTGATGATGTGATGGAGCCCGGTGACGATCAGCACGCGGTTCAGGACGCCGTAGGCGAACAGGCCGAACGCCCCGGCGTGCAGCACGGACTGGCTGAGCGCGTCCATGCCGCGCTCGAGTCGCTGCCACTCCATGCCGAATACCAGCGCGAGTCCTAAGCCCGCCAGGCCGCTCACGATCGGCACGAAGCGCCGTCCCCCGAAGAAGCTCAGGTAGCTCGGCAGGGTGATGTTGAAGAAGCGGTTATAGAGAGCGCCGGCGATGAGGCCCGAGAGGATCCCCACCGGCACGCTGAGCTTGGAGAGCTCCCTGGCCTTGTAGGCGGCGATGCCGAGGCCGTGCGCCCGGCCCGCCAGGTCGGCCACCGCACTGTCGGGCACACTGATCAGCACCTCGGCGCCCTTGGTCGCGACCAGGTAGGCGACCACCGCCGCGAGCCCCGCCGCGCCGTGATTCTCGCGCGCGAGCCCCACCGCGACGCCCGCGGCAAACAGCAGCCCCAGATTGTCGAAGATGGCGCCGCCGGCGGCCGCCATCGAGGCGGAGTTGAGGAGATCCGGCTGGCCGAGCCGCAGCAGGAGTCCCGCGATCGGCAGCACCGCGATCGGCAGCATCAGCGCGCCGCCGACCCGCTGCAGGCTCGCGAGCAGCCCCTTCACCGCATCCCCCCGGCGCCCTCGCCGAGCGCGCGCCGTGCGAGCGCTCGCACCGCCGCCGCATCGGCCGCGACGAGCGCCGCCTGCGCAAGTGCGCGGCAATCCGCCACGGTCACGCGGCTCAAGTGAGCCTTGAGCTGCGGGATCACCGCGCCGACCGCCGAGAGCTCGTGTACGCCTAAGCCCACCAGGACGGGCGCCGCGAGGGGCTCGGACGCGAGACCGCCACACACCGCCACCATCCGCCCCCGGGTGGCCGCGGCCCGCGTGGCGGCCTCGATCAGCCTGAGCACCGCCGGATGCAGCGCGTCGAGCCTGGCAGCGAGCTGTGGGTGACCGCGATCCATGGCGAGCGTGTACTGGGTGAGATCGTTGGTGCCGATCGAGAGGAAGTCCGCAACCTCGACCAGGCGATCCGCGAGCACGGCCGAGGCGGGCGTCTCGATCATGACGCCGACCTCGATCGGTTGCTCGAGGGCGAGCCCGGCGCGCAGCTCATCGAGCACCGCGCGTACGGCCGCGACTTCGGCCGCGTCCGTGATCATGGGCAGCAGAATCCGGCACTGCGTGAGCGGGCGCACGCCGAGGATGGCGCGCAGCTGCGTGCGCAGCAGCGGCGGGTTGGCGAGGCTGGTGCGCACGCCGCGCAGCCCGAGCGCCGGATTCTCCTCGGACGGCTGCGGCAGGTAGGCGATCGGCTTGTCGCCGCCCGCATCGAGCGTCCGGATGGTGAGCGGGCGTCCGCCGAGTGCGTCTGCGATCTTCTGGTACGCGGCCGTCTGCTCGAGCTCATCGGGCGGCGACTCGCGCTCGAGAAACAGGAACTCGGTGCGCAGCAGTCCGCAGCCTTCGGCACCGTTGCGCACCGCGGCGGCCGCTTCCGCGGCCGAGCCCACGTTGGCGAACACTTCGATGCGCGTGCCGTCGGCGGTACGGCACTCGCGCTGGGCGGCGGCGCGCTCCGCGGCGAGGCGCTCGCGCCGGGCCTTGAGCGTGGCGCGCGCCGCCTCGGCACGCGCCGGCGGCGGCGCCACCTCGAGCGCACCGCGCTCGGCGTCCAGCACCAGCTCGGTACCCGCGCGCAGCGCGAGCACCGCGGGCCCGAGCGCCACCAGCGCCGGAATCTCCATGGCCGCGGCGATGATCGACACGTGCGAGGTCGCCCCACCCGCCGCCGTCGCGAGCCCCGCGACGCGGCCGGGATCGAGCGCCACGAGCTGCGACGGCAGCAGCTCGCGCGCAATCACGATCGAGTCTGCGGGCAGCTCGGCCGCCGCGGCAGCGCCCGCACCGGTGAGCGCGAGCAGCACCTGGGCCTCGAGGTCGAGGAGATCGTCCACCCGCTCGCGCAGGCGCGGATCGGTGAGCGTGGAGAGCTGAGCGGCGGCCGCCCGCACCGCCGCGCGCCAGGCGAAGCCCGCGCTCCTGCCCTGGGCGATGCTGATGCGCGTCGCGGCGAGGAGCTCCGGATCCTCGAGGAGCTCGAGGTGCGCCGCGGCGATCTCACCCGCGGCCCGCGCCCCTGCTCCCTCGCCGCTCCCGGCGGCGCGGCGCTCGAGCCGGGCGTGCACTGAAGCACGTGCGCGCTCGAAGGCTTGGGCCTCGTGCGCAGCTCCCGCGCCAGTCTCGGCGACCGCGATCTCCGCACGGCGAAGATGAAAGGCTCTGCCGACCGCAAGGCCGCGGCTCGCGATGACACCGGCGAGCTCATCGCCCGGCGCAGGAGCGGCATCGACGCGCCCGCCGGGGGCGGGGGCTGCGGCCGCGCTCACGGCTGCGGCAGCCGCAGCGGCATTGGATGGGGCGCGGCCGCCCCGCGCGGCTGCCTTACCTGGCACCGGGGCTTCGGCGCCCAGCACGGCGATGAGCGCGCTCACCGCGAGCGCCGCGTCGGGCCCGCTCGCGCGGATCTCGATCTCCTCGCCGTGTCGCGCCTCGAGCGCCATGAGCGCCACGGCGCTGCGCGCATTCGCCTCGTGGCCGCGCAACCTGAGACGCACGTCGGCCGCCAGGCTCTTCACTGAGGCGGCGAGCAAGGCCGCGGGGCGCGCATGAATGCCGTGCTCGAAACCTACGGTCGCGCGTTGCACGGTGGCCTCTGCCAGGGCGGCGCCTGCAGCGGAGGCGGCGGCTCGCTCGGGCGCAAGGTCCATGAGGCGATCGCCGACCTCGAGCTCGCGCCCTTCGACGCGCCGCACGATGCGAAAGCCGCTGTCGGCCGTGACGATGACCGGCGTCAGCAGACTCGGCGCGCGGCGTGCCAGCAGATCGAGGTCGAAGGTGAGCAGCACATCACCCGTGCGCACGCGCGCGCCTTGTACGGCAGCCAGTGTGAATCCCTCGCCCTTGAGATTTACCGTATCGATGCCGACGTGCATCAGAATCTGGCAGCCGCCCGCGGTGCGCAGCGTCACCGCGTGGCGCGAGGGGGCTAGAGCTAAGAGCTCGCCGTCGCACGGGGCGTGCAGCGTCCCGGCGGTCGGATCGATAGCGAGGCCGTCGCCCATCATGCGCGCGGCGAACACCGCATCCGGCGCCTCATCGAGCGGCGTGCTCCAGCCCGCAAGCGGCGCAGCCAGCACGATCGTCCCCGCCTCGGGCGCTATCGTGGGGCCATTCATTGCGAGAGCTGCACCCAGTCGATCGTCCAGAGCGGATCGAGTGTGCGCTGCGCGAAGCGCAAGCACAGCGAGTGTGTGCCGCTTTGCCGCGGAAGCGCAGCGGCCGGCAGCACCGTCACCGCATCGTTGCCAGCCGCCGGCGCGAGCGGCAGCACGGCGACCGGTGCGCCGTCGCAGCGATCGAGCCGCACCTCGAGCTCGCCGGCGACCGTGCGGGGCGGATTGAAGTGAATGGCTTCTCTGTCCTTGCCGATCTGAAAGTTGAACGGTACCTGGCCGACCGCCGCGGTGATCGAGGCGGCCTGCGTCAGGTCGGCCGCGGGCAGCATCCAGCAGGGATTCATGATGTCGACCAGGAATACGGCGCGCGGACCTGCGAGCGGCGCGTCGTCCTCGAGGTTGAGGACGAGCTTGTCCGAGCAGGTCCTGAGGTCCTGGCTGAAGTGACGCTCGTAAGTTCCGACGCTCCGGGGAGGCGCGAACACGTCCTCGGAATAGCGGACGCCGAGCGCGCGGTAGCGGTCGAACTCGGTGGCGAGCCTCTCCCTGAAGCCGTTCCAGTCGAGCCGCTCATGCGGCGACCAGCCGACCTCGGCGAGCGCCGCCGCGCGCGGCCAGGTCATGTAGGACGCGTCGGCCTCGGTGCGTACGTGCTCGGTCCAGAGGTTCGCCTGCACGCCGAGCACGTGGCTCCGGTCGTGAGCGAGCGCTCCGGGCAGGGGATCGAAGCGATAGACGTCCTCGAGCGAGATGACCGTGCCGCGGCCCGGAGGCTCGTCCGGTCCGGATCCCTGGCGGTTGTCGAGATAGAGCGTCGGCGCCGGCGAAAGCACCGTGTCGTGCCCGCCCGCGGCGGCGGCGATCGCTCCCTCGACGCCGCGCCACGACATGACGGCGGCATCCGGCGGAACGCCGCCCTCGAGGATCTCGTCCCAGCCGATCTGGCGGCGGCCGTGCGCGGCGAGATACTTGCCGATGCGGGCCGTGAAGTAGCCCTGCAACGCCGCCTCGTTCGGCATGCCGAGCTCGCGCATGCGAGCCTGGATTCGTGCCGAGGCACGCCATTGATCCTTCACCGCCTCATCTCCCCCGGTGTGGAGGTACTCGCCGGGGAAGAGTGCCATGACCTCATCGAGCACGTTCTCGATGAAGGTGAAGGTCGCCTCGTCCACGTTGAAGAGATTGGGATAGACCCCCCAGTCGGAGGGCACAGCGGAGGGCGGCTTCTCGAGGACTCCGAGTCGCGGGTACGCCACGATCGCCGCCGTCGCGTGCCCCGGCATCTCGATCTCGGGAACGATCGTGATGTTGCGTGCCGCGGCGTGTGCCACGATGCGCCGCACCTCCTCCTGCGTGTAGTAGCCGCCGTAGAGGCGCGGGCCATGCGTGCGGGGATCGATGTCCTTGAGCGCGGCCGCGCCCGCCGGCACGCGCCACGCACCGATGCTGGTGAGGCGCGGGTAGCGCCGGATCTCGAGCCGCCAGCCCTGATCGTCGGTCAGGTGCCAGCCCAGCACGTTGAGCTTGTGCTGCGCCATCCAGTCGAGGTAGCGCAGGATGAATTGCGGTGACTGAAAATGGCGCGCCGAGTCCAGCATGAGACCGCGCCAGCGAAATCGGGGCGTGTC
>DATIXU010000117.1:0-72592 GCA_035518275.1 Steroidobacteraceae bacterium
CGGCCAATGCAAAGCCAGCGCCGCATCGCGGCGAGGGCATCCGGGACGGACGACCATGGAACGAGAAACGCTGCATCGCCTGCTGCGCGACATGCTGTTGTCGCGCGCCTTCGAGGAGCGGGCGGCCGAGGAATACGGCAAAGGCAATATCGTCGGCTTCCTGCACCTCTATCCGGGCGAGGAAGCGGTCGCCGCCGGCGTCATCAACGCCGCCGGTCCATCCGACTACATCGTCAGCACCTACCGCGAGCACGCGCATGCGCTGGTCAGGGGCGTGCCGGCCCGTGCAGTCATGGCTGAGCTCTTCGGGCGCGCTACCGGGATGTCCGGCGGGATGGGCGGCTCGATGCACATGTTCGACCGCGAGCGGCGCTTCATGGGCGGCTACGCCATCGTCGGCCAGAGCTGCCCGATCGCGGTCGGCGTTGCCTATGCGATCGCGATGCGCGGCCTGCCGGAAGCGGTGATCTGCTTCTTCGGCGACGGCGCCGTCAACCAGGGCGCCTTCCATGAATCGCTCAACATGGCGGGGCTGTGGCGGCTGCCGGTGCTGTTCGTCTGCGAGAACAACCACTATGCGATCGGCACCGAGATCCACCGCCATTCGGCCGTGCCCGAGGTGTTCAAGCGCGTCGCCGCCTATAACATTCCGGCCGAGAAGATCGACGGCATGGACGTGCTCAAGGTCTACGAGGCGGCCCGGCACGCGCTCGACCGTATCCGCCGCGCCGGCGGCCCGCAGTTCCTCGAGTTCGAGACCTACCGCTACCGCGGCCACTCCATGGCCGATGCCGGCGCCTATCGCCCGGCGGTGGAAGTGAAGGCCTGGGCTGCCATCGATCCGCTCACCATCGGTGCGCGCGAGATCGAGTTTCACTATCCGACGCCGGCCGAGCTTGCCGAGGTGGGCCCCGACAACATCGCCCGTCTCACCGAGCACATGATCTCCGTCGGGCACCTCGAAGCCCAGGAAGTCGCACAGATCAGGAAGGAGGTCGAAGCAGTGGTCGAGGACGCGGTGCAGTTCTCGCTCGCCAGCGCGCAGCCCACGATGGATGAGGCCTGGCGGCACCTCAACTGCAACCGTCGCCACGAACAGCTGTTGCCGGCCTAGGAGCTATTTATGACACAGGAACTGCTCTATTGGCAGGCCCTCAACCGGGCCCTCGATGTGGAGATGGCGGCCGACGAGTCGGTATTCGTCCTCGGCGAGGACGTGGGCCTGTACGGCGGCAGCTACCGGGTGACCGAAGGCCTGTATGCCAAATACGGCGAAGCGCGCGTGCGCGATACGCCGATCTCCGAGAACAGCTTCACGGGTCTCGGGGTGGGCGCCGCGATGGTCGGCACGCGGCCGGTGGTCGAGATCATGACCATCAACTTCGCCATGCTGGCGCTCGACTCGATCGTGAACGGGGCGGCGAAGATCCCCTTCATGTCGGGCGGACAGTTCCCGATGCCGCTGGTGATCCGGGTGCCCGGCGGCGTGGCGCGCCAGCTCGCCGCGCAGCACGCCCAGCGGCTCGAGTCGATGTTCATGAACGTCCCGGGGCTGCGTGTCGCGGTGCCGTCGACTCCTCAGGATGCCTACTGGCAGCTGCGGCAGGCGATCGCCTCCGACGAGCCGGTGGTGCTGCTCGAGCACGAAGTGCTGTATTTCACCAAGGGACCGGTGGACACGATGGCGCAGCCGCCGCCGATGCACCAGGCCGCGATCCGCCGCCCGGGTAAGGATCTCACTCTCATCGGCTACTCGCGCACGGCGCTGCAGGCGCAGGAGGCGGCGGCCGAGCTCGCCAAGGAGGGGATCGAGGCGGAGGTCATCGACCTGCGGAGCCTGAATCCGATCGATTGGAAGACCTTGAGCGGATCGGTCAACAAGACTCATCGCGCGCTCGTCATCGAGGAGGACTGCCGCCACGCGGGTGCGGGCGCCGAGATCGCCGCCAGTCTCGCCGAGCGTTGCTTCTTCTCGCTCGATGCGCCGGTACAGCGCGTCGCGGGGCTCGACATCCCCACCCCTTATAACGGCGCGCTCGAAGCCGCCAGCATCCCGCGGGTTGCGGACATCGTCGCCGCCGCGCGCGCGCTGCTCGGGCCGCGGGAGAAAGCCGCCGCATGAAGCATCCGATCGCGATGCCCGCGCTCTCGGACACCATGAGCAACGGGCGGCTGGTCAAGTGGCTGAAGGCGATTGGAGATCCAGTCAAGCATGGTGAAGTGATCGCAGAGATCGAGACCGACAAGGCCATCATGGACGTCGAGGCCTTTCGCGACGGTTTTCTGAGCGGACCGCTGGCGCCGGTCGACGCGCAGCTGCCGGTCGGGCAGGCGATCGGCTACACCGCAGATACGCGTGCCGAGGCAACGGACGGCGCGGGCGACGCATCCCCGGGGACGGCTGCGGCGCCGCCGGCAGCAGCGACCGTGCCAGCCGCCGCCTCCGCCGAGGCCGCAGCAGGCGTACAGCCCGCGGCACCCGCCGCCGGCACGCGTGCTTCGCCCTACGCGCGCCGTCTCGCACAGCAACTCGGGGTCGATCTCAGCCAGCCCGGCTCGACAGCCGTGGCGTTGCACGCCGCGGATGTGGTCGCGGCGGCGCGGCGTTCCGCTTACCCCGATCTCAAGGCCGGACCGCCTTATCAGCTCGAGCGCAACACCAGCTTCCGTGAGGCCACCGCACAGGCGATGGTTGCGACCCTCGGCACGCCGACCTTCCGCGTCACGGCGGCCTTGCCGCTCGGCCCGCTGATCGCCAGGGCGAAGGCCGGCGGCCGCTCGTTGAGCGTGCTGCTCGCGCGTGCCTGTGCACAGACCATCGCCGAGCACCCGCTGTTCAATGCCGCCTACACGCCCGAGGGGATGGCGCGGCGCGAGCGCATCGATATCGGCATCGCGGTGGATTCGCCCGCAGGGCTGATAACGCCGGTGCTGCGCGATGTCGCGAGACGCTCGCCGCTCGCGCTATTCGGCGACTGGCGCGTGCTGCTCGAGAAGGCGCGCACCCGGCGCCTCACGCCGGTCGAATACAGCGGCGCCACCTTCTATCTTTCGGACCTCGGTGTCTTCCCCGGCGTCTACAGCTTCGAGTCGATCGTCCCGCAGGGAGCCGCGGCGCTGCTCTCGGTCGGGGCCGTGCAGGGCGAGAAGGCCCTGTGCACACTCAACTGCGATCACCGCGTGGTTTTCGGGGGTGATGCGGCGCGTTTCCTCGAGAGCCTGGAACGGCACATCAGCGAGCTTGCCGCAGCGGACGGCTAGGGCCACGCCGCGCAAGCAACACTGCAATCGCGCACGACCCCAGGCGCGACAGCGTCTTGTCGGCTCGGCTGGTGAGGATGATCGGCACGCGTGCTCCGACCACGATGCCGGCCATCTGCGCTCCCGCCAGGTACTCCAGCTGCTTTGCCAGCATGTTGCCCGCCTCGACGTCGGGGACGATCAAGATATCGGCCCGGCCGGCGACCGGAGAGCGGATTCCCTTGGCGCGTGCGGCCTCGAGTGAGACCGCGTTATCGAAGGCCAGCGGCCCATCGAGGATGCCGCCGGTGATCTGGCCGCGCTCGGCCATCTTGCATAGCACCGCCGCATCGAGCGTCGACTTGATCCTCGGCGAGACCGTCTCGATCGCCGAGAGAATCGCAACCCGGGGCATCTTCGTGCCCAGCACATGCGCAAGCTCGATCGCGTTCTGCACGATGTCGGCTTTGTCCTCGAGCGTCGGATAGATGTTGACGGCGGCGTCGCTCACCAGCAGGGGGCGCGGATAGCCCGGGGCATCGATGACGAAGACGTGGCTCATGCGCCGCCCAGTCCGCAGCCGCGGCTCGGAAACCACTGCGCTCATGAACTCGTCGGTGTGGAGGCTGCCTTTCATGAGCGCTTCGACCTTATGCTCGGCAGCCAGCGCGACCGCCTCGGCTGCCGCGGCGTGGCTGTGCTCCGTCCAGACACATTCATAAGCGGCCAGGTCCACATCGGCCTGGCGCGCCGCCGCGCGGATCTTCGCCTCCGGTCCGACCAGGACCGGCACGATCAGCTTGGCTCTGGCGGCTTCGATCGCGCCGCCCAGAGCCAGGGCATCGACCGGGTGCACCACCGCCGTGCGCAGCGCGCCGAGCCCGCGCGTTCGCTGCAGGAAGCGCTGGTAATGCCGGCCCGGGCTGCGGCCCGCCTCGGCAGCTCCCGCAGAGGAACTTCGTCCGGGTTTCAGGGTCTTGTTATTCATTCCTGATCACTCCCCGGAGCCGGGTTCTTCACCGAAAGCGGCCATCCGTCACAGGCGCAACCTGCGCGCGGTACGGTATCATTTAAATGAGTGCCCAAGACCATTATGTCCGCCCCCCTTAAAGACGGGAATACTCCGCAACCCAGCCGCCGCCGCTTTCTGCTGGCCGTCGGCGGAGTGTGCGGCAGCGTGGCATCGTTTGTCGCCGCGCCGGCGCTCGCCGCCGCGCGCGGTCCGCGTTGCGTGAGCTTCATCCATACTCACACGGGCGAGACGCTGCGCGCCGTCTATTACCAGGACGGCTGTTACCAGTCGGACTGCCTCGCGCAGGTCAATCACCTGCTGCGCGACTTCCGCACCGGGGATGTGCACCCCATCGATCCCACGTTGCTCGACATCCTGTTCGACCTGCAGCTGCGGGCCGACCGCGACGCGCCCTTCGAGGTGATCTCCGGTTACCGCTCGCCGGCGACCAATGCGATGCTGCATCGGCGCTCGGAAGGCGTGGCCGTGCACAGCATGCATCTCGAGGGCCGCGCCATCGACGTGCGCCTCGGCGGCTATTCGACACTCGAGCTCGCTTCTCACGCACGCGCACTCGGCCGCGGCGGCGTGGGCTATTACGCCAGCAGCGATTTCGTGCACGTCGACACCGGGCGCGTCCGGCACTGGTGATCTAGGGACGGGTCACGATCGGCGCGAGCCCGAGGAGGGCTTCGAGGCGGCGATCCTGACCGTAGATATCGTCGAAGAAGTGCACCGCCCCATCCTCGGTGGCGACGGCCGTCGCGTAGAGAATCAGCACGTGCACCGGCTGCGCCAGCTTGACCTGGAAGGTCGAGTCGCCCTCCATCGCCGCGCGGATCTTTTCTGACGTCCAGTCCCCCGCGGTGCCTCCCATGACTGCGGTGGCCAGCGCTACGGGATCGCTGACGCGGATGCAGCCGTGGCTGAACGCCCGGCGTGGCTGAGCGAACAATCGCTGTGCCGGCGTCGAATGCAGGTACACGTCGTACGGATTGGGCAGCACGAATTTGATTAATCCGAGAGCATTGTCGGGCCCCGGCCGCTGACGCAGGCGCAGGCGGCCGGCGGCCAGCGCCTGCAGATTGGCGGGTGTTGCTCCGAGCGCGGTGGCGGATCCATCGCCATCGGTGGCTACCAGCTCCATGTCGTGCGTCTCGAGATAACGCGGATCGTTACGCAGCTCGGCGAGCAGCTCGTGCCGGACGATGTTCGGCGGAACGTCCCAGTAAGGTCTGAAGAGCACGGCCGTCATGTCGGCGGTAAAGACCGGCGTGTGCAGCTGCGGATACTGGCGTCCGACGATGACGTTCATACGCAGCATGTCCGCCTCGTCATCGACCGGAGCGCGGATCAGAAACAGACGGAAAGCCGGGATGTTGACGATCAGCGTCGGCGGCTGCAGCGGCGGGACCCAACGCCAGCGCTCGAGCGTCAGCTCGATCTGACGCACCCGCTGCGCGAACGGCACTCGCAGCGCGTTGAGCGTGGCGCCACCCAGCGCGCCGTCCTCGGCGAGCCCGTGCAGGTATTGGAAACGCTTGAGTGCGGCGACCAGCGCAGCGTCGAGCAGCTCATCGGTGCGCGATGCCTGCTCGGACGGCAGATCGCCCTCCGCGACGAGCCGCTGGCGCAGTGCCGGGGCACCCGCATAGAGCTCGCCGGGCTTCACCGATCGGCGCGGCAACGGTGGCAGCGCCGGCGGAGCGGGCGCGGCCGCCAGCTCCCGGTAGTGCGCGAGCGATTCGCGCAGCAGCCGATAGTGCAGATACCCCGGCTCGGCCGCGGCCACGACGGCGCTGGTGTCAGTGCGCGTGGCGAGCTGCTCGACGATGGCCGCCGCATCGAAGCCTTCCGTTCGCGGCGGCAAGTCGAAGCCGGCGGCACGCGGGTCGATGCGCCCGAAATGCAGCCGCTCAACCAGAGTAAGGGCTGCGCTCGTGAGCGCAACGTCGAAGCGCCTCCAATCGGCAGGCGCGGCCGCGTGAGCGGTGAGCGCCGTCAGCTCGGCCGCGAGCGCCTCGGCCTGGTAATCCTCCGGCTGCAGCCCATAACCGGCGGCCGACTGCAGCACCGCGACGACGGCCCGGGCCTGCGGCGTGACGGCGCCCGTGCGACTCCAGAGAAGGGCGTTCTGGCGACGGGCGTAGAGGACCTCGAGCAGGTGGCCGCTGTCTGCCTGAATGGCCGGCGGCGCCAAGGCAGCGGCGCGGACTCGTGCCTCACCGGACCCGCCCGGGCTTGCGGTCGCGCCCCAGCACAGGCACAGCAGCAGCGTCCACCGGAGCGCGCGCAGCACCGGGGGGATGCTCAACGGCGGGGGCGTCGCTCGGCTCGTTCGGGAATCCCGACCGTCGCAGGCATGGACGGCCGCCCCACGGCGCGCAGCGTCTGCCAGTGCTGCCGGCACAGCGCGGCAAGGTCCTCATCGACGCCGAGCGCAGCCTGCCGCAGCCAGCGGGGAGCAGTACGCGCCGAATACAGCATCAGCGTAGGTATGATCATGCGGCCTCCTTGTGAGGCCGAAATTGACAGGCCGCGGTCGCGGGCGAAATTCGTAGTGTTCCGCGCCGGCCTAGGTATTTGTCGCACCTTGTGGTCCTGCCCCCCGTGAGCGTTGATAGGCGGGCTGGAGGTGGGAAGTGCGGCCGATTCGACGAATTCTCGCTGCGGTCAAGGACCCGGGGGCACGCTCGCTGCCCGCCGTGAACAAAGCGGTCCAGCTCGCCGGCGCGCTGGGCGCAGAGCTCGAGCTCTTTCACGCCATCGATTCTCCCTATTACACCGACATGCTCGGGATCGCCGCGGAGCACACCCGGCGAATCGAGTGCGATGAGCGCAGCGAGTACCTGCAGCGGCTCGAGCGGGTCGCCGCGCGCGCCCGACTCCACACTGGCCGGGTGAGCGTGGCCGTGGAGTGGGACTATCCGGCGTACGAGGCGATCGTGCGCCGCAGTCTGAGGATCGGGGCGGACCTCATCGTGGCGGAATGCCACGCCGGCCGCCGCGTCGCTCAGGGTTTGCTGCATCTGTCGGACTGGGAGCTGCTGCGCCTCAGCACCGTCCCCGTGCTGCTGGTCAAGCGTGCGCGGCCTTATCACCGTCCGACCATCGTGATGGCGCTCGACCCGAGCCACGCATTCGCGAAGCCTGCGCGGCTCGACGATGAGATCGTGCAGGCGGGCAGCGCGGTGTCGGCCGGACTGCGTGGCACGCTGCATGCGGTTCATGCCTATCCCACTGCCACCGGCCTGGGTGGACCGGGGGCGGCGGCTGGTTCGCGGGTGCAGGAGGCGGCCGCCGGCGCCCGCACCGGGCTCGATCGCGCACTCAGGTCCACCGAGGTCGTTTCATCCTGCCGGCATCTGGTCCCCGGGGATCCTACCGCCGCGGTCCGTGATGCGGCCCGGCGCTTGAGTGCCGACATCGTGGTCGCGGGGGCCGTATCGCGCTCGGGACTCAAGCGGGCGTTCATCGGCAACACGGCCGAGCGGCTGCTCGATTGCCTGCCCTGCGACCTGCTGATCGTGAAGCCGGTGGAGTTCTCGAGCTCCGTGCCACGGGCCGCCCGTGGCGCCCGGCTGGTCGCCGTGGAGCCCCTCGGCTGAGTTATCCTAAGAGCCTCCATGCAGGCTCTAACAGGAGAACTCGCGCGCAGCGTGCTGGATGCGGCGCCTGACGCCCTGATCATCATCGACGCGCAGGGCGTCGTCCGCTTCGCCAACCGCCAGGCATCGGCGCTGTTCGGCTACCCTCATGAGGAGCTGGTCGGACAGCAGGTGGAGTCGCTGATCCCTGAGAGGTTTCGCGCCCGTCACGCCGGCCACCGCAGCGCCTACCTCGCCGCGCCGCGCCCGCGGCCCATGGGCAGCGGGCTCGCGCTGTTCGCCCGGCGGCGCGACGGAGCCGAATTACCGGTGGAGATCAGCCTGAGTCCGGTGGCCGCTGACCGGAGTCTGGTCGCCGCGGCGATCCGCGACGTGACGGAACGCAAACGCGCCGAGGCGGAGGTCCGTGCGGCCCGCGAAGCTGCCGACGAGTCGCGCGCGGCCGCGGATCGCGCCAACCAGGCGAAGAGCCGGTTTCTGGCCATGGCGAGCCATGATCTGCGCCAGCCGCTGCAGACGCTCGCGCTCCTCAGTGGGGCGCTGCGGCGCATGGTGACGAGTCCCGACGCCGCGGAGGTGCTGACCCAGCAGGAGCATGCCGTGGGGACCATGTCACGGCTGCTGAACACGCTGCTCGACATCAGCAAGCTCGAGTCGGGCGCCGTCAAACCCGAGCTGCGGGATTTCCGGATCGCAAACGTCCTCGAGTCGATACGCCGGGAATTCCGCACTCTGGCGCAGACCAAGGGCCTCGAGCTCGTGGTGGAGCCCTCGGACGAATCGACGCACAGCGATCCTGCCATGGTCGAGCAGATTCTGAAGAATCTGGTCTCGAATGCCGTGAAGTACACGCAGCACGGCCGGGTCGTGGTGCGCTGCCGCCGCGAGGGACCGACATTGCGCATCGACGTTCTCGACACCGGTGTCGGCATTCCGGCCGCGCAACTCGCCTACATCTACGACGAGTTCTACCAGGTGGGCGTGACGCCGAGCAGCTCGCGGGACGGCTATGGACTCGGGCTGAGCATCGTGCAGCGGCTGGTGAGGCTGCTCAACGCGCGTCTCGAGGCGATGTCCGAGGTCGGCAAGGGCTCGGTTTTTACGCTGCTGCTGCCGCTTGCCGCTGCGGCAGTCCGCGAACCGGAGCCGCAGAGGACGCGGGCCCCGGCGGCGGGTACCGCCGCCGGCAGCAAGCGGATTCTGCTGGTTGAGGATGATGCCAGCGTCCGCGATGCCACTTCCATGCTGCTGCGGGTCGAGGGCTATCGGGTGTCTGCGGTTGGATCGCTGTCGGATGCGCTGCGGGCCGTCGCACAGGAGGCGCCCGACCTGCTCGTAGCCGATTACCATCTGGCAGAGGGAGAGCTCGGCACGGAAGTCATCGCCGCCTTGCGCCAGCGCGTGCGGCCAGAGCTCAAGTCCATACTCCTGACCGGCGACACCTCGGCCGAGATCAAGGAGATGCGCACCGATCCCGACCTGAGGATCCTGAGCAAGCCGGTGGATGCGGAGGAGCTGTTGAGACTGCTGCAGGTGCTGCTCGGCGGCTCCAGTTCCTGAGTCTGCCGCGCGGGCGGTCCGTTCAATGGCCCGGACTATCGGCTTCCAGATCCATCACCATGCGTACCAGTTGCGCCAATGAGGCGGCGCCGCTCTTTTCCATGACGCGCGCCCGGTGAATCTCCACCGTGCGCTGACTCACGCCCAGCTCCGCCGCCATGATCTTGTTGGGCTTGCCGCGCGTCATGAGCGCGAGCACCTCGCGCTCGCGCGGCGTGAGTGAGTCGAGGCGCTCGCGGATCTTGGCGTGCTGATCGAGCGCCGCGCGGTTGCGGCCATCGCGCTCGAGGGCGCGCTGAATGCGATCGATGAGATCCTGATCGCGAAACGGCTTCTGCAGGAAGTCGAACGCGCCCTGCTGCATGGCCTCGACCGCCATCGGGATGTCGCCATGGCCGGTGATGAAGATCACCGGGATGACCGCGCCGCGCAGATTGAGCTGCTGCTGCAGCTCGAGTCCGCTCATGCCGGGCATGCGCACGTCGAGCACCAGGCAGCCCGGCTGGCTCGGCTTGTAGGTGTCGAGGAACTCGGTCGCCGAGGCTTGGGTCTGCGTCTGCAGCCCGACGGATCTCAGCAGGAAACGCAGCGAGTTGCGTACGCCCTCATCGTCGTCCACGACGAAGACCGTTG
The DNA here is from genome assembly GCA_035518275.1 of Steroidobacteraceae bacterium. Taxonomy (GTDB): domain Bacteria; phylum Pseudomonadota; class Gammaproteobacteria; order Steroidobacterales; family Steroidobacteraceae; genus 13-2-20CM-66-19. The sequence goes on from DATIXU010000117.1 coordinate 10,054, forward strand.
GTGGCGGTTTATGCATGTGACTCGTGGGATTGCGTCGGTACTACGATATAGAAACACGCTCCGGACGGCGGATTGGCCCGATAGCCTACGGTACCGCCATGAGCGCGCGCTATGGTACTGCTGATTGCGAGGCCGAGCCCGGTACCGTTCTCCTTGGTGGAAAAGAACGGATCGAACACGCGCTTGACCGCATCCGGCGCCAGCCCGGGGCCGTTGTCACATACCGTGAGCTGCACGGCATTGCCAATCGCCAGCGACGTACTGATGGTGACCTTGGGGCGCCCGCCTGGCTGTGCGGCGAGCGCCTCGAGACTGTTATGCAGAAAATTGAGAATCACCTGCTGGATCTGTCCGGCATCCGCCGCGACCTCGGGGAGCCCCGGGGCGAGATCGAGCGTCAGCTCGACGCCATAGAGGCTCGCGTCGGTCTTCATCAGCTCGTGCAGCTCCTCGACCAGGGCATTCATGGCGACCGGCAGATGCTCGGCCTGGTGACCCCGAGCCAGCGCGCGGAGCCGGCGGATGATGTCAGCGGCACGGGTGGTCTGCGCGGCGATCTGGCGCAGCGCCTCGCGCAGCTCGTTCGGGTCGGTGCCCGGGCGCGCGAGCAGCCGCTCACAGGCATGGGCGTAGTTGGCAATGGCGGTCAGGGGCTGATTCAGCTCGTGGGCGACGCCGGCCGCCATCTCGCCGATCGTCGCCATGCGCGAGACGTTGAGCAGCCGCCCATGCAGCACGGCCATCGGTTCATGACCTGCTCCGGGCGCAGCCGCCTTCGGCGCCGGCCCTGACCCCCCGACCCCGTCAGTGTTCATGGAATGCTCGGCATTGGCTCTGAGGGGCGAGAATCCACGATCGGGCAAGCTCCGTCTGTACGTATCTTTCGCAAGCGAGCGAACGGTTCACAGCGGCTGTCCCGCCCTCAGGGCGGCGCGCTGCGGTACGGGATCGGGGCCGCCCTGGCGGTCTCCGTCCACCAACCGCCGCCGAGAGCCACGTACAGCGCTACGGTGTCCTGGTAGCGGACCGCCACCATCTGCAGGTCGTTGATCATGGCCTGGTGATACTGGGCGTCGGCGGCCAGCACATCCAGGTAGGTGTTGAGGCCGGCCTGATAATTCGCCTGCACCAGATGCAGAGCCTCCTCCGCGCTCGCCAGCGCTTCGTCCTGAGCCTTGAGAGCCGCGGCGTCGTGCTCCAGGGCCCGTAGGGTGTCGGCCACCTGGGCGAAAGCTCCCAGCACTACCTGGCGATAGAGGGCTGAGGCTTGTTTGTATTGGTCGAGCGCGGCATTGCGCCGGTACCATAATGTGCCGCCCTCGAACAGCGGTTGGGTCAGCCCGGCGCCGGCGTCCCACGCCCGGCCGCCGGCGGCGGTCAACTGGCCGGTCGTCGTGCTGTTGGCGCTGTAGCTGCCACTGAGTGTCACGCTCGGCAGCAACGCCGCCGTTGCCACCCCGATGTTGGCGCTGGCGCCGTGTGCGGTCGCCTCGGCGATCAGGACGTCGGGACGCTGACGCACCAGCTCCGACGGCAGGCTGACCGGGAGCTCCGCGGGCAGGGTGAGCTCCACCAGCGCGATAGCCGGCGGGCTCCACTCGGCCGGAGCACGGCCGACCAGGGTCGCGAGCAGGTCATCGGCCTGCGAGAGCCGCTGCTCGAGCTGCGGCACGGTGGCCTCGGTGGAGGCGAGCTGGCTCTTGAGGCTCAGCACGTTGGAGTAGGGTGCCGTGCCGGCGCTCACCTGCACCTGGGCGAGCTGCACCTGCTGGCGCTGCAGCTCGATCAGCTGATTGGTCGCATCGACCTCGGCGCGATAGGCGGCGCGTGCGACCACGGTGTTGACGATGTTGGAGATCAGGGTGAGATAAGTAGCCTGCTCGGTGGCGCGCTGCAGGTCGACCTGCGCGTGCAGCCCTTCGATCATGCGGCGCTCGCCGCCGAACACATCGAGCGCGTAGCTCACCGAGGCCGAGAGCGTGAACAGGTTGAAGATGCTCGCGGACCCGCTCGAGCCGAATTTGAGCGGCGAGAAGCGCTGACGCGTCGCCGCGGCGTCCGCCTCGGCCTGGGGATAGAAGATGCCGTAGCCGGCGCGCAGATTGTCTTCGCTCTGTCGCAGGCTCGCCTCGGCCGCCTCCAGCCCCGGGTTGGCGCGCAGCGCCTCGCCGACGACCGAATCGAGCCGGTCGGAGCCGAACAGCTGCCACCAGTCCGCGGCGACCCCGGCGCCGGGGGTGAAGCGCTGCGCGGCGCCGTGCGCGGCCACGGTCGCGGACGGGTCCGCGCCGTTGGCGTAGTGCGTAACGGCCGGCGCTTCCGGGCGGTGGTAATCCGGGCCGACGGCGCAGCCGGCAGCGAGAGCCGCCAGCAGCCAGACGCTGCAGCGCCCGGCGCGCCTGCGGTCAGTTCGGCTTTGCGCCCACATACACGTCGACCAGCTGTCCGGGGTAGAGACTCAGGTCCTTCGGCTTCTCGAAGCGGAACACCATCGGCAGCACGCGCAGGTCCACCCGCTCCTCACGCGCATCCGAGAGCTCGATCTTCGGCGAGACGTAGGGCTGGATCCGCACGAAGGTGAGCGGCAGATGGACGTTGGTGCCGCGCACGAACATCTGCGCCTGGATCTTCTCGGGCGCCGGCAGCTCGTGGACCAGGATCTCGTCGATATAGGCGCGCACCTGCAGGTGGCTCTGCGGCAGGCCCATGACGATGAGCGGCCCGTAGCCCTGGGTGTAGGAATCGTAGGCGCCCTGCGAGGAGACATAGCTGCCGACGCCGGAGTTCACCGCCATGACCACCCCGTCGGCCGGCGCCCGGATCGTGTACTTGGCGAGCAGGGCCGCGGAGGACTGCGACGCCTTCTGCAGGGCCGTGTAGGTGCGCTCGGCGTTCTGGATGTCGTAGACCCAGGCCCCGGCCTTGGTCAGCTGGTACTGCCGTTCGGTCACGTTGAGGTTGGTCGCGGCGATTCTCTCGGCGTTGCGGGCGTTATCGAGCGCGTCGGCGCTGACCGATCTCGGATCGAGGTCGTGCGAGCGCTCCACCTTCTCCAGCTGCTCGAGGGCATTCCTGAGAGCCGCCCGCGCGTTTTCCGCCTGCGCCTGCGATACTGCGAGAGTCTCGCGCCGCGGCTCGGCGTGTAGCTCGCGCAGCATGGCCTGTGCGGCGTCGGCCTGCGCCTGCTGCTGCTCGGCGGTAGCCCGCTGCACCGAATCGTCGATGGTGAGCAGCACATCGCCCTGGTGCACCTGCTGGCCCTCCTGTACCAGCACGCGGGTAATCGGTCCCGAGACCTCCGGGTAGATGTTGATGTTTGCGCCGTGCGTCTGGTCGCTCTCGATGATGCCGTTGGAGTAGATGCCGTGGGCGTAGGGATTGGAGGCCGGCGTGAATACCGGCGGCTGCGCGCTCGGCTGCTGACTGAAGAGGAACGCGCTCACGATCGCCAGCAGGAGGCCGGCAGCGGAGGTGATGAAAATGATCTTATTGCGCATCGAGCTGACTCCGTTCCACGGCGGTAATGCTGCCGTCCTCCATGCGCAGGATGCGGTCGGCGAATTCGTAGATGCGGGCATCATGAGTGACGATGACGATGCAGCGCTGGTCGGTGAGCAGCTGCGCGCGCACGAAACTCACGATGTTGCGGCCGGTATCGCCGTCGAGCGAGGCGGTCGGCTCGTCGAAGATGAGAATGTCCGGGCGGCTGACGATGGCGCGCGCGATGGCGACGCGCTGCTGCTCGCCGCCGCTCAGCTTCACCGGCGGCAGCGGCGCCCGGTCCTGGAGTCCCACGATCTCGAGGTTGCGTCCGGCTTCCTCGACCGCGGCGTTCCACTCGCGGTGCTGCAGAATGAGCGGGATGGCGACGTTCTCCGCCGTGGTCAGGCGCGGGAACAGGTGGTAGTCCTGGAACACGAAGCCGATGCGCTTGAGGCGAAACGCCGCCAGCTCGTCGCTCGACAGGCTCCAGATGTCCGCATCCTCCACCAGCACCCTGCCCGAGCTCGGGCGCAGGATCCCCGCGATCATGCTGAGCATGGTGGTCTTGCCGCTGCCCGAGGGGCCGACCACATACAGCATCTCGCCGAAACTCGCCTCGAAGCTCACGTCCTTCACGGCGTGGGTGCGGACCGGCTCTTCGCCGAACCACTTGTTGATGCCGATCGCCTGAATGGCGGCCTTTGCCATGCCTAGCCCCGGAAGATGTCGAACGGCTCGATCCGCAGCACCTTGCGCACGCCGACGTAGCTCGAGATCGCGGCGATGATCACCACCATCACGAACGCCATGGCGAGGTTGCCGAAGGTGATCATCGCGGCGTAGTCGGGCAGGTGTGAGCGCGCGATCCAGATGAGCGTGGCGCACAGTCCGACGCCCAGGCCGTAGCCGGTGAGCGCGACGAAGGTCGCCTGGAACAGAATCATCTCGACCAGCTCGCGGCCCTTGGCGCCGATCGCCTTCAGGGCGCCGAACTTGTCGATGTTCTCGAGGATGAAGGTGTAGAAGGTCTGCCCGGAGATCGACAGGCCGACGATGAAGCTGATGAGCGTCATCAGCATCATGTTGGTGCCGATGCCGGTCTTGTACATGTAGAAGTCCGAGATCTTCTGCACGAACTCATCGCGGGTGAGCGCCAGATAGCCTGCCGCCGTGATGCGCGCCTTGATGGCCGCGACGTCCGCCGGACTCTTCGGCTCGACCAGCAGATACGACATGGTGAAGCGTGAGTTGGGGATGTACTGCAGCGCGCGGCTGTAGGTCGTGTAGAGCGTCGGCACGCCGAACAGCGCACTCGAGGCGACCCGGGCGATACCGACGATCACGCCGCGGTGGTCGTTGAGCTCGAACTCGGTGCCGATCTGCGGATTCTCCAGCTTGTAGAATTCCGCATCCTTGATGGCGATGAAGGCGTTCTCGGCGAAGATGTCCTCGATGTTGCCGCGGAGCATCTGCGGCCGGCCAAACAGGCTGGTGTCATCGAGTCCGATGACGTTGGCTGCCTGATAAGTCCCGTCGCGCAGCTTGAGGAGGGCGGCCCCCGAGTACAGCGGCACCGCGTACTTGACTCCGGGGACGCTGCGCACCTCGTCGAGCACGTAGTCGGGAAGAGGGATGGTATTGGCGACGGTATTCACGGCCGGATCCATCACCCAGACGGATGCGCCGATGTTGATGACGGTGGAGGAGGAGCGGCTGAGAATTCCGGCGAACAGGGAGGTCATCTCGATCATCAGGAACACCGCGAAGGTGATCCCGACCAGCAACGCCGCGAATTTGGCGCGGTCGTTGATCAGCAGCTTGTAGGCGATCAGCAGGATGCCGGGCATGCGCGCATGATCGCGAGCGGGCGCACTCGCGGTAATCCGCGAAACGCACAAAGCGGCGTGGAAACTACCTAGCCGGCACCCGGCGGCGCACTCGGCACTAGGTACAAACGCTGATTGCCGTTGGCGCGCGTCAGTGCATGTACTGGCCGCCGTTCACCGACAGCGTCTCGCCGGTGATGTAGGCGGTGGCATCGTTCACCAGGAAGGCGATGGCGGCGGCGACCTCCTCAGGCCGCGCCAGCCGGTGCAGCGGCACGCCCGCCACGATGCGCTCGCGCACATCGGCTTTCACGGCCGCGACCATGGCAGTGTCCGTATAGCCCGGGGCGACCGCATTGACGGTAATGCCGTGCGCGGCGCTTTCGAGCGCCAGTGCCTTGGTGAAGCCGATGATTCCCGCCTTGCTGGCTGCGTAATTGGTCTGGCCGAACTGGCCGGCGAGCCCGTTCACCGAGCTCACGTTGACGATGCGCCCGTAGCGCCGCTCGCGCATCGAGCCGATCACGGCGTGACACATGTTGAAGCAGCCGCCGAGATTCACCTCGATGACCGTGCGCCACTGCTCGGGGGTCATCTTGTGCAGGCTGGCATCGCGCGTGATCCCGGCGTTGTTCACCAGCACCTCCACGGGCCCGAGAGCGCGGACCACTTCGGCCACGCCGCTGTGACAGGCGTCGAAGTCCGCGACGTTCCACTGGAAGGTCGGGATCCCGTACTCCTCGCGCAGGCTGCGCGCGGCGCTGACGTCCTCGACGAAACTCGCGGCGACCTGGTAGCCGGCCTGCTTGAGCGTCCGGCAAGTCGCGGCTCCAATGCCCTCGACGCCGCCGGTGACGAGTGCGATGCGTGCCATGGCTGACTCCCTAAGCTCCGCTCAAGTTGTCCAAAATTGTGCGACTCCCCGGGCAGCCACGCAGTACGCTCTTGTCCCTATGTACGGACGGTACCTGGGCCATTAGCCTGCGGCAGCAGTGGAGGCATGTGCATGGCCGCCGCGGTTGCGTTTCGCCTCAATGGCCGGCCGGTGAGCCTCGATGCAGGACACGGCCGCTCGCTGTTGTGGGCGTTGCGCGGGGAGCTCGGGCTGACCGGCACCAAGTACGGCTGCGGCATCGGCGCCTGCGCAGCGTGCACCGTGCTGGTCGACGGCCGCGCGCTGCGCTCCTGCCTCACCACGATCGGCGACGTCGCGGGCCGGGAGGTCGTGACCATCGAGGGTCTGGCACGCGGTGGAAAATTGCATCCCCTGCAGCAGGCGTTCGCCGATCACGGCGCGTTGCAGTGCGGCTACTGCACCCCGGGCATGATTCTCGGCGCGCATGCGCTGCTTGCGGCAACGCCGCATCCCTCGCGCGCGGCCATAGCGGCCGCGATGGAGCAGCACCTTTGCCGCTGCGGCGCGCATCAGCGCATTCTCGCGGCGATCGAGTCGGTGGCGGCACACGCGGACCGCGTACATGAGTGAGCAGGCTCTCAGCCGCCGCGAGTTCTTCCAGCTCGCCGGGAGCGGGATCGTGGTGCTGGTGTGCGCGGGATCGCTGCCCGCGTTCGCGGCGGAGCCGCCGCATTATCCCGAGGATATCAACGCCTATCTGCTGATCGGCGCGGACGGCCGCGTGACGGTGTACTCGGGCAAGATCGAGATGGGGCAGGGCGTCATGACCTCGCTGGCGCAGATGGCGGCCGAGGAGCTCGGCGTCGACGTGCGCTCGATCGACATGGTGCTCGGCGACACCGACCGCTGCCCTTGGGACATGGGTACCTTCGGCTCGATGACCACACGGTTTTTCGGCCCGGCGTTGCGGGCGGCTGCCGCCGAGGCCCGCGTGGCGCTCATCGAGATCGCCGCCGCGCGCCTCGGCGTTCCTGCCGGGAGTCTGAGCGCGCGCAACGGAGTCGTGTCGGTGAGTGGCGCTCCTGCGCGTCAGGTGAGCTACGCCGAGCTGGCGCACGGACAGCAGCTGGTGCGGCGGGTAGGCGCGGCGGCGGTGCTGAAGGCCGCCGCTGACTTTCAGGTCATGGGGCGCCCCGCGACGCGGCTCGATGCGCAGCCCAAGGTCACGGGCGAGGCGAAATACGCCGCCGACGTGCGCCTTGCCGGACAGCTGTACGCGCGCATTCTGCGTCCGCCGGCGCACCGCTGCCAGCTTCGCAGCCTCGACACCTCGGCCGCCGCAGCCATGGCGGGCGTCACCGTGGTGCGTCACGACGATCTCGTGGCCGTCCTGCATGCCGATCGGGAGCGCTGTGACGCGGCGCTCGCCGCCCTACGGGCGCAGTGGCAGCCGCCGCCGGAAGCGGCACCGGATCAGGACGGCATCTTCGAGCATCTGATGCAAGCCTCGGGCACCGCGCTCAAGGAGAGCACGCACCGCGGCGATGTGCTCGGCGCGCGCTCGCACGCGGCGCGGGTGTTCGAATCAACCTACCGCAAGGGGTATGTCGCCCACGCACCCCTCGAGCCCCACGCGGCGCTGGCCGAGGTTGCCGCCGGGCGGGCTACGGTCTGGGCATCGACCCAGACGCCGTTTCCGACCCGCGAGCGCATCGCGCAGGTGCTCGGCCTCGCGCCGCAGGCGGTGCGTGTGATCACGCCCTTCCTCGGCGGAGGCTTCGGGGGCAAGAGCGCCGACCGGCAGGCGGTGGAGGCTGCGCGTCTCGCGCAGCTCTGCGGCCGCCCGGTGCAGGTCGCCTGGGACCGGAGCGAGGAGTTCTTCTACGATCGCTTCGACCCGGCGGCGGTGGTGACGCTGGTCTCCGGGCTCGATGCCGACGGTCACGTGGCGCTCTGGGACTTCACCAGTTACGGGAGCGGCGAGCGTGGCGCGGCACATCTCTACGATATTCCCAACCTGCGCATCCGCTCCGGTGGGGCCATGTCGTACGAGCCGTCAACCGCGCCGCAGCGGCTGCATCCCTTTGAGGTGGGTCCATGGCGCGCTCCCGGGGCCAACATGAACGTGTTTGCGATCGAGTCGCAGATGGACATCATGGCGGCGGCCTGCGCCAGTGACCCGCTCGAGTTCCGTCTGCGCCACCTGACGGACGTCCGCATGCGCCGCGTGCTGCAAGCCGCCGCCGAAGCTTTCGGCTGGAAAGCGGCCGCCGCGCCGAGCCGCCGCGGTGTCGGGATCGCCTGCAGCACTGATGCGGGCAGCTGTGTCGCCGCCTGCGCCGAGGTGGCGGTCGATGAGGCACAGGGCACGTTGCGCGTGGTGCGCGTGGTCTGCGCCGAGGATCTCGGCATCGTGGTCAACCCGGAGGGCGCGCGCATGCAGATCGAGGGCGGGGTCACGATGGGACTCGGCTATGCCCTGTCGGAGGAGCTTCGCTTCCGCGGCGGGGACATTCTCGATCGCAACTTCGATTCCTACCATCTGCCGCGCTTCTCCGCGGTGCCTCACGTCGAGGCGATCGTGGTGCGCAACGACCAGCTTGCGCCCCAGGGGGGCGGCGAGCCGCCGATCACGATCGTGGGCGCCGTCCTCGCCAACGCGGTGTTCGATGCGACCGGCTCGCGCCAGCTGCGGCTGCCGATGACTCCCGAGCGCGTTCTGGCCGGGCTCGCCGCGGCAAAGCTCCATGGCTCTTAGGACGCTCGCGCTCGCCTGGCTCGCGTTGCCGGGTGCAGCGGCCGAGCTGGCGTCCGCGGCGCCTGCCGCCGGCGCCCCGGATGTCCAACACGGCGAGGTGCTCTATCTGCGTCACTGCGTGCCTTGTCACGGCGGGCGAGCCTGGGGAGACGGGCCGCGCGAGATCCCGGCACTTGCGGGGCAGCGCGAGGCCTACCTGGTCGAGCAGCTGACGCGCTTTGCGAGCGGCGAGCGTCCGGGCTCGGAGATGCACGGCCCGGCGATGCACGACACTCTGAAGGCCTCGGACCTCAATCGCCCCGCGGCGATTCGCGATCTTGCGGCATACCTCGCGCATGCCCCCGTGGGCCCCAAGGCCGAACAGGGGCAAGGCCGCTCGCTCGCGGCCGCGAAGAGCGTCTACCTCAGTGCCTGTGCCGGCTGCCACGGCGAGGATGGCGCGGGCATCGAAGGCGGGCCGGCGCCGCGCATCGGCGCGCAGCACTTCCGTTATGTGCTGTCGCGGCTGCGGCAGTTCGGGGACGCGCACCGTGGCAGTGTGCCGGCCGTCGCACTCTCGGCCGAGGAGCAGCGGGCGCTGGCCGACTACATCGCGCGCTTGCCGGCAGCCGGGAGCAAACCTTAGGGCGCGCGCGTGAAGACCGCCGATTCAGACGAGCAGGCGCGGCTGCTGCGCAACTGGAGGGCCGAGCGTGACAGCTCGGAGTTGTACGCCGCACTGGCGCAGCTCGAGGGCGACACGCGGCGGCGCGGCGTCTATCTCGAGCTCTCGGGCGCCGAGCGCCGGCACGCCGACTTCTGGGAGGAGCGGCTGCGCGTCCTGGGACGCGGCGTCCCGGCGTTCCACCCCTCAGCGCGCATCCGCGTTCTGATCCTCCTCGCCCGGCACCTCGGCATCGGCTTCATCGTGCCGAGCGTGATCGCGCGCGAGATGAAGGAGCGCGACGACTATGCCGGGCAGGAGGATGCGGTGAGCCTGGTGTCGGAGGAGCACGGCCACGCAACGGCCCTGCGCGGCCGGGACCAGGGGGCGCTCGGCAGCAATCTGCGGGCCGCGGTGCTGGGCGCCAACGACGGCCTCGCATCCAACTTCTGTCTGATGATGGGCGTGGCCGGAGCGCGGGTGTCGGCCTCGATCGTGCTGCTGACGGGAATCGCGGGGCTCCTCGGCGGGGCCTGCTCCATGGCCCTCGGCGAATGGCTGTCCGTGACCAACGCGCGCGAGCTCGCGTTGAGCCAGCTCGACCGGGACATCGGCACGCTCGAGCCCGATCCGGCGCACGTCAGCGTGGCTTCGGCCGGCGATGCGCTCAGCGCGGCGGGCTTCTCCTTCCTGTTGTTCGCCCTGGGCGCTCTGGTTCCACTGCTGCCGTTCTGCATTCTCCCGGCCGGGCTGCGCATCGCAGGCACCATCACGCTGTCGGCAGCGGCTCTGTTCGTGCTGGGACTGGCAACCTCACTCTTCAACGGCCGTTCCGCCTGGTACTCCGGCCTGCGCCAGACCGCCTTCGGCGCGGTCGCCGCGCTCATCACCTGGCTCGCCGGCCGCGCGTTCGGCGCGCTCTCGGGTGGCTAGGCACATCCCCGTATACCGCGGTCGGCGGAGGCGGCGCGAGGATACTGCGTGATCAAGACCATCCTGGTGCCGGCGAGCGGCTCGTCCACCGACCATGGCGTATTCGGGACGGCGTTGGCGCTCGCACGCCCACTGGCGGCGCACATGGAGTTCCTGCACGTCCATCTCACCCCCGGAGTGGCGGCGCTGCACACGCCGCACGTGGACATGCTGCGAGGTGCGGCTGTCAGCAGTGCGCTGACGCAGCTCGGCCGCGAGGAGCAGGAGCTCTCCGCGCAGGCACGCGTGCATTTCGAGGAATTCTGCCGGGAGCACCGCGTGCTGATCCGTGATGCGCCGGAGCCCGTGGAGCTGGTCAGCGCCCGGTACTCGGAGCAGATCAACCAGCCGCTGGCCCGCCTGCTGCTGCACGCACGCCACAGCGATCTGGTGGTGCTCGGACGGCGTCGCCACCGCGACCATCTGCAGCTCGGTCTGATCGAAGAGCTGCTGGCGCGCGGCGGTCGCCCCGTGGTCATCGCCAACGACCGCCCGCCGCAGAGCGTCGCCGGCACCATCGTCGTCGGCTGGAAGGAGACTGCCGCGTCGGCCCGGGCGGTCGGGGCAGCCATGCCGCTCCTCAAGGAGGCGAGCCGGGTCGTGCTGCTCGCCGTGAAAGAGCCGGGCGGCGCCTCGCGCGAGCAGCTCGAGCACCTCAGCCGGCAGCTCGCCTGGCACGGCATCGGCTCCGAGGTGAGCATCGCGGGCGATGCGTCGCGGCCGGTGACGGAGCAGCTTCTGCGGAGCGCCTCGGAGCTGTACGCGGACCTGCTGGTCGTCGGCGCCTACGGGCACGCGCCGCTGCGCGAGCGGGTATTCGGCGGCGTCACGCGCAGCCTCCTCGAGCACGCCGAGATGCCGGTATTCATGGTGCAGTGAGGCGATCATGGCCACGCGCCGCCAGGTGACCAGCGCCATGCTTGCAGGTGCAGCTTTGGCCGCATCCGGCGGCACCGCGCGAGCGGTGGAGCCGCTGAAGTTGCCCGCCGCCACGACCGCTGGTGGCATGCCGCTGATGACGGCTCTCAAGGCGCGGCACTCGACTCGCGAGTACTCCGATCGGCCGCTGCCGCCAGCGACGCTGTCAGATCTGCTGTGGGCGGCCTTCGGCATCAATCGCCCGAGCGGCGATCGCACGGCGCCTTACTGGCGTCACGTGATGGTCATCGACCTGTACCTCGCGATGGCCGACGGAGTGTGGCTCTACGATCCCACGGCGCATGCCCTGCTGCCGTACATGCCGGACGACATTCGCCGGCACACCGGTCTGCAGGATTTCGCAGGGTGGGTGCCGCTCAACCTGGTGTACGTGGCGCACGGCGAGCGGATGAAGGACGTCTCCGCCGAGGAGCGCCGGCTGTATGCCTCGGTCGATGCGGCCTTCATCGGGCAGAATGTCTACCTCTACTGCGCATCCGCCGGCCTCGGCTCGGTCTTCAGAGGAGCCGTCGACACGCATCGTCTCGGCGAGCTGATGAAGCTGCCGGACGGGCAGTTCGTGACCTTCGCCCAAAGCGTCGGCTACCCGCGCGCCTGAGCGAGCGCTGACTTTGCAGCCCGGGGCCGCGAGGTTAAGCTTGGCTCGTCGAGGGAGCGGTGCGTTCAGGTGCTTTTCAGGACATACACATCCGGCGCGGCGCGGGAACCGTGGCGTGCCATCTTGAGGCGCCACCTCATGGTGCTGCTGGCAATCAAACTGGCCGCGCTCGCGCTGCTGTGGGTGCTGTTCTTCTCGCCCGCGCACCGCATCGCTGTCGACGGCCAGGCCGCCGGGCGGCAGCTGGCGGTGGCGCCATCGCAGGGCACCCATGATTGACCTCTCAGTCGTGGCTCTGTCGCGCCTGCAGTTCGCGCTAACCGCGCTCTATCACTTCCTGTTCGTGCCCTTGACGCTCGGCCTGTCCATGATCCTGGTGATCATGGAGGCGGTGTACGTGATGACGGGGCGCGAGATCTGGAAGCGCATGACGCAGTTCTGGGGGATGCTGTTCGGCATCAATTTCGCCATGGGAGTTGCCACCGGCATCACCATGGAGTTCCAGTTCGGAACCAACTGGGCCTACTACTCGCACTACGTGGGCGACATCTTCGGCGCGCCGCTGGCCATCGAGGGCCTGATGGCGTTCTTCCTCGAGTCGACCTTCGTCGGGCTGTTCTTCTTCGGCTGGGAACGACTCTCGAGAGTCGGGCACCTGATCGTGACCGCACTGGTCGCGCTCGGCTCGAGCCTCTCGGCGCTGTGGATCCTGATCGCCAACGCCTGGATGCAGCATCCGGTGGGGGCGCAGTTCAACGCGCAGACCATGCGCATGGAGCTCACCTCCTTCTCCCAGGTGCTGCTGAATCCGGTGGCGCAGGCCAAGTTCGTGCACACGGTCGCGGCCGGCTACGTGGTCGGGTCGGTGTTCGTGCTGGCGGTGAGCGCCTGGTATCTGCTGCGCGGACGTAACGTCGAGGTCGCGCGGCGCTCGCTGGCGGTAGCCGCCAGCTTCGGACTCGCCTGCTCGCTGTCGGTGGTGGTGCTGGGCGACGAGTCCGGATATCTCGCGAGCGAGAACCAGAAGATGAAGATCGCTGCGATCGAAGCCGAGTGGCACACCGAGCGGGCGCCAGCCGGCTTCACGGTGTTCGGCATTCCGGACGATGTCGCGCATACGACCCATGACGAGCTCAAGGTGCCCTGGGTCCTCGGCCTGATTGCGACGCGCTCGGCCAGCGAGCCGGTGCTCGGCATCTTCGATCTGGTCGCCCGCGCCCGCGCCCGCATCGCGAGCGGCATCGAGGCGCATGCGGCGCTGACGGTGCTGCGCGAGCATCCGGAGGATGCAGCCGCGCGCGCGCTGTTCGAGGAGCACCGCGACGACCTCGGCTACGGGCTGCTGCTGCTGCGTTACGTCGCCGACCCCGCGCGTGCCACCGCCGCTCAGATCGAGACGGCGGCCTGGTCGACCGTGCCCGACGTCGCCGTACTTTTCTGGTGCTTCCGCCTCATGGTCGGTATCGGATTGCTGTTGGTCCTGCTGTTCGCGACCGCCTTCTACCTGTCGGCGCGCCATCGCTTCCAGCATCATCGCTGGTTTCTGCGCGCCGCATTCCTCGCCCTGCCGCTGCCGTGGATCGCCGCCGAGCTCGGTTGGATCGTGGCCGAGTACGGCCGGCAGCCCTGGGCGATCGACGGGGTGCTGCCCACCTTCCTCGGCGCATCGCCGGTTCCCGCGGGCAACATCGTGCTGTCGCTCTGCGGCTTCGTGATCTTCTATTCGGCACTCGCGGCCGTGGACGTGTTCCTGCTCACGCGGATGATTCGCCGCGGCCCGGACGGACTGGGGTATTGGCCCGAGGGGGGCGCCCGTGCCCGACTATGAGACGCTGCGGTTGATCTGGTGGCTGATCCTCGGCGCGCTGCTCATCGGCTTTGCGCTCATGGACGGCTTCGACTTGGGGGTCGGGGCCACGTTCCGCTTCATCGGCCGCACCGACGAGGAGCGCCGTGCGCTGCTCGAGTCCATCGAGCCGGTGTGGGACGGCAACCAGGTGTGGTTCATTCTCGCCGGGGGTGCGGTGTTCGCGGCCTGGCCGCTGCTCTACGCCGCTTCCTTCTCGGGCCTGTATCTGGCGATGTTCCTGCTGCTGGTGGCGCTCATTCTGCGGCCGGTGGGCTTCATCTTCCGCAACAAGATCCCCGATCCGCGCTGGCGCAATGCCTGGGACTGGGCCCTGACGATCGGCGGCGCGGTCCCCGCGCTGCTGTTCGGCGTGGCCTTCGGCAATCTCTTTCTCGGGTTGCCGCTGGAATTCGACGCGCTGCAGCGCCCGGTGTTCAGCGGCGGTTTTTTCGCGCTCCTGCGTCCGTTCGCGCTGCTCGTCGGCCTGGTGAGCCTCGCGATGCTCATCATGCACGGCTCGGCGTATGCGGCGCTCAAGGTGGGTGAGCCGATGTCGCGGCGCGCCGCGGCGCTCGGCGCCTGGGCAGCGGTAGTATTCATCGCCGGCTTCGCTCTCGCCGGTGTCTGGGTGGCGAACCTCGACGGGCACCGGATCAGCTCGGCGCTCGACCCTCTGGGTCCTTCGAGTCCCCTCGGCAAGCACGTCGCGGTCGCCCGCGGCGCGTGGCTCGGCAACTTCCACGCGCACGCAGTGCTCTGGCTCGTACCAGCGGTGGCGGTGATCGGCGCGGGGCTCGCCGCCTCGCTCCTGCGCTCGGGCAGGACAGGTCTCGGCATACTGTCGAGCGGCGCCGCGGTTGCGGGCACGATCCTGACCGCGGGCATCGCGCTGTTTCCGTTCCTCATGCCCTCGTCCACCCATCCCGACCAGGGTCTCACGGTGTGGGACGCCTCGAGCAGCGCACGCACGCTTGGCATCATGCTGATTGCCGTGCTGGTGCTCCTGCCCATCGTGCTCGCTTACACTGTCTGGGTATTTCGTGTGCTCAAGGGCCGGATCACGCTCGAGTCGGTCCGGCAGCACACGGGCCTCTACTGAGCCGGAGACTGCGGAGCGCTCTGCATGTGGTATTTCAGCTGGATTCTCGGGCTCGGTCTGGCGCTCACGTTCGGCGTTCTGAACGCCATCTGGTACGAGGTGACGCAGGAGCCGCCCTCGCGGCCGTCGCCGCCTTCTTGACCGCGCGCAGCGAGCACCCGGCCGGCTCCGCCGCGGCGGCAGCGTTGCGGGTGCGCGGCCTGCGCAAGAGCTACGGTGAGGTGCTGGCCGTCGACGGCGTCTCGTTCGAGGTCGCCCCCGGCGAGATCCTCGGCCTCCTGGGTCCCAACGGCGCCGGCAAGACCACCATCATCAACACCGTGCTCGCCGTGCTGACGCCGGACTCCGGCTCGATTCGCATCGGTGATCTGGATGTCTCCCGGCAACGCTCGCTCGCTCTGGCACGCACCAACTTTGCCGCCGTGTACGCGAGCCTGCCGGGCAATCTCACCGTGGCGCAGAACCTCAACTTCTTCGGCCTCATCTACCGCGTCCATTCTCTGCGCCACCGGGTCGAGGAGCTGCTCGGGCAGTTTCAGCTCGAGGCGCTGCGCGACACCAAGTGCGGCGTGCTGTCCTCGGGAGAGCTGACGCGGGTGGCGCTCGCCAAGGCGCTGCTCAACCGCCCGCGGCTGCTGCTGCTCGACGAGCCGACCGCATCGCTCGATCCCGCGGCCGCGCGGGACACCCGCGCCGCCATCCGTGCGCTCGCGCGCCACAGCGACTGCGGCGTCCTCTGGACCTCGCATAACATGTACGAGGTCGAGGAAGTCTGCGACCGGGTGTTGTTCCTGTCGCACGGGCGGATTCTGCTCGCGGGCGACCCGCGCTCGCTGCCGCGCGAGCACGGCGCGCCCAACCTCGAGGAGCTGTTCATCCAGCTGGCGCGCGAGCCGCTGGCGAAGCCGGCGGAGCGGCTCGCATGAGAATCGCGCCGGTTGCGGCCATACTGCTGCGCCAGTGGTACCTGCTGCGCGGCAGCCCGGTGCGCGCCCTGCCGATGTTCGCGTGGGTCGGAATCGACATCGTCCTGTGGGGGTTCATCGCGCGCTTCCTGAACAGCGTCAGCGCTGCCGGAATCAATTTCACCACGGTGTTCCTCGGCGCGGTGCTGCTGTGGGACCTGTGCGGGCGCGTGATGCAGGGATTGACCACCGCGTTCCTCGAGGACGTGTGGTCGCGCAACTTCCTCAACTTGTTTGCGAGTCCCCTCAGGATCTCGGAGTACGTGACCGGCCTGGTGCTCGCCAGCATCGCGACCAGCCTGATCGGGCTTACCGTGATGGTGGCGCTGGCCGTGCCGGTCTTCGGCCTGTCGTTCCTGGCCCTCGGCGCGCACCTGCTGCTGTTCCTCGCGGTGCTGTACGGATTCGGGGTCGCGCTCGGGATCATGGCGAGCGCGATGGTCCTGCGGTTCGGACCGGCGTCGGAGTGGCTGGTGTGGCCGATACCGGCGCTGCTGTCGCCGTTCTGCGCGGTGTTTTATCCGCTCAGCATCCTGCCGGCCTGGATGCGCGGCATCGCCCACGTTCTGCCGCCGTCCTACGTGTTCGAAGGAATGCGCACCGTGCTCGACGGCCGGCCGTTCGCACCGCTTCCCGCCCTCATCGCGCTGGCGCTGGCGGCGTCCGAGATCGCGCTGGCGGGCTATTACTTCGTGCGGGTCTACCGCCGGGCGGTGCGCACGGGGCTGCTGGCGCGCTACAGCGCGGAAACGGTGAGCTGAAGGGTGGCACGCCGCCCTATGCACAACTACGGATTTCGGGCGCCCGCCGTTGGAGCAAAGTGAAGCCGATCGGCAAGCGGGAGGCATCATGATCGTCAGCGAAATCTGCCAGGGCAACCCCGTGACGATCGGGGCACACGAGGAGCTGGACACGGCCGCCAGACTGATGCGCCAGTATCACATCGGCTATCTGATCGTCGTCGAGCCGTACTATGTGGCGCCGCGGCCGGTGGGGGTGCTCACTGACCGCGATATCGTGGTGAGCGTGCTGGCCAAGGGCACGGATCCGCGCCAGGTCAAGGTCGGTGAGGTGATGACTCGCGAGCCGGTCGTGGTCCGCGAGGACGCATCGCTGAACTCCGCTCTGGCCGAGATGCGGCGGATCGGCGTGCGCCGGCTTCCGGTGGTGAACGCAGCCGGGCACCTGACCGGCGTTCTGTCGCTCGACGAGGTGCTGGATGCGGTCTCGCAGCAGCTTCAGGGCGTGGTCGGCTCGATCCGGACTGAGGTGCGCACAGAAGGCGCGCGGCGGCCCTGAGCCACCTTGAAGCCGCGCTGCCATGCTGGATGAGTTCCTGCAGCAGGCGCGGGTCGCCTACTTCTCCATGGAGATCGCGCTGCGCAGCGACGTCCCGACCTATGCCGGTGGTTTAGGAGTGCTCGCGGGCGACACGTTGCGCTCGGCGGCGGATCTGTCTCTGCCGCTGGTCGGGGTCACGCTCGTCAGCCGCGCCGGCTATTTTCGCCAGGAGCTCGATCCCGAGGGCCGGCAGATCGAGCATCCCGCTCTGTGGGATCCGGCCCGCCGGGCGGCGCCGCTCGATGCCAAAGTGGCCGTGTGGATCGAGGACCGGGCGGTGTGGGTAGGCGCGTGGCTCTATGTGGTGGAGAGCGACCTCGGGGGACGCGCGCCCGTCATACTGCTCGATACCGATCTCCCCGAGAACGCGCCGGCGGATCGCGAGATCACCCACTATCTCTATGGCGGCGACGATCGCTACCGTCTGATGCAGGAGATGGTTCTCGGGCTGGGCGGCGTGCGCGTGCTGCGGGCCCTCGGATTCGAGATCAGCGCCTACCACATGAACGAAGGCCATTCGGCGCTCCTTGGACTTGAGCTGCTGCGCCGTTTCACCTACCCGCCGAGCGAGCTGCGATCCGGCGAATCGCCCTACGACGTGCCGCGCGTCCGCCAGCTCTGCCGCTTCACGACTCATACGCCGGTCGAGGCGGGACACGACCGCTTCTCCTACGAGCTGGTACAGCGGCTGTTCCGCAGCGGCGAACTCGCGGGCTCGAGCGCCGTCCGCCTCGATCTCGCGGAATTGCAGCAGCTCGCGGGCCGCGACCAGCTCAACATGACGCAGCTGGCGCTGTCGCTGAGCGACTTCGTGAACGGGGTCGCCCAGCGGCACGCCGAGATCTCGGCGCGGATGTATCCGGGCTACCAGGTGCGGGCGATCACCAACGGGGTGCATCCCTACACCTGGGCGGCCCCGAGCTTTCGCGCGCTCTACGACCGTCACGTGGCCGGCTGGTGCCACGAGCCCGAGCTGCTGGTCCGGGCCGAGCGCATCCCGGATGCCGAGATCCGCGCGGCGCACCTCACGGCCAAGCAGGCGTTGATCGAGCGCGTACGCGAGCTCACCGGCCTCACGTTGAGTGCGGACGCGCCGATCATCGGCTTCGCGCGCCGCATGACGGCCTACAAGCGGCCGGATCTGCTGTTCACGGATCCCGGGCGGCTCGAGGCGATCGCGCGCCAACGGCCCTTCCAGATCGTGCTCGCCGGCAAGGCGCACCCGCGCGATGAGGAAGGCAAGCGCCTGATCGCGCTGCTGCACCGGGAGATGCGATCTCTCGCGGGTAAGGTCCCGATCGCTTATCTGCCCGACTATGATCTCGCGCTGGCGCAGCTGCTGATCTCGGGGAGCGACATCTGGCTCAACACGCCGCTGCCGCCGCTCGAGGCCTCGGGCACCAGCGGGATGAAGGCGGCGTTCAACGGCGTTCCCAGCCTCTCCTCGCTCGACGGCTGGTGGATCGAAGGCTGTATCGAGAACGTCACCGGGTGGTCGATCGACGGAGCGGGCTCATTGTACGAGAGGCTGGAACAGACCGTGCTGCCGCTCTTTTACGCCGAGCCCTCGGGTTGGGCCCGGCTGATGAAGGGAGCCATCACCACCAATGCCGCCTACTTCAACAGCCACCGGATGATGCGCCGCTACGCGACCGAGGCATATCTGCGCTGATGCCGGCTGTATGGCGTTCCCGTACGCGAAGATGCGTACTGACGGAGCGGCGCAGGAATCGCTAGCATTTTACCGGTTGGTGTTCTATGCAAGCCGCGACGGGCACACAGCAGGCTTTCGTCGTGCTGCACGTCGAGGACGACGCGGCGCTCGCCGCGAGCGTCGCCAGACTGCTGCGTGCCGAGGGCTACGAGGCCCTGACCGCCATTGACGGGGCGAATGCGCTCGAACAGATCGCGCGCGGTACCAAGCCTCCCGACGTCCTCATCATGGACGTGAATCTGCCCGGCGAGATGGATGGCGCCGATGTCGCGCAGGAGATCTGTCACGCGCTCGGACACGTGGTGCCGACGATTTTTCTCAGCGGCCAGCTGTCGAACGTCGGCCTGCCGTGGCTGCCGGGGGCGCCGCTGCTGTTCGTCGCCAAGCCGATCGATGCCGACGTGCTGGTGAAGGTCGTTGATTCTTTCGCCAGACTCGGACGCTTCATCCGCGCCCACACGCACCATTGAGCGGCGCGCGGCGGGAATCTACGCGAGCGCCTGCGCCAGGTCCGCGACCAGATCCTCCGGCTCCTCGATCCCGACCGAAAGCCGCAGCAGATTTTGCGGCGTGCGCGAGCCGGGTCCCTCGATGGACGCGCGATGCTCGATCAGGCTCTCGACCCCGCCGAGGCTGGTGGCGCGCGTGAAGAGGTGGGTGCGGCTGGCAACGCGCATGGCCGCCTCGCGGCCGCCGGTCACGCACACCGACAGCATGGCGCCGAAGCCGCCCGGCATCTGCGCGGCGGCGAGCGCGTGCGCCGGATGCGAGGCGAGGCCGGGGTAGAAAACGCGTTCGACGGCGCGATGGCCGGCGAGGAACTGCGCCACCTCGAGGGCTCCCCGGCATTGCGCGCGTACGCGCAGCGCCAGCGTCGAGATGCTTCGGCGCAGCAGCCAGCAGTCGAACGGCGCGAGCGGCGAGCCCGCCATGCTTTGCCAGGCCCGCAGGCGCTCGAGCAGGGCTGCATCCTCGTGCACGACGACGATACCGCCCAGCACGTCGCTGTGGCCGCCGAGGTACTTGGTGGCGCTGTGGATCACGAGGTCGACGCCGAAAGCGAACGGTCGCTGACACACCGGCGTCGCGAAGGTGTTGTCACACACGACCAGCGCTCCGGCCTCGTGCGCGAGCGCCACGACGCGCTTCAGGTCCGTGACGTTGAGCAGCGGATTGGTGGGAGTCTCGTTCCATACCAGGCGCGCGCCGCCGCCGATCGCAGTCTCGATCGCCGGGGGGTCGAGGAAGTCGATGACCTCGAGTCCGGCGCCGCGGATCCTGGTGAGTTCGTAGAACTGTTTGAGCGTTCCATAGTAGACCTCGCGCGGTGCGACCAGCCGCTCGCCCGCCTTGAGGAGCTCGAGCACCGCCATGTTGGCCGCTAGCCCCGAGGCGAACGCCACTGCGCCGACGCCTCCCTCGAGCGCCGCGACACAGCCTTCGAGGGCCGTGCGGTTAGGCGAGCCCTCGCGGCTGTAGCGATAGCCGCGTGGGTACTCGCCGTCCGCGTCGCGCTCGAACGTGGTGCTGAGATAGATGGGCTCGGCGATCGAGCCGATCGCCGTGTCGGGGGAGTGCGCAGCGTGCACGCACCGGGTATTCAGGCCGGCGGGTTTCATGAGTGCGAGCGTACCTCACCCGCATTGCGTCCAGCAGCGCGGGGAGGCACGCGCAAGCGCGCTGGCGCGCGGCTGCTACGACTGTTTCGGGGTCCAGGAGCTGCACCAGCCGGTGGCCTTGACGGCCTTGCCGGGGAACAGCAGACAACCGCCCTGGGCCGCGGTCCCGCCCTGGTAGAGAGCGCAGGTGGCGCACTTGCTGCCAGGCTTGGCAGCGGTGGCTTTGCTGGCGTCCGGAGTGTATTTGAGCGCTTGCGCGGTCGGGTCGTCCGCCGAGACCAGCGGCAGGTCAGCCGCGCCCGCCGTCTTCACGACGACCGGAATCAGGACCGTGCCGAGAGCGACCTTCTTGAGCAGCTGGCGGCGGGACTCATCGAACACCGGCTTCATGCGACTTCTCCTCGACAACCGTGGCACGGGTGCGCAGAGACTACGCAAAGGGCCGGCTCCTGGGAAGTAGCAGAAAGTACCGATGCGCTCCGGTCAGGCCGGGTGGTGCGCGCACCGCAGCGGTGGTTGTCGAGTGGCGCGGCATCGCGCTGACGGCGCTGTTTCTGTTCGTCGCCACCTACGGGGCGCTCTTCTGGGCCGAGCAGTACGTTCCCTCCGGCTTAACCTCGGTGATCGAGGCGTCGCTGCCCCTCATCACGATCGCGCTCGGGGTGTTCGTGTTCCGGCAGCAGGTGCGGTGCTGCTCGCGCGCATGCCGGTGACGCGCGTGGCGAGCCACGCCTGGGTGAATCCGCTGGTCGCCTGACCGTGCGGATGCTGCTCGCGTCCTCCCTGGTGGTGGCGAGCGTCTTCCTCATTCTCAGGGAGCCCCAGCCGCGAACGGCCTGAGGGCGAGGGGCGCCTACCGATGAGGTCCGGAACTGGAAAATCCGCCAATTGTTAGAAAACCGTCTAAGTGAGCTTCTTTGAGCCCCTCCAGAGGGGCTCAGGGAGGCCAAACCAGATGGTTTTCTAACATTCCTGCTGAGATTGAAATTCGAGACCCTCATGCTTCGTGCTCGGGGGCTTCTTAACGCGCCGCTCACAGCGGGAGCGGTAGCCTCGCCTTGATGAGTAATCTCGACATCGCCTTTTACGTGGTCGGTACCCTGTTCGTCGTTTATCTCGTAGCGGCGACCTGGCGCTCGAGGGATCAGGATCCACACGCCCGGGATCAGGCCAGGGAGAGGCTGCCGGGAAGGTAGCCCGGACCCGGCTCGTTCTCCCCGCGCATTCCCGCTGCGCATAACTACGGATGGCGGGCGCAGCGCCCGGAGGCAGACTTTTCCCGACCAGCAAGAAGGAGGAGTCTGTCATGTCACTGCGAAGGTCCGGGCCGCGCCGGCCGTTACTTCTTTCGTTGTGGCTTGCGGGGGCGCTGTCCGCTCTGGCACTGGCGGCGTGCGAGACGACTCGCGTCTCGAGCGACTATGACCACGCGGCAAGCTTCGCCAGCTACCACTCCTTCACCTGGCTGGCGCGCGAGCGCCATGGCTCGGCCAACCCATTGGTGGTGCAGCGCGCTCACGATGCCATTCAGGCTGAGCTGACGCGCAGGGGCTTCACCTACACCGAGAACGCCGCGGCCGCCGATTTCGTGGTCGATTTCACCATCGGCGCACGTGAGCGCGTCGACGTGCAGTCCTACCCCTCGGCATATATGGGGCCTGGCTGGTGGGGTCCCGGCTGGTGGGGCTATCCCTATTGGGGCACGGACGTCGACGTGCACCAGTACCGGGAGGGGACACTGTCGATCGACCTCTTCGACGGCCACAGCCACCGGGCGGTGTGGCACGGCTGGGCGAGGAAGGAGCTGACCCGGTCGGACATGGAGAATTCGGAAGCTCCGATCCGGGCGGCGGTGGCGGCCGTCCTGGCCAGGTTCCCGCCGTCGTGACCTGAGGCGCTCAGGAGCGTCGGGCGCTCCGGGGCGGACTCTTCTCCGGCGGATTCCACGGCCGACCGCTGCGCTCCTCGATGTAGCGCCGGATCAGGCGCCGCACGACCTGCGACGGGGTGGCGTCCTCCTCCGCACACAGCCGCTCGAACAGCGCCTTCTTGCGCGGGTCGATGAGGATCGTCAGGCGTGCGGTGCGAACTTCGCGCGGCAAATGTGCCACTCCGGGGATGCGACGCGGCATCTAATATCATTATAATCCAGCGCGACTTCAGTTGTACTCCGCTGTGACGCCCGCGCCGCACTCGCCCCTCACCGCCTGCCTCGCGCTCCTGGTCCTCTGGGGCCTCATCGGCGTGGCGGGCCTCGCGCGCCCGACCAGTCTGCGGTACGTCGCCCGCACGCTCTTTCCGCTCAGCGCGCTCATCAGCGTCGCGCTGGCCGCGGTCGCGGTGTGGAGCTTGAGTGGAGCGCCCGAGCGGGCGATTCTCGTCATCGGTCTGCCCGACCTGCCGGTGCACCTGCGGCTCGACGGGCTGAGCCGCGTGTTCCTGTTCCTGCTCGGGGCCGCCTCGGCGGGCATCTCGGTGTTCGCGGCCGGCTATTTCCGCCGCGGCCACGGCACCTCGGCGGGGCTGCTGTGCCTGCAGTACCACCTGTTCCTCGCGAGCATGGGGCTCGTGATGCTCGCCGACGACGCCTACGCGTTCATGGTCGCCTGGGAGACGATGGCGCTGTCGTCCTACTTTCTCGTGACCACGCAGCACAGTCTGCCCGAGATCCGCCGGGCGGGGTTCCTGTATCTGCTGATCGCCCACGTCGGGGCGATCGCAATCCTGCTCGCCTTCGGCGTAATGCAGGGTGGCAGCTGGCAATTCACTTTCGATGCGATGCGCGCGGCTCACCTGCCGGCCCCCTGGGCCGCCGCCGCGTTTCTGCTCGCTCTGTTTGGCTTCGGCGCGAAAGCGGGACTCGTGCCGCTGCACGTCTGGCTCCCGGAGGCCCATCCGGCGGCGCCCTCGCCGGTCTCGGCCCTGATGAGTGGCGTGATGCTCAAGACCGCCGTATACGGGGTGCTGCGCATCACCTTCGATCTCCTCGGGCAGCCGGTGTGGTGGTGGGGCGTCGTGGCGCTCGCGGTGGGCCTCTTCACCGCGCTGTACGGCGTGGTGTTCGCCGCGGCGCAGAGCGACATGAAGCGGCTGCTGGCCTACTCCTCGATCGAGAACATCGGGATCATCTTCACGGCGTTCGGGCTGGCGATCGTCTTTCGCGGCGTCGGCATGCCGATGCTGGCGGCGCTCGCCCTCATCGCGCTCCTCTATCACACCCTGAACCACGCGTTCATCAAGAGCCTGCTGTTCGTGGGCACCGGCGCGGTGTTGCACTCGACCGGCGAGCGCAATCTCGGCCGCCTCGGCGGGCTGATCCACCGCATGCCGTGGGTGGCGTGGCTCACGCTGATCGGTGCGCTGGCGCTCGCGGGGCTCCCGCCGCTCAACGGTTTCGTCTCCGAATGGCTGCTGCTGCAGGCCTTCCTGTTCGCCCACGAAGTGCCGCGCACCTTCGTCAACATGCTGCTGCCGATGGCGGCCGCGGTGGTGGTGCTGGCGGCGGCGCTCGCCGCTTACGTCATGGTCAAGTTCTTCGGAGTGATCTTCCTCGGACAGCCCCGGGAAGCGGCGCTCGCCCGCGCGCACGACGCCGGCATCCTGCAGCGCCTCGGGCTGGTGTGGCTCGCGGGGGGCTGTATCGCGCTCGCGCTGTTTCCCACTCAGATCATCCACGGCCTGCGCGGCGTGGTGAAGCAGCTGAGCGGCGCCGATCTGCCGGCACAGACCGCTCCCTGGTGGCTGCTCGAGCCGATTCCCGGCCGCCAGGCCTCCTACTCGGCGCTCGGCTTCCTGCTCGCCGTGACGGCCGTCGTGCTGCTCACCATTCTCGGCGTGCGGCTCTTCTATCACCGGCGGGTGCGGCGCGCCGATCCCTGGGATTGCGGCTTCGCCCGGCTCGATGCCCGCATGCAGGATACAGCCGAAGGCTTCGGCCAGCCGATCCGCCACATTTTCGGCCAGTTCTTCCTGCTGCGGCGTGAGCTGCCGACGCCCTTCGATCGGGCGCCGCGCTACCGGGTCGTGATCGGGGACCGGATCTGGGAGCGCCTGTACGAGCCCCTCGGCGGGCTGGTCCAGCGCATCGCGGACGGTTTCGCCTGGGTTCAGCAGGGGCGCATCGCCACCTATCTTCTCTACAGCTTCGTGACGCTGGTGGCGCTCCTGGCGCTGGTGCTATGAGACCGATCGAGATCGTGACCCAGTTGCTCGAGCTGGCCGCGGCGCTCGCCGCGGCACCGCTGTTCGTCGGCTGGATCAATCAATGCCGCGCCTGGCTGCAGAACCGCAGCGCCCCCAGCATCTGGCTCCCGTATCGCGGCATCCGCAAGCTCTTTCACAAGGACGCGGTGATTGCCGGCAACGCCTCACAGCTCTTTCGCCTCGCCCCCTACATCACCTTCGGCGCGATGGTGGCGGCCGCCGGCATCATTCCTTCGATGGGCACCCGGCTGCCGTTCACCCGCATCGCCGATGCGATCGCGCTCGTCGGCCTGCTCGCGACCGCGCGGGTCTTCATGTCGCTGGCCGCCATGGACGTCGGCACCGCCTTCGGCACGCTCGGCGCGCGCCGCGAGATGATGGTCGGATTCCTTGCCGAGCCCGCGCTCCTCATGATCATCTTCGTCGCCTCGCTCATCTCGGCGACCACAGCGCTGCCCGCGATCACCGAGCATCTTGCGACCCAGACGCTCGGCCTCTATCCGAGCCTCGCCTTCACGGCGGTCGCCTTCACCATGGTGCTGCTCGCGGAGAATGCGCGCATCCCGATCGACAACCCCGCGACCCATCTCGAGCTCACCATGATCCACGAGGCGATGCTGCTCGAGTACTCGGCGCGTCACCTGGCGCTGATGGAGTGGGCGGCCGCACTCAAGCTCTTCAACTACGCCTGCATCGGCTTTGCGCTCTTCATTCCCTGGGGCGTATCGACGGGCCAGGGCGGCCCCTTGGCGCTGCTCGCCTCGATTCCGCTCCTGGCCGGGAAGCTCATCGCCGCCGGCGGCGTGCTCGCCCTGATCGAGACCGTGTCGGCGAAACTGCGGGTGTTCCGGGCGCCGGAGTTCCTCGCGACGGCGTTTCTGTTTGCGGTGCTCGGGCTGCTGGTGCACCTGCTGCTGGGAGCTTAGGAATAATGAGCGCCGTTCCCCTGACCCTGCAGCTGCTGAACTTCTGCGCCGCGCTGCTGCTGCTCCTGTCCTTCGCCATGCTGTCGCAGCGGCGCGTCGTGAATCTGGTCAACCTGCTCGCCGTGCAGGGGAGCGTATTGCTGCTCGCGACGCTGCTCCTGGCCGCGCGCACCGGGCAGCATCACCTGTACCTTTCGGCCGCGCTCACCCTCGGCCTCAAGGTGATCCTGCTGCCCTGGCTGCTGCATCGCCTGATCCGCCGGCTCGGCGTCTACTGGGATGCCGAGCCGCTGCTCAACATCTCCGGGACGATGCTGCTCGGCGTGCTGATCGTGGTATTCGCCTTCGGCCTCGCCCAGCCGATCTCGCAGCTCGCCAGCACCGCGACGCGCAACGCGATCGGCATCGCCGTCGCGGTCGTGCTGCTGTCCTTCCTGATGATGATCACGCGCCGCAAGGCCATGTCGCAGGTGGTGGGCTTCCTCTCCATGGAGAACGGCCTGTTCTTCGGCGCCATGAGCGCGACCTACGGCATGCCGATGGTGGTGGAGTTCGGCGTGGCGCTCGATGTGCTGGTGGCGGTGCTGGTGCTCGGCATCTTCTTTTTCCAGATCCGCGAGCAGTTCGACAGCCTCGACCTGCATCACCTCGAGACGCTCAGGGAGGAAGCCGGGCAGAGGAGGGGGACCTGAGCATGGAGCTGCTCATCCTGCTCGCGACCCCGCTGACCGGTGCGCTGACGCTCGGCATGCTCGGGGCGCGGCGCTTCGCGCCCGAGCTCAACATCGGCTTCAGTCTGCTCACCTTCCTCGCCGCCTGCGCGCTCGCGGTGCGCGTGGTCGCCGTGGGCCGCTTGGTCATGGCCCACGACCAGTTCTTCATCGACGCCTTCAACGTGTTCCTGGTGACGCTCACCGCATTCGTCGGGCTCACGACCGCGATCTTCTCGCGCCCGTATATGCGCGTCGAGATGGAGCACGGCCGGGTGCGCGCCGCGCAGCTGCGTCTCTACCACAGCATGTATCAGCTCTTCATGTCGACCATGCTGGTCGCTCTCACCACCAACAACATGGGATTGCTGTGGGTGGCCATGGAAGCCGCGACGCTCTCGACGGTGCTGCTGGTGACGCTCTACCGGACCGCGGCGAGTCTCGAGGCCGGCTGGAAATACTTCATTCTCTGCGGCGTCGGCATCGCCCAGGCGCTGTTCGGCACCATCCTGCTGTACTTCGCGGCCGAGCACGCCATCGGCGCCGAGGGCGTGAGCGCGCTCCTGTGGACGCACCTGAACGGTGTCAAAGGACAGCTCGAGCCGGCGGTGCTCGGCCTCGCGTTCGTGTTCCTGCTGGTCGGTTACGGCACCAAGGTCGGGCTCGTGCCGCTGCACAACTGGCTGCCGGACGCGCACGCCGAAGGCCCGACGCCGATCTCCGCCGTGCTCTCGGGCCTGCTGCTCAATGTGGCCATCTACGCCGTCGTGCGCTGCAAGGTGCTGGTCGAGGGGTCGCTGCACTCCGCTCTGCCGTCGCAGATGCTCATGGGCTTCGGACTGCTGTCGGTGGTGCTCGCGGTGTTCCTGCTCTGGCGCCAGCGTGACATCAAGCGCCTGTTCGCCTACTCCTCGATCGAGCACATGGGCATCATCACCTTCGCCTTCGGCATGGGTGGCCCGGTGGCCAACTTCGCCGCACTGCTGCACATGACGGTGCACTCGCTCACCAAGTCCGCGATCTTCTTCGCCGCGGGCCACGCTGCGCAGAAGGCCGGCTCGCAGCTCATGGATCAGATCCGCGGCCTCATCACCCTGAGTCCGACCATCGGCTGGGGCCTCATGATGGGATCGCTCGCCATTCTCGGGCTGCCGCCCTTCGGCGTGTTCGCCAGCGAGTTCCTGATCCTCACCACCGCGATGCGCGAGCAGCCCTGGGCAACGCCGATACTGCTCACGGCGCTCGCGGTGGCGTTCGCGGCCATTTTCGGCCGTGTGCAACCGATGGTATTCGGCGAGACGACCGCCAAGCGCCTGCCGCATCCGCCGGCGCTGCTGCCGGTGTTCGTGCACCTCGCTCTGGTGCTCGGGCTCGGGCTCTATATCCCGCCTTACCTTGCGGATTGGTACCGGGCGGCGGCGCGCCTGATCGGTGGGGGCTGACGTGGCGCAGCAGGACTTCAATGCGCAAAGTCTGTCCCCAAAGGAATGGAGGCACGCCGCACGCGAGCTGGCCGAGAGCGGCGCGCGGCTCGCCGCGCTCTGGGTGAGCGGCGCCGAGCGTGGCACGCCGACCGTGCGCGCGGCTTTCTTCACCACCACGGGACCGCTGCTCCTCAGTCTGCCGCTCGACGCCGACACCTCGAGCTATCCCGGGCTCGAGGAGGTTTTTCCGTGCGCCACCCGAATGCAGCGGGCAGCGGCGGACCTGAGCGGGGTGCGCGCGTCGGACCCGGACACCCGTCCCTGGCTGCGGCACAACGCCTGGCCGCCCGGATTCCGGCCGCTGGTCGATCCGCCGCCGCCGGCGTCCGCCGAGGCGTCCGGGATCGACGCTTATGAGTTCGTGCGGGTGGAGGGCGAGGGTGTGCACGAGATTGCCGTCGGCCCCGTGCACGCGGGCATCATCGAACCGGGACACTTTCGCTTCTCGGTCGTCGGGGAAAAAGTGCTGCGGCTCGAGGAACGGCTCGGCTACGTTCACAAAGGCATCGAGCGGCGCTTTACCGAGCTGCCGATCCTCGAGGCCCATCGACTCGCCGCGCGCGTATCGGGCGACTCGGCCGTCGCGTTCTCCTGGGCCTACTGCCAGGCACTCGAGAGCATGGCGGACGCCACGATCCCTCCGCGCGCCGCCTGGCTGCGCGCGCTGTGCCTCGAGCTCGAGCGTGTGGCCAATCACCTCGGGGACCTCGGTGCGCTCGGAAACGATGCCGGCTTCGCCTTCGGCCTCGCGCAGTTTTCGCGCCTGAAGGAGCGGCTGCTGCGCGCCTGTGCCGTGGTGCTCGGTGAGCGCTACCTGATGAGCGCCATCGTGCCCGGCGGCACCGCCGTCGATCTGACCGGCGCCGGCGCAGACGAGCTGCGCTCGTGTGCGGGCCAGATCGCGCATGAGGCGCTCGGGCTGCGCGCGATCTACGATGAGCACGCCGGAGTGCGCGACCGCTTCACCGGTGCCGGCACGATCGCGCCGTCGCTTGCCGCACGGCTCGGCCTGACGGGACTGGCGGGGCGCGCCAGCGGCCAGGCATTCGATCTGCGCATCGACTGGCCCTGTGCCCCGTATGGGGAGCTGGCGGTTGCCAGGCTCGGCAGCAGGGCGGGCGACGTCGCGGCACGCGTCGCGCTGCGATTCGATGAGCTGGCCGAATCGCTGCGGCTGATAGAGCGCATCACCGCGGGCATCCCCGCGGGATCGCGTCTCGAGGCGGTCGCTCTCCCCGCGGCGGGGTCAATCGGGATCGGCGCGATCGAGGGTTGGCGCGGACCGGTGCTGGTGGCGCTCGAAGCCGGCCCGCAGGGCACCATCAGCCGCTGTCACCCGCACGATCCCTCGTGGCAGAACTGGCCGGCGCTCGAGCACGCGATCATCGACAACATCGTGCCCGATTTCCCCCTGATCAATAAGTCTTTCAACCTGTCCTACAGCGGGCACGACCTCTAGGAGCGCCGCATGCTGAAGACGCTGCGCCAGATTGCCTCGGTCGGAATCGCGAGCGAGCCCGCGCCCGCCGCCGACGAGTCTCTGCGCCTGCGTGAAGCGCTGCAGACGCGCATCCTCGCGGTGCTGGGGCGTGCCCTGTGCGTGCGCGCGGTGGATGCGGGCTCTTGTAACGGCTGCGAGCTCGAGATCCACGCGCTCAACAACCCGCTCTACAACATCGAAGGTCTCGGCATCCGTTTCGTCGCCAGCCCGCGGCACGCGGACCTGCTGCTCGTGACAGGCCCTGTCTCGAGGCACATGGAGACCGCCTTGCGCCGCACCTACGAGGCGACACCGGACCCGAAGCTGGTGGTGGCGGTCGGCGATTGCGCCTGCACCGGCGGCATCTTCGGCGCCGGCTATGCGAGCCGCGGGCGCATCGCCAACGTCATTCCGGTGGACGTCGCCGTGTCAGGATGCCCGCCGGATCCCACGCGGCTGCTCTCGGCGATCCTCACGGCGCTCGAGGGGCGCTCAACGCGGCCTCGGTAGAACTTCCTCGATGGGCGGCGCCGCCTGCGGCACCGCCTGGCGGTAATCCTTGCCGAGCAGCGCCGCGATGGTCGCGGCGATCTGCGCCTGGTGTACCTCGTGCGTCTGCGTGCGCTCCCCGAGCGGCGCGGTGTCGGGGCCGATCACCGCGATCCAGATGTTCTCCGAGCCTTTCTCCTCGACGCCGTGCTCTTTCCATTCGACCGGGCCGCTGCCGCGCCCGTGATCGGCGGTGAGAATGAAGGTCGTCCGATCGCGGTACGCGGGCATCTTCTGCAGCGTGTTCCACAGCTGCTCGACGTAATGGTCGAAGGAGTGCGCGGCGTGCAGCAGCAGGTCGTAGCGGCCCATGTGTCCCCAGTTGTCGGTCTCGCCGTAGCCGACGAACAGCACCCGCGGCTGCGCCTTGGCGAAGGAGTCCATCAGCGGGATCTGCAGGAACGAGTCGTAGACGTCCGTGTCCTCGAGCTCGGTGGTGGTGCGGTAGAGCTCGTTCACCACCGCCTCGCGCGGACTGACGTCACCTTTATAGGGCGGGTCCCAGCCGACCTGCAGCGGCAGGTGACTGCGGCCGACGTTGAAGATGTCGCGGAACGTCGCCCAGGTGGCGAACACCGACACCTGGCCCTTGAAGTCCGGCTGGCCATTCAGCCATTCGAACACCGTGATGTTGGGGTTCGGCCCGAACTCGTTGGAGTTGACGCGCGCATCGGCGTGGCCCGAGAGCATCTCGTTGTAGCCGGGGTAAGAGAACCAGAAGGTGTTGGTGACGCGCGCGATGCTGCCTTTCAGCTGGTTGCCGAAGATCTGACCGTGCGCGGCGACCGTGGTCCAGATGAAGGGGAACAGCGCCTTGCGGCGCTCGTTCACGTCGTCGCGCCAGAAGCTGCGCTTGAGGTCCGCCTCCTGGTCCCAGATGCCGCCGTTCTTCTCATTCAGCAGCAGTGGGTCGGCGCCGGTGAACATCTCCTGCCAGCGCAGCCCATCGCTCACGATGAGCACGACGTTGCGCGTCTTGAGCGGCGCGGTGCCGTCTGCCCATGCGAGCGGCGCCCAGGCGATGAGGAATAGCGCGACGATACGGTTCGACATTGCATCCCCCACGGACCGTTCGGGACACGGGTCGCGTCCCGGATATCGCTACAATAGCAGGCACCGACCGTGGAGCAGCATTCTGCCGTGCGTAGCGCAAGCCACTTCCTTCTCAGCGCTCTGCTAGCGCACGCAGCGGCTGCGCTGCCCGGCGCCGCGGCCGGGACCCCTGCGGCGCAGCCGGATGCGCAGGCTGCGGCGACTCTAGCAGTCGGGCGCCTCACCTTACAACGCTGCGTCACCGCCGCGCCCTGGTGCGGATCGACACTGCGTCCGCTCGATCCGAGTGGCGCCGTACCCGGCACGCTCCCGATCTACTTCGAGTACTACCCGCACGCCGCGCCCGGTGCCGCCGCCGGCACGCTGGTTGCGACCGAGGGAGGCCCGGGCTATGCGGCCACCGAGTCCCGCGATGATTACCTGGCGCTGTTCGCTCCGCTGCGCGCCCGCTACGACGTCCTCATCATGGACAACCGCGGCACCGGTCGCTCGGGCGCGATCGACTGCCATCAGCTGCAGACCGCCCCGCAGCTCACCGAAGGCAACATCGGCGCCTGCGGGCGCGCGCTCGGGCGGACGGCGCCGTTCTACGGCACGGCGCTCGCGGCCGACGATCTCGCCGCGCTGCTGCGGGCGCTCGCGATCGATCGCATCGGTCTGTACGGCAATTCGTACGGCAGCTACTTCGCGCAGGTATTTGCGCTGCGCCACCCGGAGAAGGTCCGCGCGCT
The DNA here is from genome assembly GCA_035518275.1 of Steroidobacteraceae bacterium. Lineage (GTDB taxonomy): Bacteria > Pseudomonadota > Gammaproteobacteria > Steroidobacterales > Steroidobacteraceae > 13-2-20CM-66-19. Next base: position 41,852 of record DATIXU010000117.1, read on the forward strand.
GGTGCTCGATGGCGCCGACCCGCTCGACGGGCCCGATTTCCCGTGGTATCCCCACTACGCTCCTGCGATGCGCGAGAAATTCAACCTGGCGTGCGCCCGCTCGCCAGCCTGCAGCGCGCTGCCCGGAAGCTCCCTCGATCACATCATGCCGGCTCTCGAGAGACTGCGCGCTCAGCCGGAGGTGGCCACGGTGCGCTACGGCGACGGCCGCACGCTGCGGCTCACCGCCGATGCCGCCGCACTCGCGATCGTCATGTTCGCCGGCTCGCCGGCTTTCTCCACGGTGCGGGAGCTGGACGCGGCGGCGCGCGCCTTTGCCGGCGGCGACCCCGCGCCGCTCCTGCGGCTGATGGCGGAGACTCTGGGAAGCGTCGACTCGCGCGACCCCACCCGCAATCCGAGACTCTTCAGCGCCGGGCTCGCGGCCGCGGTGAGCTGTCACGACCCGCCGCAGATCTTCGACATGCATCTGCCGCCTGCCCAGCGCCTCGGGGCGCGGGACCGGAGCATCGCGCAGCGCGAGGCGCAGGCGCCCGCGACCTACGCCCCCTTCACGATCGAGGAATACCGCGGTATGCCCCTCGATTACGGTTTCATCGACCAATGCGTCGAGTGGCCGTCGCCGCCTGCCTTCCCGCCTTCGCCGCTCAGCTTCCCAGCGGCGAGCTATCCGGACGTGCCGGTGCTGGTGATCTCGGGCGAGCTCGACAACATGACGAGCGTGGCCGATGGGGTGGTGGCGGGCGCGCATTTTGCGCACGCCCGCCAGGTCGTCATCGCGAACAGCTTCCACGTCAATGCCCTGCCGTATGCGCGCAGCGCCTGCGGGGCAGTGCTCGCACGGCGCTTCATGGACACGCTGGCGACGGGGGACGAGAGCTGCGCGGCGGCCGTGCCGGCCGTGCGCCTGGTGCCGCGCTTTGCGCGCAGCCTGCGGGAGCTGTCCCCGGCCCGGGGCGCCGCCACCAATCGGGCGGACGAGGACGGCCTGCGCGCCGTGACGGCGGCGCTCCTCACGGCGGAAGATGCGATCGCCCGCACGCTCGACACGGGTCCTGGCGCAGGTGTCGGGCTGCGTGGCGGCACCTTCTCCGCCGCGGCTGCGCACGGGGGTTACCGCATCGAGCTGCGCGGGCTCCGCTGGACGACGGACGTGAGTGTCAGCGGGCAGATCGACTGGCCGGGACGCACCGGCATCGTGCATGCGCATCTCGACCTCGAGACCCCGCAGGGGGCGGGGACGCTCGAGCTCAGCTGGCCGGAAGGGTTGAGCGATGCTCGCGCCAGCGCGCGCGGCAGTATCGGCGGCCGCGCGGTAGTCGCCGAGGGGCCCGCGCCCTGAGGCTCAGGCGGGTTCCCCCCTTGCAGGATCCACCACCAGCCAGGCGGCGGCGCCTGCGATCGCGAACGCCGCGCCGATCGAGAACGCCAGCGTCCACTCATGTTGACTGGAAAGATAGCCGACGATCGGGGTGGCGATCAGTCCCCCGGCGTTGCCGCCGGTGTTGAGCAGCCCTGAAGCCGCCATTGCGTCGGCGCGCCCGACGTGCATGATCGCCGCCCAGTAGGGCCCCTCGTTGAGCTCGACCGCTCCGTAGCACAGAGCGAGGGCGACTACCGCCAAGTAGGCATTCGCCGCGTCGACCGCCAGGAACTGCAGTACCGCGGCCGCCGGCAGCGACACGAGAGGCACGATCGCGAGTCCCCGGCGCACGCCGTAGCGGATTCCGAAGGAGCTGGCGAGCTTGCCGCCCACCCCCGAGGCGATCGCCGCCGCCAGCGGCGGCGTGCTGGCCAGCCAGCCGCTCTCGAGCACGGTGAAATGCCGCTCCTGCACCAGGTAGAGGAAGCACCAGTTGGCGAGCAGGTAGAACACGTAGTTCATGCAGACGTAGGAGGCGGTGAGCAGCAGCACGTCGCGGTTCTTCATCAGCGCCCAGACGCGGGCCCACGAGATACGGGAGTCCACCGGCGCCGCCGGCTGCGCCGCGAGCTCGGCGAGCTCCGCCGCACTCACCGCCGGGTGCTCGGCGGGCGTATTGCGTCCGTACCAGGCCCACGCCCCGATGAGCAGCAGCGCGGGCAGCGAGCTCCAGAGCAGCGCCCGCTGCCAGTCGAAGACGGACATCAGCCACGCGATCAGCGGTGGCATGACGGCGGCGCCGAGCTGCAGACCCATGCTCTGCAACCCCTGGACCAGCGGCCATTTGTCGGGCGTGAACCAGGTCTGGAACACACCGGCGGACACGGGAAACACCGGCCCCTGCGCGGCTCCGAGCACGAGCTGCAAGGCGGCCAGCAGCACGAACAAGGCCGCGCCGGCAGCGACCAGCGGCGCGAGCGGCGTCGCTGCGAAGGCGGCGACTGCGAGCAGCGAGATGATCACGAAGCTGCGGCGCGCTCCGAGCCTCTGGCCGAGCACGCCGCCGGGAAACTGCATCACCGTATAGCCGATGAGCAGGGCCTGCTCGAGCCAGGCGATCTGCACCTGGCTCAACCCGAGCCGCGGCATCATCTCGACGCTCGCCACCGGGATGGCGCGCTGCTGCATGTAGACGATGAAGCCGAAGCCGAACAGGTAGAGGAAGATCTTCCACCGCACCCGCACGCGCGGCGGGGCGCGCAGCGCGATTCCCCCCGCCGGCGGGCCGGTCACTTAGCGGATCTCGGCAACGGCGCGTCGCGCCGCAGGGCGAACGTCGCGGGGTCGGCGTCCAGCTCGCGCGCATAGCGATGGCCGCTGTAGACCGCGTGCACGATGGCCCCGGGCGCGAGTGCGTCTCCTATGCGGGTGACGCTGCGAATGCCGGCAGCCGCGAGCTCCTCGGTCCGCGCAGCGAGCTCCCCGTGCAGGCCGTCGTCGGCGAAGCGCGCACCGACGATCAGCAGCGAGCGGCACGGGAGCTCAACCTGGACATTCGTGAACTGGTTGGCGAGCGTCACGGCGCCGCCCGCGAACGCCGTGACGCGCGACAGCGTGTGCAGCGCGATCCCCGCCGAGGAGAGCGCGCGATGAACCTGTGGCTGCTCGTTGCTCATGATGGTCCAGGCCGAGGCATGCCCGGCGGGCGTGACGTAGCTCACCGAGTGTCCGCTGCGGGCGAGGTATTCCGCAAGCACGCCCCCCATGTAGTAGTTGTCGAAGTCGTAGACCACGACCGGATCGGCGACCGTGGCCCCGGCGGCGAGATCGTCCGGCGTGAGCACACCGGGAGCGTCCAGCAGGCCGGTCGCAAGCTCGAGCGGCGAGTACAGCAGGCGCGCCCAACGCGCGCCGGTGGCCAGAACTACGTGGGTATTCCCCAGCTCGAGAATCTCGTCCGCCGACAGACGGTTGCCGCGGTAGATGTTGACGTTGGTGAGCCGCTCGAGCTGCCCACGGCGCCAGTCGACCACCCGCCCCCAGGCGCCAAGCCCCGGCAGGCGGGTCTCGAAGCGCAGCCGCCCGCCGATCTCGTCCGCCGCCTCGGCCACGCTCACCTCATAACCCCGCCGCCCGAGCGCCAATGCGCACTCGAGGCCCGCGGGTCCGGCGCCGACCACCAGTACCGACGCGGTGCTCGCCGCCTTGCCGATCTGCTCCGGGTGCCAGCCGCGGCGCCACTCCTCGCCGATGGTGGGATTCTGCGTACAGCGCACCGGCACGCCGTCGTGCCAGCTCGAGATGCAGATGTTGCAGCCGATGCACTCGCGGATCTCGCTCTCGCGCCCTGCGTCGATCTTCTTCGGCAGGAAGGGATCGGCGATCGAGGGGCGCGCGGCACCGATCAGATCCAACACGCCGCGGCGCACCTGGCTCACCATGGTGTCGGGGGAGGTGAAGCGCCCGACCCCGACCACGGGCCTCGAGGTCACCTGCTTGACGAAATCGATGACGCCCTCGTGGCTGCCCTCGGGCGCGAAGCGCGAGGGCGGGCAATCGGTGGGCGAGGAGTCCATCTTGACGTCCCACAGGTCGGGGAGATCCCGCAACAGCCCCACGACCTCGTGCGCTTCGGAAGCGGCGGCGTCGCTCGGCCGAGCCCGCAGCTCCTCGAGGCTGATCCGCAGCGCCACCGCGCACTTGCCGCCCACCGCCTCGTGCGTCACCTCGAGCAGCTCGCGCACGATGCGCACGCGGTTGGCGACGCTGCCGCCATAGGCATCGGAGCGTTGATTCCACTCCGCCAGCAGGAACTCGTAGGGCAGATAGCCCATGCCGGCATAGACGTAAACGATGTCGAAGCCCGCCTGCCGCGCACGGCGCGCCGCCGCCCCCTGCTGTGCGAGGAGCGCGCGGATGTCGTGCGCGTCCATGACGCGCGGGCGCTGGTTGCCCATGAAGTTGACGTGCGTCGCCATCCACGAGGTGCCCGACGGCGACATCGTCGGCAGGCGGGTGAGGCGATTCATGACGGAGCCGCCGCCGTGCCACAGCTCGATGCCGGCGAGCGCGCCCTGGGCGTGGACGGCGTCCGTCATCAGCGCATGGGAGCGCACGTCGTCGTCGTCCCAGAGCGTCGCGTAGGGGAGGGGGGCGTCGTCCGAGCCCGGATCGATCGAGACATAGCCGGTGCACACTACCCCCCAGCCGCCCTCGGCCTTCATGCCACGGAAGGCCGCGCGCATGTGCGGCATGGAGTTGGTCATGCCGGCGGCGTGCGGCACGGCGTAGAAGCGGTTGCGCGTGGTGACCGGGCCGATCCTGACCGGCTCGAACAACGGGTCGTATCGCGGGTTGCGCGCCATCGCACCCGAGTCTGCCTCTCGTTGAGCGATTGTTCAATAGAAACGGTCGCGAGCTATACTCGCCGCACTCGTTGCACCGGGAGGCCGCGGTCCACCGCGGGGCGCCTGACGCTCATGCGTAACCGAAATCTCGTGCTGCCCTGGCTGTCATTGCTGCCGGCGCTGGCGCTCGCGCAGGCGCCGCCCGCGCCCGATGCCGCCGAGACCGGCTCCGCCGGGGAGATCGCGCGCGCCACTACCGAGACGCGCTTCCTGTCTCCCTGGGTCAGCTATCTCCCGGCCTCCGCGAGCGTGGTATCGCCGCGCGCCTTCTGGCACCGCATCCCCGGAGCGCCGGGCGAGCTCGCGGATACCGCCGCCGCCTACGGTTACTGCCGGGCGCTCGCCGACTCCTCGCCCCGGGTACGGCTGTTCAGCATCGGCCGCTCGGAGGAGGGTCGCGATATCGTACTGCTGGCGATCGCCGACGAGCAGGGGATCCGCGACCTCGAGCGGCTGAAGGCGGCGACGGCAGCGCTGGCCGACCCACGCCGCACCGGGCCGGAAGCTGCCGAGCGGCTGATCGACACCGCCCGTCCGATCTATTACATCAACGCCGGGTTGCACTCGGATGAGACGGGCTCGACCGAGTCGGCGCTCGAGCTCGCCTATCGCCTCGCGGTCTCGGAGCAGCCGATGATCCGCCGCATCCGTGAGCGGCTCGTGGTGCTCATCAATCCGGTCTCCAATCCCGATGGGCGCGACAAGCAGGTCGAGTGGTTCTACCGCTATCTCAAGGGTAAGACGGACCTGGCGCACCTGCCGCGGCAGGCGCCGCCCTACTGGTCGAGGTATGCCTACGTCGACATCAACCGCGACGCGCACCAGCAGGTGCACGCGACCACCCAGGCGGTGTTCCGCATGATGTTCGCCTGGCATCCGCAGGTGATCCACGACATGCACGAGAGCGTGGCGCTGCTGCTGACCTGGAACGGCACCGGGCCCATCAACGAGCACGTCGACCCCTTGACCTACGACGAGCGTCTCGAGCTCAGCTTCCACGAGGTGCAGGCGCTCACCGCACTGGGCATGCCGGGCGTGTGGACCTGGAACTTCGGTGACGACTTCGCGCATCTATACCTCGATTCGATCGCCACCAATCACAATGCGGACGGACGCGGCTATGAGACCTTCGGCAACGGCACCGCCGAGACGCTCAGGCCCGACCAGCCCTCGCAGGACAACTCGGTCGAGTGGTACCGACCACTGCCGCCGCCGGCGCAGGCGAGCTTTCTCTGGTCGGCGCGCGACAACGTCAACTACAACGAGACGGCGCTGCTCGCGGCGCTCGATGACGTGGCACAGCAGTCGCAGCAGCTGCTGCGCAACTACTACCTCAAGGGACTGCACTCATACCACCGCGGGCTCGAGCAGCCGCCGTTCGGTTTCCTGATCCCGGACGGGCAGGGTGATCCGGCGCGGGTCGCGCAACTCGTCGCGCTGCTCATGAAGCAAGGCATCGAGGTGCAGCGCGCCGGCACGCCCATCACGCTCGCTGAAGGCACCTTTCCCGCCGGCACCTACGTGGTGCGTCTCGATCAGCCGTATCGCGACTACGCGCTCGACCTGCTGACGCCGCAGCACTACCCCAAGGACGCGGCGGATGCGGCCTACGACGATGTGTCCTGGGAGCTGCCCGCCCATTACCACCTGACGGTCGTTCCGACGGCGGACAGCCGGGTACGCGACCTCGCGCTCACCGCATTGCAGGTGCCGCCCCGGCCGCAGGGTGCGGTCGCGGGCGGGGGTCCGGTGTTCCTGCTGAAAGACACCGGGCAGGAGGGCCTGCTCGAGGCGCGCTACCGGCTCGCGCGCTTCAAGGTGGGCGTAGCCGAGCGCGCGTTCAGTTTCGCGGGCACCGAATACCCGGCGGGTTCGTGGATTCTCACACCCGCACCGGGCCTGGCGGCGGCGGTGCGCAACACGGCGGCCGAGCTCGGGCTCGATTTCGCGAGCGCCGCGGCGGTGCCACAGGTGGCGAGCCACGATGCCCCGGTGCCGCGCCTCGGAGTGTGGGTGCCGTGGGCGGACACCGACACGATCGGATGGGCGCGCTACTCGCTCGATCAACGGCACATTCCCTATTTCTACGTGCGCGACGAGGACATCCGCGCAGGGAAGCTGCGCGACCGGTACGACGTGCTGTTGTACGGCCACGTCGATCTCGAGCTCGCCGAGCAGATCCAGGGGATCCCGAAGTCCTGGGGCCCAATGCCTTTCAAGAAGACCCCGACCACACCCGCCTTCGGCGCTCCCGCCGAGTCTGACGACATCACCGGCGGCATCGGCTACGCGGGCCTCGCCGAGCTCGAGCGCTTCGTCGACTCGGGGGGCCTCTTGATCACACTCGGCAGCGGGTCGATGCTGGCGCTCGAGGGCGGCATCGTCCGTGGCGTGCGCCGCGAGTCCGGCGGCGTGCCGCGCAGCACCCAGGGGGGTGGTGCCGCTTCGGCGGCCGCGTCCCAGTCGGCTGTGACCCGCACGCCAGGCGCGCACCTGCGCGTGAGCTTCGCGCGGCCTGAGCATCCGATCGCTTATGGCTACGCGGCGCGCACTTGGGTGTTCCGCCAGAACTTCCCGCTCTACTCGCTGCCGCGGCGCTGGCTGCGCATGGCCTATTGCACCACCTGCCTCGACGGTCCCATCGATCGCAGCGGCATCGTGCTCGAGTGGGGCGATCGCGAAGGTGCGCCGCTCGTGGTAAGCGGCCAGGCCTGGGGAGAGGAGAGTCTCATCGGCCGGCCGGCGATTCTGGATCTGCCCGCAGGCAGAGGCCACGTCATCGTATTCAACTTCAACCCGCTGCACCGCGATCTCAATCGCGGCGATCAGCGCATGTTGTGGAACGCGATCATCAACTGGCGGGCGATCCTCGCCGGCCGGGTGGATTAGGCTCGCGACGATGACGGGAACCAGCACTGCACGCCCTGGCCGGGAAAGCCGGCGAGCCCGGGCGCGCGCGCCGGTGGCCAAGTACGCCTACATCCGCCGCCGCCTGGCGCCGGTCGAGCTCCTGAGCACGGAGGAGGTCGAGATCATCGAGGCGAACGCCGAGACGATCCTGGAGGAGATCGGCGTCGAGTTCCGGCGCGACCCGCCGAGCCTGCGCCTGTGGCGTGAGGCCGGCGCGGACGTACGCGGCGAGCGCGTTCACATCCCGCGGGGCATGGCACGCCGCTTGCTGGCTACCGCTCCTCCGGAGTTCACCCTCTATGCGCGCAACTCCGAGCGCAACGTTCGCTTCGGCGGCAATGCCACCGTGTTCTCGCCGGTGGGCGGGCCGCCCTTCGTCAGCGACCTCGACCGCGGCCGCCGCTATGGCACGCTCGCGGACCTCGAGAACTTCATCAAGCTCGCGCACATGGCGCCCGCGATTCACTTCTCCGGCGGCTGCATGTGCGAGCCGATGGAGATCCCGCCAAACAAACGGCATCTTGACGTGCAGTACGCCTTCTTTCGCTGGTCGGATCAGGGTTGCGAGGCGACGCCGGAGACCGGGGGCCACGCGGCCGATGCCGTCGGTCTGGCGCAGACCCTGTTTGGGGCGGAATACCTCGAGACTCACCCGGTGGTGCTCGGGAACATCAACTCCAACTCGCCTCTGGTCTACGACGGCCGGATGCTGGCCGCGCTGCGGCAGTTTGCCGGCCACAATCAGGGCACGATCGTGGTCCCGGCGGTGCTGGCCGGTGCCATGGGGCCGGTGACGCCTGCGGGCTGCCTGGCGGAGATTCTGGCCGAGACGCTCGCCGGCATGGCCCTCACTCAGCTGGTGCGGCCCGGCGCGCCGGTGATTCTCGGCTCGTTCGTGGGCGCGATCTCGATGCGCACCGGCGCTCCGACCTTCGGAACACCGGAGGCCACACAGATGATCTTCGCCACCGCGCAGCTGGCGCGGCGTCTCGGGCTGCCCTGCCGCAGCGGCGGCTCGCTGTGCTCGTCCAAGGCGGCCGACGCCCAGGCGGCATATGAGAGCGCGAACACCCTGCTGCCGAGTCTGCTGGCCGGGGTCAACCTCGTCACCCACGCGGCCGGCTGGCTCGAGGGGGGGCTGGTCGCGAGCTACGAGAAGTTTGTCATGGACGCCGACCAGTGCGCCATGATGCAGATGCTGGCGCAGGGCATGGACCTGTCCGAGCGGGGCCAGGCTCTGGATGCGATCCGTGAGGTCGGGCCCGGCAGCCACTTCCTCGGCTGCGCACATACGCTCGCGAATTTCGAGTCCGCCTTCTATCAATCGACGATCGCCGACTATTCCTCCTACGAGCAGTGGACGCTCGAGGGGAGCCTCAGCGCAGAGCAGCGCGCCAACCGCGTGTGGAAGCGGATGCTCGCGGATTATCAGGATCCGGGCATCGACCCGTCGCAGAACGAGGCGATGCTGGACTTCATTGCCCGCCGCAAGGCGGTGCTCACGGACGAGATCGAGGACGAGTGAATGGTCAGCGCGAGCCGCGCGCGCCGGCCGTGGCGGCGGATCGGCTTGCCTGCTATTTGACCAGCCGATGGTAGCGGGCCAGCACCGCGCGCAGCGCCGCGTGCGGCAGCGCCTGCACCTGATGCCCGTCGACACCCGTCATGTCGGTCGCCGCCACCATGGCATTCACGATCGACTCCTCGGTCGCCTGCACGGTGGCGGCGAACAGCGGGTCCATGGAATCATTCGGTACCATCCTGACATCCACCGGTCCGTGATCAATCTCACTCGCGCGCGGATTCCCGGTCGAGAAGGCGATGAACAGGTCGCCTGAGTCGTTGCCGCCTATGGCGCCGGTGCGGCCGAGGCCGAGCGTTACGCGGCGGGCGATGCGCTTCAACTGATGCGGCAGCAGCGGGGCATTGGTCGCGACCACGACGATGATCGAGCCGCCCTCGGCGAGGTCGGAGGGTAGCCCGGTGTAGGGCTCGGTGCCCGGGATCTCGCGTCCCACCGGAATACCGGCGATGCGCAGGTTACGGCGCGAGCTGCCGCTGTAATTGCACTGCGCCAGCACGCCCACGGTGTAGCCGCCATCCTTCTCAGGGAGCTTGCGCGAAGAGGTCCCGATACCGCCCTTGAAGCCGTAGCAGATCATGCCCGTGCCGCCGCCAACGTTACCTTCCTCGACCGCGCCGCCATGGGCGCTCTCGAGCGCGCGAAACACATGCTCAGGTTTCACGTGAAAACCGTTGATGTCGTTGAGCCAGCCGTCCCAGGTCTCGGCCACGACCGGCGTCGACCACCAGTAGTCCGTTGCATCGGCGGGTCCGTGCGCCACGCGCCAGGCGATCACGGCATCGTGCACCACGCCCACGCTGTGTGTGTTGGTGATCATCACCGGGCCTTCGAGAAAGCCCGACTCCTCGACCCAGGCCGTGCCGGTCATCTCACCGCTGCCGTTCTGCGCGTACCAGCCCGCGAAGGCGAAGTGGCTCATCATGCCAGCAAGGTCGCGAGGCAGCACCGCGGTCACACCGGTGCGGATCGGGCCCTTGCCGACGACCAGCCTGCCGTCGCCCGAGATCAGCGTGGTGTGGCCGACCAGCACGCCCTCGACGTCGGTGATCGCATTGAGCGGTCCCGGCGTGCCATCGAAGGGCACTCCGAGGTCGCGCGCGCGCGGTTTTGCAGGCGAGGCAGCGCCGGCAGTCGCCGCGGCGCCAACCCCCGCAACCAACACGGCGAGTGCGAGCGAAGCCATGAGCCGGGACGGCATGCAGCGATCCTCCGTTCTTCAGGCCGCGAGCGCGGGCCGGCGCACGACCGCGTACCACCAGTACACCGGCACGCCCACGGCGCACAGCGCCAGTGCCCAGGCGAGCGATTTGCCGCCGATCCCGATCGAGGCCCAGACGCAGTAGGCGGTCGCGAGCACCGCGGCCGCGAGCCAGCGCGATTCGCGCGCGCCGAGCCGGCCGAGCTCGCCACGGCGCCAGAGGATGACCACCGCGATCGCGCAGCCGAAGTACACCGGCAGGTTGGTGGCGGTGACCACCAGGCTGAGAAATGTGAAGGCACCGGCGGTCGAATCGCTGTAGCTCGTGAGCATCATGAGGCTCGCGAGGATGGCGGTGAGCACGAAGGCGCGCGTCGGCGCGCCGTGAGCGTTCACTTTGCCCAGGACCGGGGGAAAGCCGCCGTGCCGGGCGAAGCTCACGGTGAGCTCGCCCAGGATCAGCGTCCAGCCGTTGAGGCATCCGAGGCCGCTCACGATCACGAACACGGCGAGCAGCCGGCCTGAGGCGGGGCCGAGGAAGCGCGCGAACAGGTCCGCGAACGGCGCGCTGGAGTTTGCCAGCTCCCCTTGCGGGATCAGCAGCATCGGGATCAGCGAGACGCAGATGTAGACGGCCGCGACCGTGAGGGTGCCGATGAACGTGGCGCGCGGGATCGTGCGGCCCGGGTCGCACACCCGGCCGGCCGGCATGGCGGCGGACTCCACGCCGAGCATCGCATACAGGGCGAGGGTCGATGCCGTGAGCACGCCGCCGAGCGAGGTGGGTGTCGTCGGCACCTGCACCGGCGAGGTGGCATGCGGCGCAAACACCGCCCACACCCCGAGCGCCACGATCCCGAGCTGCGGCAGGAGCTTCAACCCGGTGCTCCACACCTGCACCCAGCCGGCGGTACGCACGCCGCGGACGTTTACCACCACGGACAGCCACACCAGCGCCACCGCCGTCACTGCGGCGAGCAGGTGATTGGTGGCGAGCGCGGGGAAGAAGGAAGACAGGTAGCCGACCACGCCAGTGGCAAGCACGGCGTTGGTCACTACCGTGGAGATCCAATAGGACCACATGAGGACGAACGCGACACCGGAACCCAAGGCGCGGCTCGCGTAGGCGTACGGCCCGTCGTCCTGCGGAAAGGCGCGCGCCAGCCCCGCGAACACCCAGGCGATGAAGATGCAGCCGACGGTCGTGATGAGCCACCCGGGCACGGCGTTCATCCCATAGGGAGCGAGCGACGCCGGCAGCATGAAGATGCCGACGCCAATCGTGTTGCCCACGAGCAGCGCGATACACATGAGCAATCCTAAGGCGCGCGGCTGCTCGGCGGTGGGGCCCGACATGCGTCGCCCCCTCAGACCGACGCCAGCGCTTCATTCAGCGCCGGCTCGAGCAGTGTCAGGGCCTCGTCCACATGGTCGCGGTTGATCATGAGCGGCGGAATGAAGCGCACCGTGCTCGCGCCGCACGATAGCAGCAGCAGCCCATGATGAAAGGCGCGCGTCAGCACCGCCTCGCAGAGTTTCCTGGCGGGCGCACGGCTCCTGGGGTCGGTGATGAGCTCCATGCCGATCATGAGCCCCTTGCCGCGCACGTCGCCGATGCAGGGGAAGCGCTGCTGCAGCTCGCGCAGACGTGCGATGAAGTATTCGCCGACCACGGCCGCGTTGGCCGCGTACTCGCGCTCCACCAGCTCGAGCGTCGCGAGCGCCGCCGCGCAGCACAGCGGATTGCCGCCGAAGGTGTTGCCATGGGCGCCGCGCTGCCACTTTTGCATGTGGCTGCGGCGCGCGACCACGAGGCCCATCGGCAGCCCCGAGGCGAGGCCCTTGGCGAGCGTCATGATGTCCGGCGACACGCCCCAATGCTGGCTGGCGAACATCCTGCCGCTGCGCCCGATGCCGCATTGCACCTCATCGAAGATCAGGAGAATCCCGTGGCGGTCGCACAGCGCGCGCAGGCCGGGGAGAAAGCTGTCGGGCGGCACGAGATAGCCGCCTTCACCCTGAATCGGCTCGACCAGGATGGCGGCGACCTCAGCCGGCGGGACGTTGCTCTGGAACAGCATCTCGATGTAGTCGAGGACTGCGCGGCCCTGGTCGGCCCCGACGAACAGCGGCCGGTAGGGGTTGGGGTAGGGCACGTGCGTCACACCCGGCATGGTGGGGAAGAATCCTGCCTGCTGCGTGACCTTGCTCGAGGTGAAGGCGAGCGAGCCCATGGTGCGGCCGTGAAAGCCGCCGAGAAAGCCGATGAAGCGCGGCCGGCCGGTCACGTAGCGCGCGAGCTTGAGCGCGCCTTCGACCGATTCGGTGCCGCTCTGGCACACCAGCACCTGCACTGGCTCTCGCATCGGGTCGAGCTCGTTGATCCGCTCGGCGAGGCGCGTCATGCGCTCGTGCCAGTAATCGGAGGAGATGTGCAGGAAGTCGTCGGCGGCGTCCTTGATGGCCTGCACTACCTTAGGGTGCGAATGCCCGGTGCTGGCGACGCCGATGCCGCTCATGAAATCGAGGAAGCGGTTGCCGTCGACATCCCAGGCCTCGGCGCCGCGGGCGCGCGCCATGACGAACGGATAGTCGCGCGGGTAGGAGGGCGTCGTCACCGGCCGGTCGCGGGCGATGAGTGCCTGCGCTTTGGGGCCGGGGAGCGGCATGCGGATGTGGGGTGTTGCCATGTCAGTTCCTCAAGTTGATGCGGACCGGCCGCGCATGCGCCTCGCGCGTGCGCGCCTCGAGGTCGCGGAGCACGCCGAGGTCGGCGGGTTGCGGCGCCGGCAGCGTCTCGATGTGCCGGGCTACCCGCAGAGGCCAGCCGGTCGCGGCGCGCGCGGCCTGCGCGCTGATGCCGGGATAGAGCGCGGCGAGCTCGAGCTCCTCGGTTTCCGGATGTGGCCGGAGCACGCCGAAGTCGGTGATCACCGCCCGCGGGCCGGCGCCGGGGCTGCCGCTCGCGGCACGCGCGCCGTGGCCCCCGAGGTAGCCGGCGGAGGTGAGAAAGTCGAGCCGCGGCACGAAGCTGCGCGGCGTCTGCTTCATGATGATGAGCACCTCGCGCGCGTAGGTCGCGATCTCGGAGGCACCGCCCGCGCCCGGCAGCCGCACCCTGGGACGCGAATAGTCGCCGATGACGGTGCTGTTGAGGTTTCCGAAAGCGTCGATCTGCGCCGCGCCGAGGAAGCCGACGTCGACGCGGCCACGCTGCAGGTAGTGCGCGAAGATCTCCGGCAGCGGCACGATCGCGGTCGCGGTCTCGGCGAGCTCGCCGTCACCGATCGAGAGCGGCAGCACTTCAGGTCTGGTGCCCACCGTGCCCGACTCGTAGATGAGGACGAGGTGCGGGGCGTGCGTCATGCGCGCCAGGTTGCACGCAGCGCTCGGCAGGCCGATGCCGACGAAGCACACCGCGCCGTCCTTGAGGTGGCGCGCGGCGGTCACCGTCATGATCTCATCCGGGGTGTAGCCGGGCGCGCTCACGCAGCGACTCCCAGCGCGCGCAACAGTGCCGCGTGATCGCGCACGCCGAGCACGTGACGCTCCATCCAGGCCGTGAACGCTTCGCGGTCGCGCGCGATCTCATCCCAGGCGAGATAGAAGCGGTTGTCGCGCGGGTAGTAGCCCTGGGCATAGGAGGGATAGGCGCCGCCTGGCACGATGCTGGCGGCGGTGATCAGCCACGACGGCAACACCAGCGCGTTCATCTCCGCGCGCAGCTCCCCGACCCGCTCCTCGACGGTGACCAGCACGCGCCGCGCGGCGAGTGCGGCCTCTTTGGCGGCGCCGACGATGCCGCGGATGAGGACGTTGCCTTGCGCGTCGATCTGCTGCGCGTGGAGGATGGTGACGTCGGGGTTGATGGCGGGGACGGCGGTCAGGAGGCGCTCGCTGAAGGGACAGCGCACGGTTCGCAGCGCCGCGCCCGGCACTCGGGCGAGATCCGTGTCGGCGTGATGCGGCATCAGGCCGCAGCTCATGCCGCTCGCGCCCGCCTGGAAAGCGAGCGCCAGCTCCGCGTGGCTGAATTCGGTGAGCGCGAGCGGCTGCGGCCATTGCCGCTCCACCGCATCCCGCAGGCGGTGGAGCGACCCCACGCCGGGATTGCCGCCCCAGGAGAAGGTCAGCCGCGTGGCGCAACCCATGCCGATCATCTGGTCGTAGATGAGATCCGGCGTCATGCGGATCAGGTGCAGGTTACGCCGTCTGAGCCGGATGATCTCGTGACCGGCGGCAAAGGGAATGAGGTGCGTGAAGCCCTCGAGCGCCACGCTGTCGCCGTCGTGGACGTGGGTCGCGATCGCCTCGCCGAGCGGCAGCAGCGGCATGGTGGCTCAGTCGACCACGGTCTGTGACTGCTCGCGCAGGTACTGCGGGAGGTAGTAGAAAGAGGCGATGGCCTTGCCGGTGGTGCCCGAGCCCTTCCAGCCACCGAACGGCTGGTATCCCGGCCACGCGCCCGTAGTCGCGCCCTGCGGACGGTTGGCGTAAGTGACGCCGGCCTCGATGTGCTCCTGAAACCAGCCGATCTCATCCGCAGCGCCGTAGAAGCCCGCCGTGAGTCCGAGCGGGGAAGCGTTGGCGAGCGCCATCGCCTCGTCGTTGGATGCCACACGGTGCAGCATCAGGATCGGGAGAAACATCTCCTTGTTCCACAGCGGATGGCCGGACGGCGCTTCGGCGAGCGTCGGCCGCACGAAGAAGCCGCGGGCGAGGGCGCCATCCTTCAACTGCTCGCCGCCGGAGAGAATGCGTGCGCCGCCGCTACGCAGCTGCGCAGCGTAGCGCGCGTAGTCCTCATAGCCCGAACTCGTGGCGAGCGGGCCGAGCCAGTTCTCGCGCCGCGCCGGGTCACCGATCCTGAGCGCCTCGAGCTGCGTGAGCAGCGACCTGGTGAGGGGCTCGGCCACGCGCGCATCGACATAGAGCCGCGAGAGCGCCGAGCACTTCTGGCCGCCCATGCCGAACGCGGAGCGGAGGATCCCGGCGGTGGCGCGCGTCAGGTCCGCGCGGGCGGTGACGATGCAGGCGTTCTTGCCGCCCATCTCCGCGATGCAGGGTCTGGGATATGTCCCGCTCTGGAGCTTCACGGCAATCTGCCGGCCGATCTCGAAAGAGCCGGTGAAGGTGACACCCGCCGTGAGCGGATGATCGACGAGCGCGGCGCCGATCTCGGCGCTCGAGCCGCTGAGATAATTGAACACCCCCGGCGGCAGGCCGGCATCACGGATGCAGTCCGCCAGCAGACGTCCCGCCCACGGCGTCACCGTCGCGCCCTTGAGCACCACGGTGTTGCCGGTGATGAGCGCCGCCGCCACCGGGCCCGCCGCGAGCGCCGCGGGGAAGTTGAACGGTGTGATGACGACCCAGGCGCCGTAGGGCTTGAGGACACTGCGGTTGTGGGAGGCGTGAGACTTGAGCGGATCGTCGGGGAGGGCGTGCACGAAGCCGCCCGCGCGCTCGAAGTCGTCGCAGTAGGTCGCGAAGAAATCCGCCGCCTCCTGCGCCTCGCCGAGCGCCTCCATGCGGTTCTTCCCCACTTCCAGAGTGAGCGCCGCGGCGATGTCGTAGACGCGCTCCTCGATCAGCTGACCGACTCGCCGCAGCAGCTGCGCGCGCGCTTTCATCGGGGTCTGTTTCCACGCCGGCCAGGCGCCGTGCGCGGCGCGCAACGCGCGCTCGGCATCCGCCGCGCTCGCGGCGGCGAAAGTACCGATGAGCTCGTCACGATCGGCGGGGTTGCGCTTCTCGGCGGCGTGCTCTGCCGGCCGGTCGGCGCCGGCGATGTAGAGCGGATGCGAGCCGCCGAGTGCGCTGCGCACGCGCTGCATCGCCGCATCGAAGCGGGTGTGCAGCTCCTCGGGCGGGTCGAACATGGTGGCGTAGGTGAGCTTGAAGGTCATGAGTTGCGCTCCGCGGAGAAGGACGGGCCGAGCTCGCCGAGCAGTCGATCGAGGAGGGCGAGCGCATCGCCGAGCTCGCGCTCGCCGATCACGAGCGGCGGTGCTAGCAGCAGCAGGTTGCCGCGCGCGGCGAAGGATACGCCGGCATCGAGCGCGCGCTCGAGCAGCCGCCGCAGCGCCGTGTGCATCTGCGGCCAGGGAGCTAGCGGCGTGCGGCTGGCGCGGTCACGTACCAGCTCGACCACCGCGAAGAGCCCATGGCCGCCGCGGACGTCGCCGATCACCGCGTGGCGCGTCCGCAGACGCTCCAGCTCCCCGAGCATCCGCGCTCCGAGCGTCCGTGAGCGCTCGATCAGTCCCTCGTCGCGATAGCTCGCGAGCGCCGCGACGCCTGCCGCGCAGCTCAAGGGGTGGCCGCAGTAGGTGAGTCCCGTCATGAGCATCTGCGGCTCGAGCGCGCGCGCCACGTTCGCCGCGACCACCACCGCGCCGAGCGGCAGGTGCGCGCCGGTGAGGCCCTTGGCGAGCGTCATGAGATCGGGCTGATTCTGCGCGCCGTAGCGTTGCCACGCGAACCACTCGCCGCAGCGTCCGAAGGCGCTCATGACCTCATCGGCGATCAGATGGACGCCGGCGGAGCGGGTGAGCGCGCGGAGCGCGGGCCAGAAGCCCTCGGGCGGCACGATGCCGTTGGTGCCGGCGTTCGGCTCCATCATCACGGCGGCGACCGCGCCCGCGCCGAGCTCGCCGATGACCTCCGCCACCCGCTGCACGGCGGCCGCCGCGCACTCGTCCGAGCTGCGTGTGCCGAACGGGCAGCGGTAGGCATAAGGCGGCGGCACGTGCACCACGCGGAAAGCTGCCGCGTCCACCTGGGTGGCAGTGCGCGTGTCGCCGGAGAGCGCCATCGCAGCGTAGCTCGCGCCATGATAGGAGCGCTCGCGCGTGATCACCCAGCCGCGCGGCCGACCGGCGGCCATGCGTGCGAACTTGACGGCGTGCTCGTTGGCGTCGGCGCCGCCGAGAGTGAAGAACACGCGGCCCCCCGCAAAGCCCGAGCGCCCGAGGAGCAGCGCCGCAAGCTCGGCGCGCGGCCCGGCGCCCCAGGCATTGGTGACGAAGCAGAGCTTCCCGGCCTGGGCGCGGATCGCCGCGACCACGCGCGGGTGCTGGTGGCCGAGGTTCGAGCATTCGGCGAGACTCGACATGTCGAGAATCGTCCGGCCGTCGGCGGTGTGCAGGCGCGCGCCCTCACCGCCGACGATGGTCGGCGCGTCCCATTCTGTCTGGATGCACCAGCTGTGCAGGACCGTCTCGCGCTCGGGGGCGGTCTCCGCCGCCGGCGATAGTTGCCGCGCCATCGTGCTATTAACGCTCAGCCGCCCCGCTCGGACAATAGCGGCCGCTGCCAGGAGCGCATGGCGAGGTAGTAGACCGGACTCACGACCGCGATACCGACTAACCAGGAGAGGTCGACCCCGCCGATCGCCTTTGCGAGGGGACCGGTGTAGAAGCCGGCGGCAATGAAGGGGATCTGCACCACAATTCCCACGAGGTAGGAGGCCAGGGCGGTCGCGTTGTAGTGACCGTAGATGCCGCCATCCGCGGCGAAGAAGGACGGCACGTGGTAATCGCCGTAGCGGATCAGGTAATAGTCGATGAGGTTCACGGCGGTCCAGGGCACGAGCAGGTACAGCAGCAGCTCGTTGAACTGGCTGTAGAGGGTGAGGAAGTTCGAGGCGCCCGCGATGCTGATGAGAAGCGCGAGCAGGAATATTCCCGTGGCGATCGTGATGCGCGCGCGGTGGGTGATGCGCCAGCCGGGAGCGACCGTATGCCCGAGCGTGATCATCGCGAGCGCGCCTCCATAGAGGCAGATGGCGCCGGCAACCGCGACGCCCGGCGCGAGCAGCAGCGTGACGACGAAGCTCACGCGCGGCCCGGTGAGCTGAGCGATGGCGGTGATGACGTTACCCTCCGTGACCGCCGGTCCGATCATGGCGCCGAGGATCATGGGCAGCACGCCCCCCAAAGCCGTGCCCCAATAGCAGGCCCAGAACGCCTGCCGCGGTCCGGAATCCGGAGGCAGATAGCGTGAATAGTCGGAGACGTAGGGCGCATAGCCGAGCTGCCAGAGGGCACCCATGGAAACCATCTTGAAGAAGCCGACCGCGGAGAAGGACCCCTGCGTGAGGAAGTGCGCGGGTACGGGCGTGACGAACAGCAACCAGATGAAAGCGAGCAGCAGCGCGCTGCCCGAGACATAAGTCATCATGCGGGTGGTGAAGTGGATCAGATCGTGCCCGTAGATCGCACCCGCGAGGCTGATCGATGCAATGGCGATGATCGCCGCCTGCCCGTTGAGTCCGGGAAGGATCAAGTGCAGCGATTGCCCGCCCGTCACGAAGGCCGTGCCTGCGTATCCCACGTACATGAAGGCGACCAGCGCGACCACGAATCCGGCTCCCCTGGCCCCGAACTGGCCGCGGCTCTGCACCATCTGCGGGACGCCGAGCCGCGGACCCTGGGCCGCATGCAGCGCCATGAACACCGTACCGATCAGATTTCCAACCAGGATCGCGAGCACCCCGGAGAGGAAGGACTGATGGAAGATGGTGGTGGCGAGAGCGCCGGTCACCACAGTCAGGACGTTGAGGTTCGCGCCGAACCACAGCGTGAACAGCTGACGCGCCTTGCCATGCCGCTCATCGAGCGGAATCTGGTAGATCGTGTGCTGTTCGATGCGCGAGGATGCAGACACCAGGCGATCGACTCTAACATACGGCGCTACGGGGGAATTCATGAGCGCATTTCCGGACTTTGGCCTGACGGAGGGAGAGCGGCGCGAAGCCGTTTTCGGCCATCGCTATGAGCGCCCCGGCACGGGCGGCGAACGCGGCGAGCTCTGGTGCTACACCGATGCGATCGCCTACCCGCCGGGAGCGACCGTGCGCCTCTACGTTTGCTCCACCGCCCAAAGCTGTCGGCTCGACATAACGCGCGACGGTGCGACGGCGCTGACGGTCTTGAAGCGCGAGGTCCGTGGCACGCGCTGGCAGGACACGCCCGATCAGTGTTCCGTGGAGGGCTGCGGCTGGGCGCCGTCGCTCGAGTTTCGGGTCGGAGAGGATTGGCCCTCGGGCGCCTATCGGATCACGCTGACGAGCCAAGGGCGCGATGCGAGCGAGCTCGCCGCGCATCACCTCTTCATCGTGCGCCCGCCCGCGGGCGCAAGACCTGCGCGAATCCTGCAGGTCGCGGCGTCGGCAACCTGGACCGCCTACAACACCTGGGGCGGCTCGAATCATTACCAGGGCATCACGGGGCCGAAGCGCAATCAATACGCGACCACCGTGAGTCTCGAGCGCCCCTGGTGCCGCGGCTTCGTCGCTCTGCCGCAAGAGGCGCCGCGCGTGCCGCTCGAGGCGGATCCGCCGCCCGGCGCCGGTCCGCGCTACCCGCATCTCGAATGGGCGTTCGCCCACGGTTACTCCAACAAGTACGCGTCCGCAGGCTGGGCGAGCTACGACCGGCATTTCCTGCGCTGGGCCGAGAGTGCCGGCTTCAAGGTCGATCTCGCGAGCCAGCACGAGCTGCATTTCAATCCGGAGATTCTCGACGGCTACACCTGCGTCGTGTTCGTGGGCCACGACGAATACTGGACGTGGGAGATGCGTGATGCGGTCGACCACTACGTCGGGCAGGGTGGTCACGTGGCGCGGTTCGCGGGAAATTTCATGTGGCAGATCCGCCTCGAGAACGAGGGCCGGGCACAGGTCTGCTACAAGTACCGCGCGCGCGCCGAGGATCCGGTGTACCGGTCCGCCGATCCCTCACGCACCACCGGCTCGTGGGAAGCCCGCGAGACCGGGCGTCCGGGAGCCGCGAGCTTCGGGCTCAATGCGACCAACGGCCTCTACGCCGGGTGGGGTGCCTGTGCGCCGCGCGGCGTACGAGGCTTTCCGGTGTATCGGCCCGAGCATTGGGCCTTCGCCGGCACCGGCCTTCGCTACGGAGACCTGCTCGGTGCGCAGGGTCACGCATTCGGCTACGAGGTCGACGGGCTGGACTACGTGATCCGCGGGGGGCTACCCGAGCCGACCGGGACGAGCGGCGCCCCGCCGGGCCTGCAGATCCTCGCGCTCGGCCTGGCGAGCCTCAAGGAGGAGCGGATGGACGTCCCGCTCGATGATCGGTTTCTGTCTGACGAGGATGCGCGCTACGTGGCGGAGACACTGCTCGGGGACGGCAGTGATCCGGCCGTCGACCGGGTCAAGCGGGGCGCCGGGATGATCGTTCACTTCACGCGTGGCCGGGGAGAGGTGTTTCACGCCGGCAGCTGCGAATGGGTGGCGGCGCTGCTCAGGCGCGACCCTATGGTGGAGCGCGTCACCGGGAATGTGCTGACCCGGTTTCTCGCGCGCTAGGGAGGCCTGCCGCCTCGGCCCGGGCGCGCGTGCCGCGCCGCGGGATACCTCAGTGCGGGGCCGTGCCCAGGTACTTTTCCATCCAGCCGAGATAGCGGGCGTAGCGGTCGACGAGAAAGCTCGGCCGCTCGAGCTCGTGATGCTCGCCGGGATAGACGATGAGCTCGGTCGGAACGTCGAGCGTGCGCAGCGCCTGATACATCTGCTCGCCGCCGATGATTGGAACGTTGAAGTCCCTGTCGCCCCCCAGGAACAGCGTCGGGGTCCGGATCCTGTCCGCATGAAAGAACGGATACGACACCTTGAGCCACAGCGGGGTGCTCTTCCATGGCGGTCCGAGCTCGGCGTCGTACTCGATCACGTACTGATCCGCGCCGTAGGTCGAGAGCTGGTTGCCGCTGCCGGCACCGCTGATCCCCGCCTTGAAGCGCCCGTCGCTCGCGATCGTATAGTCGGTGAGCAGGCCCCCATAGCTCCAGCCACCCACGCCCAGGCGCGCCGGATCGGCAATCCCGGCCGCGATGGCGTGGTCGACTCCGGCGCGCAGGTCCTCGACCTCGAGGTGCCCCCAGTCGGCGAGGATGCTGCGCGCGAACTTCGCCCCGCGTCCGGTGCTGCCACGGTAGTTGATCGCCAGCACTGCGTAGCCGTGGGTCGCGAACAGCTGCCGCTCGAGCTGCGGCCCGTAGCTCTCGAGAAGCAGGGAATGGTCGTCCTGGCCGTTGGGTCCGCCGTGGATCCACACGATCGTCGGATAGCGTCGCCCGCGTACGTAGTCGGGGGGCTTGACGATCTGCCCGTGGATCTGTGCGCCGTCGCGGCTCGCGAAGGCGATGTCCTCGACCGACCCGAGCGCGAGCCCGGCGAACAGCTCGCGGTTGTGGGCGGACAACGGACGCAGCCTCCCCGCTTCGAGCGCGAACACCTCGAAGGGGGCGTGATCGTCCGAGGCGAGGACCGCCGTGTGGCCGGCCGCCGTGGCGAGCTCGTTCACCACGATCGGGCCGGCGAGCCGCTCGATCGCGCCGTCGGACAGGCGCACGTGCGCGGGGTACTGCGTGCCGTCGTCCTCGACCGCGAGCTCGATTGCCTCGCCGTCGGCGGTGAAGTGCGGCGAGAGCACGGCGCGGTCGAGGCTCGCCGTGAGCGGCCGCACGCGGCCGGAGGTCACCTCCGCGACCGCCAGGGAATCCATGATGTAGGCGTTGTACCTGAGCTCATCGCCCTGAAGGAACGCGAGCAGCCGGCCGTCCGGGCTCCACTCGAGCCTTTGGTGATTCGGCGACCAGGTCGTGAGCAGCCGCCGCGGGGCTGCGCCGGCGACGGGGGCGATGAGCTCGATCTCATCGATCCCGGCACCGCCGCGGCTCACCATCTCGTTGCTGACGTAGGCGAGGGTGCGCCCGTCGGGTGAGAAAGCGGGGAGGGAGTCCTCGCGCCCGGGATCGGCGGTGAGCGCCTCGCAGGAGCCGCTGTGTACGTCGAGCAGGTACAGGTGCGAGCGCGATTCGGCTGTGAGATAGCCTCTGCGGTCCTGCTTGAAGTGATAGGCGTCGATGACGAGCGGCCGCGGCGCCGGGTGCTCCTTGTCTTCGCTGCGAGACTCGTCCCCCGCGTGCATCACGAGCACGACCCGGCCGGCATCGGGGGACCATTCGTAGCTCACGATCTCGCCGCTCACGTGGGTGAGCGCCCGCGGCTCGCCGCCGCGGCGGTCGAGGACCCATAACTGCGTCGCGCTGCCCGCCGGGCGCGCCGACAGGAAGCTCAGGTAGCGCCCGTCGGGACTGAAGCGCGGCACACTCACGCTCTCGCCGCGCGTGAGCTGTACCGGCTCCTTGCCGGACCAGTCCACGATCCACAGGGCGCCGCGGCTCTTGTCGGACGGCTTGTCATAACTCGTCACGAGGTAGGCGACGGCGGCTCCATCGGGAGCCATGTGCACATCGGACACGTCCTGAAAGCGGTACCAGTCGTCCGGGTTCAGCGGACGTCCCGCGCGGGCGCCGAGCGGCGCGAGGCAGGCGATCAGGACGAGGGAAACCTTCGGCAGACGCTTCAGTTGCATGGGCATTCCGGGGCGGACACGCACCGGGACGGCGCGCGCGAAGCCGCGAGTGTAGCCTGAGCCCCGGTAGCCGAGGCAAACTCACGCCTTCTCGCCATGACACGATGAGCACAGCGCAACCCAAGGACGCATTCGAGGAACGCCTGCGCCGGGCGCACGCGGCGCTGCGCGCCGGGCAGGCCGCGACCGCCGAGCGCGGGCTCCGGTCGCTCGAGGGCGAATTCCCCGGCGAGGTGAACTGCCTGTGGCTCCTCGGGGTGGCGCTGCTCGACCAGGGCAGGGTTCCCGAGAGCATCGCGCTGCTCGAGCGTTCGCTCGCCGCGGCGCCCGAGTTTGCCGAGGCGCGCGTCGATCTCGCCCGAGCCTACCGGCGCGCCGGCCGCGCCGGCGAGGCGCGCGCCGAGGTGCGCCGCGTGCTGGAAAAGACCCCGCACCATCATCGCGCCTGGCTGGCCTACGGCGACGTGCTCGTCGACCTCGGGCAGTATGACGACGCGCGCGTGGCTTTCGAACGCGCGCGGCTCACCGATCCCGAGCGCCAGCGCATCGAGGAGGCGAGCGCGGCGCTCGCAGCGGACGATCGCCGCAGCTCGGAGGAGCTGTTCCGCGAGATCCTCAGGCGCGACGCGAGCCACGTCGGCGCGCTCTGCGGGCTCGCCGCCGTGTCGCTCGCGGCGGACGCGCACGGGGACGCCGAGCGGCTCTTGCGCCACGCTCTGCGCCAGAGCGAGCATCTGCCGCTCGCTTACCGGGGGCTCGGGCCTGCGCTGCTGGCACTCGGGCGGGTCGAGGAAGCGGACGCGGCCGCGCAACATCTCCTGAAGGTCGAGCCGGAGAACCCGCAGAGCTGGATCACGAAGGCGGCGGTGGCATCGCGTTTCATGCGCCAGGAGGCGGCCCTCGAGGCCTACGAGCGGGCGGCCCGGTACCAGCCGGGCGACGTACGGCTGCTGATGTCCATCGGCCATGTCCGCAAGTCCCTCGGGCGGCGCGCCGAGAGCGAAGCCTCCTACAAGGAGGTGCTCGCAGCGGACCCCGGCAACGCCGAGGCCTGGTGGAGCCTCGCTGACCTGAAGAGCTATTCCTTCGACGACGACGAGGTCGCCGCCATGCAGCGGCTGATCGCAGACCGGGAGCGTGCGGGACGCGCCCGCCCGGGAGACGCACAGCTCTATTTTGCCCTTGGCAGGGCTCTCGAGCAGCACGGCCGGTACCCCCAGGCGTTCGCTTCCTATGCGCAGGGCAACGCGCTGCGCCGCCGCGACGCACCCTTCGACATCGAGGGTTTCGAGCGGCGCGCGGCGCGCATTCGCGCCTTTTTCAGCACCGCGTTCTTCGCGGCGCATGCCGGCGGCGGCGACCCGAGCAGCGCCCCGATCTTCATCGTCGGCCTGCCGCGTTCCGGCTCGACGCTCATCGAGCAGATTCTCGCCAGCCACTCGCGGGTGGATGGCACGATGGAACTGCCGAACATCATCAACCTGGTGCGCGCGTTCGAGGACCAGGCGCCGAACCGCGACGGCTACCCCGAAGCGGTCGGGGGCGCATCCGTCGCGCAGCTCGCGGCGCTCGGCAGCCGCTATGTCGCCGAAACCGCGCCGCTACGGCGCGGACGCGCGCATTTCACCGACAAGCTGCCCAATAACTTCAGTCATGTGGGCCTGATTCAGGCCATCCTGCCGCATGCGACCATCGTCGATGCGCGGCGGCATCCGATGGATGCATGCTTCAGCACCTTCAAGCAGCACTTCGCCTCCGGCCAGACCTTCAGCTACGATCTCGAGGATCTCGGGCGGTACTACCGCTGCTACCTGTCGCTGATGGATCACTGGGACGCGGCTCTACCGGGCAAGGTCCTGCACGTTCAATACGAGGAGCTGGTGCGCGATCCGGAAGCGAGCATCCGCCGGCTGCTCGAGCATTGTGGGCTGCCGTTCGAGCCGGCCTGCCTCAACTTTCATGAAACCTCGCGTCCGGTGCGCACGCCGAGCGCCGAGCAGGTGCGCCGGCCGATCTATACCCAGGCCGTGGGCTACTGGCGGCATTTTGAAAATGAGCTCGAGCCATTGCGCCTGGCGCTCGGCGCCTGCCTCGAGCGCTTCGGGTAATTGAGCCGGCAACGCCCTTGGGCCATGATTATTGAACGAGCGTTTGACTGGGGACTCGTGCTCGAAGGATGATTCCGGCGCGCGGCGGGTAGTATCGCGGCCGTGACATAAAAAGGCGGGGAGGGCGTCCGATGCGTTCAGCTGAAAACCGCGATTCTTGCATCCTTCTGCTTTCGCGCAGCGGCGTGCCGCCTGCGCCGGCCATGCCCTCGAGGATCGGCCTCGCGGTCGCCGCGGCTCTGGCCGGGACCGGATCCTGGAGCGGCGCGCAGGCGCTCGATGCCGCGCCGGCCGCGGAGAGTTCCGCCGCGGGTGGGTTGGCGGAAATCGTAGTCACGGCGCGCAAGCGCGCCGAGAACCTGCAGGACGTTCCGATCAGCATCGACGTGCTGACGCAGAAGGACGTGCAGAACCTCGGCATCGTCGAGTTCGCCGACTACGCGACCAAGGTCCCATCGATCTCCTTCATCAGCATCGGCCCGGGGACGCAGACCTTCTTCATGCGTGGCGTCTCCGACGGCAGCAACCCGAACTACGCGAACACCTCCGCGACCGGCTTCTTCCTCGATGACAGCTCGCTCAGCTGGTTCGGGGTGGAACCCGACCTGCACCTGTACGACATTCAGCGCATCGAGGTATTGAACGGCCCACAGGGCACGACCTTCGGCGCCAGCTCGATGGCGGGCGCGGTCCGTTACATTACCAACAAGCCCGACGTGAACGCGTTCAGCGGCGGTGCCGATTTCGACGGCGGCCAGATCCAGAGCGCGCAGCAGAACTGGACCTACGAGGGATTCGTCAATATTCCGCTGATCGACGGCGTGCTCGGCCTGCGCGCATCCGCGTTCAGCGCTTCGCACGGCGGCTTCATCACCAATCAGCTGACTACGCGCACCTGGGTGAACGGTGCGGTCTCGGACAACTCCGAGTGGGCGCGCGAGGGCTACAACCGCGAGCACCAGGAGGGCGGGCGCATCGCCCTCAAGGCGGTCTTCAGCGAGAAGTGGAGCGCGCTCTTCAGCTACGATTATCAGCGCATGTCCTCCGACGGCGCCTGGGACCAGGTTCCCGGGCTCGCCCCGCTGACGGTCGAGCGCTTCGGCCCGCAGGCGCTGAGCAATCAGGCGAAGATAGGGCAGCTGCACGTCGACGGCGACGTCGGCATCGCCGATCTGGTGTTCGCGAGCACCTACTGGGACCTGCCGACGCGCCGCTGGGACGAGTACTCGCAGTACATGGAGAACTACCTGGGCGGGGCTCAGGAGGGTTTCACCTGTCTGAGCGATCCGACCTACGGCGGCACGCCGTTCACCGGCTGCAACCCGCCGCTGCAGTACTACGAGTACCACACGAACCCGGAGCGCTGGTCGGACGAGCTGCGGCTGGTGTCGAAGCCGGGCGGGCGCTTTCATTGGCTGGGGGGGCTCTATTGGGAGAAGACCCGCGACCAGAACTCCGGCAGCACCTATTTCATGCCGGGACTCAGGACCGACGGCGCTGCGTTTCAATACGAGAACTACTACTACGGGACCACCGGCTCCTCGCTCCCGCCGGGACAGTGGTACGCCTATACCACGCGCTCGGATTACCTGCAGACCACCGAATTCGCCGACATCAGCTACGACATCACCAGTAAGCTCAATGTCGAAGCGGGCACGGTGCATTTCCACTCCGACTTCAAGTACTACAGTCCCTACGGACAGTTCGCCTACGACGCCACCACGCCGGCCCTGTCGCAGGGCTCCTCGCACAAGTGGGACAGCAAGCTCGGTATGAACTACAAGGTCACCGACACGGTGATGCTGTACGCCGACTGGGCCCAGGGATTCCGCGACGGTGGCGCCAATTCCGGCGATCCTCCCGGATGCTATGCGAACGGCGTGCCGCCGGAGTACGTGCCCGACACACTCAATAACTACGAGATCGGGTGGAAGACCACCAGCCTGAACGGCCGGCTGCTGTGGAACGGCGCGGCCTACTACATGGACTGGAAGGATCTGCAGACGCTGATCTACGACATCAACATCTGCCCGTCGAGCAGCTTCAACGCCAACGTCGGCGAGGCGCGCATCTACGGCGCCGAGTCCAACGTCGATTATAAGGTGAACGAGAACTGGGCACTGCAGGCCTCCGGCAGCTACACCGACTCGCATCTGATCTCGAGCCATTACGCCACGTTCGAGGCCAACGTCGGCGAGCGGCTGCCGTACGTGCCCTACTTCAGCTACAGCGCCAATGTGCGCTACGAGCACCCGCTCAGCGCGCGGCTGAGCGGCTACGGCCAGTTCGACATCGCGCACAAGGGCGACATGTGGGATGACCTGCATGTGGTCGGCTCGAACGGCTTCCCGCGCATGCTGCAGCCGGCGTACACGCTCATGAACGTGCGTTTCGGGCTGCAACCCGCCGGCGGCGAGCGCTGGCTGGCGGAGCTCTACGTCACCAACCTCACGAACAAGAACGCGATCCTCTATACGAATACCGGTAATTTCGACCTGCGCCAGACCGTCAACGAGCCGCGGGTCTACGGCGTGCGTCTGAGCTACCGATTCGGCAAGATGTAGAGGGCGTGAACGCCGATCCGCCCGCTGCAATTCCCTCCCACGCCCGCGTGGTGGTCGTCGGGGGCGGCATCATCGGCACCTCCGTCGCCTACCACCTGGCGGCGATGGGCTGGAAGGACGTGGTGCTGCTCGAGCGCGACCGGCTGACCTCCGGCACCACCTGGCACGCCGCGGGCCTGATGGTGACCTTCGGCTCGACCTCCGAGACCTCGACCGAGATGCGCAAGTACTCGCGCGATCTCTACCGGCGTCTCGAGGCCGAGACCGGCCAGTCGACCGGACTGGCGCAGATCGGCTTCATCGAGGTCGCCTCCGACCGGGACCGGCTGGAGGAGTACCGGCGCGTCGCGGCCTTCAACCGCTACTGCGGTGTCAACGTCGAGGAGCTCTCGCCGCGCGAGGTGCTCGAGCTCTTTCCGCTCGCGCGCGTCGACGACATCGAAGCCGGCTTCTATGTGAAGGAGGACGGCCGCGTCAATCCCGTGGACGTCACCATGGCGCTCGCCAAGGGTGCACGCCAGAGGGGTGTCAGGATCATCGAGGGGCTGGCCGCCACCGCCGTGTTGCGCTCGCGCGGGCGCGTCAGCGGTGTGCGTACCGCGCACGGCGACATCAGCACCGAGATCGTCGTCAACTGCGCCGGGATGTGGGCACGCCAGCTCGGCGCGGCGAGCGGCGTCACCATCGCCAATCAGGCCGCCGAGCACTATTACCTCATCACCGAGCCCATCCGGGATCTGCCGCCGAACATGCCGGTGCTCGAGGATCCGGGCTGTTACGGCTATTACCGCGAGGAGGGCGGCGGCCTCATGGTCGGGCTCTTCGAGCCGGTGTGTGCGCCGTGGAAGGTCGAGGGGATCCCGGGGGATTTCTCCTTCGGCGAGCTGCCGCCCGATTGGGAGCGCATGACGCCGTTCCTCGAGCGTGCCATGTCGCGCGTGCCGATCACGCAGGAGGTCGGCATGAAGCGTTTCTTCTGCGGTCCGGAGAGCTTCACGCCGGATCTGCGCCCCATCGTCGGGGAAGCGCCGGAGCTCGCGGGTTACTTCGTGGCGGCCGGGCTCAACTCCATCGGGGTGCTGACCGGCGGCGGCCTCGGGCGGGTGCTCGCCCACTGGATCGTGACCGGCCACCCCGACGTCGACGTCACCGGCTTCAACATCGATCGGCTGCATCCGACGCAGACCAACCCCGAGTACCGGCGCGAGCGCACCGTCGAATCGCTCGGTCTGGTCTACAAGTGCCACTATCCTTTCATGTCGCTCACGACCGCGCGGGGCGTGCGCAAGTCGCCCTTCCACGAGCGGCTCGCGGCGGCCGGCGCGCACTTCATCGAGGTGAGCGGCTGGGAGAGCCCCGCCTGGTACGGCGAGCCCGGGACCACGCCCGACGCCGGACCGCTGACCTGGGGGCGCCCGAGCTGGTTTGCGCGCTGGCGCGAGGAGCATCGCGCCGCGCGCGAGAGCGTGATCCTCATGGATATGTCGTTCATGGGGAAATTTCTGGTGCAGGGGCGCGATGCCGGAAGGAGCCTGAATCGCATCTCCGCCAATCAGGTCGACGGCCCCGCCGGGGTCATCACCTACACGCAGTGGCTGAACGAGACCGGACGCCTCGAGGCCGACCTCACCGTCACCAAGCTCGGTGACGACCGTTACCTGGTGGTGGTGACCGATACCATGGTGCGGCACGCCGAGACCTGGATGTGGCGCCACATTCCCGCAGATGCGCATGCCTGCGTCACCGACGTGACTTCCGCCTACGGGCAGCTCAACGTGCAGGGGCCGGGCTCGCGCGCGCTGCTGCAGAAGCTGACCAGCGCCGATCTCTCGAACCAAGCCTTCCCGTTCCGCGCCGCGCGCGAGATCGACATCGGCTTCGCGCGCGTGCTGTGCATCCGCATCACCTACCTGGGCGAGCTCGGCTACGAGCTGTACGTGCCGGCCGAGCAGGCGACCCATGTGTACGACCGCCTGGTTACGGCGGGACGCGAGCGGGGACTCAAGCTCGCCGGGCTCAAGGCGCTCGGGAGCCTGCGCATGGAGAAGGGCTACCGCGACTACGGCCACGACATCGACAACACCGACGTCCCCTACGAGGTCGGCCTCGGCTTCGCGCTGGACCTGAAGAAGCCGGAGGGCTTCATCGGCAGGGAGGCGGTGCTCGCGCAGAAAGCCGCCGGTCCGCTCAAGCGCCGCCTAGTGCAGGTGCTGGTGAAGGATCCCGAGCCCCTCATGTTTCACGCCGAGATCGTGCGCCGCGACGGGGTGGCGGTCGGCTACGTGCGCGCCGCGTCCTACGGCCACACCCTGGGCGGCGCCGTCGGGCTCGCGATGATCGAGCCGAAGGTGACGGTCGATGAGGCGTATCTCGCGGGCGGGGAATGGCAGGTCGAGATCGCCGGCAGGCTCTATCCGGCCGTGGTCTCGGCGCGGCCGCTATACGATCCGGCCATGAGGCGCATTCATGCCTGAGGGGCCGCAGGACCGGCACGAGCCGCCGTCGCGCCGCGCGGCGGTGATCGGGCTCCTGGTGGCACTCGCTCTGATCCTGCTCGGTCTCGCGCTCGTGAAGCTGCTCGGGCACTCCACGCGGCTCGAGGACTGTGCGCTGTCCGGCCGCACCAACTGTGCTCCCATCGATAGCAACGGAGGATCGCAATGATCACGAGTTACCGCGAGCACGCGGCGAACGAACGCACGTTTCTCGCCTGGGTGCGCACCGGCCTGGCGATGATCGCCTTCGGCTTCGTGATCGAGAAGTTCAACCTGTTCCTGCTCGCGATCGCGGCCGGGGCGCTCAACGAGCGCCCCGCGCAGCTGGTGAAGTTCTCGGGCAGGGGCGGGCGCTACGACGGGCTGGCGCTCATCTTCGGCGGCATCGCGCTGGTGGTGCTCTCGACGGTGCGCTTCGTGCGCACCACGCGCCTCATCGACGACGCCACGGTCCACGACGCCTCGAGCGTGCGCACCGAGCTCTTGCTGTGCGCGTTTCTCGTGCTGGTGGTCGCCAGCTACGGGATCTACCTCGCGTTCGGCTGAGCGGCGCGCTCGATCAACGGCACGACCGCGGCGAGGTTGGCCGCGAGCGATGCCGGCAGGCCGTGACGCCGCACGATGTAGTGCGGATCGTTCCAGGCGACCCAGGTCTTGCCGGCGGCATCCTCGAACACCAGCGCCTTGATGGGCAGATCGAGGCCGGC